>DHVS01000041.1 GCA_002412795.1 bacterium UBP2_UBA5202 | reverse complement strand
TGCCTGATTTTGCCAAAGTCCAGTACATTAGTCAAAATAGATATAGAATCCATGATCAAAAGCATCAAAGGTGGCCGGGCCTGGCCGCACAATAATTTCATCTTCGACCAGCCGATCGAGGCCCTGACGGCCCCCAAGTCTCTGGCCATCACATTATGGCACGGGGGGCGGGCAGTCGTGGCCAAGGGCGACCAGCTCAAGGCCAACGCCCAGGTGGGCTTTGATCATACCGGCCTGCCGGTGTTCACCGGGCTGGCCGGCAGGGTAACCAGCGTAGAGGATTACCCGGACCTGGTGGCCCGGCCCAAGTCCTTCGATTTCCCCCGGACCACGGTGTTCATCGAGACCGGGCCGGAGCAGCCCGCCCGGGAGCCGGCCTTCGAACCCTGCCCCCGGTTCTGGAAACTTTCCCAGGCCGAGCTGGCCGGCCGGGTCTTTAAGGCCGGGGTGGCCGATCTGCGCAATGATGGCCTGGAGAAATATCTGATCTTCGACGGGCTGGACCTGGAACCGCCGCTTTCAACCAATGTCCGGCTGCTTAAGGAACGGCCGGAGCAATTGATCGAAGGCATGCGGATCGTGATGCAGATACACGGCTCCACCCGGGCCAGGCTGGTGCTTTCGTCGCGGATGAAAAAGCTTATTGCTGATCTTAAATCTCTGTTGGCCAGCGCGGTCAACATCTCCATCGAAAAGGTCGAGCCGAAATACCCCCAGCAAAACGGAAAACTTATCAGGCAGACTGTCTATCGGAGCCAATCAGCGGCCATTTACGGGATGGAGGCCCTGCTGAACGTCCGGCGGGCGGTGGTGCTGGGCCAGCCGCTGGCCACCAAGTTCTGCACCCTGTGCGACGACACCAAGGGGAAAAAAAGCCTGGCCGAGGTTTACATCGGAGCCAGCGCCGCCGAAACTCTAAACTTAAGGCCCCAGGATTACTCCAATCTGAAGATGATAGCCGGCGGCCTGCTGAGCGGGACCTGTCATTACAGCATCCAGCTGCCGGTGGACCGGAACACTTCCGGGCTGATGTTCTACCGTAATCCGCCGCTAAAAGAAAATCATCCCTGCATCAACTGCGGGCAGTGCCTGGCCATCTGCCCGGCGGGGCTGGCCCCGGCCAGGATCTTTCCCCTGGTCCGCGACGGACAGACCCAGGAACTGGTCCGGCAAAAACCGGAGAACTGCCTGGAATGCGGTCTTTGCACCTTTATCTGCCCCAGCGGGCTGCTGCTGTCGCACCAGATAAAAGTGGGAAAAATGATACTGGAGGGCAAACTGTGATGCTGAACGTTTCCCTGCCTCCCCATATCGCCAGCCGCTATCGGCTGAAACAGTTGAATATCCGCAGGCTGGCGGCCATAGCCCCCCTGGTATTCTCCGCCCTCTATCTTTTCGGGACAGGATTCCTGTATGCCCTGCTGGCCGGGCTGGCCGGCTCAGTGATCCTGCCGCTGATCGTAAAAAAATGGCGCCGCAATTTCCTGGACCTGGCCGAGGCTTTTTTCACCGCTTCCATAATAGCCCTGCTGATGCCTGCCGGAATTGATTGGTATTATCCGCTTTTGGCCGGGATCGTTATCTCGGGCGCCAGAGTCCTGCTCTCGGAAAAGGACCGGCTGGCTCCGGTGAATTTCATGGCCCTGGCATTTGCGTTGTTCGTGCTGGCCGCCCCGGAAGGCCTGGCTCCGGTCTATCACTGGTCCGTCAACAGCGGAGGCTGGGCCAGGGGGAATTTTTACTTCATGACCGGCTGGCTGCCATTGATCTTCAGCCTGGGCATGCTCCTTTTGCTGACCGGGAGGCTCTACAAGGTCAGGATCCTGCTGCTTTCATTGCTGTCGGCCGGTGCGGTGTTATCACTGGCCAGCCAAATGACCGGCGTCCCGCCGCTGGGAACGATCGACCTGACCGGGTTGCAGGCCCTGCTTTTCCTGTCCGGGATCCTGGCAGCTGACAATAACTGTACGCCGCTGACCGGCCGGGGGCAGACGCTCTACGGGCTTTTGACCGGGACGGTCTTTGCGCTGTTTGCAATGAAAGGCCTGCTGTACCAGGGTCTGATATTCCCGGCGCTGACCGCCAGCCTGTTCACTCCGTTCCTGGATTGTCTGTTCACCGGGGGATACCGCAGGACAAAAGGCTAGAAATTGTCGGGCCTGGGTGGTAAATTACAAACTAACAGTTTTTAATTAACCACAAAAAGCACAAAGGGCACAAAAATGGGGGACAACGAAATACTTAGGATGTGCGATACTATCAGGCAGATTGCTTTTGACCTTCACACATTCTTAATATCCGGTCATCTGGAAAAGGTATACGAAAACGGTTTAGCACACCGCTTTCGCAAAGCAGGATTAAAAGTTGAACAACAGATCCCGCTTAAAGTTTACGATGCTGATGGAACGATTTTGGGTGAATATTTTGCCGACCTGATAATTGAATCAGAACTAGTTGTTGAACTGAAAGCAGGCAAAGCGATAGTTGATGAACACATGGCACAGCTATTCGGATATCTAAGAGCCACAGGTCATCGCCATGGTTAAATCATAAATTTTGGCGCACAAAAGGTTCAATTTAAAAAACTTGCACTTTGAAAGGGCTTGAATTATGTGTTTTTTGTGCTTTTTGTGGCCATTCAAATAAGTGCATATACGAATTGACAACCAGAGGAAAAATTGGTAGAATTAAAATCCATAACTATTTATATAACAACAAATTAAATTATTGTTTACACGGAGGACAAACCAATGGCAGACACAGCGGCGGAAAAATCAAAGGCTTTGGATCTGGCTCTTTCCCAGATAGAAAAGCAGTTCGGCAAAGGCTCGATAATGAAACTGGGCTCCAATTCGGCGATCGTTCCGGTGGAGGTGATCCCCACCGGGTCCATCTCGCTGGATGCGGCCCTGGGAGTGGGCGGTGTGCCCAGGGGCAGGATAGTGGAGATATACGGCCCGGAGGCTTCGGGCAAGACCACCCTGGCCCTGTCCATAGTGGCCCAGGCCCAAAAGCTGGGCGGCACCGCCGCCTACATAGACGCCGAGCACGCCATGGACCCCAAGTACGCCCGGGCCCTGGGGGTGGACATCGACAATCTTCTGGTGGCCCAGCCCGACACCGGCGAGGAGGCTTTGGAGATCACCGAGACCCTGATCCGCTCCAACGCCATGGACGTGATAGTCATTGACTCGGTGGCGGCGTTGGTGCCCAAGGCCGAGATCGAGGGCGACATGGGCGACAGCCACATGGGCCTGCAGGCCCGGCTGATGTCCCAGGCCTTGCGCAAGATCACGGCGGTGGCCAACCGCTCCAAGACCTGCATCATCTTCATCAACCAGATCCGGATGAAGATCGGGGTGATGTTCGGCAACCCCGAGACCACCCCCGGCGGGCTGGCCCTAAAGTTCCACGCCTCGGTGCGGATGGACATCCGGCGGATCGAAGCCATCAAGCAGGGAGAGGTAAACATCGGCAACCGGGTGCGGGTCAAGGTGCTTAAGAACAAGGTGGCCTCGCCCTTCCGCAACGCCGAGTTCGAGATCATCTTCGGCCAGGGCATCAGCTACATCGGCGACCTGCTGGACCTGGCGGTGGAGAACAACATCATCGAGAAGAGCGGCACCTGGTTCTCCTTCAAGGGCGAGCGGCTGGGACAGGGCCGGGAGAACGTGCGCGAGATGCTGAAGACCAACGCCGACCTGCTGGCCGACCTGGACAAGGAGGTCAAGGCCAAGCTGGGGATCGCCCAAGCCGGCAAGTCTGAAGGCCCCAGGGAAGCCCGGGAGCCGGCCAAGGAAGAGGAGAAGGAAAAGGGCAAGCGGGGGAGAAACAAATAAAAAATCAAAAATCAAAAATATAAAACTTGGCGGATCACAGTAATTCTGTTTGAACACTAAAAATAGGAAAATTGAAAAACTGCGTACAGTGTCTTTTGCCGGAGAGCGCTCCGGGAATCAGTTTCGATGTTTCCGGGATCTGCAACTACTGCCGGACATACAAGAAGACCGGGCTTAACGGCGAGGAGGCCCTGCTAAGGATCCTTGACCGCCAGAGCCGCCGGGGCGGCAGGTACCAGTGCCTGGTTCCATTGAGCGGAGGCCGCGACAGCACCTTTGCCCTGCTGAAGATGTCCCGCGACTACGGACTCAATGTCCTGGCGGTAAACTACCAGAACCCGTTCACCGCGCCCGAAGCCGTCCGGAACATCAGGCAGGCCACCGAAAAACTGGGAGTGGAACTGGTGAGCTTCGGTCTAAAGCAGGGTTTGCACCAAATGACACTCAAGAAGAACCTGGAGGCCTGGCTCAAAAGGCCGTCGGCGGCGCTGGTTCCCATCATCTGCAGCGCCTGCCACAACATGTGGCTGCCGATCATGCGGATCGCCAAGAAACACGACATCCACTGCATAGTCACCGGGCGCAATCCGTATGAGGAGGTCTCGTTCAAACGCCGGCTGCTGGGGGTCAGTCCCGATGAGGACATCAGGAACGTTTATCTCAAGAACCTCGGAGGAATAGTCAAGGAAGCGGCCAAGAACCTTTCCTACTTTTCGCCCCAAACCCTGCCGGTGATGATCAAGGGGCATTTCTTCGGCAGCCCCTATGCTTTGGGTACCAGGATCTACGGCCGCGGCATCGAAATGGCCGACCTGTTCTTTTACCTGCCCTGGAACGAATCTGAAGTCATGGCCCGGATCCAGAACGAACTGGGCTGGCAAAGCCCGAGGGAGAAAGGCAACAACTGGCGTTTTGACTGCCGGGTCTCGCACCTGCGGGACCTGATGTACCAGAAGACCATCGGGATGACCGAGCGTCAGGAGCTATATGCCCGGCTGATCCGCGAAGGGCTGGCCTCCAAGGACGAAGTCCAGAACAGACTGGTCACAGAGAACGCGATGCATTATGACAAGATAGAGGACCTACTGAACGAAGTGGGGATCAGGGACAGGTCTTTCTTCAAAATTGCATAGCATCAGCTCGTTCCCAAACAAAACGGAGGAGCTATCATGCCCATCATCGAAATAAAGGCCCTCCCCCAAAAGTTGGATGTCAACATCTCCGAGGCGCTGAAGACGATCTGCGTGCGCCTGGCCGACAAGATGGGGCTACAGCCCAAACAGGTCTGGGCCACCTGGACCACCATCGAGCCCGGCTGTTACCTGGAAGGCGAGGCCCATGCCAGGGTCCAGCCCTACGACACCCATCCGCCGCTGGTGAGCATGATGGCCTTTGAGGGCAAGAGCGAAAGCGAGATAGAGACGGCCATGCTGACCATCGCCGAGGAGCTGGCCAAGCACCTGCAGATAGACCCGGAGAACATTTTCATCAAATACGACGAGACCAGGTCCGGCCGGGTCTTCACCGGCGGGACGACCATCATCAAGACCAAGCACGGGAAGTGAGGCCAGTGAACTGTGAAAGGTGAAATGTGAATTGTGCCTGGTGATGGAGCTCTTTGATGTTTAGAAAGTATAGGAAAGCAGTGAACTCAACCCCCGGCCCCTTCTCTTTAAAAGAGAAGGGGAGCAAGGCTTGTGCTGAGCAAAGCCGAAGCGGGATGAGTTCCAAAGAGTATACATCAAACCCCAAGGCATATGCCCTGCGGCTGATAGAGCTAAAGCCCCGCAGCGTCCATGAGATCAGGGACAAGCTGGCCAAGAAGGGCATAGACAAGGCCGAGATCGAAGCGGTTATCTTGGACCTGGAAACCATTGGCCTTTTGGACGACGTGAAATTCGCCCGGGACTGGATCGAGAACCGTCAGCATTTCAGGCCCATGGGGGTTATCCGCCTGCGTCAGGAGCTCTTTGCCAAGGGGATAGACCGGGAGATAGTGGACCAGGCCATCTCTGATTACAAAAGCAACGCGGACGAGTTACCGGCGGCCCTGGACCTAGCCCGGAGAAAGATGAAGCTGTACCGCAAGCTTGACGCCGAGGCCGTCAAGCGTCGTCTGGCTGGGTTCCTGGCCAGAAGGGGGTATGAGGTTTCGGTAGTGTCGAAGGTGCTAAAGGAACTGCTGAGGGAAAATATTTTGGAATGAACAAAACCGTTTAAGGGCGCGGATAACCACCGATCACGCAGATATTTTTCATTAACGAAAGGACCATTGTCATGCAAAAGAAGCTTCTTGTAATGCCCGTCGTTCTACTTTTGTTTGCATGTACAGTCAATGCCCAATTGGTAAAAAGTTATGGGTTCAAAGTTGCCGTAACTTCTGCATTTCAAAAATTTGATTATTCCCCTCTTGGCGGGATTAGTAATAGTGATATCCCATGGAAGAGAAAAACATGCATAAATGCAGGATTGTTTATCGAATGGCTCAATTTGCCAATTGTTTCTGTTATTACTCAACTTGACTACCGTCAAGTTGGTGTTGGCGCCCCAGTTGGTTTTTACGATACCGTTGGGAATATTTTAAGTTCATCTATCTTGTATGGTAAAGTTAACTATATTTCAATGCCACTGTTGTTAAAGGCAGAATTACCAACTACGATTGTATGCCCATATCTATTACTTGGTTCAAGAATAGACCATTTAATTAGTTATTCATCCGACCGTGATTTCTGGAGTCCGGTCTATAAGCAGTTCGAGAAAACAGTCTATGGTGGCACCTTTGGCATTGGTCTCGAAACAAAGCATATTTTGCCTGTAACAGCAATATTGGAGTTTCGATATAATATGGATTTCACAGATTCCTACAGTGATGAATATTTAAAGATAAAAAATAACTCATATGACTTTTGCTTAGGCATTGGTTTTTAATATGACGGGAACTACCATCGGGAGCTGGCTCAAAATAATTACCACAGCGCGTGACGCCGACGCCGATTCGGTCGAGCGCTACACTCCGGGCGAGGAGATCACCAATGCCATCTTGCACGGGGTGGGTCTGGGCCTGGCCCTGGCGGCCCTGGCGGTGCTGGTGGTGATGGCCAGCCTGTCCGGGAACGCCTGGCACATAGTCAGCTTCAGCATCTACGGCGCCACGCTGGTGCTGCTTTATTTGTCTTCGACCCTGTATCACAGCTTTTATGCCGGCAAGGCCAAGCGGCTGTTCCGGGTCTTCGACCACTCGTCCATCTTTCTGCTGATAGCCGGAACCTACACACCCATCACCCTGATCGCCCTGCGGGGCCGGCTGGGCTGGACGGTGTTCGGCGTGGTGTGGGGCATCGCTATTTTGGGCATAGTGGGCAAAGCCTTCTGGACGCACAAATTCGTGTTCATATCCACCCTGCTGTACATTGCCATGGGCTGGCTGGTGGTGGTGGTGATAAAACCGGTGCTGGAGAACCTGAACACGGTCAGTCTGGTGTTCCTGGGGGTGGGCGGGTTGTTTTACACGCTGGGGACGGTGTTTTACCTGTGGAGAAAATTGAAATACCACCACGCCATCTGGCACCTGTTCGTGCTGGCCGGGAGCATCTGTCATTTTTTCACGGTGTTGTTTATGTTGCCGAGGTGAATATGTTTTCGAATTATTTTGTAGGGGCAATTCATGAATTACCCCTACAGGGTAATATTTTGTTTGATTATGTAATGTGTATTTACGATCCGTTTAATTATGTCTACCAAAAATCCCAGGTTTCACAGGCCCTTCGACAATGCTCAGGGCAGGCGTTCCATCCGCCTGCCGGAATACGATTATTCCCTGGAAGGGGCATATTACGTAACCATCTGCACCCAGTACCGGAAATGTTTGTTCGGGGAAATACGGAACGGCAAAATTATATTGTCGAAATGCGGCAGGATCGTTGATGATTGGTGGCAACGCATACCGGAACGGTATTCGGGCGTGGTATTGGATGAATTCGTGATAATGCCCAATCACATGCATGGGATAATTATTATTGGCGGGGATGTTGATAACGGGGTAGGGGCAATTCATGAATTGCCCCTACGGATAAAACGTCGTGCCATGGTATTGCCGAAAATAATCGGATATTTCAAAATGAATTCCGCCCGGCAAATAAACCAAATGCATAATACACCGGGTTGTCCGGTCTGGCAACGGAATTATTGGGAACACGTCATCCGTAACAAAAAATCATTGCACAAAATCCGGGAATACATCCGTGATAACCCATACCATTGGCCATCGGACGATGAAAACCCGGAACGTATAATATCATCACAAAGGGTAAGGGCAATTCATCCAACTACGTCATATCTATGACTGCGTCGGACACGTGAATTGCCACGATAAATAAAAAATATGCAAACATCCAACCAAATACGCCAATCATTCCTGGATTTCTTCAAATCCAAGGGCCACACCATCGTGCCCTCGGCCCCGGTGGTGCCCCAGGACGACCCGACCCTGCTGTTCACCAACGCCGGGATGAACCAGTTCAAGAAGATCTTTCTGGGAGCCGAGACCCGCGATTACAAACGGGCGGCCGACAGCCAGAAGGTTTTGCGGGTCTCGGGCAAGCATAACGACCTGGAGGAGGTGGGCAAGGACCACACCCACCACACCTTCTTTGAGATGCTGGGCAACTGGTCCTTTGGCGACTATTACAAGAAGGAAGCCATCGGCTGGGCCTGGGAACTGCTGACCGGGGTCTGGAAACTGCCAAAAGACAGGCTGTACGCCACGGTCTACGTGACCGACGAGGAGTCCTTCGGCTTTTGGAAGACCCAGACCGGCATCGACCATTCGCACATCAGCCGCCACGGCGAGAAGGACAATTTTTGGGAGATGGGCGAGACCGGCCCCTGCGGACCCTGCTCCGAGATACACATGGACATGGGGGAAGGCACCTGTCCCAAGTCCGGCAGGGACGGGCATGTCTGCGGGGTCAACGCCGACGGCTGCGGGCGGTTCGTGGAGATCTGGAACCTGGTGTTCATCCAGTACGAACGCGGCCCGGACGGCACGCTGAAGGACCTGCCCAGCAGGCACGTGGACACCGGAATGGGCTTTGAGCGTCTGGTCCGGGTGCTGCAGAACAAGGACTCCAACTACGCCACGGATCTTTTTACTCCCATCATCAAGCAGACCGGGGAACTATCCGGCAAAAAGTATTCCAGCGGCCCCGTGGGCATGTCCTTCCGGGTGGTCGCCGACCACATCCGGGCGCTGGTGTTCACCATCGGGGACGGGGTGCTGCCGTCAAACGAGGGACGGGGCTATGTGGCCCGGCGCATCCTGCGGCGGGCCGCCCGGCACGGGCGCCTGCTGGGGCTAAAGCAGCCGTTCCTTCACCGGCTGGCCTCAACCGTCATCGACATCATGGGCGAAGCCTATCCCGACATCAAACAGCGGCACGAGCACATCGCCATGGTGATCAAGACCGAGGAGGAGCGGTTCGGCGAGACCCTGGACCTGGGGCTTTCGCTGTTCGAACAGATCGCATCAAAACTGAAATCATCCAAGGACAAGGTTATCTCCGGCCCCGATGCCTTCAAACTATACGACACTTTTGGCTTTCCGCTGGATCTGACCCAGGTGATGGCCGAAGAGCAGGGTTTGACGGTTGATTCCGACGGCTTCCAGCAGGCCATGACCGGACAGCGGGATCGGGCCCGGGCGGCCCGGGGCGAGGTTACTTTTACCGCGGCCAAAGAAGTGGACTATCCAAATTGCGTTTTCGTGGGCTATAACAGCCTGGTGCAGAAGACCAGAGTCAGCGGAATATACATCAAGGAACTGCCCATCGATAAGGTCGAGAAGGGCCAGACCGTGGACATCACGCTGGAGAACACCCCGTTCTACGGCGAGGGCGGCGGCCAGTCCGGGGATATAGGATTTCTGGAGAATGCCAGCTGCCGGATCAAGGTGCTGAACTCGGTCAAAGCCTTCAACGGGTCCACGGTGCACCATGCCGAGATCATCTCCGGTTCCATAAAACTCAGGGACGAGGTCACCGCCTCGGTTGATCAAGCAGCCAGACTAAGCACCGCCCGGCACCACACCGCCACCCATCTTTTGCAGGCGGCCCTGCAGCAGATCGTGGGCAAGCACGTCCAGCAGCAGGGCTCCATGGTCAGCCCGGAGCGCCTGCGCTTCGATTTCACCCATTTCGCCGGGCTGGACCAGATGCAATTGGACCAGGTGGAGCATATGGTCAACCGCAAGATCATGGACAATCTGCCGGTGGCCGACCAGCACATGAAGCTGGCCGAGGCCCAGAAGACCGGGGCCATGGCCCTGTTCGGGGAAAAGTACGGGGAGGAGGTCCGGGTGATCTCCTGCGGCGACTTCTCAAAAGAACTGTGCGGCGGCACCCACGTCAAGCACAGCGGCGAGCTGGGGCTGTTCAAGATCGTCAAGGAAGAAGCCATCGCCTCCGGGGTGCGCAGGATAGAAGCCGTGGCCGGGGAGCCGGCCTACCGTCTGATCAAGCAGGACGAACTGCTGGTGGCGGAGATACAGGACCGGCTGAAAGCCAACCGCGATGACATAGTCAAGAAGTTGAACGCCCAAATGGAAGAACTGAAGGCGCTGGAGAAATCCAGGAAGGACGCGGCCAGACTGCAACAGGGGAGTCTTATCGAGGGATTGGTTAAAGAAGTTAAAAAGGTTCAAGATGCTCAAATGTTGGTCAAGCTGCTGGATGGTTATTCCCAAGACGACCTGCGAGAGATGGCCGACAAGCTGCGGATCAAATTGCCGGGTGCGGTGATCATCCTATCCAGCGTGGACGAGGGCAAGTTCGGGTTCACCATCGCGGTGGGCGACGAGCTGGTCAAGGCCAAGAAGTTCACAGCCGGGGACATTGCCAAGAAGATCGCCGCGGCCACCGGCGGCAAGGGCGGAGGACGTCCCCAGCTGGCCCAGGTGGGCGGCAAGGACGAGGGGAAGCTGAAGGAGCAGATGGGGATGATGGAAACGACAATATTCTCATAGGCATCATTAGCCCAGCCCTTCCTCCTACGCTGAAGCTCCGGCGGACAAGTAAGGGCTGGGCTAATGAAAGAAACGAATAACCATGATCACCATCAAACAACAACTCTGCGGCCAGTGCGGGCTCTGCCCGGGCGTATGCCCGGTGCAGGCCCTGGTGTTGCATGCCTGGGTCCTGGAGGTCGACGGCAAGAAGTGCACCGGCTGCGGGCAGTGCGTTACAGTGTGCCCCACCGGGGCCTTAACCCTAAAGACCTAACCCTCCTCCTACGCTTCGCTGCGGCGGACAGGCCGCCCCAATTCAAAGTGGCGAAGGGGAGATAGAGAGGTACGGTCAAAGGATTGAAAATGATCTACCAACAACTGCTGAAAACCGCCAAACAAAAGGGCTCCAACTTCCTGGCCTTATTGGACCCCGACAAGTGCAAAAAGCAGGACGCGGCCAAGATCGGCCAGGCCCTGAACGACGCCGGGGCCGACGGCATCCTGTTCGGCACCAGCCTGCTGATGTCAAATAAGATCGATGACACCATCAAGGCCCTGAAGCAGAACTTCAAACAGCCGGTGATCATCTTCCCCGGAAGCGCCTATCAGGTCTCGCAGCACGCCGACGCTATCCTGTACCTGTCGCTGGTCTCGGGCCGCAACGCCGATCTGCTGATAGGCGAGCAGGTCAAGGCCGCGCCCATGCTTAAAGCCTCGGGCCTGGAGGTGATCCCCACCGGTTACATGCTGATAGAGTCCGGCAAGCTGACCTCGGCCAACTACATGAGCCACACCATGCCCATCCCCCGGGACAAGTCCGACATCGCCATGGCCCACGCCCTGGCCGCCCGGATGCTGGGGATGAAGCTGATCTACATGGACGCCGGCAGCGGAGCCCAGAACAGCGTATCCGAAGAGATGATATCCGGGGTGGCCAAGTACGCCGAGCTTCCCGTCGTGGTGGGCGGGGGGATCAGAACCCCGGAAGAAGCAGGGGCCAAGGCCCGGGCCGGGGCTACTGCGGTGGTGGTGGGGAATATTTTGGAGAAGAAGGGGAACATCAAGACGGCGGCGGAGTTCGCCAAAGCCATTCACTTCAGGGAGAAAACAAACCGGGGCTAACCACGGAAACACGGAATTTAGGAAGACACGGAAATATAATAAATGGTTTGTTTGATTACGTTGGGTTTGTTTATATGAGTTTTATATGAGTATATTAAGATATGACCATTTGGAGATGGAAGAACTGACCGGGAAAATCATCTCTTGCGGAATCGAAGTTCATAAGAAGTTGGGTCCCGGATTTCTGGAATCGTTATATGAATCGGCACTACTGATAGAACTTCAAAAACAGGGGTTGCATGCAGCCAGTCAAAAAGAGATCAGGGTATTTTATGACGGTTGTGAAATCGGTGTCCATAGACTGGATATTATTGTTGAGGATAAAGTAATAATTGAACTCAAAGCCGTCGTCGAACTTGACCAATGCCACAAGGCGCAGTTGCTTTCATATCTCAAGGCTAGTAATATTAAAATAGGATTACTGCTAAATTTTGCCAAAGCTGTGCTTCAAGTGAAAAGAATGGCATATTAATTTCAAGTATTCCACATTCCGTGTTTCCGTGGTAAAATAAATATTAATCAATATAGGAGTCAGCAATGAAAGGCGTCATCTTAGCCGGCGGCCTGGGATCTAGGCTGCGCCCATTGACCAGCATTACCAACAAGCACCTGCTGCCGGTGTACGACCGGCCCATGATCTACTATCCCATCCAGACACTGGTGCAGGCCGGGATCAATGACATCATGCTGGTGACCGGAGGCAATGCAGCCGGGGATTTCCTGCGCCTGCTGGGTAATGGCGAGGAGTTCGGGCTTAAGCACATCAACTACACCTACCAGAAGCGCGAGGGCGGGATCGCCGAGGCTTTGGGGCTCTGCCGGCACTTCGTGGGCAACGATAAGGTGGTGGTGATGCTGGGAGACAACATCCTGGACGGCTCAATCAAAAAAGCGGTCAGCGACTTTCAAAAACAGGAATCGGGTGCCAAGATATTCTTAAAGACCGTGGAAAATCCAAAAGAGTACGGAGTGGCCGAGCTGAAAGGTCCGCTGGTCAAGAACATCATAGAGAAACCCAAGAATCCCAAGAGCAATTACGCCGTCATCGGCATCTACATGTATGACACCCAGGTCTGGAACATCCTGAAAACCCTGAAACCATCGGGCCGGGGCGAACTGGAGATCACCGACGTCAACAATGCCTTCATCCAGAAAGGCCACATGACCTACGAGATCATCAAGGGCTGGTGGGGCGACGCCGGATCGTCCATCGAGGACCTGTGGCGGGTCAACCACTACATCGGCCAGAAGGCGGAGCGGGCCAAACGATGATCCTAGTCACCGGGGCCAAGGGGATGCTGGGAACCGATCTCTGCGCCGAGCTCAGCGCCCAGCACCAGGTCACTGGGGTGGACCTGGGCGATTTTGACCTGGCGCACAAGGAGGCGGTGGAGGCCATCGCCGACCTCAATCCTCAATTGGTGGTGCACTGCGCGGCCATGACCAACGTGGACGGCTGTGAGACCGATCCCGACCGGGCCTACCTGGTCAACGGGCTGGGCACCAGGCACGCGGCTTTGGCCTGCCAAAAACTGGACATTCCGATGCTGTACATCAGCACAGACTTCGTTTTCGACGGGACCAAGCGGGAGCCTTATTACGAATGGGACAGCCCCAATCCCCTGGGGCACTACGGCCGATCCAAGCTGGCGGGGGAGACGGAGGTGAGATCTCTCCTGAACAAGTATTACATCGTCCGCACCTCCTGGCTCTATGGCCCCAATGGGAAGAACTTTGTGGCCAGCATCCTTATAAAGGCCGGGGAGACCGGTCAGGTCAAAGTGGTGGATGACCAGACCGGCTCGCCCACCTACACCCGTGACTTGTGCAATGCACTGTCCCTGCTGATCCAGAGCAACCTGTACGGGACATATCACCTCAGCAATTCCGGGTCCTGCAACTGGTATCAGTTCGCTAAGACCGCCATGGAATACGCCGGCATCAAAGCCGAGATATCACCCATCAAGTCCCACGAATATCCCACCCCCACCAAACGGCCGGTCTATTCGGTTTTGAATAATTTCGCCTGGAACAAGGAATTCAAAACGCCATTAAGGCACTGGGAAGAGGGCTTAAAGGATTACATTCGCGAAACCATTCATGTGCAATGTTGAAAAATTACAGCGTCCATTTGGTAGACATGATTTACATGATTCTTTATAACTGAAGGGTTGGAAAACCCTGTTAATCCTATCAAAAAATATAACCTATAAGTTCATAAATCAACGACATGAAACAGAACAAAGAGATCCAGGCCGTCAAGGCCGAGCTCTACAAGAGCTCGTTCGCCCTGCAGCAGACCGCTGTGCTGCAGGCCGCCAACATCCACCAGGCGGCGGTGATGGTCTATAAGGCCTTAAAGACCGGGGGAAAACTTTTGATCTGCGGCAACGGGGGCAGCGCGGCCGACAGCCAGCATGTGGCCACCGAGCTGGTGGTGCGTTTCCAGAAAGAACGAAAGGCCCTGGCCGCTTTGTCGTTGACCACCGACACCTCGCTTTTGACCGCCGCGGCCAACGACCACGGCTTCGGCACCATCTTTTCCCGCCAGGTTGAGGCTTTGGGCAAAAAGGGGGACGTGCTGCTGGCCATCAGCACCAGCGGCAACTCGGCCAACGTGCTCAAGGCGGTGCAGGCCGCCAGGAAGCTGGGCCTGGCAACAATAGGCCTGTCCGGAGGAACCGGGGGGAAACTGAACAAAGCCTGCCACCTGTGTTTGCTGGCCCCGGGCGACATCACCTGCCGGATCCAGGAATGCCATCTGGCCATGGAACACGTGATCTGCGACCTGGTGGAAGGCTGGATAGGGAAGAAATAGTTTTAACTGTCTATGGCATTTCTTCAGGAAGCCTAATCCAACAAACAACCGGAACGATCATCAACGCTGACTTCGACAGACTTAGCCGGACGAGTATGTCCGGTTTCAGCTGATATGTCCGAAAAAATCCGTGTCAATCCGTGTCCAATGAGGGTTCCCTAAATTTTCACTAAGCGAAGATGGAAGTCCTTTAATTTTAACCCGTAGCACGAATTATTAAATCGTAGCACAAATAATCCCATGAAAAACCGATGGAAGATATTCCATAATCTCGACATCCGGCTGGCCTCGCTGGTGCTGGCCCTGCTGATGTGGCTCCATGCCGCCACCGAGCGGGAGTACCAGCAGAAGATCTACTGCCCGGTGCTGGTGTCCAACATCCCGGCCGGGTTTGTGCTGGCGGCCACGCCCCCCCTGGTGCCTTGCCAGATAAAAGCCCGGGGCAAGGACATGATAGTCTTCAGGCTGAATCCTCCAAAAGTGATAATGGATGTGGCCAACCGCCAGGTGAAGAAACTGACCTTCGATCTTTCATCTGAATTATTGCTGTACCCTTTCAACCTGAATGCCACGGAAGCCGTTTTCGTGGTCAAAGAGATCTCCGTCAATCTGGACCGCCTGGGACAGAAGGAGGTCCGGGTGCTGCCCGATGTTTCCGGCATCCCGGCCAGCGGCTACATCGTCTGCGACAGCACGGCCGCCGAGCCTTCGCTGGTCATCATCTCCGGGCCCCAGCGGCTGCTGGAAAAAATTGACAGCGTCTACACCTGGCCGGTGAAAGTGGACGGCAGGTCGGAGAACCTGCGGGTCCGCTGCCGGGTGGCCCCTCCCGACACCCTGCTGTTCAGGGCGGAACCGGAATCGGTCTGGGTAAAACTTTGTTTTGAAAAGACCCAGGAGAGGCTGTATAAAAATGTTCCCGTCACCCTGCTGAACCGGGGCCAGGGTTATCTGGTCAGCTTTTCCCCGGGGACCATCGACCTGGCGGTGGCCGGCCCCCAGCAGGTGCTGCAGCAGGCCGAGGCCGGACAGTTCAGGATCACCCTGGACCTGAAGGGGCTGGCCCCGGGCCATCACCGTCTGCAGGCCGTGATCGAGCTGACGGACAAGCTGGAGCTGATCGCCGCCGATCCCCGCGACTTTGAGGTGGACATCAAATGATGATCCTGGGGATTGAAACCTCCTGCGATGAGACGGCCGCTGCGGTGGTGCAGGACGGCAAAAAGATACTGTCCGACGTCATCTATTCCCAGACGGTGCACCGGCAGTACGGCGGAGTGGTGCCGGAGCTGGCTTCGCGCGACCACCTGAAGAAGATCGTCCCGGTGGTCAGGGAGGCCTTGACCCAGGCCGGAATATCCCCCGGCCAAATAGACGCCGTGGCCGCCACCAGCCGGCCCGGATTAGCTGGAGCCCTGTTAGTGGGCTTTTGTTTTGCCCGGGGGCTGGCCCAAAGCCTGGACGTTCCCTTTGTTTCGGTCAACCACGTGGAGGCCCACGCCCAGGCCGCTTTTCTAAGTGACCCGGAACTGAAGGCCCCCGCCGTGGCACTGGTGGTCTCGGGCGGCCACACTTCGCTTTTTTACATCGATGCCGGGTTCCGGTTCTTTCTGATGGGCCAGACCCTGGACGACGCCGCCGGAGAGGCTTTTGACAAAGTGGCCAAGCTGCTGGGGCTGGGCTATCCCGGCGGGCCGGCCATTGAACAACGGGCGAAACTGTCATCCTCGGACAGGATCATTTTCCCCAAAGCCATGCTGGGTCCACAAAGCCTGGACTTTTCCTTTTCCGGGCTCAAGACGGCGGTCCTGAATTACGTGCTGGATCCCAAGCACGGCGGCCGGGAGAATTTGTCCCCGGAAAATATCAACGATGTCTGCCGGGGCTTTCAGACTGCGGCCTGTGCGGTGCTGGTGGAAAAGCTTAAAAGGGCCTGCGACCTGGCCGGCTGCCAGAACGCGGCGGTGGCCGGCGGGGTGGCCGCCAACGGCTTTCTGCGCCAGGACTTGATGGATTTGGAAACGAAAGAAGGCCTTAAAATATCCATACCCGGCATCAGGCTCTGCACCGACAACGCGGCCATGGTGGCGGCCTGCGCTTCCAGGATGCTGGACCAGGGCCAAAAAATATCCGACAATACCGTACAAGCAAGGGTCACATGGCCGAAATATCAAAATACCTGAACTGGCCCAAAATAGTCCTGGCCTCGGGCTCGCCCCGGCGCAAAAGCCTGCTGCAGGCGGTGGGGGCGGATTTCAAGGTGGTAGTTCCTATGGTGGATGAGGACGGGATAGAAGATCTTGCACCTGAGGCCGCGGTCAAGCAGCTGGCCAGGGAAAAGGCCCTGGAGGTCAGGACCCGCCTTTCCCCGGCCGGCCGAAAACGCCTGATCGTGGCCGCAGACACGGTGGTGGCCTACAGGCATCACGTGCTGGGCAAACCGGAGAACGGGGCCGGGGCGGTAAGGATGCTGAAAATGCTTTCCGGCCGCTGGCACCAGGTCTATACCGGCCTGTGCTTGATATCCCCGCTTGACGGCAGGATCATCATCGGATACGAAGTCACCAAGGTGAAATTCCGCCGCTTGTCCGCCGCTTACATAAATAACTACGTGGCCTCGGGCGAGCCGCTGGACAAGGCCGGGGCCTACGGCATCCAGGAGCTGGGGGCGTTGATCGTGGAAAAGGTGGACGGCTGCTATTTCAACGTGGTGGGCCTGCCGCTGGTGAAGCTGGACAAGATGATCAGGATACTTGGGAAAAACAATTGACAGGATTTACATGATTTTTTCTTTCTGCCCGCGCATGCGCGCCAAAGCGCTTCAGCGCGCAGGCACGAAAGACGCGAAACAAACTTTAACTATTCAATGATTTCCCATTAGCCCAGTAAAACAGTTTAATCAATTAGTGCCCAACCCCGGTTGTCGCGTTAAGAACCATCAGTGAGCATCGCAGTTGACGGCGGAAAAAGCTTGTCTGCGCCTGTTTGAGGGCTTGGCCAAAGCCCGAGTTCAGACAAGCCCGACGGCAACGAGAAGCGCAGCGCGGGCCTGCTGAAGCCTTGGCGGAAGCATGGCCCGGATGGTTCTTTGCGACGAGCTTTTTCTTTTGGTTCTTTTCTTGTTGGCGGTACAAAAAGAAAAGAACATAACCTATCTAAATTTGGGTTTTTACCAGATTCAATATATATTCAACTTTTCCTGAGCAAGTTTGAAAGTCATTTCAATTTATCCAAACTATGAAGGTGATAGGATCTCATGATCAAACCCATTGAATGGAAGAACGAAGGCATAGCGCTGATAGACCAGCGGGAACTGCCGGGGCGGCTTAAATACCTGAACTGCAATACGGTGGAAAAGCTGGCCTGGGCCATCGAGACCCTGGCAGTGCGCGGCGCTCCGCTGATCGGCATCGCCGGGGCCTACGGCCTGGCGCTGGGGGTCAGGCATTCTTCCAAAACCAGCCTGCCAAAGGATTTTGAGGCCGCCTTTCAGCGGATCAGGATCACCCGGCCCACCGCGGTCAACCTGTTCTGGGCGCTGGGAAGGATGCGGCAGACATTTGATGCCCTGAACAAAAAAGGCGCCGCCCTGCCGGAGGTCAAAGAAGGGCTGCTGGCCGAAGCCAGAAAGATCCAGGCCGAGGACGCCGCCACCTGCGCC
Source organism: bacterium UBP2_UBA5202 (assembly GCA_002412795.1). Lineage (GTDB taxonomy): Bacteria > Edwardsbacteria > AC1 > AC1 > EtOH8 > UBA5202. The sequence goes on along the minus strand of DHVS01000041.1, from coordinate 99,528 downwards.
CGGATCGGGAAATACGGAAGTGTTTTGATAAAGCCTGGATCCAGCATTTTGACCCACTGCAACAGCGGGGCCCTGGCCACCGGGGGCATCGGAACCGCCCTGGGGGTGATCTTTACCGCCCACAAACTGGGCCGGGTCAAAATGGTCTATGCCGACGAGACCCGGCCCCTGCTGCAGGGTTCCCGGCTGACCGCCTGGGAACTGAAACAGGAGAAGGTCCCGGCCACCCTGATCTGCGACAACATGGCGGCTTTTTTGATGGCCCAGGGGAAGATAGACTGCGTGATAGTGGGGGCCGACCGGATAGCCCGGAACGGCGATTTTGCCAACAAGATAGGCACCTACAGCGTGGCGGTGGCCGCCAAATACCATGGGCTGCCGTTCTACGTGGCGGCGCCGCTGTCCACCTTCGATTTCAAGATCAAGACCGGGAAGCAGATACCGATAGAGCAGAGAAAACCGGAAGAGGTCAGGTCCTTCGGGAAGTCGGTCACCGCCCCGGCGGACATCGGCGTTTACAATCCGTCTTTTGACGTGACACCGGGAGGCTTGGTAACGGCTTTTGTCACCGAGAAAGGGGTGGTAAAGCCGCCCTTTGTTAAAAGCATTCCGAAGCTGGATACAAAGAAATGAACGTTGGTTTTTACGGGGAAGAACGAATTCATATTTTTGTTTTTAAAGGGTTGGAACAAAAAACAGCTTATTTGTGCTCCCGATAAGTCATTTAAATCTCTATTTTCTATTGACAAATCCAACGCTTCAGAATATAATATAACTTAGCCTAATTGCTTAAAGTTATGATACGTTAGGCAAGTTCTGCCGTTCCTAAAATACACTCATTTTTCATGGAGAAGCCAAATGGCCAATGAAAATTTAAAATTGCCGCCGGAGATCGAACAGCTTACCCAAAAACTGGTGGCCGACCCCAAATCGCGGGTCTTTGCCCAGTTGGCCGATGCCTACCGCAAGGCCGGCATGACCGACGAGGCCATTGAGACCGCCAAAAAGGGAATGGAGCACCATCCCAATTATCCGGCGGCCCACCTGATCCTGGGCCGCTGTTATCTGGAAAAACAGATGTACGCCCTGGCCCGGGAGGAGTTCGAGGCCACCATCAAAAGCGATCCCCAAAATATGGTGGGGTATAAACTGCTGGCCGGCACTTACGAAAAACAGAACATGTTTGCCGAGGCCATAAAGTACTACCAGATGGTGCTTGACCTGGAGCCCAGTGACATGGATCTGGCCGAAAAGGTTGCCTCCCTGAAGGCCCGGCAGGATGAAAAGCCCCAGGCTGTTCCTGAGCCCGAACCGGCCCCGGAGGCTGTTCCTGTTTTGGAGATGGCCCGCCAGGAAGCCCAGCCGGAACCGGTCAAGGAAGAGCCGGCAATGGCGGCGGAAGAAAAAACAGTGGAACCCAAACCCGAAGAACCGGCCAAGGAAGAAACGCCGGTCTCTGCCCAGCCCATACCATTCCCCGAGGCCTTGGCGGAAGCAATTCCTGAGAAGGAACCGGTCAAAACAGAAGAGCCGGAAATGAAGCCGGTTTTGGAATCATCGGAGCCGGAAAGCAAGCCCGAAGAAGAAAAGCCGGCCCCAAAAGAAGAATCCATGGTAGCCCCGGAATCTTCATCGCTGGAGACAAAGGAAGAATCAGCCATATCCGAAACCAAAGAAGAACCGGTCAAGGCCGAAGAACCGGAGGTTAAGGCGGAAGAAAAGCCGGCAGCCGCAGAAGAAGACGGCAAACCGGCGGAAGCCACCGTAACTTTGGCCGAGATATACGTCCAGCAGGGTTTTTATGAAAAAGCCGTTGAGGTTTACCGGGAACTGATCTCCGCCGAGCCGGGGAACGATGATTATAAGGCCCGGATGGACGAACTGCTGGAAAAAGCCTTTCCCGCAGAAAAACCGGAAGAGACGGCAGAAGAGAAAAGAGAACCTGAGCCTCCGGTCAAGCAAGAACCGGCTGCACCGGAGATCCCTGCCGCCGAGCCTGAAGCAATGAAAGAACCGGTTCAGGAAACCCCAGCCGCTGCCCTGCCGGAAGCGCCGCCGGCAGTGGACATTTTCGGCGGGATGTTCGATAAAGTTGAAAAGCCGGAACCGAAGGCGGAAGAGGTGAAGGCTGAAGAACCAAAGGCTGTCCAGCCGGTTGACATCCTGGCCGGGGCATTTGCTCCGGAAAAACAGTCCCAGCCTGTGTCTGAGCCCCTGGCCGAAAAATCTGAAGAGCCTTCAGCCCCCCCCGAACCCCAGCCGGTATCAGAACCGGCCAAGGAAGCAGCGGTTGACTTTTCAGCCCTGTTCTCCGATACCCCTAAAACATTTGGGGATCAGCCGGCTGCAGCCGAACCGCCCAAACCGGAGGCGGAAGGCGAGAAAAAAGCCGAGGGCGAGAACACCGTCAGCAGTTTCCAGTCCTGGCTGTCTTCGCTGCAAAAATAGAATGCGGTATTGCCCGGGCAATTGGCATTCACTTCCGCATACCGCCTAAGGGCGGTATGCCTTTAAGGGACACCCGGAAACACAAAACCCCATTTCACTTTAAAACCCCGGAGTTATTATGCCAGATATCAACCGTCAAAGGATCAACGGCATCAAAAAGGCCCTGGCCTCAAACAAGGCCGACGGCATCATCATCACCAACCTGATCAACATCAGGTATCTGGCCGGCTACACCGGAAGCTCCGGGCTGCTGTGGATCTCCAAGAAGGATTCGGTGTTCTTTACGGATTTCCGCTATCAGGAACAGGTAAAACGGGAGGTGAAGGGGGCCAGGTGCGTCATCATCAAAAAAGGGCTCTGGGAGGAATTGTTCCTGAACCCCGATTTTAAAAAAGCCAAAAAGATCGGCTTTGAAAAGAACGACCTGAAATACCATCAGTACGAACTGCTGCAGAAAGAACTGAAGAAGAAAAAACTTCTGCCATTGTCCGGTCTGCCCGAAGAACTTCGCAAAGTGAAAGTTCCGGAGGAGATTAAGAACATCGCCCGGGCCGCCGCCATCGCGGACCAGGCCTTCAGCAAGATAGTCAAAATAGTAAAACCGGGAATGACCGAGCTGGAGACGGCCTTTAAGCTGGAATCCATCATGAAGACCCTGGGGGCCAGCGCCCCCTCGTTCGACACCATAGTCGGCTCCGGACCCAACAGCGCCCTGCCCCACGCCCAGCCATCGGATCGGAAGATCAGGAAGGGCGATTTCATCGTCTTCGATTTCGGGGCGGTATACCGGGGCTATCATTCCGACATGACCCGGACGGTCTGCGTGGGAGAACCAAGCCCCAAGCATCTCAAATTATACGATACCGTGCTCAGGTCGCAGCTGGCCGGGCTGAAGGCCGTCAGGGCCGGGGTCAGGGGCAGGGAGGCCGACGCCGCCGCCCGGGCGGTGATCGACAAAGCCGGCTATGCCAGGCATTTCGGCCACGGGCTGGGCCACGGGGTGGGTCTGGAGGTGCACGAGGCCCCGGGAGTGGGCAGCAAGTCCGAGAACCTGCTGCCGGCCAACTCGGTGGTGACGGTGGAGCCGGGGGTCTATCTGCCGGGCTGGGGCGGGGTGCGGATCGAGGATCTGGTGGTGGTCACCGCCACGGGCTGCCGGATACTGAGCAATTCACCCAAGGAACTGATAGTCATCAAGTAGTTCCTTTGCCACAAAGACACTAAGGCACGAATATCACGGATTATAAACCGCTGTCAACGATAGAAGAAGAGCGGGCAAAGAAAATCGTAGATGCCGCTTATACGGTCCATAAAAAACTAGGCCCGGGGTTGTTGGAAAAAGTATGCGAAATATGTTTTTGCCATGAATTGCCTAAAAGAGGATTAGGATATCAAAGGCAGGTTGATTTACCGATTGTTTATGACGGAATAAAGTTCGATGAAGGACTATGTTTAGATGTTCTGGTGGAAAACAGCATCATCTGTGAATTGAAAGCCGTAGATGAGGTGAATCCAATCTGGGAAGCACAAATACTCAGTCATTTGAAGTTGACCGGCAAACGCCTCGGGTTTCTCATTAATTTTAATGTGTCAGTCATCAGAAATGGCATTAAACGATTTATAGTATAAACTTGGTGACTTAGTGTCTTTGTGGCGGAATAGTTACATCATCAAATAATATACCCAAACTGTTAGGAGGAGAAATTGGCCAGCACTGCCGATCTTAGAAACGGGATGGTCCTGAACTACGAGGGACAGCTTTTTTACACGGTGGAATTCCAGCACGTCAAGCCGGGCAAGGGCGGGGCTTTTGTCCGCACCAAACTGAAGAACGTCAAGACCGGCGCGGTGATCGAGCGGACCTTCCGCTCCGGCGAGTCCATCACCGAGGTCCGGCTGGAACGCCGCAAGATGCAGTACCTGTATAACAGCGACGACATGTACATGCTGATGGACAGCGAGACCTATGAACAGATCAGCCTGCCGGGGGAGATGTTCAGGGACATCAAGGACTTTTTGAAGGAGAACACAGAGATCCAGGTGCTGCTGCACGGGGAAGCCGTGATCGGGATAGAGATCCCGACCTTCGTCCTGCTGAAAGTGGCCCATTCCGAGCCGGGCTTCAAGGGGGATACCGCTTCCTCGGTCACCAAGCCGGCCACTTTGGAGAGCGGGCTGGTGGTCCAGGTGCCGCTGTTCATTAACGAGAACGACCTGCTGAAAATAGACACCCGAACCGGAAAGTATTTAGAGAGGGCCTGAAATGGATCTAAAACAAACCCTGGAGCGGATGGTCAAGGAAAATTCCTCCGATCTCCATTTAAAGGCGGGAATGCCTCCGGTCTTCAGGGTGGACGGAAGCCTGAAGCCCCTGAATGAAGCCCCGCTGTCGCCGGAAGAACTGAGGCAGGTGGCCCTGCAGCTGATGCCCAAGGACCAGCAGCAGATATTTGCCGAGGATAAGGAGCTGGACTTCGCCATCGGGGTGGCCGGGCTGGGAAGGTTCCGGGTGAACGTCTATATGCAGCGGGGCAGCGTGGCCCTGGCCCTGCGGGCCATTCCGGTCTCGGTCAAGAAGATCGACGAGCTGGCTTTGCCGCCCATCATCAAGGAACTGGCCACCAGCCACCGGGGGATGCTGCTGGTGACCGGCACCACCGGCTCCGGCAAATCCACCACCATGGCCGCCATGATAGAGCATGTCAACGAAAGCGAGAGCCGGAACATCATCACGGTGGAGGACCCGATAGAGTTCCTGTTCCGCGACAAGAAATCCATCATCAGCCAGCGGGAGGTGGGCACCGACACCCTGTCCTTTGCCGCCGCCTTAAAGCACGTGCTGCGCCAGGACCCGGATGTGATCCTGATCGGGGAGATACGGGACAAGACCACCCTGGCCACCTCGCTCCAGGCCGCCGACACCGGACACATGGTGATGAGCACCCTCCACACCCTTAACGCCTCGGAGACCATCAACCGGGTGATCTCCTTCTTTCCGCCTCACCAGCACGAGCATGTCCGGGTGCTGCTGGCCGCCACCCTGATCGGCGTGGTCAGCCTGCGGCTGCTGCCCCGGGCCGACGGCAAGGGCCGGGTGCCGGCGGTGGAGGTGATGATCAACACCGCCACGGTCAGGGAACATCTGCTGGATCCGGTCAAAACCCTGCTGATCCCCCAGCTGATCTCGGAGGGCAACACCCAGTACGGCATGCAGTCCTTTGACCAGTCCATCATGAAGCATTACCGCGACGGGATGATATCCTACGAGACCGCCCTGCAGAGCGTGACCAATCCCGACGAATTCAAGCTCCGGTTGCGGGGCATCGAGAACGCCTCCGATTCCCGGGGGTGGGATTCATTTGACACAACGTCCAGAAAGTAAAAACTTGAGCGGTAGAATTGATGTGGTCATAGTTCCGGCCGAAATGCCGGAGCAGGGTTACGCCGGCAAGGCGGTGGCGGTGATTGACGTGCTGCGGGCCTCCACTTCCATAGTGGCGGCGCTGGAGGCCGGGGCCAAGGAGATCATCCCCCTGGCCAGCATCGAGGAGGCCACCAGACTGGCCGAGACCATGGGCCGGGAGACCGTGGTGCTGTGCGGAGAGCGCGACGGCAACAAGATCAACGGTTTTGACCTGGGAAACTCGCCCCTGGAATTCACCCCGGAGAACGTCAGGGGCAAAAGCCTGTTGATGGCCACCACCAACGGAACGGTGGCCGTGGCCCGGGCCAGGGGGGCGGCGCTGATAGCGGTGGGCTGTCTGATAAACGCCAAGGCCCTGGTTCCGGTGCTGACCGAAGCCCAGGCCGATATAGTCCTTTTATGCTCCGGCAAACAGGGCCGGGCCTCGCTGGAGGATCTGCTCTGCGCCGGGTATCTGACTAAGCTGATCAAAGACCAATTCCCCGAGGCCGAGATCAACGACGGCGCCCGGGTGGCCCGGGATATGTATGAAAAGCACAAAAGCCATTTGACTAAGGCCGTCAAAGAAAGCGACCACGGCAGCTACCTGGCCGGCCTGGGTTATCTTACTGACATTGAATATGCCACCCAGTCCGATGCCAGCAGCACAGTGCCGGTGATGAAGGATGGCCGGATAGTGGCAAGCTAAGGATTTACAGAAACGATCAGCAAATCAGGATATATATCAATAAATGAAATCCGACCAAAAAGAAAAAAAATCTTCCCCGGAATTCAGCCGGGGACAGGAGATATTCGGGGTGGCCGTGATAATTGCCGGGCTTTTTCTGCTGGTCAGCCTGGTTTCTTTTTCCGGTCAGGACGGGCATCTCTGGTCCCAGGGTTGGGCCCGCCGGAACTGGGGCGGCCCGCTGGGGGACATGGCGGCCTTCGGGCTGATAGGCCTGCTGGGCTATGCCGCTTTGCTGATGCCTTTCTTCGTAATGGCCTGGGGATGGTTCTTTTTAAGACACAAAAAACTTTACTGGCTGCTGTGGAACAGCCTGTTGAGCCTTTCCTTTGCCAGCTTTTTACTTGCCATGCTGGCCCGGTTGGATGTGCAATATTTTTTCAAGGATACCGCATTGGCCGAACCGGCCGGGGCCGGCAAATGGGGGATACTGCTTGCCTCTTTTATCGGCGGGATTTTCGGGCCGGTGGGATTCTGGCTGGTGCTGGCCGGGATATTCATCATACTGCTTTTGATCGGAACCAAGATCAATTTTCAGCACTGGCTGACGCTGGCTGTGGCCCCGGTGAAAGCCGGTTTAGAAAAGGCCAAATCATCGCCTAAGGAGATCACCTTTAAAAAGAAACCGGCCGCAAACGATAAACCGGAAAAGGAGACCCGGTCTCAAGCCGAAGAACCGGAGCCTTTACCGCCGCCGGAAAAAACCAAAACTGAGGCCAAGGCCTCCACACCTCGACATAGCTCGGCGCAAGCATCCGAAAAAAAGCCCAAACCCAAGGCTCCGCCCCGGGAGGGAACTGTCTCCGAAGATTACCAGCAGAAGTTCCTGTCCATCCTTTGCGACGGCCGGGACCAGGCCAGGGCCGAGGAGGAGGACAAGTCCTCCATCCTGCTGGAGAAGCTGAAGGAGTTCGGGATCGAGGGCGAGATCACCGACCGCTATTCCGGGCCGGTGGTCACCAGCTACGAATTCAAACCGGCCCCGGGGGTCAAGGTCAACCAGATCGCCAACCTTTCCGACGACCTGGCCCTGGCCATGCAGGCCACCCGGATCCGGATCATCGCCCCCATACCCGGCAAGGGGGTGGTGGGGATCGAGATCCCCAACCAGCACCGCCAGATGGTGATGCTGAAGGAACTTCTGGCCTCGGATAATTTCAAGGCCCAGGAGGGCTGCCTGGCCTTCGCCATGGGAAAGACCATCACCGGGGAATCCTTCTCGGCCGACCTTACCAACATGCCGCATCTTCTTATTGCCGGGGCCACCGGCAGCGGCAAGAGCGTCTGCCTGAACACCGTCATCACCAGCCTGCTGTACCGGGCCACCCCCGAGGAACTGCATTTCATCATGATCGATCCCAAGCGGATCGAGCTTTCCATCTACCGGGGCATTCCCCACCTCCAGTTCCAGTACCGGGTCCACGTCAGGGAGGGCGAGGAGCCCATCACCCGGACGGTGGAGGGAGTGGTCACCGATTCCGACGAGACCCTCCAGATATTCCGGATGGCGGTCACCGAGATGGACGCCCGCTACAAGATGCTGGCCAGGGAGGCCTGCCGCAACATCGAGGAATACAACCACAAGTCCGAACGTAGGATGTCCTACCTGGTGATCGTGATCGACGAGCTGGCCGACCTGATGCTTTCCCGCGAGGCGGGAGAGATAGAGAACCGGATCGCCAAGCTGGCCCAGATGTCCCGGGCGGTGGGGATCCACCTGATCCTGGCCACCCAGCGGCCCTCGGTGGACGTGATCACCGGGGTGATCAAGGCCAATTTCCCCTCGCGGATCGCCTTCCAGGTGGCCTCCCGCACCGATTCCCGCACCATTTTGGACGCCAACGGGGCCGAAAGCCTGCTGGGCCGGGGCGACATGCTTTACATGCCGCCGGGAAAGGCCGAGCCGGAACGCCTGCACGGGCCGTTCATCTCCACCAAGGAGACCAACCAGATCGTGGAATTCGTCAAGTCGTGGTACGGGGTGGCCGAGGGCCAGTCTGAGAACAAGGAATCTTCCGCCGCACCGGAACAGGAGAACGGCTATTCCATGGAGGTGGACCTGCCGCCGGAGGAGGGATCGGACCAGGACGGCCAGGATGAACTTTTTGCCGAGGCCAGATCACTGGTGATCAGGCACCAGCAGGGCTCGGTATCCCTGCTGCAGCGCCGTTTGAAGATCGGATATTCCCGGGCGGCCCGGCTGATAGACCAGCTGGAGGCGGCCCAGGTGGTGGGCCCCTTTGACGGAAGCAAGGCCCGCCAGGTCTTAATCAAAAACGAGGAGGACAGCGAATGATCAAAGCCTTTAAACTGGCCGTAGCGCTGGGGCTGACTTTCAGTTCTCTGGCCCTGGCCCAAAACTGCGACTCCCTGCTGGAACAGGTCCGGGCCAAATACCGGAAGATCACCGACCTCAAGGCCCATGTGGTCCAGACGGTCTGCAGCGCGGCCTCCGGCACCTGCACCCGGTACGAGGGGGAGCTGGAGCTCAGGCGCCCCGACAAACTGCGGATGGACATCACCAGGCCCGACAAGCAGGAGATCGTCTGCGACGGCAATACCATCTGGCTTCATCTTATCAGCGAAAAGCAGGTGATGAAGTCCGATATTAAAAGCTCACCCCAGTTCCTGGTCTGGCTGAATCCCCTGGACAAACTTCTGTCCGGCCGGGCCAAGGACGGCTGCAGCAACAACGGCGATTACCTGTTCTTTATGGAGCTGGATGAACTGAAGGACATCATCAAGGCCGTAAAGATAATGGTGGACCGTAAGACCCTTCTGATCACCGGCATAGAGGCGGTAGATGTCAACGGCAACAGCGCCGAATACAGCTTCAGCAAGATCAAGGTCAATCCCGGGCTCAAGCCAGCCCGTTTTAACTTCATCATGCCAAAAAATGCGGAGATAATTGAAAACCAATGAGCCAGAGTTCATTCGACATAATTTCCAAGATCGATCTTCAGGAAATGAAGAATGCGGTCCAGATGGCCCAGAAGGAGATCATCGGGCGCTTTGATTTCAAGGGCACCAACTGCCAGATCGAGCTGCTGGACGACAAACTGGTGATCTCGGCCTCGGACGAGTTCAAGCGCAAAAGCATGCTGGACATAATTTTCAGCAAGATGGTCAAGCGGGGGCTCTCCATCAAGGCGCTGGAGCAGAAGGAGCCCCAGCCGGCCGCCAAGAACTACCTGCGCCAGGAACTGGTGTTCGTGCAGGGGATCCCCATGGACAAGGCCAAGGAGATGGTCAAACGGATCAAGGCCTCAGGCGTAAAGGTCCAGGCCCAGATCCAGGACCAGCAGGTGCGGGTCACCGGCAAGGACAAGGATGATCTGCAACAGGTGATCGCGTTATTCCGGCAGGATGATCTGGGGCTGGCTCTGCAGTTCACGAATTACAGGACGACGTGAGATACAAATAAATATTAACAAAAGACTTGATATTTTAAGTAAAAGTGTGTATAATAGCATATATTAAATTTATTTTATTTAAATTTTAATTATTTTAAAATGAGCTACAGTAATATCGAAAAAGAAGTCATTAGCAATAGCATCCTTTTGGAAAAAAACATAAAAGGCCTGCTTAAAGAACATACTGGTAAGTTTGTTGTTTTCCACTGTGGTGAAAGCGAATTCGCAAATGACTTTGAAAAAGCCTTGGATTTAGGCGCAAAAAAGTTTGGTACAAATACCGGCTTTATTGTGCGTAAGTTAACTGAGGCTATACCTGTGTTCGCTTGCCTTAAAAGCATATAAACGAGTTTATTTATGCGGGCAAGAAAGAATGAATACGGGCTTTTTGAGTTTGATGTTAAAATTATTGGACCAAAAAGTGAGAGAGTCATAAAGGGTATTGTCGATACCGGCAGTACCCTTTGTGCATGTACTTACAAATTAGTTACAACTTTAAAAATTAAACCTATTGACCATAGGAAAGTAACTGCAGTTGAAGGTAAACCTGAGAGAAGGTTGGTATATTTTACCAGGTTGGAATTTGACAAACATGAAAAACGAGTAGCAGTTGTAAGATTGACCACATTGCCCCCAGGGTTTGATTTTATATTAGGGATGTCGGTACTGGATTTTTGTGATATTGAAAAAAGTGATAACCATATGATAATAACTTGGAAAAAGTAGAATAAAAAACCCGCCGGAAGGCGGGTTTTTTGTCTAATTGGCAATTTGTACTACTTTACAATTGACTTTTACTGTTATTTAGATGTATCATTTACTAAGCAAATCGACTAATATTTGGAATTTACACTTATTAAATTACATTTAAGCTTTAACAATAATAAGGTGAAATATGGAATTTAGGTTAGGCGAATTATTTTGTGGCCCTGGCGGTTTAGCATTAGGGGCAATTAACCCTATAATAAAAAATGGCAATGACACTTATAATGTTATACATTGTTGGTCTAACGATTATGATATTGATAGTTGCAAAACATTTAGTAGAAATATTGTTGGGCACGAAACAGACTCAGTTATTTGCGAAGATGTAAGAAAACTAAATATTTCTAATCTAAAACCAATTGATGCATTTGCGTATGGTTTTCCGTGTAACGATTTTAGCGTGGTTGGCAAGCAAAAAGGTTTTAATGGGGAATTTGGACCGTTGTATACCTATGGGATACAAATAATGGATAAGTTAAAGCCGTTGTTTTTTGTTGCGGAAAATGTTGGTGGGTTAGCTAGTTCTAATAGTGGTAATTCTTTTAAAAAAATATTATATGATTTAGAAAGATGCGGAAACGGTTATAACCTTGTTGCAAATTTATATAAAGCAGAGTTATATGGTATACCACAGACACGCCACCGTATAATTATAGTTGGCATCTCAAAAACGTTAAATAAAGTATTTAAAGTGCCAGCACCAACTACACCTAAAAATTATAAAACAGCATACGATGCACTTATGAACCCACCCATAGAGGCAACAGCCACTAATAATGAGGTAACAAAACAATCTGATATTGTGATTGAAAGATTGAAACACATAAAGCCAGGAGAAAATGTTTGGACAGCTAAATTGCCACAGAAATTAAAATTAAATGTTAAAGCGGCAAAGTTAAGCCAAATATATAAAAGATTGGATCCAAATAAACCGTCTTATACAATAACTGGTAGTGGTGGCGGAGGAACACATGGCTACCATTGGGCTGAACCTAGGGCTTTAACAAACAGAGAACGTGCACGTATACAAACCTTTCCGGATAATTTCATATTTGAGGGGTCAAAAGAAAGTGTTAGAAAACAAATAGGCATGGCTGTACCTCCAAAATTAGCTGAAATAATATTTACTGCTATTTTAAAAACAATGGCGGGGGTAAAATATGATTCAGTGTCTGCTAATATAAACTTAGAAAACAACTCAATATTTGGAGCGTAAAATGACAGTAGAACAAGCAGTAGAAATTATTTGTGAAAAGTTAAATATTGAAGGTGAAGAGGCTATATTAATATTAGAAAAAGCTATACTAGGTGGTGAATTCACAGATGTAGAAGATTTGGATAAATGGTTAAATGAAAGATTTTTACCCAACATTGTTTTCATTGATGAAAATGGTTACGCACGTATGTGCGTTGATGCTTTAAAGATACTAAGCAATACAGCAGATACTGATTATGGCGGTTCAAGGCAAAGAGATTTAGGTCAAAAATGGGCAGATATGACAAGAGGATATTTGGGTGAACATGCTTTTAAAAAATATCTTGAAAGCATATGGAAAATAGAATGTAATTTAGGTCATGAAGTTGGAATGATCCAAGATTATTTACCAATGGACATACATCAAGTCAGAGACCCCGGTGGTGAATATCGTGTTCCAAAAATAAAAATAAGTTTAAAAACATCAAAATGGAATGGAATTTGGCTTGATATACCAGGCGCACAATTTGCGCATTCTGACGTTCACGTATTTATTAAAATTGGAGCTGGGAAGGATCATCTTTTTGCTTTCTTTAAGCACATAAGTGTTTTTAAAGATAAGGTATTGAAAAAAGGCGAAGAAGTTGGTTCGTTAACAAAAGATGAGGCAAGCGAACTATTTACTAAACTACCAACATTTAAGCCAATCCCTGCATATATTTGTGGTTTTGTACTTAAAAACAAAGATTATAATCCGTTATCCTATGAGGGAAAAAAGGGCAGAAAAAATTATAATATTACCGCATGGAACGGTCCCATCAAGCCAGGTGATTTGGACGAAATAAAACAGATAGAGTCTATAACAGGTAGTGTAAAATTTCAAAGTATACAGGAGTTTTCCCATGACACAGGGTATTTATTTAACACTGGCAATTTATTGTGGCAAAGAGAAGAATGGCAACGCATAATAGCACAATTGTGAGTATAAATTAATAACGGACTCAGTGTCCCATCTGTATTCCCCATATTGTACCTGTAAACACACACATTTCACCCTTAAGCAAGCTCATTTAACTTGGAAGAAACTGTATTTCACCTGGAAGGAAGCTCATTTCACCTGGAAGGAAGTCCATTTCACCCTGAAGGAAACACATTTCACCTGGAAGGAAGCATATTTCACCTGGAAGGTAACACTTTCCTTAATGTAGGTGCCCTATTTCACTTGGAAGGAACCATATTTCACCTGGAAGGAACCGCATTTCACCGAGAAGGAAGCTCATTTTACCAAGAAGGAACCGTATTTCACCGAGAAGGAACCACATTTCACCTGGTAGGTAACACTTTCCTTAATGTAGGTTCCCCATTTCACCCGGAAGGGACCCCAAAGCATACTAAAACGACGGTTTTAACCCTAAGATCAGGGTTAAATACAGTCATAAAACCTTAAACCCCAACATTTAAGGAGTATGTATGGCTACCAAGACCAAACACTCCCTCGCTGAACAGCTCAACTCGGCTCAGGTGGCAATCTCCAACACCCTATCCGATCCCGGCATCAGCAAGCCCATGGCCGAATACGGCTTTCCCGCCGCCCGGATCAAAGAGGGCCAAAAACTCTACGAAGCGGCCCGCCTTTCGTTAAACACCCGCAAGACCCTTTCCGGCGAACAGCAATACAAAACCGCCGAAGTAAACAAGATCACCAAACAGGCCTACGACGCCTACCAGGCCTTGGCCAAGATAGCCCGGGCCATTTGGGTTAAGGACAAAGCCCGGCTGGCGGCCCTTGGTCTTCACGGCAAAATGCCCAAAACCACCGCCGGGTTCCTTGGCGCCGCCTACACCCTGTTCGACAACGCGGCCAAGGGCGACATCGCTTCCTCATCCAACACCGCCGCCGGGGAACTGGCGACTTACGGATATACCAAAACCAAGATAGCCGCCGAGCGGCTCAAGATAGTCGCCTTGGACAAGATGAACCAGGCCCAGGAGTCGGCCAAGGGCGAGACCCAGAACGCCGGGCGGGAGCAGGAAAAGGCCTTTAAGTCTTTGGGCGAATGGATGGCCATGTTCACCAAGATCGCCAAAGTGGCCTTAAGATACAAGAAGGAATACTTAGAGAAGATAGGGGTTATTGCCCGGTCGGGCAAGACCAAGGCCCAGAGGGGTGCGGCTAAGAAGGCGGCAGAGACGAGAGCGAAGAAGAAGGTAACCAAGGGTTGACCGCCCCAAGCTTCGGACCGCCCCACTTCGTAAGTGTATCAAGGTATATTTCTCAGTGCATCGCCTCGTTCCCCCTCCGATGCGGAGGGGGAGGTAAGTTTCCCTCTCCACATTGGAGAGGGAAAAAGGGAGAGGTCAAACCCCGCAGGACGGACAAACCAAACCCCTTGCATTTTATTCCATCATTTGCGATAATAACGCAAGCCATAATAGACGCCCAAGGCGTCTATTATGCTTTAACCACAAACCAAGGAGGAGCCATGAAAAACAGCACATTACTCTACTGGGCCGGGGTGGTTATCTCATGCCTCAGCGCCTTCTTATTCATTTTCAAGTTCCTGCCCTTGGCGATCGCAGACAAGGCATTGCTGATGTCCACCACCTGCATGATCTGCATGCTGGGGGCGCTACTCTGTCTTGTGGCGGCTGTCTATGAGCAGAACAAAGAAAAGACCGGGGGCAAAGAGTGAAGCCTGTTGTATTCGCTTTTGTTTTGGCCGTTTCGTTAAGCCTGTCCTGCTCCCAACAGACCGAACACGCCCGGGAAGACATCGGTCCGGTCAAGACCTACAAAACACTTAAGGAACGCACCGATACCATCCAAACCAAGGCCCGGCAGCATTCCAACACACTGGATTCCATCGCCGGGCAGTAGCGCTATAATACCTACCCACGAAAAACACTAAAGAACACTAAAACGATAAGCCATTTAAATATATCAGGTGATCTTTTCGTGCCCTTTAGTGGGCAAAGGTAAAATCCTCGGTAAACCCACCTACGAAATACTGCGAACCATTTATAATCCAATTATTTTTAGAATATTTTAGTGCCTCCTTCGGCTTTGCTCAGGACAAGCTTTTAGTGGGCAAGGGAAACGGTCCCCACGAAATACACGAAAACACACGAAACTGCGCCAAACCTTATTTTTTAATATTTTTTAGTGCTTCCTTCGGCTTTGCTCAGGACAAGCTTTAGTGGGCAAGGGAAACGTTCTCCACGAAACACACGCCACCGCACGTGACGGGGTGCCGCTGAGGCGGCAAAACTATGCGAAATATTATTTAAACTATTTTCGTGCCTTTAGTGGGCAAAGGTAAAATCCTCGGTAAACCCACCTACGAAATACTGCGAACCATTTATAATCCAATTATTTTTAGAATATTTTAGTGCCTTTTAGTGGGCAAAGGTAAATCATGCCGATCATCGTCCTATCCCCCGAAATAGTTAACAAGATAGCCGCCGGCGAGGTGGTGGAGCGCCCGGCCTCGGCCGCCAAGGAGCTGATGGAGAACAGCCTGGACGCCGGGGCCCGCAGCATCGAGGTCGAGGTGAAGACCGGAGGCCTGGAACTGCTGCGCGTCTCCGACGACGGGGCCGGCATGACCGGCGATGAGATGGAACTGGCCCTGCAGCGCCACGCCACCAGCAAGATCAACAGCTACGAAGACCTGCAGGACATCCAAAGTTTCGGCTTTAGGGGCGAGGCCCTGCCCAGCATCGCTTCGGTCTCCCGGTTCACCATGACCTCCCGTCCGGCCGGGTCGAACAGCGCCTGGCAGCTGGAATGCCGGGGGGGAGAGATAAAATCCCGGAAACAGCAGGCCGCCCAGCCGGGCACCACTGTGATGGTGGAGGAGCTTTTTGCCAGCGTTCCGGCCAGGAGGAAATTCCTGAAGAGCCAGGCCACCGAATCCCGCAAGATCGCAGAATTGTTTTTGTCTTTAGCCCTGGCCAATCCCGGAGCGGGCTTCAAGCTTATCAGCGAAGGCCGGGCAACATACGACCTCAAATCAGCCAGCCAGGACGACCGGATCAAAGAAGTGCTGGGTGGAGAGCTTTACCGCACACTGCTGAAGATCGAATACGGTCAAAAGCCTTTGCGGATATACGGATATTTGTCCGGGCCCCAAAACCTGTGGCCCAAGCGCCGGGAGCAGTACCTCTTCGTCAACGGGCGGCTGGTATCCGACCGCCTGGCCTCGGCCGCCATCTACCAGGGATTCGGCCCGGCCCTGGCGGGCCGGCATCCCAGCTACGTGCTTTTCCTGGAAATATCCCCGTCATTGGTGGATGTCAATGTTCATCCCTCCAAGGTGCAGGTGCGCTTCAGCGACGAGTCCTTCGTCTTCCGCACCGTGCGGGCGGCGGTGGAGAAGGCCCTGTTCACCGACCAGCAGCGGCCGGAGGCGGCGGTGGGTCTCAACCCTCAAAACACAGGCTACCAGCCCTGGACCGGGCCGGAGCGGCCCGGCCAGCTGCAGATCCAGGAAGCCATGGCCCTGTTCGCCTCCGGAAATCCGGAGCAGGCCGGTCTTAAGAATCTGATGTCCATCCAGCCGGTGGTGGCCTACTGGCAGCTGCACCAGCGCTACATTCTGGCCGCCATCCGCGACGGCCTGGTGATGATAGACCAGCACGCGGCCCACGAACGGATACTATACGAAGAACTGCTGGCCGCCCGGGACCACAGGCGGGCCCAGCAGCTTTTGTTCCCGGTGACGGTGGAACTCTCTTCCCGGGAGATGCAGGTCTACCAGCAGTACCGCCAGGTCTTCGGCTCGCTGGGCTTTGATGTCAAGCAATTCAGCGGACAGACCCTGGTGATGGAAGGCCTGCCGGTCTCCTGGGAGCAGAGCGGCGACGGGGCGGCCCTGGTGCGCGGCATTCTGGCCGATCTGGCCGATACCTCGGACGTGAACCTGGAGCCGGCCCAAAGGCTGGCCCGCTCCTTCGCCTGCCGGGCAGCCGTCAAGGCCGGAAAGGCGCTGAACCAGGAAGAGATGAACCATCTGGTGGACCGGCTGTTCGCCACCAGCTCGCCCTATCTGGATCCCCACGGACGCCCCTCAGTTATAAAATTCACCCTGGAGGACCTGGAACACAGATTCGGCAGGATATGAAGCAGGGTCAGAACAAGGAAGTGCTGGTGCTGGCCGGGCCGACGGCGGTGGGAAAGACAGCAGTCGGCCTTGTCTTGGCGCAAAGGCTTAAGGCCCACGTCATCTCGGCCGATTCCCGGCAGATCTATAAACACCTGGACATCGGCACCGCCAAACCCACGGCAGTGGAACTACAGTCAGCGCCCCATCACATGACGGATATCCTGACGCCAGATCTGCCTTACAGCGCCGCAGCCTTTGCCGCCGAGGCCCGGCGGGTGATGGATGATCTGGATGAAAAGGATCAGGCTTACATCATTGTCGGAGGTTCCGGCCTTTACCTGAAGGCTTTGACCGAAGGACTGGTTGATATTCCTTCGGCCGACCAAAGCCTTCGCCGGGAACTAAAGGAATTTTCCCAGGCCAAAGGCAATCAGGCCTTGCTGCAAAGGCTGGCCGAATGCGACCCGGAGACCGCCCAAAGGATAAGCGTCAACGACGGAGTGCGGATCGTCAGGGCTTTGGAGGTGTTCATGCTTACCGGGAAGCCGCTCAGCCTTTGGTTCCGGGAAAAGCGTCAGGGGGATCACCGGAACTACCGGCTGACGGTGTTGGACCTGGACCGGGAGTCCCTCTACCAAAGGATCGATGACCGGGTCGAAGCGATGATGGCCCAGGGCCTGCTGGATGAGGTAAAAAGCCTGATGGATAAAGGCTACGGTGAAGATTCACCCGGCCTGCAGACTGTGGGATATAAGGAGCTG
Source organism: bacterium UBP2_UBA5202 (assembly GCA_002412795.1). GTDB lineage: Bacteria > Edwardsbacteria > AC1 > AC1 > EtOH8 > UBA5202. The sequence continues at coordinate 81,690 of DHVS01000041.1, read as the reverse complement.
ATGGCTCATCTGGCGGGGAAAACAGGCCTGGCTGAGGCTGTCAGGCTGATCAAAAGGAACACCAGGCATTACGCCAAACGGCAGCTTACCTGGTTCCGAAAAATGAATTATCAGCAATGGGTAAATTGCCATCCAAGTGACGGCCCTGAAGACATCGCCAATAAATTATCGGTTTAACAACCATCCCCTAACATTATACCGGCCTTGTGATTATTGATATTGACAGGGCCGTTTTTTCGTGCTATTATAAATCACTTAGCTACCAAGGCATAAGCCTGCACTGAGCGGTGCCGAAGTGGCACCAAGTCAAACCGTGAATCGTAAATCGTGAATTGCTATTTTTGCGCCCATGCGACTCAGCTCACGCCTACGGCGTGCGGGCAGGGTAGGCTTAGTGTCTTGGTGGTGAAAAAATATTAAAATTCAATGAAGATACTGTTGATCGGTTCTGGCGGCAGGGAGCACGCCCTGGGCTGGAAACTGGCCCAAAGCCCCCTGGTTAAAAAAATATACTGCGCCCCGGGAAATCCCGGTTTGGCGGAGCTGGGAGAATGCATTGATATCAAGGCCAGCGACAACCCTGGTCTGGCTGATTTTGCCCTGAAACACGGCATTGACCTGACCGTGGTGGGTCCGGACGACTGCCTGGCCTCCGGGGTGGTTGATGTCTTTCAGCAAAAAGGCCTTAAGATCTTTGGTCCTACCCAAAAAGCGGCACAGATAGAATCATCCAAGGCTTTTTCCAAGGATCTGATGTGGAAAGCCAACATCCCCACCGCAGATTACGCAGTTTTTGAGGATCACAAAAAGGCCCTGGATCACCTTAACTGCCAAAGATACCCTTTGGTGGTCAAGGCCAGCGGCCTGGCTTTGGGCAAGGGCGTGATCATCTGCCAAAACCAAGAACAGGCCCAGGCCGCTTTGCGCTCGGCCATGGTGGAAAAAGCATTCGGGGCCTCGGGGAATCAGGTCATCATCGAAGAATTTCTGGAAGGGCAGGAGATCTCCGTCCATGCTTTCTGCGACGGCCGGAGGGCCGCGCTGTTCCCGGCCTCCCAGGACCATAAGCAGGCCTTTGACGGTGACCTGGGGCCCAACACCGGCGGTATGGGAAGCTTTGCCCCGGTGGGCTGGGTGACCCCGGAGATGATGGCTGAGATAGAAAAGGCCATTGTGATGCCGGCGTTAAAAGCGCTTTCCGACCTCGGCTCGCCTTTCCGGGGCTGTCTTTTCCCGGGTCTGATCCGCACCTCTCAAGGCTTTAAGGTGCTGGAGTTCAACGCCAGGTTCGGGGATCCCGAGACCCAGAGCTACATGATGCTTTTAGAGTCCGACCTGGCTGAGATACTATTATCGTGCGCCGAGGGCCGCCTTAAGCCTGCAGAAATAAAATGGTCAACCAAAAGCGCCGCCTGCATTGTGGCCGCCTCCGGCGGATACCCCGGCAGTTACCAGAAAGGCTTTGAGATCAACGGGATTTATTCGGCCCAAGAAGGATCAGGCATAAAAATATTCCAGGCCGGAACGTCTAAGCAAGGCAGCAAACTTGTTACCGCCGGGGGCCGGGTGATGGGGGTGACAGCGGTCGGTCATGACCTGGAATCGGCCCTGGTAAATGGTTATGAGGCGCTGAAAAGAATCAACTTTTCCGGGATGCATTACCGGAAAGACATAGGAAGAAGGGGGGCGGGAAAATGAAAAGGATATTTTTCGCTTCTTTGCTGTTGCTTGTCTTTACCTGGTTTCCGGCCCGGGCCCAAAAGATCCTGGTGGTGGCCACCGGAGATTATCCGCCCTTTGAGTTCAAAGACGATAAGGGCAAACTGAACGGATACGACATTGAACTGGGGCAGGAGATAGCCCGCCGGATGGGGGTAAAGATCAAATGGGTCCAGATGGATTTCAACAAACTGCTGCCGGCCCTGGATGCCGGCCAAGCCGACCTGGTGATAGCGGCTCTGCATTCAACCGAGGAGCGCCAGCGGCGGTATGCTCTGAGCCGTAACTATGTGAACTCGGGTCTGGTGATAGTGGTGCGGCAAAAAGACAAAACGATAAATTCACTGGACAAATTGAAAGGCTGCCGGGTGGCGGTCAAGGAAATGGCTACCGGAGAAAAATACGCCAGGGACAACGCCGTCAAATTGGGCTTTGAATTCAAAAGTTTTTCCACTACCGGTCAAAGTTTTGCCGCGCTGGACCGGGGCGAAGTGGATGCGGTCTTCAACGATTATCTGGCGTCGCGTTATTTTATCAAGCAGAACGCGAAATACAAGATACCAGCCACTCCCTTTTCCCCCTGCGGAATGTCGGCCGCCGCCGCCAAGGGCAGAAAGTCGTTGATCATGCAGGTCAACCAAATATTGGACGATTTGGAACGCGCGGGATTTCTGAAACAATTATATCAAAAATGGCTGTTATAAAATATCAAGCATGAAACTATCACTTAAAATAGGCCTGATCACTGCCGCGGTGGCCGGAGCCGTCGCCGTGTCCATATCCCTTAATCATACCTTTTGGGAGGGCCAGGCCTGGCGGACCGAGCTCCGGTCCCATACGGCAACCATGGCTGACATGCTGGCGCTTAATGTGGAAGAGTCGCTGCTGAATAACGATTTCGCCGCGCTGGAAAAGAACGTGAAAAAATTCGTCCGGCGCCCGGAGATTGCCTATGCCGTTGTTTACGATAATTCGGCCGTACCTCTGGCCGCCACCGGCAGCAAATCCGTAAGGCAGGCCATTGAGAATTATCAGGAAAATCCCAGACAGCAAGAAGGGGATATTCATAAGCATGTATTCGACGGCCAGGAAATCCATGAATTATTTATTCCCATCAAAGTGGAAGGCCGGGACTGGGGCATGCTACAGGTGGGCTTTTATGAAAACAAGATACTGGCCATTTATCACCGGACCAATCAATTCAATTACCTGATCCTGCTGCTGGGTTTGGGGGTATGCCTGACCGCCGGCTGGCTGGTGGCCCGGTACCTGGGAAAGCCGATCGAGGCCCTGACAGAGGGCGCCGACCAGCTGGTAAAAAGCAACTACGATCACCGGATAAACATAAAAAGAAAAGATGAACTGGGCCGGCTGGTTTCGGCTTTCAACACCATGGCCGGCACCATCAGGCAGGACATGGTGGAACTGGGATCAAAGAACCGCCAGCTGCTGAAAGCCCAGGAGCGCCAGGTATGGCTGGCCCGGATAGCCGAGCAGGTGGGCGAAGGGGTGGCGGTCTGCGATCTGGAAGGGATATTGACCTTTGTCAACCATTCATGGGCCGAGATGCACGGCTATACGCCGGAGCAGATGCTGGGAAAGCATATCAGCATTTCACACTCCAATTCGCAAATGGAACGGGAGGTGCTGCCCTTCAACCAAAAAGTGATGGAAAAGGGGCTGAACGCCGGGACAGTGGGGCACATCAAAAAGGACCGGACGGTATTTTACACCGAAATGACAACCACCCTGCTAAAGAATTCCGAAGGAGAAGCATTGGGCTTTATCGGGGTGGCCCGCGACATCACCGAACAGAAGAAGGTACAAGATGACCTGAAAAGGGAGCGGGATGTCATCAAAAGCATTTTTGCCGCCACTCCGGATGCCGTCATAATCACCGACCTTAGCGGCAATTTTACCGAAGCCAACAACAAGGCTATTGAACTGCTGGAGCTTGGCTCCCGGGAGGAACTGACCGGCAAGAATTTCTCCCTTTTCATCGCCCCGGATGACCGGGGCCTGGCCCTGCATAATTTCCAGAAGACACTGGATTACGGAAGTGTCAGCAATGTCCAGGTGAATGTGCTGACCTCTAAAAACGGCCAGTTCCCGCTGGAATATTCCACCAGTCTGCTTCACAACCTGGAGGGCAGGCCTACCAACATAGTGGCGGTGGGCCGGAGCATTGCGTTGCGCAAAAAGGCCGAAATGGCCCTGGCCGAAAGCGAGAAGCGATACCGGCTGCTCGCCACTAACAGCAATGAGGTAATTTGGACGGCTGGTTTGGACAACTGTTTCCTCTATATTAGTCCGGCGATAGAACGTTTGCTGGGATTTTCAGTCGCCGAAGCCATGAAACTTGGGATAGAGGGTCTGGTAGCCCCGGGGTCACAGGAACGGCTCAAAGCCGTTCAACAGGGCTTTGCAGATCTGATGAAGAAAGGGCCGCTGCCACCGAAAGTTTCCAATACGGTTGACCTGGAATGCCGGCAAAAATCAGGCGGCACTTTATGGTGCCAGATTACCGTCATTGTGCTGATGGATGAAAACGGTCGTCCCCAAAGCTTGCTTGGCATCAACCGCGACATTACCGAGCGTAAGAAAGCGGAGCTTACTTTGGCCGAAAGCGAAGAAAAATACCGGGGCCTGGTGGAAACAACCGATACGGGATTTGTGATCATAGACGGACAGGGAAAAGTGATTGATGCCAACGATGCGTATGTGCGGCTTACCGGCCGGGCATCTCAGGCTGAAATCATGGGACGGCCGGTGACTGAATGGACTGCGCCCCAAGACATGGAACGCAACCGGCTGGCTGTGGAGGCTTGCGCCAAAAAGGGTTCGGTGCGGGGTTTGGAAATCAACTATGCTCATCCCGACGGCACTTTGGTGCCCATCGAGATCAACGCCACAGTGGTAAAAACCGAATCTGGTGTTCGGATCGTTACCCTGTGCCGCGACATCACTATCCGGAAACAGACGGAAAATGCCATCAGCGACCTGAATAAGAGGTTTGAATACGCCCTGGGAGCCACCAAGACCGGGTTTGACATTATAGACGCCGAGTACAATGTCCATTACATCGATCCCGAATGGAAAAAATCATACGGCGAGCCGGCCGGCCGCAAGTGCTATGAATATTTCATGGGCCGGAAAGATGTCTGTCCCACCTGCGGCATTTCCAAAGCATTGCGCGATAAACAGACCATTGTCACCGAAGAATATCTGGAACGGGAAAAACGCTGGGTGGAGGTACACAGCATACCGTTCCAAAACCCGTCCGGCCAGTGGCTGGTGGCGGAGTTCAACATAGACATCAACGAGCGCAAGCTTAACGAGCAAAGGCTTAAGGCCTCCGAACAAAAATACCGGGAACTGGCCGACACCCTGCCCCAGACGGTATTTGAGATGGACGGCCAGGGGCTTCTGATTTATGCCAATAAAACAGGGTTCGCTCAGTTTGGTTATGACCAGGGTGATTTTGACCAGGGGATCAGGGTCCTGAACATGCTGGCTCCGCAGGACAGGGACAGGGCAGGACAGAACATAACACGCAGGCTGAAGGGGAATCCGGCCGAGAACCAGGAATACCTGGCTTTGCGCAAGGACGGCAGCACTTTTCCCATCAGCATCTATGTCAGCCCGGTGCTTGAAGAAGGAAAGATCAGGGGTTTAAGGGGCGTGATCGTTGACATCAGCGAACAAAAGAAGGCGGAGCAGATCCTGAGGGAAAGCGAGACCAGGTTCCGGTCACTGGCCGAGGCCAGCCCGGCCGGGATCTTAGCCTACCGGGAAAAGTTCATCTATGCCAATCCCGCCTGTCAGGTCCTTACCGGCTACAGCCCGGAAGAAATGCTGGGCCTGAATTTTTGGGAGCTGATCCACCCCGACCACCGGGAAATGGTTAAACAGAGGGGCCTGGCCCGGCAAAGGGGGGAGAAGGTGCCGGCCAATTACGAGTTCAAAATTATCCGCAAGAACGGCCAGGTGCGCTGGGTGGATTTTTCCGGGAGCACGGCCAGTTATGACGGCCAGCCTGCGGGGCTGGGAATGGCCCTGGACATCACCGAACGCAAGACCATGGAAGAGATACTGCGGTCCTCCGAGGCCCAGTACCGCACCACCATCGATTCCATCGGCGACGCCATTTACGTGGTGGACCGGGACCTGAAAATCATACTGGCCAATGCGTTGTTTGCGGAATGGTGCCGGCAGCTGGAGCTGGGGAAAGAGCCGGCCGGGAGAAATCTTTTTGACGTATGTCCTTTCCTGGAAGACGGCGCCCGCGAAGAATACCTCCGGGTGTTTGAGACCGGCCAGCCTCTGGTCACCCGGGGGCAAAATGCTGTTTCCGGAAAAACGGTGCTGACCGAGACCCGTAAGATCCCGATCGCAGAGAACGGGCGGGTAACCCGGGTCATCACGGTGATCAGGGACATCACCCAGGAAACGGAAGCCGCCCAGAAGCTGGCCGAGTCCGAGATGAAATACCAGCAGGTGCTGGAAGGAGTGGCCGAGGGGATATACCGCACCACCCCGGAGGGCAGGATACTGCTGGCCAACCAGTCCATAGTCAAGATGCTGGGGTACGGCAGCCTGGAGGAACTTATGGCCAGGGACATCCAAAAGGAGGGGTATCCCGACCAGAAGGACAGGAGGGAATTTGTCGGGGAAATGAGCCGCAGGGGACAGGTAAAGAACTGGGTCAGCGAATGGAGAAAAAAAGACGGTTCGGTGATGGTGGCCAGGGAGAACGCCCATGTGGTAAAGGACCGGTCGGGGAAGGTCATTTATTACGAGGGAACGGTTGAGGACATCACCGAACAGCGGCAGGCCGAGCAGAAACTGGCCGAATCGGAGCGAAAATACAGCCAGATATTTGAAGACATCGTGGAGGGGGTTTACCGCACCACACCCGAGGGAAAGGTTTTGCTGGCCAATCCGGCCCTGGTCAAAATGCTGGGCTTTGATAATTTGCAACAATTGATCTCGCTGGACCTTAATAAATCGGGCTACATGGAACCCAGCACCCGCCAGCGGTTCAAGGAACTGATGGAGCGGGACGGGCAGGTGCTGGGCTTTGAGGCCCGCTGGAAGCGCCCCGACGGCAAGATCCTGATGATCAGCGAAAACGCCAGGGTAGTAAAGGGCGGGCAGAACGAAGTGCTTTATTACGAGGGAACCATAGAGGACATTACCGAGAGGCAAAAAGCCCAGGAAGAACTACTGAATGAAAAGAACAAGCTGTCCGACCTGTTCCGGATAAGCCTGCAGGTGGCCCGGGCCGGGGACATTCAGAAAAAACTGGACCTGACCATGGAGGGGATCGCCGGAACCGAAATGTTTTCCCGGGCGGTACTGGTGCTTAAAAACGAGGAGGGCGGCAACAGCCATATAGCCCATTTTGGGATGACAGCCAAGGAGGTCTCGTCAATCCTCAAGGCCTCTCCGGCCAAGGCCGAACATTTGGAGAAGATATTTGACAAAAAATACCGTTACAGCAACTCATACTACATCCCCCATGATGCCCGGGGAATAGATTTTTCCGTAAAGCTGGTGAATAAAAAATACCAGCCCAGCGGGGACTGGCAAAGCGACGATGTCCTGCTGGTGCCTTTGACCATCAAGGACAGGCACATCGGCTACCTGACGGTGGATGAACCGGCGGATGGAAAGGTCCCCAGCCTGGAAACGGTCCGGCTGCTGGAGCTTTTCTGTTATCAGGCGGCGGTCGCCATAGACAACCTGAGGCTGTACAGCGACCTGGAGCGCAGTTATTACGGCACCCTCAAAGCCTTCGTGGCGGCCATGGACGCCAAGGATCCCTACACCAAGGGCCATTCCGAAAATGTCCGCTACCACGCCCTGAATATCGCCCGCCGGCTTAAATTGCCGGAGGAACAGGTCAAACTGATAGATTTCAGTTCGCTGCTGCACGACATCGGCAAGCTGGCCATCAGGGACGAGATCCTGACCAAGCCCAGCCTGCTTTCCGACCACGAATACCAGGAGGTCAAACTGCACCCGGTCATCGGCAGCCACCTGGTGTCGGAGGTGGAGTCCCTGCTTAAGGTGGCGCCCATCATCCACAGCCACCATGAGCATTACGACGGGTCGGGATATCCCCAGGGGATCAAGGGCGATCAGATACCGCTGGAAGCCAGGATCATCGCCGTGGCCGATGCCTTTGAGGCCATGACCTCGGACCGCCCCTACCGCAAGGCCTTCGATCTGAAAGTGGCCGTCAAACGGCTGCAGGATGCGGCCGGAACCCAGTTTGACAAAGAGATCGTCAGGGTATTCATTAAACTTCACCAGGAAACCCATGGATAAGATCAAAAAAAACATATCCGGCCCTGGCCTCAGGCCCGGGCTGACCGTAAAACCCAAGAACCAGCCTTCGGGCCTGCCTGCCCGGGCCAGCCACGCTTCGGTCCAGAATCTTGAGAAAAGGCTGGAAGAGATTTCGGCGCTCAGCCAGATCGCCCAGTCCATGGCCCGGGTAATGGACATGGAGGAGCTTTGGCCCCGGCTGCACAGCGAGGTCAGCCGCCTGCTGGATGCCCGGAATTTTTACGTGGCTTTGTGGCACCGCCAGGAAAAAACGGTGGAATTCATTTATGAGGTGGAGGAAGGCAGGAAACTGCCAGGGTCCAGAAAACCCTGGGGTCAGGGGCTGACCGAACAGGTGCTGGAATCCGGGAAACCCCTGCTGTTGAAGGATAAGGAAAGAAAGCTAAAAGGCCGGCCGGTAAAGGTGATAGGCAAACCGGCGCTTTCCTGGCTGGGAGTTCCCATCCGGCTAAGGGAGCATACTTTGGGAATGATAGCGGTCCAGAGTTACCGGAAGACGGAAGCCTATGATTCTGAACACCAGGAATTGCTGGCCTCCATAGCCGGCTATGCGGCGGTGGCTTTGGAAAATTCCCGGCTGAATGCGGCCGCCCTGCAAAAGACCAAAGAAGCCGAAGCCCTGCATCAACTGAGCGAAGCCGCAGTGACCGAGACCGATCTGGATGAACTGCTTCAGAAAATACCCCTGCTGATCAAGGAAACATTCGGCTATCTGAATTGCGCCATATTGCTTTCCGATCAGGAGAATAAATATCTTTATCTTAAGGCCGCAGTCGGGTACCGGGCCGAAGTGTTCCGTGATACCCGTCTGGCCGTTGGCCAGGAGGGGATAACCGGCTGGGTGGCGGCCCAGGGAAAGACCCTTTATGTTCCCGACGTCAGCAAGGAAAAGCGCTATGTGGAATCGGAGAGCGATTGCCGTTCGGAAGTTGCCCTGCCGCTTAAGTTCCGGGATAAGGTGATCGGCGTGCTGGATATCGAAAGTTCCAGCCTGGACGGGTTCAGCCCTTATGACATTCGGCTTTTGGAAAACTTTGCCAACCAGGCGGCGGCGGTCATCCAGAAGATCAAGATGGAGCAGCTGGCCCAGCAGAAGATCAAGGAACTTTCCACCCTTTACCAGATGAGTCAGACGGTGATCAATGCCACCGACGAAAATGAAGTGATGTCGCTGGGCCTCAGGATCGTCAGTGATATCATCAGCGCCGATGCCATCTCCCTGATGCTGATCGATCCGGCCACCGGAGATCTGGTTATTAAAGCGTCCCAGGGCCTTTCGGAAGAAACAGAAAAACAGGCCAGGCTCAAACCGGGCCAGGGGCTGGCCGGCTGGGTGATGGAACAGATGGAGCCGGTGCTGACCTCCGACCTGGGAAACGACCCCAGGTTCGCCTCCCTGTCCCAGAAGGAGGATTTGGGTGCGGCCATCCTGGTTCCGCTGCAGGCCAAGGCCCAGCTGCTGGGAGTTTTAAACATCAATAATTTCCGGGGCAACCCCCGTGGGTTCACGAACGAGCAATTGCAGCTGGCACAGATCATGGCCAGCAGCATTGCCATGGCCCTGGAAAGGACCGAGCTGGTGCTGGCGCTGGACAGCCGGGCCTCGGCTCAGAAAGCATTGTTGGAAACCAGCGGGCTTTTGCTGGGCTCCCTGCAAATAGAAGAAGTACTGGCCAGGATATCGCAGGAGATAGAGAGCCTGATCCCGTTCCACCGGCTGGCCATTTACAAAGTTGATTGGAAGACCAGGAACCTTTCACCGATGCTGGCTTTGGGCCCTTACCAGAATGAGATAATGGCCGACCCTCCATTTTCCATGGACGAAGGGATTGTCGGCAGCATTGCCCAGACCGGCCGGCCGGAGATAATTCCCGATACCTCCCGCGATTCTAGGACAGTGCACGTGGCCGGCACCAGCGATGATTCGGAGGCGGTGCTGGTGGCTCCCCTGGTCGTTGACGGGCGCAGCGAAGCAGTACTGATCATCGGACGGAAGGTTTCCAATGGATTTTATTTCCGGGAGCTGGAGGTAGCCTCGCTGTTCGCCAACCAGGCGGCGGTAGCCTGGAAGAACGCCAGCATGTTCGAGGAGATCAACCGCAATCAGGGCGAACTTTCCGAAGCCAACAGCCGGCTTAACCTGGCGCTGAAACGCCAGATTGAAGTGAATACGGAACTTTCCACCCTGCAGTACCTTTCCAGCACCATTCTTTCGTCCCTGAAGCTGGAGGAGATTCTTTCGGTGATAGTGGAGGGAATCCGGACCAGCCTCAGTTTTGACCGGGTGCTGATCAGCAGCGCCGAGCCTGACGGCCTCAATCTGATCCACCAGGCGGCTTCCGGGATCCCCCCGAAAGAATTTCAGGAAATGCAGTTAAAGAAAATGCCCCTGTCCGAAGTTTCTCCGCTGATGCGCCCCGAATTCCGGATCAGCAATTCCTTCCTGGCCCCGGCTTTAGGACAGGATCAGGCCCAACCCTGGTCCGCTGATACCCCGGAAGTTTCAGGGCTTTGGCAGGAGGGAAGCCGGATATTGACCCCGTTGTATTCCAAGAGCCGCCGGCTGCTGGCCTTGATCCAGATCGAGCGGCCTTCGGACGGAAAGATCCCCGACAAGAAAAAGGTCCGGTCTTTGGAAGCCTTTGCCAACACCGCGGTGCTGGCCATCGAGAACGCCACCCTGTACCTGGATGCCCAGAACCGGATCACCGAACTTTCGGTGCTGTACGAGATAGGCACCATCATCTCCTCGGAACTGGAAAAGCAAAAACTGCTGGAAAACGTGGTTAATCTGATTAAAGATAAGTTGCATTACCTTAAAGTAGCCATCTTTGAAGTGGAGCCAACCACCGGCAGCCTGTTCGCGGGCGGACAGAGCGGCTACGAGCACGAATTGGAGCAGGTTCACTTTACGGTGGGCGGCAACAGCGTGGTGGGACGGGTGGCCGAAACGGGCCAGTCCCTGATAATCCCGGATGTCCGCCGGGAACCGCTTTACGTGGTGGGCGACCAGAGGGTGCTTTCGGAGATTGCCATTCCCATCAAACACGAAGAACAGATACTGGGGGTGCTGAGCATCGAGGACGACAAGCTTGACGCTTTTGACCAGTCGGACGCCCGTTTGTTGTCCACCCTGGCCAGCCAGGTGGCGGTGGCCATGGACAACGCACGTCTTTACGGCCAGGCCAAGCACCTCTATCAGGAGGCACAGCGCAACGTCCGCGATCTTTCGGCCCTGCACAACGTGGGCACCACGGTCAGTTCCACCCTGCAGTTGCAGGACCTGCTGACCCAGGTCTGCACCATTCTAAAAGACACCTTCAACTATCCAAAGATTGCCATTCTGTTGTCCGATCCCCTGCGGGGTGAACTGGAACTGATGGCCAGCCTGGGCTATCCTGAAAACATCAAAGAAACCGGGCGCCGGGTGAAGATAGGCAGCGAAGGCATCACCGGCCGGGCCTGCCTGACCGGGGAGTCCATCATCGTCAATGATGTCAGCAAGGAATCTTCGTACATCTGCATCGACCAATGCACCAGGTCGGAGATGGCGGTTCCCCTGAAACTCAAGGGCCGGGTGATCGGCGTGATCAATGTGGAGAGCGACATCATCGGGGATTTCGACCGGATCGACCTGAACCTGCTGGCCACTCTGGCCACCCAGATATCGGTGGCGGTAGAAAACGCCAGGCTGTACCAGGAGACCGAGCAACTGGCGGTGACCGACGGCCTGACCGGGATCAACAACCACCGTTACTTCCAGAGCTTCTTTGAACGGGAACTCAACCGGGCGAAACGTTACAAGCATCCCCTGGCCCTGATCATGCTGGACATAGATCATTTCAAGAAGTTCAACGACAAATTCGGGCACCCGGTGGGCGATCTGGTGCTGAAGACAGTGACCGAGATACTGAAACAGCAGGCCCGGGAAGTGGACCTGGTGGCCCGTTACGGCGGCGAGGAGTTCATGCTGGTGCTGCCGGAAACCCTTAAAAAGGATGCAGTATTGCTGGCCGAACGGATCCGGCTGGCTATAAAAAAGCATACGCTGGCCGACTCTCAGAAAAACCCCTTGCCAGGCATCACGGTCAGTCTGGGTGTCTCCAGCTACCCCGAGAACGGCTCGGAGAAGGAACAGTTGATAGACTATGCCGACAAGTGCCTGTATAAGGCCAAGGCCGGCGGGCGCGACCTGGTGAAGCATTAGACTGGCTGCCGCGGACCTCAGTGCGCTGATCAATTAGGATATTATCCCCCTGACCCGGGATCATTCAATTATTATTACCGCATTAGTGCCGATTTCCGGATCTTCAAGCCGGATAAAGCATCAAACGAGGATAAGGCCCAATGGCTTCCTTCATTAAACCTCATTCCCGCTGGTCCCAGGTGTGGCGGGCATATCTTTTTATAGGGGCGCTGCTGATGGTGGCGGCGTCGCTGGTCTACACCGTGGGGCTGATCAAAAGGCTGGAATCCGAGCCCCGGATCATGTCCCGGGTATTTGCCCGGTTCTGCATGACCGCCGCCCTGCCCGAGCCGGCCGGGGAAGCGCCCGAGACCGGGATAATATTTGAAGAGGTCATCCAGAACATCAATTTTCCGGTGATCGTGACCGACCGCCAGGGCCTGCCCATCGCCTGGCGGGGGATCGATGCCAAGGGAGCTGAGTTCGATCAGCAGATCATTCCCCCCGAAGTGGCTGAACGCTGGGAGAGACTAACACCCGAAGAGCCTTTCTATCAGCTGAAAACGGCCATCGGGGAACTGGACCACCAGAACCAGCCCATCACCATGACTTTGGGGCAGGATTCCAGCAACGTGGTCACTGTTCATTACGGAAAACCCGGTGTTTTAAGGGAACTGCGCTTCATTCCCATAATCCAACTGGTTGTGGTGGCTTTGTTCGTTTGGATCGGGTTCATCGGCTTCCGCACCATCAAGCTCAACGAAGAACGGGCGGTGTGGGTGGGGCTGGCCAAGGAGGCTGCCCACCAGCTGGGCACTCCCATCTCCTCGCTGATGGGGTGGCTGACCCTGCTCAAGGACGGAGGGCATCCCCCGGCTGAGGTGGTTCCCGAAATGGAAAAGGACCTGGCCCATCTCAACAAGGTGCTGGCCCGTTTCAACCAGATCGGATCCATTCCCAAATTGCAGCCGGTGGAGGTTACCAAATTGACCACGGAAGCGGTGGATTATTTCCGGCGCCGGGTGGCCAACATGGGCAAGGATATTTCCTTTGAGGAGGATTATCAGCAGACCTGTGAAGCGGCATTGAACGCCGAGCTTTTCCTGTGGGCGGTGGAGAACCTTATAAAGAACGCCATAGACGCCATTGAAGGCCCGGGCGGGCTGATAAAGATCAAGGCAAGCCGCAACGGCCAAAAACTGGAGATCACAGTAGAGGACAACGGCCGGGGGATAAATCCCAAGAACCAGCCCAAAATATTCCGTCCAGGGTTCACCACCAAGTCGGTGGGCTGGGGGCTGGGACTTTCCCTGGTCAAAAGAATCATCGAGGATTACCACGGGGGAAGGATCAAACTGCTGTTCAGCCGTCCTGGAGCCACCGCCTTTGTAATTAATCTGCCGCTGCCCTCCAAGTCAAAAACTCTTTAAGGTAAGATGATGGAACGACCGTATAAGATACTCTGGGTGGACGATGAAATTGAACTGCTGAAATCCCAGATATTGCTGCTTCAGAACAAGGGCTTTATTGTGATCCCGGCGGCTTCGGGGGAGGAAGCGCTGATCCGGGTCAAGGAAAATGATATTGATTTGGTGCTGCTGGACGAGATGATGCCGGGAATGGACGGCCTGGCCACCTTAACAGTCCTGCGCCAACTTCGTCCGGAGCTTCCGGCCATCATGGCCACCAAGAACGAGAAGGAGGAACTGGTGGAACAGGCCCTGGGCCAGAAGATAGATGACTTTTTGCTGAAGCCGCTGAACCCGGCCCAGGTGCTGGCTTCCTGCCGTAGAGTGCTGGAATCACGGCATTTGGTTGAGGGGCAGGCCAGCAAAGAATATCTTTCCCAGCTGAACGGCCTGCGCAATTTCGATTATCCCTCGCTGGATTGGCAGGGCTGGTGCCAGCATTATCAGATGCTGACAGAATGGGATCTGCGGTTGTCCGACCTGCCGGACCAGGGATTGCACCAGAGCCACGAGGACATCACCAAGGAGGCCAACCTGGAATTCGGGCGGTTCATCGAGGAAAATTACATCCACTGGATGCACGGGGCCTCGCGACCGATCCTTTCACCCGACCTGGTGGAACGGTATCTGCTGCCGTCACTGAAAAACAACCAGAAATGCCTGCTGCTGGTGCTGGACTGCATGAGGCTGGACCAGTGGCTTTTGCTGGAGCCTTATTTAAAGGATTGGTTCGACATCAAGCGGGAACATTATTATTCCATCCTGCCCACCGCCACGCCTTATTCCCGTAACGCAATCTTCAGCGGGTTGTATCCCTCACAGCTGGCCAGGAACTATCCCCAGTACTGGGAAAAAGGCGGGCACGCCGGCGAAGCCAGCCTGAACCGCCACGAACATCAGCTTTTGGAACTGCAGCTGCAAAGGCTTAAAGTTCCCCACCCGGCCGATTTCCGCTATTCCAAGATATACAACATAGACGAAGGGCGCGAGCTGAAGAAGGTCTTCGGCTCCTGGCAGAATGTTTCGCTGGCGGCGGTGGTGGTAAACTTCATGGACATCCTGGTCCATTCCCGGGCCGAGTCGCTGGTGCTGCAGGAGATCGCCCCGGACGAAAGGGCCTTCCGTTCCCTGACCCGCACCTGGTTCGCCAACTCCGATATTCTGAACATCCTGCAGCAGGCGGCCAAACAAAAAAGGCAGGTGATAGTGACCACCGACCACGGATCTCTGCAGGGCCGGCGGGCCACCATCATCCAGGCCGGCCGGGACACCAGCGCCAACCTCCGCTACAAATCGGGCACCAACATCTCATGCGATCCCCGCCAGGTGCTGTGGATCAAGAAACCCCTGGAATACATGCTGCCCGAGGATTTTACCGGCCTGCAGTACCTGGTGGCCAAGGAGGATTATTATCTGGTCTATCCCACCAAGTACGAGGAATACCGCAAGCGGTATGAAGGGACCTTTCAGCACGGCGGGATTTCAATGGAGGAGATGATCCTGCCGGTGTGCCGGCTGACACCGAAGTGAATCCAGAAACGATGACGTGATGTATGTCATTTAATAATATTCCCCTGCATATTACTACCAACTCCGCCGAACAGACCCAAGAATTTGGACAAAACCTGGCCGCCCGTTTATTGCCCGGTGATGTGATTTGCCTGTGGGGCGACCTGGGAAGCGGCAAGACCACCCTGGCCCAGGGCATCTGCCGCGGTCTGCAGTCAAAGGAAACCGCTGTCAGTCCCACGTTTGGCCTGATCCACGAGTATCAGGGCCTTTGCGACATCTATCACTTAGACCTCTACCGCTTGGACAACTCTGCCCAGGCCGAGGAGATCGGCATCACTGATTATCTATACGGCCGGGGGATCTCCATCATGGAATGGCCTGAGCGGATCCGCGATATCCTGCCGGATGACCGGCTGGATATCCATCTGACCAGGCTGGACCAGCAGACCCGGAAAATCGAGATCAAAACATCAGGAAATAACTGGAATGACAGGTTTAATAATTGACACCAGCGGTCCCTGGTTGAACTTGATTATTTGCCGAGAGGAGAAAGTCCTGGCCTTGGCATCACAGGAGGTGGGCAACCGGCAGGCCGAAATTCTTCCTTCGGAACTAAGCAGTATATTGGCCTCAGCCAAGCTGCAGCTATCAGATATAAAATGGCTGGCGGTCAGTGTGGGACCTGGCTCTTTCACCGGCCTGCGGGTGGGTATATCCTTTGCCCAGGGTCTGGCCATGGGTTCCGGCATCAGGCTTTTGCCTCTAAACACGCTGGATGCCATGGTCTGCCTGCCGGAGGGATTTACGGGAGACTTGTCACCAATGCTGGACGCCAAAAAGGGTCAGGTCTACACGGCCTTATACCGGTCTGAAAACGGGACCAGCCAGCTGATGTCTTCATACCAGGTGGTAGAGCCCCAAGACTGGCTTTCCCGGCTGGCTCCCCGTACAAAAGTATTCGGCAGCGGAGCTTATGCCTACCGGGAGATGATATCAGCATCATACCCGGGACTGATGATGGATGAAGCTTATATCAAAGGTCCTGAGATCAGCGGCCTGGTCAAGCTGGCTTTAAAAGAACTGAATCAAAACAACTTTATTCCGGCCGGAGAGCTGGATGCGTTTTACATCCGTCCCTCTGATGCGGTGGTCAAGCGGCATGCCTGAGATCAGGGTAGAATTAGAGAGAATGACGGAAGGCCATCTGTCCGAAGTGCTGGCCATTGAGCAGGCCAGCTTTTCCGATCCCTGGAGCGAAGTGATGTTCCGGCAGGAACTGGAGGATGACCCCGGAAAGCACCCCGTTGTCCTGACCATGGATTCTCAGGTGATCGGCTACGGCCTGGGCTGGATCGTGCTGGACGAGTTTCATCTGGGCAACCTGGCGGTCCGGCCGGACCTGAAGGGGCGGGGGTACGGAAGCCTGATCCTGGAGCGCATGCTCAAGCTGGTTAAGAGCAAGGGCTGCCGGACGGCGTCGCTGGAGGTCAGGGCCTCGAACCATACCGCCATCAACCTGTATCATAAATACAATTTCAAAGAGATCGCCGTTCGCAAGAAGTATTATCAGGATGAGGACGCCCTGGTGCTGCTGGCCCGGCTGGATGAGGAAAAAGCATGCTGAAAAAGGGTGATATCATTGAACTGGGGCTGGACAGCATGGCTTGCGGCGGGGATGCGGTAGGACGGCACCTGGGACAGACCGTATTCGTGCCTTACGGGCTGCCCGGCGACCAAGTGAAGGTCCGGGTGTTTGACGCCCACCAGAAATACTGCCGGGCCGTGATCATGTCCATCGCCAGCCCCGGTCCCCAGCGGATCAACCCGGCCTGCCCCTATTTCGGGGACTGTGGCAGCTGCCAGTGGCAGATGATGGACCACACCAGCCAGCTGGCGCACAAAAAAACGATCCTGGAACAGACCCTGGCCCGGATCGGCGGCATCAAGGATGCCGGGATCGAGGTTATGGCAGAAGGTTTTCCCTGGCATTACCGCAACAAGGCCCAGTACCCGGTTTCCCAGTCCAAAGGCAAACTGGTCGTAGGCTATTACCGGCAGGGCAGCCACCAAGTGGTCCCGATCGACGAATGCCCCATCATCCAGCCCGGTTTAAACCGGGTGTTCCAGCAAGCCCGGGATATCCTGTTGACTGCAAAAATGCCGGGATATGATGAATTGACCAACAATGGAATATTAAGGCACTTGATCCTGCGTTACGGACAATATCAGGATAAAATATCCCTGACCCTGGTCTGCACCAAGGACAAAATATATCCGGAAGTGATGGAATCATTATCCGCCATTCCCGGGGTCGGTTCGGTATGGCTGAACCTGAATGCCGAGCCGGGCAACACCATCTTGGGGGAAAAATGGAAACTGTGGTCCGGGGAAAACCAGATGGAGGAAGAACTGGACGGGATCAGGTACAAACTTTCGGCCGGATCTTTCTGGCAGGTGAACCAGCTGATGGCCGGAGTGTTGTACCGCCGGATAAAAGATGAACTGCAGTTGAACAACCAGCAGCAGGCGGTTGACCTTTATTGCGGGGCCGGAGCCATCTCCCTGCAGCTGGCTGCAGCGGCCGGCAAGGTGCTGGGAATAGAGTCTTCGACCAAGGCGGTGGATGACGCCAGGGACAGCGCCAAGCTGAACGGGATTGCCAATGCCGAGTTCATGGCCGGCCCGGCCGAAGTGCTTTTGGAAAAAGTGCAGCAGGCCGATGCGGTGGTCTGCGATCCGCCCCGCAGCGGGTTGAAGCCGGAAGTGATCAAGAGGCTTTCCATTCTTAAACCGTTGAAGATAGCTTATCTTTCCTGTGATCCGGCCACCCTGGCCCGCGACCTGAAAGAGATCATGAAAGCGGATTACCGGATATCCGGCCTTTATCTGGCCGATATGTTCCCCCAGACCTATCACATAGAAACCCTGGCAGTATTGCAAAGGAGATAAATGCAAAGGAATGAAAAAAAGCCGCCCAGAGGCCTGTTATTTTGGCCGGGGTTGCTGTTACTGCTTAGCTTGTCAGGCTGCTACTCCTTTCACAGCGGCCGGTTGCCTTTCAAAACCATCGGGGTCCCGGTGGCCGCCAATGCCACCGGGGATTACCGGCTGCCTGATCTGATCACCAAGTCGGTGATGACCGCCATTACCAGGGACGGTTCGGTGAAACTGGCTGAACCCGAGAAGTCCGAAGGGGTGATGACCATAGAGATTAAAAGCTACAGCCGGGATCCTCTTAAATACAGCGCCCAGGAAGTGGTATCGGAATACAAGATCACCATTACGGCGGCGGTGACCGTTAAGAACGACCAAGGCAAGGTCCTCTGGGAGAACCTTGCCTTGGTCGCCTGGAGCACCTATCTTCCGAATCAGGAAGATGAAAGCGCGGGGATCGGGAAAGCCTCGGACAAGCTGGCCGAGGAGATCGTCAGACAGGCCTTTGAGAATTGGTAGCTGTTCATTGGGTGGGGAAAGACTGGATCCGGTGGTTGTCGCAGTCCACGATATACAGGTTTCCGCTTTGGTCCAGAGTAATTCCCTGAGGATTGTAGAACTGATTTTCTTCGTTGCCGATTCCGCCGCCGGTGCTTTGAAAAACCCCGTCCAGCGAAAATTCCTGAAAACGGTCATTGCCCGAATCGGTGACGAAGATCTGCCCGCTGGGGCTGAGGGCGATGCCGGAGGGCGAATCAAATTCCCCTTCATTTTCACCGTATGATCCCCAGCTGGAAAGATATTCGCCCAGGGGCGAAAAGACGCAGATCCGGTTATTCCCGGTGTCAACTACATAAAGACGGCCTTGGCTGTCAAAGGCCAGACCCCTAGGTTTGCGCAGTTGGCCGGGCTGGCTGCCCGACTGGCCGATCTTATCCAGCCGCAGTCCTTCGGGGTTTAAGATGTAGATCATGTCCTGCGCTTGGTCGCTGAGGTAAATGTTGCCATTGGCGGCGATTACTATCCCGTAGCAGCGGGATGAATCGGGCAGGGGCAGCTGGTACAACAGGCCGCCTTCCTGATCGAAGACCAGTATCCGGCGGTTGCCGCTGTCCACCGTATAGATATTGCCGTCGGGGGCAATGGTCAGCGAGACCGGGTCGTCAAAATCAGCCGAGTCCTGTCCGAAACGGCCCCAGCTTTGCAGAGGCTCAAGCTCGGGGCTGAATTTTTGGATCCGGTCATTGCCCAGTTCCGTTACATAAATATGTCCCTGTCCGTCCAGCGCCACTCCGGAGGGAAAGGAGAACTCGCCGGGATTGTCCCCGAAATCGGCCCGGGCCCAGCCCGGCAGCAAAAGCAGCAGGGCTAAATAATATTTGAACAGGTTATCCATCACTAGCAAGCATAAATTAAAATCATTGTTTTGTCAAGTATTAATTTAAAATACGCCGATGTGGCCCTGCCCCTGCCGGGCAGCCGCCCCTTCACATATGAGATTCCCGGAGATCTGGCTGACCGTGTTTGCCCGGGGATGCGGGTACGGGTGCCCCTGGGCAGCCGGGAGATGATGGGCTATGTGGTGGCCTTATCCGGAACCACCGGCCATAAAACCAAGTTCATACTGGGAGCCCCGGATCAAGAACCGGTGATGACCAAACGTCTGCTGGAACTGACAGGATGGGCCGCTTCTTATTACGGCTGCGCCTGGGGCGAGGCTATCAGGGCTGCCCTGCCACCGGGATTGGATGCCAGGCAAAAGGCGCTGATCTCCGTCAGAGAAGGGTCGGTTAACGATGATGTTGAGACGGAAGGCTTGGCCCTGCTGCAGCTGCTGAAGGAGCGGGGCGAGACAGCAGAATATTTTCTCATTCAGCGTTTTGGCCCCGGCATTAAAGCGGTGATCAGCCTGCTGGCGGCCAAAGGAACGCTGTTAAGAAGGCTGGCCTGGCATAAACCGGTCGTCGCCAAGCTGCAAAGGTGGCTGGTTTTCAACGATACGGGAGAGCTTCCGGTTCGGGCGATTAAACAACGGTCGTTGATGGAAAAACTAAGCCGGGAAAAAGAAATAGCACCGGAAGCGCTTTTAAATGACCAGGCCGCGGCCGCCGCTTTAGTGAAAAAGGGGTTGGCCCGTTGGGAAATCCGCCAATATATCAGGCTGCCCCGGACCAACTATGCCGAAATAACCAAAGCCGAACCGGATCTGACCGTGGAACAATCCCAGGCCTTGGAACTGATAGGCCGGGACCTGGAACAAAAAAGATTCAGGGTCAACCTGATCCATGGCGTTACCGGAAGCGGCAAGACAGAACTTTACCTTCAGGCGGCCCGGCAGGCTGTCAAACTGGGCCGCTCGGTGTTGATCCTGGTGCCGGAGATAGGGCTGACCTCCCAAATGATCTCCCGGACCAAGTCAAAACTGGGGCAGGTGGCCCTTTGGCACAGCGGAATGAGCCAGGGCGAAAGGCTGGACGCCTGGGAAATGTTAAGGCAGGGGAAAATGCGGGTGGTGGTGGGAACCCGTTCGGCGGTCTTTGCCCCTCTAAAAGACCTGGGCCTGATAGTGGTGGACGAGGAACACGACTCTTCGTACAAGCAATCTGACGCCCGGCCATATTATCACGCTAGGGATCTGGCCATAGTACGGGCCAAGTCCGAAGGGGCTTCGGTGATTCTGGGTTCGGCCACGCCCTCAGTGGAAAGCTTCCATAAGGCCGAGACCGGAAAATTCCGGTTGTTCACTTGGGAAAAAAGGGCGGGAAATACAAAGCTGCCGCAGGTGGTACTGGTGGATCTGAAATCCCAGCTATCAGGTCCGGGTCTTGTTTCGGCCCCGCTGGAACAGGCCATCGCAGATGCTTTGGGACAAAACAGTCAGGTAATGTTGCTTTTAAACCGAAGGGGTTTTTCCCCCTATGTCCAGTGCCGGCGCTGTGGGCAGATAATCAGCTGCCCCAACTGCAGCATCAGCCTGACCTACCATCTTAAAGGGCCCAAGATGCTCTGCCATTACTGCGGATATACCCGCAAACCATTGGATGCCTGTCCGGCCTGTCATTCGGGAGAATTCATATTCAACGCCAAAGGGGTTCAGGGGCTGGAAGAGGAACTCGGGAAAAAGTTCCCCAAAGCCGGAGTGCTGCGGATGGACGCCGATACCACCGGGCGCAAGGGGGCGCACCAACGCCTGCTGCAAAGTTTTTACAACAAGGAAGCCATGATCCTGCTGGGGACCCAGATGATAGCCAAGGGGCATGATTTTCCGGGGGTCTCGCTGGTGGGAATCATCAACGTAGACGACATACTGGGCCTGCCCGATTTCAGGTCGCAGGAAAGGGCCTTCCAGCTGGTCACCCAGATGGCCGGCCGGGCCGGACGGGGTGAGCACCCGGGCCTGGTGATGGTCCAGACCAGGCTCCCCGATAATCCGGTAATGGCCTGGGCCAAAGATCACGATTACCAGGGCTTTTGGAAACAGGAGATCAATGACCGGAGGGAACACGGCTACCCGCCTTTCTCGCATCTGGCCCTGATAACGGTTTCGGCCGGCCAGGAACAGCCCGGGGCAAGCTTTGCCGGGATGCTGGCCCAAAAAGCGCAAACCTTCAAAGGCGAGGCCGAACTGCTGGGCCCTGTTCCGTCCCCGGTGTTCCGGCTCAAGGGGAGGTACCGCTGGCAGCTGCTGATCAAGGCCCCCCGGCCCTCGGCTTTGCAGTCCGCGATAAGTCGCGTGGAGCTTCCGCTGCCTCCGGGCGTCAAAATCAGCGTGGAGATTGACCCGGTGTCGCTGTTTTAAAATATTTAAAATATTTTAAAAAAAGTCTTGACGGGAAATGGCGTAAATGCTATACTAATAGCGTTAATGAAAACAACAGTTCTAATTTTATAAAGCGAAAGGAGGGATATCAGTAATGAATAAATCGGAGTTAATCGAGATTGTCGCAAAAGATACTTGCACCAAGGTCGAGGCAGCCAAGGCCGTCAGCGCCGTGTTTGATGCCATCGCCAAAGCTTTGAAGAAGGGCGACACGGTAACTTTGGTGGGATTCGGAACCTTCTCGGTCAAGAAAAGAAAGGCCAGAATCGGACGCAATCCCCAGACCGGCAAAGAGATCAAGATCGCTGCCAAGAAGGTCCCGGCTTTCAAGGCCGGCAAGGAACTAAAGGATACTGTGAAATAATTTCTCCAAAGCAAAAACCCTCCCGTCATGCGGGAGGGTTTTTTTATAATTAGCCGGCAGCAGGGCGTTACTTCATCAGTTTTTTGGTGACCAGGGCCGAGACCAGGCTCAAAGCCAGCAGGGACATCACCACGATTATTATAATGTTGACCAAATGCTTGGCCTGGGCGCCGAAGAAAATACCCAGGCAGAACAGCAGACCGTACCACAGGGCGATGCCGGGCAGGCCGTATAGCAATACCTTTTTAAAACTATAACCGGTCAATCCGGCGATCAAAAAGCCCAAGGAACGGCCGCCCACCACAGCCCGGTTAAGGGCCAGGATCAGGTTTCCGTATCTGGCAAAATGGCCTTCCATCAAAAGCAACCTTGAAGGCGAAAGAAAGGGGCGGGGCTGGGAAAGAAAATAGTCCCGGCCTTTTTTGATCCCGATCCAATAAACCAAAAGGGCGCCCAGCGATCCCCCTAAAAAAGCCGCCAGAAATCCGGGAAGCCAGTGCAGCTGGTTCTGGCCCACCAGTATGGCGCAAAATATTACCACCACATCGCTGGGGGCGGGGGGAAAAACGCCTTCCAGAAAGGTGGCCGTAAAAATGGTCAGATATGCCCACCAGCCGCCCTGGGAGGCCATCGCATGGGCCATCTGTTCCATGCTCATCGGCCAGACTCCAGCAGGCAGACCGCCTGGGACCAGATGCCCCGGCTTTTTCCGATGTCGTCCAGTCCTTCGTTGGTGGTGGCTTTTACCGAGACCTGGGATATCTTCAGTTTGAGGGCCAGGGCTATATTTTTGCGCATGTCATTGATGTAAGGAGCCAGCCTGGGAGCTTCGGCCGCGATCATGCAGTCAATGTTATGGATGGTATAACCTGCCTTTCGGATCAGTAAGAGAACATGTTTTAATAATATCAGGCTGGATATGTCCTTGTACCTCTTGTCGGTGTTGGAGAAATGCTGTCCGATGTCGCCCAGGGCCGCCGCTCCCAGCAGGCTGTCGGCTATGGCGTGGCACAGCGCGTCGGCGTCGGAGTGGCCTAAAAGCCCCTTGGGGTACGGGACATCCACTCCGCCCAAGATCAGCTTGCGGCCCTTGACCAGGCGGTGGATATCGTAGCCCAGTCCGATTCTTATTTTTTCTTTTTTAGCAGCCATGAGGCGATCTCCAGGTCTATGGTGGTTGTTATTTTAAGGTTACAATCGTCTCCGGGGACGATATGAACGTTTCCGTTGAACATTTCCACCAATTGACTGTCGTCGGTGGCGGGGATATTTTTTTGGTTGAAATGGGATCTTTGCAAAACCGGAATTTTAAATCCCTGCGGGGTTTGGGCCTTCCATAAATGCGAGCGATCCACCGTGCCGGTGATCCGGCCGGCTTTAACCTGTTTGATGGTATCGGTGACCGGGGCGGCCAGAATGGCGGCCCCATACTCTTCGGCGGCCCGGGCCACTGCGGTGATCTGCTCCGTTCTGACCATAGGCCGGGCGGCATCGTGGATCAAGATGACCTTGTAACCCGGGGAAACCATGTTCAATCCGGCCCGGACCGAGTCCAGCCGTTCTTTGCCGCCGGAGATGATGGACGAAAGTTTCGGGTATCTGTCAAAATACTTGACGCCATTGATCTGATAGGAGACTGGTTTTACCAGAATGATCTCCGCAACGTTTTTGCATTCCTGGAAGGCCTGGAGGGAATACTCCACCATAGGCTTTCCGTTCAACTTGACGAAAGCCTTGGGGACCACGGCTCCCAGCCTTGCACCGCTGCCGGCGGCCACTATGATCACCGAAACATGGGCCATTTAGATGTGATCTCCGTTTCTTTTGGTCAGATACAGGATGTCGTTGTGAACCTTATATCCCATTTTTTGGGCCAGCTTCAGCGAAGCGGCGTTGTATTCGTGTATCAGCAGGCCGAATATCCTGATGCCGCGTTTCCTTAATGCCTTTTCTCCGGCCACGGTCAGTATTTTAGCCAGGCCCTGGCGGCGGTAGTCGGGATCCACCGCGATCCGGTTCAGCCAGCCCTTGCGGCCGTCGTGGGAGGCGATGATGGTGCCGACCATCATGTCCTTTTCAAAGGCCCCGATGAAAAAGCCCGGGTTGCAGGCCATCTCCTTGGCGATATGAGCCTTGCTGTCGCGGCCTTTGGGCTTGGCCGGCAGTCTGGCCCGGTCCCAGAGCCGGATCAACTCGGGGTAGTCTTTGATGGTGAGTTTTCTGATCTTCATACATATCCTTTCATCAACCGCCAAGGCGTAAAGGACGCCAAGGGGCCTTTAATTAAAATCTTAGCGGACTTCGCACCTTCGCGTTTAAAATATGGCATCCAAAAAACGTTGCCGTCAGCAGGGATCATGATATCAGCGCCTGAAGGGCTTCGGAGAGAAAGCGGACCTCGATCAACTGGATATTGGCATTTCCAGCGGTCCGCTGGTTATGGGCCGGGATAATCATCCTTTTGAAACCCAGCTTCTGGGCTTCGTTGATCCGCTTGTCCAGCTGGCTGACGCTCCGGATCTCTCCGCCCAGTCCAATTTCGCCGACCACCGCGGTATCGGGGTCGGCGTTCCTGTTCTTGAAGGCTGAGGCCACCGCTGCGGCTATCCCCAGGTCCACGGCCGGCTCCTCCAGCTTTAAGCCCCCGGCGATGTTGGCAAAAACATCGTGCATGCCCAGGTTCAACCCGGCCCGGCGCTCCAGCACCGCCAGCAGCATGGACAGTCTTCTATGATTGAATCCGGTGGGGACCCGCTGGGGGTTGCCGTAGGAGGCCGGGGACACCAGGGCCTGGATTTCCACCAGCAGGGGGCGGGTGCCCTCTAATGAACAGACCACGGTTGATCCCGGTATCTCCCGGGTTCGTTCCGACAGAAAGACCTTGGAGGGATTGGAAACCTCCACCATGCCGGCTTCCTGCATCTCAAAGACCCCGATCTCGTTGGTGGAGCCGAAGCGGTTCTTGACCGAGCGCAGGATCCGGTAGGCGTGGTGCCGCTCGCCCTCCAGATAGAGCACGGTGTCCACCATGTGCTCCAGGGTCCTGGGCCCGGCGATGACGCCCTCTTTGGTGACATGGCCGATCAGAATGGTGGCCACATTGTCAGTCTTGGCCAGCCTCATCAGCTCTGCCCCGCATTCCCGGACCTGTCCCACCGAACCGGGAGCCGATTCCAGGTCGGTGCGGTAGATGGTCTGGATGGAATCCATCACTAAAATATCGGGGGAGAGCTTGTGTACCGTTTCCAGCACGTTCTCCAGGACAGTCTCGGACAACAATAATAAATTATCCGAGTTTACCTGCAATCGTTGGGCTCGCAGCTTGATCTGGGCCAAAGATTCCTCTCCGGAAACGTAAAGCACTTTTTGGCCGGAAGCGGCCAGCCTGTCCACCAGTTGCAAAGTGAGGGTGGACTTGCCGATGCCGGGGTCACCGCCGATCAGGGTCAGCGAGCCGGATACCAGGCCGCCGCCGGTGACCCGGTCAAATTCTGAAATGCCGGAGAGCAGCCGCTGGTCGTCCTTAAACTCTATCTGACTCAGGGTCTGAGGGATTGAAGGGGCCAGCTGCCGGGAAGCCTTGTTCTTGGCTGGCCGGAGGTCGGCCCGCTTGAGCTCCTCCACAAAGGTGTTCCAGCCCTGGCAGGACGGGCACTTGCCGATCCACTTGGGGCTTTCGAACCCGCAGGACTGGCAGACGAAGTTGGTCTTGGGAGTGAGTTTATTTTTCATATTATATTTCTTTCATAGCCCAGCCCTTAAGGGCTGGGCTATGAATTGTTATTTAAAATATCTCCACTGTCAAATATTTCTTGGGATTGGCCTTTATATCCGCTATCAGGTCCTGCAGCTGCTTGTTGGTCTTCTTCAGGTCCTCGTACAATTCTTTATTATTCACCAACTGCCCGGCAGTGCCCTGGCCGGAGTTGATCTTAAACGCTATGGAATCCAGGTTGGCGCTGGCCCGGGCCAGGCTCTGGATGGTGCTGTCTAATTTTTCTTTGTTCGGCGAGATCAGTTTATTAATATCCTTCACAGTCTCGGTAATGGCAACCCGGTTCTGGGAGGCCATCAGGCTCAGCTGCTGGGATGCCATGTCCAGATTCTTTAAGGTGGAAGAAATGTTTTTGATATTCTCCGGGGTGGCCAGGTCGTTCTTTATCTTGCCTATCAGCTGGGCAGCTTCATTGGCCAGGTAGCCCATCTTGACCATGGTCTCCATCAGGCCGGGGTTGCGGAAGCCGTCGTGGATCAGAGAGATGTCGTAGGGCTGGTCCGAGGTCCCGGAGTAGATGGAGATCTGCTTGTCGCCCATCAGACTGGCGTCGGTCAGCCAGAACTGGGCGTCCTTCTTCAGCTCCACGTCGCTGTCCAGCATCAAAGTGGCGATGATGCCGGGCTTGGCCTTGTTCAGCACGATGTTTTTGACCTTGCCCTTGCTGAAGCCGGAGACGGTCACCGGGTCGCCGCTGCGCATGCCGCCGGCATCCTCAAAGGCGATCTTCACCAGGTAGTTATTCCGGCCCACGTCAATGCGGTTGAACCAGAGGAGACCGGCTATCAGCAGAGTGATGGCGGATAGGACCACCACGCCTACTATGATTTCGTTACGTCTGTTTGACATATTCATTCCTTCTTAAACCGCCAAGACGCCAAGTACGCCAAGAGGAAATAATACTTTGCGATCTTTGCGTCTTTGCGGCAAGTTGGTGGTTGTTTATTTTGGTATGGTGCTATCGGGCGGGGCAGGGTTTTCGTCCTTCTGGAACTTCTTTTGCAGCCAGGTGTCAAACTCGAAATCCAGGATGCCTTTTCTGAAATGCAGAACCAGCCTGGCCGTGGCAAAGCCTATGGCCGCGCCGGCCAGGACGTCAGACGGATAGTGCCTTCCCAAGGATACCCGGGACAAGGCTATTCCCGTGGCCGCGGTGTAGCAGGGGATGGAGATCCCGGGGTACTGATGGGCAAAGACCGTGGCCAGGGCAAAGGCCCCGGTGGAGTGGCCGGAGGGGAAGGAGGAATTCGAGCGCTCGGTCGGCCCTTCGGGCCGCGGCCGGTTGACCGCGTTCTTCAAACCGTAGGTAAGCAGGGCCGAGGCCAGGTCGGCGGTCAGGGCCAGCTTGGCGCTCTGCCGGGCTTTCTCCCCGCCGAACAGGCCCACCCCGGCGCAGAGGGCAATGCCGATCTCGGCCTCGCCGGCATTGGTCAGAAGTTCCATCGGTTTATCCAGCCAATCCCGCTGCCAACGGTCATGTATCTGGTTGAACAGTCTCTGGTCTATGGACTCGGCTTTGACTTTAAGTACGCTGAGGGGAAACAGCAGCCAGGCTGCCAAGAAATATATAGAAAGTATTTTGCGCATAAAATTTAAATGCCCATCTAATTTGCTCAGGAAATGCAGAAAGAATAAAAGGATCTGGCAAATACTCCAATTTAATTTAAATATGTTCTTTTCTTTTTGTGCCGCCAAAAAGCAAAGAACCAAAAGAAAAAGCTCGTCGCTTAAAACTCTCCGGGCGTTGCGCTTCTCGTTGCTGACGGGCTTGTCTGAACTCGGGCTTTGGACAAGCCCTCAGACAGGCCAGACAAGCTTTTAACCGCCATCAACTGCGATGCTCACTGATCGTTTTAACGCGACATACCGGGGACGGCACCTTTTTGTTCTCCATGTTTTCTAAGCCGGTTGGATAATTACTTAAAATTGAAAATCCGTTTGAATCCGTGGGCATCCGTGAAATCCTTGTCCTATTAGAACTGGGTGAGATCCACGTGTCCCAAGGCTCCCAGCATGGTCACCGCCTTCTGGGGGCAGACCTCAAAACACAGCCCGCAGCCGATGCACTGGCCCCGGATCACCTTGTGGTGCTCGTTCTTCTTGCCGATGATGCAGTCGGTGGGGCAGACAGGCTTGCATTGTCCGCAGCCGTTGCACTGCAGGCCGATGAAGGCTGTGGGCCGGATGGGTATCCGGTCGATGTAGCTTTTGGGCGGGCACTTGATGACGCAGATGGAGCAGGAGCGGCAGCGCTGGTAGTCGATCTTGGGCAGGGAGCCTTCCCAGCTGACGGCCCCGTAGGGGCAGGCTTCCAGGCAGACCCCGCAGGTGGTGCAGCCGCTCTGGCAGGTGCCGGAGAAACCTTCATGTTTGGACTGGTTGCTGCAGGCCAGAAATATCTGCTGGCTCTTGGGAGACAGCTTGAATATCTGCTTGGGACAGGCCTTGGCGCAGCGACCGCAGCCCCGGCATTTGGTGAAGTCCACCTTGGGCAGGCCCTGCTTTCCCATGGTGATGGCCCCGTAGGGGCAGGCGGCCACGCAGTCCCCGAAACGCAGGCAGCCGTACAGGCATTGGCGGGGACCGCCGAAGGTCAGCATGGCGGCCCGGCAGGTGGAGATGCCCTGATGCTCAAACCGGTCGGCGGACTTGTGGGAATCGCCCTGGCAGATCAGGAAGGAGACCTCGGCCTGCATCCCGGCGTTCTTCTCGGCCCAAAATTCCAGCAGTTTGGAGCGCAGGCTCTCTCCGCCGGGAAGGCACAGCCCCAGGTCGGGCTCGCCCTGCTCCAGCCGCCGGGCGTAGCCCAGACAACCCTGGTAAGAGCCGCACAGTCCGCAGTTCAAGCCGGGCAATAGGTCAAGTATCTTTTGGGAGGTTCCCATAGAAATATTATTAGTGGTCTCAGTATTCATGTTGTATTTGCATTAAATGATCAGCCACTTTGTTCAGGTAAACATCTCAAAAGTATTCTATCCGCAGACGTTGTAGTGAGCCCTTCGACACTGCTCAGGGCAGGCTCTGCCGAACTATTTCACAGATTTTCACAGATTTATTTAAGCTAATATTTTAATACAAATAGAATCGTTACCATCTGCGTTAATCTGTGGATAAAGGTTCCTGAGTAAGTTGGATAATCAGTTCATATTATCTGACCAGCATCAAAAGGCCCTGAAAGGCGATCCACAAGATGCCCGAAGCCAGCAGAAAGGAGGGCCAGCCCTTTAAAGGTTTATGGAACAGCCCGGTCTCAAGCCGGGCCCGCAAGTGCGAAACCAGCACCAGGGAAGCCAGGAAACTGGCCGACATTCCCAGCAGGGTCAGGGCCATCAATCCGAACGTTGCCGGGGGATTGTGCAGCAGCACCAGGGCCGCCGCCAGGGCCGGAAAATTCAAATGGAACACGGGCAGGTTTTGTTCCAGACGGGGCCAGGGTTTCAACAGTCTGGCTAAAGCCCAGTTGATCCCCGGCATCATCAGCAACAGTAAAGGCAGTTCAAAAACCGCCATCCTCAAAGGGGCGATAATCTGGAAATGCAGCAGCCAGGCCAGCAGGCCGTACAACAGCATGGTAAAGGCCCCCAACAGCCCGTAGTAAAAGGCCTGGCGGTGGTTCAGGCTGGCGCCCTGGGCGGCGGTGGGGATAAGGCCCAGGCTGATCCAGGGATTAAGGGCCAGCAGTCCGGTCAGGAATGATAAGGCTAAAGGTGCGGTCATTTTTTGTTTTTAACAAGCAGGTTGAAGATCGTCAGCAGGATTCCGGTCAAAAGGATCCCGCCGAAGAGTGTATTAAGCAGGGGCCAGGGGGCCGGGGGGAAAACGCTGAACCCGGCCAGGCGGCCCTGTCCGATCATTTCCCGGACCAGGGCTATGGCCAGCAAAACGGCCAGGGTTCCCACCCCGGTCCCGGCGGCATCGAACAGGGCCCGGTCGATGGTGGTGTTGTATGATAAAAGCTGGGACCGCGAGTACACCAGGGGCGAGGCCGCCAGCAGGGCATACAATATCCGGGTGTTGTCCGGCAGGGAGGCAAAGGCCCCGGACAAAAAAACTGCCAGGCCCGACAATAATATTGAAGAGAGGATCACCTGGGGCCAGAGGGGGACCTTTTTCTGGAACAGCTCGCCCACCGCCGATGAAACCAGGCTGTTGAACAGCAGTAAAAGAAGGACGATGGCTCCCAGAAAAAATGCCTGGTCCATGGTGGCGGTACCGGCCACAGCCAAAAACATGCCGAGTCCGGAGAACATCACAGGATTCTCGGACCAGAGATTTTTCAGGAAAAGCTGTTGTTTGGATTCTGAAGGAAGGCGCATGAAAATTATTTTTAAATTTTGCGGAATTAAAATCACAATCGGCCAGCCGGCAAAGGATTAAATCTTAAGTATAATTTCTTTGACGGACAAAGTCAAGAGAAAAGCCTTGACAGGACCGGTTTTATTTTAGTATGATAGTCGGCCTGTTTTAAAAAGGCTTTTGCAACTCATTATTTTGCTGTAAATATGGCATCCTTCGGTTTGTTAAAAATGGCGCTGTTCTCAGGATGACATATAGGCAGTGGTTTGAAGCAAATATTGTTAATCATGTAAATCCTGTCTAATGGTATTAGCCGGGTACACAAAACTTCTCACACAAGGTAGGTATGGCAAAAAATCTCGTCATCGTTGAATCACCGGCCAAGGCCAAGACCATCGGCAAATACCTGGGCCGCGATTATGCCGTCATCTCCTCCATGGGGCACGTCCGGGACCTGCCGCCCAGCAAGCTGGGGGTGGACTTGGCCAAGGACTTTGAGCCCCAGTACGTGGTCATCAAGGGCAAGGCCAAATTGGTGGCCCAGATCAAGGCCAAGGCCAAGGAGGCCGAAAACATATATCTGGCCTGCGACCCCGACCGCGAGGGGGAGGCCATTGCCTGGCACATCGCCGCCGAGATCAAGGAAGGCAAGAAGAAGAAGATCCACCGGATCATGTTTTACGAGATTACCAAGGAAAGCATCAAGAGCGGCATCGCCCATCCCGGCAAGATAGACAACAACAAGGTGGAGGCCCAGCAGGCCCGGCGGATCCTGGACCGGATAGTGGGCTACCAGGTCAGCCCCTATCTGTGGACAACGGTCAGGCGGGGTCTTTCGGCCGGGCGGGTGCAGACCGTGGCCCTGCGGCTGATCTGCGAACGGGAGGACGAGATCAAGGCCTTTAAGCCCCAGGAATACTGGTCCTTAGGCGCCAGGCTCCAGGGAAAAGAGGGCGGGCCGTTCGAGGCCCTGCTGTTCAAGATAGACGGCAAGAAGGCCGCCATCAGTGACAAGGTTGCCATGGACAAGGTGCTGGCCGGGCTTAAGGCCGGCCAGTTCACGGTGGAGAACCTGGAGTCCAGGGACAAGAAGCGTAACACCTATCCGCCCTTCATCACCAGCACTTTGCAGCAGGCGGCTTTCAGGGCCTTCGGCTATTCGGCCAAGAAGACCATGATGCTGGCCCAGCAGCTGTACGAAGGCATCGAGCTGGGCGACGAGGGCGCCACCGGACTGATCACCTACATGCGGACCGACGCGGTGCGGCTGGCACCGGAGTCCGTGGCCGCAGCCCGGGAATACATCAAGGAAAAATTCGGGCCCGGCTATCTGCCGCCGGAACCGCTGCACTATAAATCCCGCAAGGGGGCCCAGGAGGGCCACGAGGCCATCCGGCCCTCGGCGGTGGAGCGCCACCCCGACAAGATCAAGGGATATCTGACCCCGGAACAGCACAAGGTCTACGGCCTGATCTACAGCCGGTTCCTGGCCTGTCAGATGAACCCCGCCGTCTACCTGGCCTCCACCGCCGACATCGCCTGCGGCAAATACCTGTTCCGGGTCTCGGGCAACACCCTCAAGTTCAACGGTTTTCTGGCGGCCTACGGGATAGAGGAGGACGACTCGGCCGAATACGGCGACAGCAAGAGCCTGCCTCCGCTGACCAAGGGCGAAATATTAAAGCTGGCCGAGCTTCTGCCCAAGCAGCATTTCACCGAGCCGCCTCCGCGCTACAACGTGGGCAGCCTGATCAAGGTGCTGGAGGCCCAGGGCATCGGGCGCCCGTCCACTTACGCCACCATCGTCAGTACTTTGGTGGACCGGGAGTACATCCTGCAGGAATCGGGCCGCTTCTCGCCCACCGAGCTGGGAGGCGTGGTCAGCCGGATACTGGTCGAGAAGTTCCCCGACATCTTCGAGGTCCAGTTCACCGCCGACATGGAGACCGAGCTGGACAAGATAGAACAGGGCAAGCTGGACCGGCTGCAGGTGCTGAAGGATTTTTACGCCCCTTTCTCCAAGGACCTGAAGGCGGCCGAGGCCGGCAAGGCCGAGATGAAGAAATCCCTGGAAGAAAAAACGGACATGAAATGCCCCAACTGCCAGGCGCCGATGATCATCAAATGGGGCCGGTTCGGCAAGTTTTACGCCTGCTCCAATTATCCCGGGTGCAAGACCACCAAACCGCTGGAGGAGGAAGAGGACCAGAAGATAGACGCCGGGACCTGCGATAAATGCGGCAGCCCCATGGCGGTCAAGCGGGGCCGGTTCGGGAAATTTCTGGCCTGTTCCAATTACCCCAAGTGT
This sequence comes from bacterium UBP2_UBA5202, assembly GCA_002412795.1. Lineage (GTDB taxonomy): Bacteria > Edwardsbacteria > AC1 > AC1 > EtOH8 > UBA5202. The sequence goes on along the minus strand of DHVS01000041.1, from coordinate 48,953 downwards.
GAGAACATAAAATCCATCACCACCGGGGTGCCCTGCCCCGAGCCGGGCTGCACCGGCGAGCTGACCGAGCGCCGCAGCAAGCGGGGCAAAAACTTCTATTCCTGCAGCCGCTATCCCGACTGCAAGTACGCCAGCTGGAACAAGCCGGTCAACCAGGCCTGCCCCAGCTGCGGTTTCGGACACCTGTCCCAGAAATACAGCAAGGCCAAGGGCAATTACGTGGCCTGTTCCAAGTGCAAGTACGAGCCGGAGGAGAAAAAAGAGGGGGAGACCAAGGAATAGCAGGTTTCAAAGCGGTCCGCCGTCAGGCGGGCCGCTTTTTTGCTTGACTTTTACTGCCGACTTTGTTATAAATACAGGGTTATACCACCTGAATAATTTTTGGAGGGTTGGTCATGCGAAGAATCTCTGTCCGGTTATTTCTTGTCACGGTTTGTCTTTGGCTGGCAACAGCGGGGATCACCCGGGCTCAGGCTCCGGGAACGATCGTGGGGGTGATCAAGGACCGGGAATCCGGGGCCCCAATGAAAGGGATGATCACTTTTCCCGGTATGGACATAGCGGCCCTGGTCAGCGACAGCGCCGGAAATTACAAGGTGGACCTAGCGCCAGGCGAGTACAAGATGCACATCTACGCCAACGGCTATCGATGGATAGAGCGCAAGATGACCGTCACCACGGGCAAGACCGAACAATGGGACCTGACCTTAAAACGCAAGGAGGCCGTCATTACCGGCATGGTGCTGGATTCGGCCACGGCCGGTCCCATCAAAGCTCATATCACCAACCTGGGGTCCATACCGGTTGATTTCTACAGCGATGCCGGCGGAAAATTTCAGACAACTGTAAAACCCGGGGCCTATCAGTTCAGTTTCGCCGCGCCGGGATATAGGACGGAGATTAAAAACCTCAGTCTCAAGGACAAGGCCCAAAGTCAGATGGATGTCAGGCTGGCCAGGTCAAGGTCATCGGCTTCCGAAAAGTGGCAAGTGATGCTGGGCGGGGGCGTAATCAAATCCATGGGAGGGTTCATCTCCGAATCAGATTATGGTTACATGATAAAATTGGGCGCCGGATTCAACCTTAACGATAAGTTCACTTTTTGCATCAATGGGGGATACGGCAGCAACAAGCTCCGGGAGAGCGTTTGGGAAGCGAACTATGAATTGTACCAGACCAATTACATCGCTGCCGAATTTGATGCCCGGTACAAGTTCCATTTTTGGGAAAAAATCACACCCTATGTCATGGCCGGGGGCGGTATCCTCTACTGGGAGAACATTTACAACGGAGCCCCGTATGTCGACCCGGTCACCGGAGAGGAGCAGAAGGCGGCCAGTCCCATCATAGCAGGTGGCGCCGGGGCTGAATACCAGCTGACCCCGGCCTTCTTCCTGTGGGGACAGGGCAAGGGCGGGATGTTTCTGAGCGGAGACAAGATCACCACCGGCTCCCAGGTCAAGGCCAACCTGCTGGCCGAAGGATCCCTGGGCGTGAGTTATAAGTTTTAGTCCTTGAATTATTTTCCGTGAGAAGACAGGATTAGTTGTATCGTTAATTTTAATATATTTAAAACCTCCCAACTGTCTTAGAACAGATTCCGGGAGGTTTTAAATTCTGCGGTAGGAATGATCGGTTACACATTTATGGCCGGTAAAAAATAAAATTTTAAAATCTTTGACTGTTTATGAAGCATAACCCCGGCGCCGATGCCAAGCCCCGTTGTCCCCGCTGCCGTCTGCACCTGGAACTATGCATCTGCGGCCAGGCCCCGGCATTCGGCCTGGCCACCAAGGCGGTGGTGATAATGCATTATGCCGAGGAACGGCGCAAAAGCAACAGCGGACGGCTGGCCGGGCTGGTGCTGAAGAATTCCGAGATATTCTTAAGGGGACTGCGGGACGGTACTGTTACCCCGGTACCTTCGGAAAAATACCCCAATCCTTTGGTGCTTTTCCCCGGGGCAGGATCACAGGAGCTCAATGCCAAGTTTCTCTCCGCTATTCCCCGGCCCATAACTTTGATCCTGGCCGACGGCAACTGGAACCAGGCCGGGCACATGATCAAGCGCGAACCGCTGATGAAGGAGGCGATCAAGGTGCACCTGCCGCCGGGCGCACCCACCCGCTACCGGCTGCGCAACCCCCAGGAAGCGGATGGTAGGATCTGCACCTTTGAAGCTTTGAGCCGGGCGCTGGGTATTATTGAAGGGCCGGAAGTGGAACGAAGATTAAGCGAGTTCTTTTATCTTTGGGTGTCACGAAGCCTTAAGATGAGAGGCCTGTCGGATGATATCTGAAAATAAGACCCCCGCCATAGGCGGGGGTCTTATTTTGCCTTGATAGTTGATCTCATAAAAACCAGGTACTATGCTACACATTTCTATCCGCAGATTTTACAGATTTGCGCAGATTTTTATTTTATAATTTTGAGCCGCCTGTAAATTAATAGGCAACATCTGCGTTAATCTGCGGATGAAATTCTCCGGGGAAATTTGCACAATCATTTTGCCTTGATTTTAATCCGGTTTTGGTGTATCCTTGAAAATACATGACAGACATAAAGACAATATCCATCATCGGCGGGGGGCTGGCCGGGTGCGAGGCGGCCTACCAGGCCGCCAAGCGCGGGCATCAGGTCAATTTGTACGAGATGCGTTTTACCGGAAAGGCAGAGAAACCGGCCCTAACCACCCCGGCCCATCAGACCGGCCTTTTGGGGGAACTGGTATGCAGCAATTCTCTTAAATCCGTCGAGCCGGGCAACGCCCATGGACTGCTTAAGGCTGAGTTGGCCCTGCTGGATTCCCTGCTGCTTAAATGCGCTAAAAAAGTTTCAGTGCCGGCCGGCAAGGCTTTGGCGGTGGACCGGGAGCAGTTCGCTTTGGCGGTGACCCGCGAGATCCAAAACAACCCGGGAATAAAAGTATTATCCGAAGAACAATGCGCCATCCCGGAAGGCCCTGCCATAATTGCCTCCGGGCCTTTGACCTCGGACAGATTGTCGCTGGCCCTGTCCGGTATGCTGGGCGAGCAGGGAATGTTCTTCTTCGACGCCATCGCGCCCATCATTGAGGCCGGGTCGCTGGATTATTCCAGGATGTTCAAGGCTTCGCGCTATTCAAACGAAGAAGGCCAGTACTGGAACGCGCCGCTGAACAAGGACCAGTACTTAAGTTTCGTTGACGAACTGGTTAAAGCCCAGCGCCATCAGCCCCATGATTTTGAGGCCGGGCATTACTACGAAGGCTGTCTGCCGGTGGAGGCCATGGCCGAGCGGAATGTCAATTCCCTGCGCTTCGGGATGATGAAGCCCGTCGGACTGTTCAACCCCCACGAGGGGCGCCGGCCCTATGCCGTCCTTCAGTTAAGGCAGGAGAACCTGGAAGGCACCATGTTCAACCTGGTGGGTTTTCAGACCCAGCTCAAGATCTCCGAACAGCAAAGGGTGTTCCGGATGATCCCCGGCCTGGAGAAGGCGGAATTCCTACGTTACGGCAGCATGCACCGGAACACCTATCTCAACGGGCCAAAGCACATCCAAAACAGCATGCAGTCCAGGGCTAGGGACGGCCTGTTCTTTGCCGGGCAGATCACCGGGGTGGAGGGCTATGTGGAATCCATCGCCACCGGGCTGTTGGCGGGCATCAACATCTGCCGCCAGCTGGATGGCCGGCCGCTGCTGGTCCCCCCGCCGCTGACCATGCTGGGTGCATTGTGCAAGTATGTGTCCGAAGGAGGGACCGGAAAATGCTTTCAGCCTATGAACGCCAATTTCGGGCTGCTGCCGCCGTTGGAGAATTCCATGCGCTCCAAGAAGCTGAGGTATGAGGCTTATTCGCAAAGGGCGCTGGAAGCCATGGGAGAATTTACGGGAGAATCAAATCAAACTTCATAACCCCACCCTGCCCTCCCCTCGAGGGGAGGGGAAGGGAGAGGTTGAAAAAGTACGATCCAAACTCCAAGGAGACTTTCAACATGGATTACACCAAGATAATCAAGGACTCCTGGAACATGTCCATCAGGCACCGCTACCTGTGGGTCTTTGGGGTGTTCGCGGGGATGGGCGGCGGGATGTCCTATCCCGGGGACATGAAGGATGCCGGCAACAACGAATATTTTTCCGCCGGCTGGTCCTGGCTGTGGGAGCACCCGGCCATAGCCGTCATGATAGCGTTAGGGCTGGGACTACTGCTTTTGATCCATTTCATCCTGGCCTTCGTCTCCTACGGGGCGCTGATCAAGGGCGCGTCCCAGGTGGAGCGGGAGGGAAAGAGCAGTTTCGACAGCGCCCTGAACGCCGGGCTGAAATACTTCTGGCCCAACGTGGGGATCGCACTGATGATCGGCTTAATGATGCTGGGAGTGATCGCATTGGCCCTGCTGCCGTTCATAGTCATGTTAGTCGCCGGAGGCGACGGCCTTAAAATTGTGGCCGTGATCTGGCTGATACTGTGCATCCTGCCTTTGATGCTGGCCGTCTTCGTCTTAGTGCTGGTGGCGGCCCTGGCCGCCAGGATCTGCGTGCTGGAGGACAAAGGGGTCATGGATTCTTTAAAACTGGCCTGGCAGATGTGCAAAACTAATGTCTCGGAATCTGCCACGCTGGGGGCCATCGCCATCGCCCTGGGGATAGGGGTCTCCATAGCCGTAACGGTCGGGGTGATAGCCTTGGCCATTCCCTTTATCATCCTGGGCCTGATAAACATCTGGCTGGGATTGGTGCCCGGCGGGCTGGTGGGCATTGTCCTGATACTTCTTTTGGCCTGCGTTTACGGGGTCTTCACCTCGGCCTACTGGACGCTGGGATACCTGCAGATCAAGGCCAAGAATGCCCCCGCTCCCCAGGTGGTCGCTCCTGTCATTCCGGCGGCTGAAGTTGTCTGAACCACAGAAAATATTAGTAGTCCGCCAGGACCGGCTGGGCGACGCCCTCAGCACCGTGCCTCTTTTAAAAGCACTCAAAGCGGCCAGGCCGGGGGCGCACATCACTTTTATGGTGGCAAAACCTTTGGCGGAGCTGTTCTTGGGCCAGCCCTTTTTGGACGAGGTGATCACCTGGACAAATGACCTTTGGCCTTTGATCAAAACATTGCGCCGGGGCCGTTACGATGTCCTGTTAATGCTGCATCCTTCAAAGCTTTTGGCCTGGGCGGCGCTGTTCGCCGGAGTCAGGCAGAAGGCCGGACTGGGCTTCAGGCCCTATTATGTTTTGACGGGCTTTAAACACTCGCACATCTCTCAAAAGGATAGAATATTACACGAGACCGAATACAACTTTTCCGTGGCCCGCAGTTTGTTTGAACTTCCGGAAGAGATCGAGCCGCCCAAGATATATTTAAGTGAAAATGAGAAGGCAGAAGGCAGAAATATCTTAGTGTCTATGAATGTCAACAACCCTATTGCCGTGCTTCCCGCCAACCGCGGTTCCTCCGCCAACTGGCCGCCGGAGAGATGGGGCGAGCTGGTCCGGAAATTGGTGGAAGCCAAGCAGGAGGTGCTGATCCTGGGCGGGCCGGGGGAGGAAGATATCCTGAAAAAAGTAAAAGGCGATACCAATGTGCCCATGGCCGGGCCGGAGCTGACATTGCGGCGGCTGGCTGCAATTTTGGCAAATTGCCGGAAGGTGGCGGGCAGCAGCACCGGCACCCTGCACCTGGCCGCGGCGGCGGGGGCAAAAACGGTGGGGCTTTTTTGCCCGGCGCCGGCCAGCCGCCCGGAACGCTGGAGGCCATTGGGAGATGGGCATGTTCAGTTGGTACCGAATGAGGATTTCTGCAAGAACTGCCGACCGCATGCCAAATGCGATTTAGGGGGTATTGGAGTGGGAAAAGTTTTAAGTATGCTCTATAAAACCTTAAATAAAATGGAGAGATTGAAATGAGAAATGTTTTGATAGTATTATTGTATTTAATCGCTATCCCAAACATTTTATATGCGGGTAGTAACAAAACAATTATTGTTCATTTCCCTGCGAGCATTGTTGAATATAAAACTACAATGTATGCATTTGAAAAAATACCAGACACTTTGCATGTATTTTATGATACTGTAATAACAATATATGAAAGGGAACAACAAAATATTGGATTATATAAAATTGATGGGAAAAAGAGTGATGTCTCCGGAGTATTGTACTTTAAAGAATATAAAGAACAAATAGAAATAATTGATTTTGTTTATGACCCTTCAGGTTACGACAATATTGTAGATTTACTTATTTATGATGTTAATAAAGACGGGGAATTTGAGGTAATAAGTTTGTGGAGTGATGAAGATATGTATAGTATGAGAGTAAATAGTATAAATAAAAACTTAACAATTGATGATATGTATGCATCACCAAGACTCGGGAATCCATATATAAATCGGAAGAGAATATGTTTGTACAAAGGTGAAATTTATTTGTTGTATTATTACAATACTGGACAAATTCATAAAAAAGCAGTGCTTACTTATAATAAAAAGGATAGAACACGCGAGTTGTATTTAAAACCTTTAGGTCCTGTAACTGAAAAGGAATGGACAAAAATGGTAAAATGATAGCTACCTAAACGAGCTTAGTGCAGTTGTTTGTTTAGTAAATAGTAATAGTAAAAAGGTTATGAAAAAATACCTTCTCATCCGTCTGGGTGCCATCGGCGACATTGTGCTGGCCACCGCCGCCATCGAGGCCATCTCCCAAGCCGAGCCCGGCTCGCAGATAGACCTCGTCTGCAAAGCCAGGTTTGCCGGGCTTTTAACGGGCCACCCAAAACTGGCCAATGTCTACGGCTTTGACGAAACCGGCCGGCACAAGGGCCTGCGGGGCTTGCTGCTGTTCATTTACAAACTCAGCGCCAACAAATACAACTTCATCATAGACCTGCAGAACAACCCGCGCAGCAGGATGATCACCCTTTGCCTTAACGCCGGCCAGAAGATCCACTGGCCCAAGGACACCTGGCGCCGCCGGATGCTGGTCTGGGGACAGGGCAGGGGCAAAACTTATAAGACCGTGATCCAGCGCTATCTTTCAGCGGTGGAGAAGGCCGGGGTCAAGCAACCCGAGGCCAAGCCAAAGCTGTACCCGGCGGCCGATCCGTCCATCAAACTGCCGCAGGGAGGATTCGTTGCCATAGCGCCGGGCGCGCACTGGCCGACCAAGCGTTGGACGGGATACTCGGAGCTAATATCAAAAATAAAAAATAAAAAATATGAAATTGTGGTCGTCGGGGATAAGAATGACAGGGCCGTCGCTGAAGAGATCATAAAAACTTCGGGGGCAAATGCCACCAACCTTTGCGGACAGTTGGACCTGGCGCAATTGACCTACGTTCTGTCCAAGGCAAAACTGCTGCTCACCAACGACACCGGGGCTATGCACATCGCCGAGGCGACGGGAACGCCAGTCATAGCCATATTCGGGCCCACGGTCAGGCAATTCGGCTTTGCGCCATGGAGGTCTGAAAGCAAGGTCATCGAAACCGAACTGGCCTGCCGGCCCTGCGCCCTGCACGGCTCAAAGAAATGCCCCAAGGGCCATTTCAACTGCATGAAACTTATCACTGCCGACCAGGTACTTACGGGGATAGACAGGATTAACATGATTTAACGGGATTGGATTTATCCAGATATCAAATCTATGCAGGTTTATAAGTGTTTATTATGAGTAATAGCCTTATTGAAAAATCCTGTAAATCCTGTCAAAAAAAAAATAAAACGTAAAAATATACACATGAATCCTGCTGAACAAAAAATACTGATCCGCGTCCCCAACTGGATCGGCGACGCCGTGGTTTCCACCGCCTTCGTGGCGGCCTGCGCCAAGGCGCATCCCGGGGCGTCCATCACGGTGCTGGCCCATCCCCGGGTGGCGGCGCTGTTCGAGAACGATCCCGAGATCCAAAGCATCATCAAACTTTCTCCCGAAAGATCCCTGTGGCAGACCTCCCGGGAACTGAAAAAAGGGAAGTTCGATGTCGCGTATATCCTGCCGATCTCTTTTTCCTCGGCCCTGATGACTTTCTTAGCCGGCATCCCCAAGCGCATCGGCTACAGCGCCGAGGGCCGGGGCTTTCTGCTGACCCAAAAACTGAAATACAGCCAAAACGATTTCCGCAGCCGGCACATCATCCTGGACTTCATGAAACTGCTGGGCAGGGAGGAGGCCGTCAATGCGCCCGGGATATCCCTGTCACCGGAAGAGATGAAGTGGGCCGGGGAATTCCTGGCGTCCAACAAACTTCAGACCGGAAATATCACCGGCTTCGGCCCGGGCGCCACCTTTGGCCCGGCCAAGCGCTGGTTCCAGGAGAACTGGGTGGAATTGGGCCGGGAACTGGTAAGTAGGGGGCATCAGATCCTGATCTTCGGCTCCGACGAGGAGACCGAACTTTGCGAAGAGATAGCCCAGGACATCGGCCCAAAGGCCATCAGCCTGGCCGGGGCCGCTTCCCTGCGCCAAAGCGCGGCCCTGCTTTCGCGTTGCTCAAACTTCATCACCAATGATACCGGAGTGATGCACCTGGCGGCGGCGGCAGGAACAAGGGTAACTGCCATCTTCGGCTCCACCAACCCGGCCTGGACCAAACCCTGGGGGGAAAAGCACCGGGTGATATATAATGGTGAAAACTGCAGCCCCTGTTATAAGAGGGAGTGTAAGTACGGGCATTATGATTGTCTGAAGAAGATATCAGTAAAGGATATATTGGACGCCGATTGATCTGGATCGTTTGTGGTTTTGTTTTTTTGCCTTTTTTATTCGGTTGTCCGGTTTACCCTTGACATCAAAAACAATTTGGTGTAAAATAAAACGTCTTTACTTAAAATTTTTTACAAAATATATAGGAGTTCATATGGGCTGGGAATTTTCGGTTTGGGCCACGGTGCTGATCCCGCTTTTGGGGAGCTTTACCCTTCCCCTTTTCGGCCTGGTCTCCAAGCCCTTGCGCAACGCGGTGGCGGTGCTGCTGGGTCTGGCGGCCACTTTTTTTGCGCTGACCCTGCTGCCGGCCGCCTTTTCGGGCGAGGTTCACGTCTTTAACCTGGCGCTGGGGCTGGGGGTCAACGCCACATTGGTGGTGGATGGGCTGTCGGTCTTCATGGCCATCGCCGCCTCGCTGATCAGCACCCTGATCATCGTCTATTCGCTGGGATACATCAAGGACTACCATTATCAGCAGGAATACTTCATGATGGTGGTCCTTTTCCTTGGCGCCATGATGGGGCTGGTCTTTTCGGCCAACCTGATCCTGATGTATGTCTTCTGGGAGATCACCGGCATCTGCTCCTGGCGCCTGATCGGCTTCTTCCGCGACCGGCCCACCGTGCTTAAGGCCGACAAGGCATTTTTGATGACCTTCGGCGGCGCGGTCTTCATGCTGCTGGGATTTGCCCTGGTCTACGCCCAGAGCGGCACCTTTAACATGCTGGAGATGCGCGGCCTGCCGATCTCCGGGCTGGCCATCGCCCTGATCACCATGGGCATCTTCGCCAAATCGGCCACTTTGCCGTTCCACACCTGGCTGCCCGACGCCGGCGTGGCCCCCACCCCGGTCACGGCCCTGCTGCACGCGGCGGTGCTGGTCAAGATCGGCGTCTACGCCTTTGCCCGGATATTCAACTTCACCTTTGCCATCCCGGTTGACTGGCAGACCATTTTGATGACCGTGGGCCTGCTCTCGGCCATGGTCTCGGCCGCGGCCGCCCTCTGGGACACCAACATCAAGCGGATCCTGGCCTATTCCACCGTCAGCCAGATCGGATACATCTTCATGGGCCTGGCGGCCTTCAACACCATCGGGGTGGCCGGAGCCCTGCTCTTCATCTTAATGCACGGGCTGGCCAAGGGCGGGCTGTTCCTGGCGGCCGGGGTGATAGAACACGGCACCGGCACCAAGGACATCACCAGGATGGGAGGGCTGTTCAAGGCCATGCCCATCACCGCGGTGGCCTTCATCATGTGCATCTTTTCCATCGTGGGTATCCCGCCCTTCGGCGGCTTCTTCTCCAAGTTCATGGTCATCCAGGGCATCATCAAGTCGGGCAACATCGCCATCGGCTCGCTGGCCATCTTCACCGCGGTTTTGACCCTGGTCTACCTGCTGCGGCTTTTTAACCTGGTCTTTCTGGGCGAGGCCCGGGACCACAGCATCCACGCCCATAAGGAGGGCACCCCCACCATGGTCTGGGTGGTGGCTTCGCTGGCCTTCCTGTCGCTGGCCGCCGGGATACTGGTGAAATACCCGATGGACCTGGTCAACATCGCGGTGAGGGACATCATGGGCAACCCCGCCATCCACGACATCATCGGCCTGGTGCGCTAAACGGGGACCTTACCAAGGGACTTACCACGGAAACACGGAAATATAAAAAGCGGAATCTGTTTAAAAATCAGGGTTAAGAAATATTTTCAGTGTTTTCTTCATTCAGTGCTTCAGTGGTAAATGGGCAAAAGAAATATCAAATAAAAATTTTAAATACCGAGTTTAAAGATGAATCCCAACATTCTTTTAATACCGATCCTGCTGCCGGTACTGGCCGGGCTGGCAGTATTGATACTGCCCAAGGGCCTCAAATGGCTCAAGGAAGGACTGGCCGTGGCGGTGGCTGCCGTGGCCCTGTATTACGCGGCCCTGATCTTTAAAAGCGGGGGAGAGGGCTTAAGGCTTTTCGTGCCCTGGACCTCTTTCGGCATAAACTTTGACCTCTACGCCTATCATCTGCCGCGCTTCATCCTGCTGGCCGCCGCCGGGTTTGAGGTCCTGCTGGCCCTGTACTCGGCCGCCTTCATGCACGACAAATGGCGGTCCCGGGAATATTTCGCCTACTTCCTGATCACCGCCGGGCTGGCCAACGGCGCCATTCTGGCCAACAATTTCATGGTGCTGCTGTTCTTCTGGGAGGGCCTGCTGGTAACCCTCTACGGCATGATCACCCTGGGCCACAAGCAATCGCACATCACCGCCACCAAGGCCCTGATCATCTCCGGCCTGGCCGACTTCGCCATGATCCTTGGTATCATCTTCCTGTGGTCCGTCACCGGGACCATGACCATGTCCGAGGTCCGCTTCCTGGAGCCCACCGGGCTGGCCGGGGCGGCCTTCATATTGATGGCCCTGGGCGCCATGGCCAAGGCCGGCGCCATGCCCTTCCACACCTGGATCCCGGACGCCGCCATCGACGCCCCGCTGCCCTTCATGGCCTACCTGCCGGCGGCCCTGGAAAAACTGCTGGGGATCTACCTGCTGGCCAGGATCTCGCTGGAGTTCTTCACCATCCACATGAACAGCGCCATGTCGATCTTCCTGATGACCATCGGAGCCGTAACCATCGTCCTGGCGGTGATGATGGCCCTGGTGCAGAAGGACTATAAGAAACTGCTTTCGTTCCACGCCATCAGCCAGGTGGGCTACATGATCCTGGGGATCGGCACCGGGGTGCCCATCGGCATCGCCGGCGGCATCTTCCACATGCTCAACCACGCCATGTACAAGTGCACCCTGTTCTTGACCGGCGGGGCGGTGGAGAAGGAGGCCGGGACCACCGAGCTGAAGAAGCTGGGCGGGCTGTTCAAGCTGATGCCCATCACCGGCGTGGCCTTCTGGATCGCGGCCTTCTCCATCTCCGGCGTGCCGCCCTTCAACGGCTTCGTCTCCAAGGAGATGGTCTTCCACGGGGCCTTTGAGACCGGGCACATCATATTCCCCATAGCCGCCTGGATCGGGGCCATCTTCACCTTTGCCTCGTTCCTCAAGCTTGGCCATTCCACCTACTTCGGCAAACGCAGCCCGGAGGCCCCCGTCCAGAACGTCAAGGAGACCAACTGGGCCATGATCATCCCGATGTCCGTTATCGCCCTGGGCTGCGTGGTGTTCGGCGTTTTTAACAAACTGCCTCTCAAATACCTGATCGAGCCGGTGCTGATGAAAAGTCCGACCATGACAGAACACCTGACTGTACCGGCCCACGGGGCAGAGGCGGTGAGCCTGGCCATGCCGGCTCCGGTTGAATTCGGCTTCTGGCACCATGCCTTCGCCATGAACTGGATCGTGGGCGTGTCCATGGCCTGTCTGGTGATCGCCTTCCTGATCCACCAGTACGGTGTCAAAAAAGGGCAGGGCAAGGCCTATCTGGCCTCCGAGCCCATCCATCACCTGCCGGTGCTGAACACCCTCTACGATCTGGCCGAGGCCCGGGTGTTCGACCTCTATCACTGGTTCGTCAACGGGCTGGTCAAGGGCGGGGCCTGGGCGGTGTGGAAGGTGATAGACCGGGGCATTGACGCTGTTTACGAGAACCTGCTGACCTTTGTGGGCAACTTCTCCATCAAGGTCCTCAAGGAATACCACAACGGAGTCTATGCCAACTACCTGAGCTGGGTGGTGGGCGGGTTCGCTCTGCTGGTGATCTACCTGGCGGTCTTGGTCAAGTAAATTCCCACGGCCTTATTTCGAAATAATACTTTGGAGCAATCATAAAAATGCTGCTTTTATTCATCATCGTTCCCCTGGCGGTGGCCGCCCTGATGCCGCTGCTGGCCCGGATCTGGAAGGGCCTGCCCGATGTGCTGGGCATGGTGACCATGGCCTTTACCCTGGGGCTGGGGCTGTATCACATCCGGATGGTGGCCGCCGGGCACCGCTACTTCTGGGACACCGGCTCGCTGGGACTGCCCCTTAAGCTCAGCCTGGCCATGGACGGGTTCTCGCTGCTGCTGCTTCTGATCATCAGCCTGATCTCGCTGTTCGCCTGCATCTACTCGGTCAACTACATGGAGCACTACGGGGCCAAAGGCTCATACTATGCCCTGTTCATGCTGATGGTGGCCGGGATGAACGGCCTGGTGCTGACCACCGACCTGTTCAACATGTACGTCTTCCTGGAAGTGGCGGCGGTGGCCAGCTACGCCCTGGTGGCCTTTGGCCAGAAACACGACGAGGTGGAGGCGGCCTTCAAATACCTGATGCTCTCGGTTGTGGCTACTACCGGTATCCTTTTAGCCATGTCCTTCGTCTACCTGATGACCGGCACCTTCGGCATCACCGATCTGGCCTACGCGGTCAAGACCGGAATGAACGCCCAATTGATAGGCCTGTGCCTGGCCCTGTTCCTGATGGGCTTCGGCCTGAAATCGGCCATGGTGCCGTTCCACGCCTGGCTGCCGGACGCCCATCCCTCGGCCCCGGCCCCAATCTCGGCCATGCTGTCCGGGGTGCTGATCAAGGTCTCCGGTATCTACGCCCTGGTGAGGGTCGTATACAACATCTTCGGCCTGCCGCCCCAGGTCTCCTCGGCCCTGATGGTGCTGGGGGTGCTCTCCATGGTCATCGGAGCGGTGGTGGCCTTGGGCCAGAATGATTACAAGCGGATGCTGGCGTATTCCTCCATCTCCCAGATCGGCTACATAGTGGTGGGGCTGGCCATCGGTTCGCCCCTGGGGATCATGGGCGCCCTGTTCCATCTGTTCAATCACGCCACCTTCAAGAGCCTGTTGTTCCTTAACGCCGGGGCCACCGAGTACGCCACCGGCACCCGCGACCTTACCAAGCTGGGAGGGGTCAACAACAAACTGCCAGTCACAGGGTTCACCAACACCATCGGAACCTTCTCCATCGCCGGGGTGCCGCCCTTCAACGGATTCTGGAGCAAGCTGATCATCATCGTGGCCCTGGTGGAAGCCAATTACATCGGAGTGGCGGCCATCGCGGTGGCCACCAGCATCATCACCCTGTGGTACTTTTTGCAGATGCAGCGCCAGGCCTTTTTCGGAAAGCTGGCGGCTGGTTTGGAGAAGGTCAGGGAAGTGCCTTTCTACATGGCTTTGGCCACCATCTGTCTGGCGGCCCTGTGCCTGCTGGGCGGGCTGTTCTATCCCTGGATCACCGCCAATCTGATCCAGCCGGGGGTCACTTCGCTTTCCAACGCCATCGGGGTGAACAGTTTTATCAACTTAGGACAGTAAACCTGAATGCAAATTACAAAATTAAGAATGCAAACTGCAAATTTCTAAAGCGCTGACTCCAGATCTCTCTACTACTTTACTACGTTACTACTTAGTTATTATAAACCTTTAAGGATACAAAGATGGATCTCCTAAACCTCATATTACTGCTGATGCTGGCCGGGTTCGCCCTGATGGCGGTGTTTTTAAAGGACCTGCTAAAGGCGGCCATCTCGCTGGCCTTCATGAGCTCCCTGCTGGCGGTGCTGCTCTACCGTCTGGATTCGCCCTTCGCCGCGGTGTTCGAACTGTCGGTGGTGGCCGGGCTGATCACGGTGCTGTTCGTCTCGGTGATCGCCCTGACCAAGGAAGAGGAAACCGCCAAGGAAGCCCGATGGCCGGCCTACGTCTTCCCCCTGGCCCTGGTGGTTTTCGGGCTGATCGACATCAAGGTGATGCAGTCGCTTTTCGCCACCACGCCCCAGGGCTTCGGCAATCCCGAGGCCAGTTTCGGGGCCACCCTGTGGGGGGTGCGCTCGCTGGACATTTTGGGCCAGATCGCGGTGATCTTCGGCGGGGTGTTCGGGGTGCTGGCGCTGCTTCGGGAGAAACCCCTGACCGCCAAACAGAAGGAAGATGCCATTATCGCCAAGGACGGCGGAAAGGAGAAATTATGGTAGTCACCTATTTCATCTTCGTCGGCCTGCTGTTCTTCATCGGGCTTTACTGCCTGCTGACCAGCCGCAACCTGATCAAGCTCCTGATAGGGCTGGAGATCATGGCCAAGTCGGCGGTGCTGTCCTTCATCGTGGCCGGCTGGGCCCGGGGAGAGAATTTTGTCTCCCAGAGCGTGGTCATCACTTTCATCGTGATCGAGGTCTCCATTGTGGCGGTGGCCCTGGCCCTGGTGATCAACGTTTACAAAAATACCGGCAATCTGGACATCCGCAGCCTGGCCAAGTTAAAGGGATAAAATCAATTAAAATTAATACTTTAAACTGGTGAACAACATGAATATAACCTTGCTCAACCCCTGGAACATCATCCTGACGCCCTTTGTGGGGTTCTTCGCCTTCCTGTTGATATCCTATCTCATCTACCGGATGGGTGATTTGATGGCCCCCAAGCTTAAGGATCAGGGCGCCAAGCTGGACCAGTACGCCTGCGGCGAGGATTTTCCTGCCCGGAAGATCCAGGTGGGATATAAGCTGTTCTTCTATGCCGCTCTTTTTTTCACCATGATGCACGTGGCGGCCCTGGTTATAGCCACCATACCGGGCGGCAGCCCGGCCTACGCCATGCTGGGGATCGTCTACCTGCTGATGATCACCCTTTCGGTGGTGGCTCTGCTCCTCAAGTAAATTACAAATGCAAAATTACTAATTAATAATTCGTAATTCAAATTACACCGGCTCTTGATAAGAAATATTACATTAAGGATTTAGTTATGGCTTTAGAAAAATTAGTCAAGTGGTCCCGGGTCTCCTCGCCCTGGGTGCTGCATTTCAACAGCGGGGCCTGCAACGGCTGCGACATAGAAACCCTGGCGGCCTTGATGCCCCGGTTTGACCTGGAGCGCTTCGGGGTGCTGCTCAAATCCACCCCCCGCCATGCCGACGTGCTGGTATGCACCGGGGCGGTGACCCGCCAGCAGGCCGACCGTTTGAAGCGGATCTACGAGCAGATGGCTGAGCCAAAATTCGTGGTGGCGGTGGGGGCCTGCGCCTGCTCGGGCAACGTTTTCCGGGGCTGTTACAGCGTGCTGGAGGGAGTTGACAAGGTGATCCCGGTCAACGCCTATGTCCCCGGCTGCGCCGCCAAACCTGACGCCATCATCGACGGGGTGGCCAAACTGCTGGGGGCGCTGAAGAACGGATAACCAACAAAACAATCGGATACCGGATACTGAATATTGAATACAGGAGACGGAAATGACATTTGAGGAAATAAAAAAGATCCTGGAGGAAAACCTGAAGGGCAAGATCAAGGAGCTGGCCAACCCCTACCTGCGCCGGATGGTCCTATGGGTGGACAAGGACGACGCCGTTGAGGCCTGCCGGGTGCTTAAAGAGAAGGCCGGTTTCTACCACATGTCCACCATTACCGGGCGGGATACCGGGGAGAAACTGGAGGCCCTGTATCACTTTGCACAAAACGGCATGGCGTTGACCCTGAGGTTGCAGACCGACCGAAGCGATCCCAAACTGCCCACCACTGTTGGAGTATATCCCGGAGCGGTTTTCTACGAAAGGGAGGTCCATGACCTGGTGGGCATCAATTTTGAAGGGCATCCCGACCTGCGTCCCCTGGTGTTGCCTGAGGATTGGCCCGCCAAGGTTTATCCCCTGCGCAAGGACTGGCACTACAACCGGGAGAAAGGAGTCATAGAATAATGAGCACATTCATACTGCCGGTGGGGCCCCAGCATCCGGCCTTAAAGGAACCAACCTCTTTCCGCTTTCTGGTGGACGGCGAAACCGTGGTGGACGCCGACCTGAGGCTGGGATACAACCACCGGGGGATCGAGAAGGGCTGCGAGGAGAGGACCTATATACAGGACCTTTATTTACTGGAACGGGTCTGCGGGATCTGCTCCAATGTCCACATGACCGTTTTCGCCCAGGGGGTGGAAAAACTGATGGGCATCGAGCCGCCCAAACGGGGCCTGTTCATCCGCTGCCTGATGGGCGAGCTGGAACGGGTCCATTCCCACCTGTTATGGCTGGGGGTGGCCGGGCACGAGGTGGGCTTCGACACTTTCTTCATGTATACCTGGCGGGACCGCGAGATCGTGGAGGACATTCTGGAGATGATCTCCGGCAACCGGGTCAATTACGGCATGCAGACCTTCGGCGGGGTGCGCCGCGACCTGGACGAGATGCAGATCAAGAAGACACTGGAGGGCATTGCCGCCCTTAAGGCCCGGACCCCCTATTACCTGAACATCGGCGCCACCGAGCCGACCCTGGTGGCCAGGATCTCCGGAGTGGGGGTGCTGCCCAAGGCCAAGGCCCTGGAACTGAACGCCGCCGGACCGACTGCCCGGGCCTCGGGCGTTGATTTTGACGTCCGCAAGGACGATCCCTATGCCGGTTTTGGCGAGCACATTCCGTTCAACATAGTCACCGACGAAGGAGGGGACGTGCTGGCCAGGGTGGTGGTCAGGGCCAAGGAGCTGATGGAATCCTACAACATCTGCGAATTCATCCTGAAGAACCTGCCGGCGGGCGAGGTCAGGGTCAAGGCCCCCCGCAAGGTCCCGGAGGGCGAGATCATCAGCCGGGCCGAGGCCCAGCGGGGAGAGTGCATCCACTATATCCGCTCCAACGGAACCGACAAGCCGGACCGGGTAAAAGTGCGGGCCCCCACCCTGGCCAACTGGCCGGCCACCCTGTACATGCTGCGGGGAGGCTATGTGGCCGACATCCCGATCGTGATGGCCGCCATCGACCCCTGCCTGTCCTGCACCGACCGGATGGCCATCGTCACCGATGTCAGGCGGGGCTCCGAGCAGGTGATGGACTGGGAGACCCTGAGACAGCACGGAATTGAATTTTACCACAAACGCGGGATCAAGCTATAAAGAAAACTAAGCAAGATAGAGTCAGCGATCTCCGGTCCGAATATGATTTCTCTGGCATGAAAGACGGAATCCGGGGGAAATATAACAAGCAATATCTGGTAAAGCCAAATTTAGTTTTGCTGGATAAGGGTATGGCAAAGGTAAACTCTATTACAATCAGAAAAAACGGAAAACAGACGACAGCTTGATGCTATTACAAACACGGGATGAACACGTAAAGGAGAACAAAAATGTATAGAAAAAAACCAGTTACAAATTTCTTGTGCCCTAAACCGTCGTTTATCCTCGGTCTGGCAACAGTACTTAATGTTAGAGGCAGCTTTTTTGAATTCAATTATTCAGACTCTGAAGAAGAGGCCGATTTTAATGCATTGAAGTCGGATTGGGCGATGGTAGGACAGGATATTTGCAATTCAATGGAAAGCGCAAAAAAAGAATTACGTAAAGCAGGGTAAAAACTATGGGTAACGATGCTGCGAATAAACCAGACGAGCAAGTGCCGCAAAAAATATTGCAGGCATTGCTTAAAGATCCGAAAGTTGCTCGTGGCGTACCTGAACAAAAACGCGGGCAAATAGTTGAAACCGTCATTGCCGCTTATACCAGCCGGTTCCATTGCGGTCCCCTTCCCCCGCCAGAGATGCTGGCAGAATACAATGATATCATACCCAATGGCGCCGATAGAATAATGAAAATGGCCGAACAGCAAATGGCCCATCGCATTGATATTGAAGCTAAGGTTATTGCCGGACAATTAAGCCAAAGCAAAATGGGTCAAATATTTGGGCTTATAATTGGAATTGTCGGGATTGGCGTCGGCGCGGTCTTGGCATATTTTGGCAAACAGGTCGTAGGCGGTATTATAGCCGGCAGCACTGTTACCGGCTTGGTTTCCGTTTTTGTTATGGGTAGAAACCAACAGAAGCAAGATTTGGAAAAGAAAAACCCGGAAAAAACTAAATAGGCGTCTTTGCTTTCGCTGGTCATAATAAAACCTAATAGTAAAGGATTTACCCATGCCCGCTCTGACCGAAGCCCAACAGAGATCGTTCATCCGGCAGATGATCGAAATCCTGCAGGCCAACCAGGCCGAATTGAAGTCCCAGGGCTATGACGCCGCCGCCAAGGTAAAAATTCTTTCCGCCAAAAGCGCGGCCTCAGAAAAAGCTGAGGGAATCCAATTGCAGGCCATGGCGGCATTGAAAGCCAAGACCGCCGACTCGGTGAGGGCCACCAAGGAAGCCTACGAGATGGCCTCGGCCCAGGTGGAAGCCGTGGTCGGCGCGCTGGGCAAGAAGCACACGCTGGCCCAGAAGGTGAAGGGCATGAGGGATGCCATGTCCAAGCCGGCCTTAAGGGGCAAAAAGAAGGTTGTGTCCTGATTCCCGGCTATTTCTTTGACATATAACGGGTTACAAACAGTTTCCATCCGGTAAGACCGGTTCTTACTTCGGTAAGAACGGTTATTACCAAGGTAAGATTGATTCTTACCTAAGCCGGAAGGGTTATTACTTGGGTAAGAATGGTTATTACCAAGGCCGGAATGATTCTTACCTGGGGGAGTAGGGATATTACCGGGGTAAGAATGGTTCCAACTAAGGTCAGTAAGGTTTTTACCAAGGTTAGCAAGGTTGTAACTATGGTTAGGTAGGATATACCCGGAGTTACAGGATAATAACTTGCTCAAATAGAGGAACTGGAAATGAGATTTTACAATTATTTACCAGTCTCGATTTTGGGATTTTTGGTTTTATCTTTTATAGGTTGCACCAAAGATAATCCGATGATTGAGACGAAGACAGTATATGTAAACCAGCCAAAAATATTTTTATGCTGGGTTGGTTCAAGCACATCTAACGCAAAAATATATTCCGACCCAGTAGCAGATGTGGGTCAATCAACTGTAACGATGTCCTGGGCGACGAATAGCGTGGTTTTTGACAGGGGAGTATATGAACCTGGTTATATAGAGTTTTGGAGGTTAAATAATGATCGATTTGGAGACACTCTCATAACTATTGTTATGACTTCTAATGTTGGTAATTGTTCTGGTACTGTTAAGGTTCCCAGCCCAACTAATTTTATATTTCCAAATAATAATGACACTCTGCCTTTGGGTTCTGTAAACTGTAAGTGGTTAACAGCCGCCAATGCTGAATGGTATGATTTATCCTATTTCACCTGCGGTTATGATACGATTAATGACCGTTGGTTAAATAAGGGGTGGATAGATACTTTTGTAGTATCTGACAGTCTAATTATACCGGCTTCGTTTTTTGATTTACCCAATGTGGGATTTTATGACATAGCAATGCTGTTTCAACCATATAGCGGGCCAAAGCCGCAAGCAGGTACCGTAGGCAATATGGCGGGAGACATGAAGGGCTTTTTGGTTGGTCAGGGCGAAGGGTGGTGGATTCATTTTTATATAGGCTCGGCCAAAGGAATAAAACCAACCCGGATGCCAATACCCAAGCGCGTTGTTTCTAAATACAATAAACGGTATTTTGAAAAAATCGGCATAGAATATAAGTAGTAACTGAAAATATTTAATAAGGCTTAACATGGACATCTTAAAAGTATTCCTGTATATCCTGGTCTATCCCGGCCTGCTGTTCTTGTTTGTCTATTCCACCTTCGTGGAATGGGTGGACCGGAAGCTGTACGCCAAGTTTCAGAACCGGATGGGGCCGATGCACACCGGCAGCCACGGCCTGCTGCAGCCCATCGCCGATTTCGTCAAGCTGATGGCCAAGGAGGACATCGTTCCCCGCGCCTGCGACAAGGGACTGTTCAATGCGGTGCCGATCTTCGCCCTGGCGGCGGTGCTGACCTCGGGCCTGCTGCTGCCGGTCTGGCACTTTACCAAAGGGATCGAGTCGGCCACTTCCTTCCAGGGGGACATCATCGTGATGGCTTATCTGCTGGCCCTGCCCACCTTTGCCTATTTTCTGGCCGGGTGGACCTCCACCAGCATGTATGCCATGCTGGGCGGCGTCAGGGTGCTGACCCTGCTGTTCGCCTACGAGGTCCCGATGTTCCTGGCCATCCTGTCCCCGGCCGTAATGGCCGGCAGCTGGCGCCTGGCCGACATCGCGGCCTACTTTCAGGCCCACCCCCTGCATATGCTGTTCAACCTGATCGGCTTTGCGGTCGGAGTGGTGGCTCTGCAGGCCAAGCTGGAACGGGTGCCGTTTGACATCCCCCACGCCGAGACCGAAGTGGTGGGAGGGGCCTTCACCGAATATTCCGGGCGCAAGCTGGCCATGTTCCGGCTGTTGGCCGACGTCCAGATGGTGGTGGGAGCCGGGTTCATAGCCGCCCTGTTCCTGGGCGGCTTCCCTGGCGGGTTGATCCCCGGTTTCATCTGGTTCGTCATCAAGACATTGGCCATCGTTTTCATCCTTTCGGCCATGAGGGCGGTTACCGCCAGGATCAGGATAGACCAGATGGTGGCCTTCAGCTGGCAGTACCTGGCCCCGCTGGCCCTGCTGCAACTTGTCATAGTCATATTTATTAAGGGGTATATGCCATGAGCTTAAGATTAGGAGCAATGCTGCCCGAGGTGCTTAAGCACCTGTTCAAAAAACCTGCCACGGTTCAGTATCCGTTCAAGAAAATCGGCGTGCCCAAGGGCTTCCGCGGCCGGCCGGTGATGGATCCCAACCTGTGCATCGGATGCCAAATGTGCGTAAGGGACTGCCCTTCGGAAGCCCTGGAGATACGCAAGGAATCCGAGACAACCGATGAGACCGGAAAAATTTCCAAGAAGTTCTCCATGACCTTTTACCTGGACCGCTGTTCCCACTGCGCCCAGTGCGAGGAGATCTGCCCCAAAAAGGCCATTCACATGGATGAGCAATTCGAGGACGCGGCCTTCGACCGGGGCTCTCTGAAGATAACCTACAAATGATTAATGGGCTTATCCTGAAAGACTGGGAGCGATAGTATCTGGTGTTATCAATGGCCGGGCATAAAAGTTGTCCGGCCATTTTACACAAGAGCCCAATATCCTCCATAGTACCTTTATCACAGAAACACGGAAATCTCAAAAGAGGAATCACCGGGTACTATTTGCCTGATGGGATTTTCCGTGTTTTCAGCAATTCCGTGATTCAGTGGTAAGCCCTCTCTCAAAGTCAATGATCAAAGCAAAAAGTGAATATGTGAGGAACAATAATGGAAGAATGGCAGGTAAAGCTGGGTGAATATCTGGCCAGCGCCAGGAATATAGCGGTGATGGGCATCGGCAACGAGATGATGGGGGATGACGCGGCCGGGGCGCTGGTGGCCCGGGAACTCAATCAACTCAGAATTCAGAACTCAGAATTCAGAATTCAAGTCTATGAGACCAGCACCACTCCGGAGAATTTCAACGGTGCCATCCGCAAGCTTGGGCCGGACCTGGTGGTGATGGTGGACTCGGCCGACATGGGCATGAATCCCGGCACGGTGGCCTTTTTGGACACCAAACAGATGCACACCATGATGCACTCTACCCACACCCTGCCGCTTTCATTTTTGGCCGGGTACCTGGAGCAGATGGGCACGGCCAGGGTGATCGCCCTGGGAATTCAGGCCGGGCATATCAGGCTGGACCAGCCCATGACCCGGGAAGTGGCCGAATCGGTCAAGCTGATAGTCAAAACCTTTGCCGATGCTCTGTGCGGGAGAAAGTAGATATTGACGGACGGTATTTTCAGAAAGATCTGGAACGATCGAGGTCATCTGGCGATGTTCTGGCTGGTGCTGGGTCTGGCAGCCTGGCTGCGCTTTCTGGGGATCGGCAGCAAAAGCCTTTGGTACGACGAGGCCTGGAGCGTGGCTCTGGCGGCGGTGGATCTGAAAACCGCGGTGATACTGGTCAAAGGCCAGATCTACCCGCCGTTGTATCAGATCCTGCTGCACTTCTGGCTGTTATTGTTCGGAACCTCCGAGACAGCCGCCCGCTCACTGTCGGCAGTTTTTGGCCTAGCCTCGGTGGCGGCCCTTTACAATCTGACAGTCAGAATATCCGGCCGCCGCACCGCCCTGGTGGCGGCCCTGATCCTGGCGGTTTCGCCCTTTCACGTGGAATACTCCCAGGAGGCCCGGGGCTATTCCTTGCTGGTGCTTCTGTCTTTGGTTTCTTATGATCTTTTGCTGGTGTGGCTGGATGAACATAAATGGATAACCGGAACGGCTTATGTGATCTTCACCGCGCTGTGCCTCTACACGCATCCCTATGCCTTTTTGATCCCCCTGTCCCAGAGCCTGATCTGGGCATTCCACCTGATAGAAGAAAAAAAACATCCGGGGAAAGAGCTTTTGTGGTGGCTGGCCCTGGGATCGGCCATAGCACTGCTGTTCCTGCCTATCCTGCCGGTGTTCCTGCGGGCGGCGGGCGAGATCAGCCGGAATTTCTGGATCCGGCGCCCGGACTATTGGGACATCTGGAATACGTTGAAATATTTTCTGGGACAAAGCCGGTGGAGCCTGGTATCGCTGGGTTTGACGGTTTTGCTGGGCACTGTCTCCATGCTGATATACGAGGGGGAGCACCGGTTCCGGGCCAAGATCTATCTGGCCTGGTGGTGGCTCCCGCTCCTGGCGGCCTTTGCCTTTTCTTCGCTGGCCTTCTCGGTCTACCAGATAAAATACCTGATCTTCGC
Source organism: bacterium UBP2_UBA5202 (assembly GCA_002412795.1). Lineage (GTDB taxonomy): Bacteria > Edwardsbacteria > AC1 > AC1 > EtOH8 > UBA5202. The sequence goes on along the minus strand of DHVS01000041.1, from coordinate 25,796 downwards.
CTCCATCCCGCTGTACCTGCTGGCGGCCGAAGGCATCGCCAAACTGGAGCACCGGACGGCCAGGGTCATAATGGTCCTGCTGATCGCAGCCTCTTCGGTTCAACCCCTGCAGGCCTATTACCGGAAGCCGAAGATCGAAGAGTGGCGGGGAACCGTAAATTATATCAAGTCCAAACAAACGCCCAAGGACATGGTGCTGATCTACCAGGAGAATGATTACGACGACATGTCTCTGGCCCTGTCCTACTATTATTCTGCCGACTCGTCCAAAGTAACGGAAGTGGAAGGGGTGGACGATATCAGGGCCCTTAAAGGATCCAAAGCCGGATTGTGGCTGATAGTTACCCATGTCCAGAATCAGGATTCGGTGGAATTGATCAAGGGCCAGTTATCCAAGAAATACCGTTTGATGGAGGAACAGAAATTCGAAGGGATCTCATTATTGCGGTATATTCCCCAAAAGCGGATCAAATGATAAATATTATTGACTTGTAACTGTCTTATTAGTATAATTTTAGATTAAACGCCAAAAATAGGAGGTCTTATGCTGGATCCAAAATTGCTGGAGATCCTGGCCTGTCCCAAATGCAAGGGCGAGCTGGAATACCGGCCCAAGGAACAAAAGCTGCTTTGCTGGAACTGCAAACTGGGCTACAACATCAAGGACGACATTCCGATCATGCTGATTGACGAAGCCGAACCGCTCACTGGAAGCAAAAAATAACTTGTCCTATCGTTGGAGAAGCCATCAAGCAATGACAAGCGATGCTTGAAATGTCCGGCACGGTGCCTCAATGACATTTGAACGAACAATCGGTGCCGGACAAGTTATATGGCTTCTCAAACATCGCCGGGCAGCATTTCGGGGCATCTCCAGCGTTGCCGGACCACCTGCTTAACATCTCAACCAAGTGTAGGGGAAAATAGTGGATAAGTTCGTAATAGACGGCGGACGTGAGCTCAAGGGAACCGTCAAGGTTTCCGGGGCCAAGAACGCCACCCTGCCGGCCCTGGCGGCATCGCTTTTAGCCTGCGGAAAAACAGTGCTGACCAACGTGCCGAAAGTGATGGACGTCCGGACCATGCGGCGGCTGCTGCTGCGGCTGGGGGCCAGGGTGGAATTTTCGGGCGGCACCATGGAGATAGATGTTCCTCAAAAGCTGAAGTGCGAGGCCGAGTACGAGATCGTAAAGCAGATGAGGGCCTCCTACTATGTGCTGGGTCCGCTTTTGGCCAGGTTCGGCAAGGCCCGGGTCTCGCTGCCCGGAGGCTGCGCCATCGGGGCCCGGCCCATGGACCTTCACCTGAAGGGGATGGAGGCCCTGGGCGCCAGGATCGACATCGTGCACGGCTACGTCCAGGCCCAGGCGCCAAGGCTCAGGGGAGCCAAGTTCCAGCTGGCCGGAAGCCACGGGGTTTCGGTGGGAGCCACCATCAATGTGATGATGGCCGCCGTGCTGGCCCAGGGCCGGACCGTGATCGAGTCGGCGGCCTGCGAACCGGAGGTGGTATCCACCGCCGAGATGCTCAACTGCATGGGGGCTGGGATCACCGGCGCCGGTACTCCGGTGATCACCATCGAAGGCGTTGACGAACTGCATCCCTGCCAGTTCAAAATGATCCCCGACCGGATCGAGGCCGGCTCGCTGATGGCCGCCGCCGCCATCACCGGGGGATGCGTGACAATCGAAGACTGCCGTCCCGACCACCTGACGGCGGTGATCGAGGCCCTGAGAAAAGCCGGGGTCAAGGTCGCCCAGGGCGATGAAATGGTGACGGTGGAGGCCCGGCGCCGACTGAAACCGATGGAAATACTGGTGGCCCCCTATCCCGGCTTTCCCACCGACATGCAGCCCCAGGCAATGGCCCTGACAACGGTTTGTACGGGCCTCTCGACCGTCACCGAGACCATCTTCGAGAACCGTTTCATGCACGTTCCGGAATTGCAGAGGCTGGGGGCCGACATCAAGATAGAGGGAAACACAGCCATAGTCAGGGGCGTTCCAAAGCTGACCGCAGCCCCGGTAATGGGCTCCGACCTGCGGGCCTCGGCGGCATTGGTGATCGCTGCCCTGGCGGCCGAGGGCCGGACCGAGGTCAACCGGATCTACCATCTGGACCGGGGTTACGAGAATTGGGAAAGGAAACTGAAGAAGCTGGGGGCCAAGATCAGAAGGGTGCATGTGCCGATGTGATCGAAATCAAATTGATTTCCATTAGCCACAGCAAAAATTCTATATAGGATACCATGAACAACCTCGAAAGATCCATCAAAATAGCCCTGACCGACTGCCTGGGTGTCAACCCCCGGGAAACTGTGCTGATCATCACGGATGATCAAATGATAGAGACGGCGGGACTTTTCTACAAACATGCCCAGGGTTATGCCCTCGAAGTAGCTTTGGCCTGCATGCCGCCAAGGCAGAACAACGGCCAGGAACCGCCGCCGGCAATTGCTCAGATAATGCTGAAGTCGGATGTGATCTTCATGATCACCTCAAAATCATTATCCCACACCCAGGCCCGGCGCCGGGCCTCGGCCCGGGGGGCCAGGATAGCCAGCATGCCGGGGGCGACCAGGGACATGGTTGTCCGGACTCTTTGCGCCGACCACCAGGCCATCAAAAGGACCGGGGAAAAACTCTCCCGGATAGTCAGCCGGGCCAGCCAGGTCCGGATCACCACCAAAGCAGGCACCGACCTAAGATTCTCCATCAAGGGCCGCCAGGCCCATCCCGACCACGGCATCATTCATTCCCGGGGAGGTTTCACCAATCTGCCGGCCGGGGAGGTCTACACAGCCCCGGTGGAAGGCAGCGCCAACGGCCTGCTGGTGATAGATGGTTCCATCGCAGATCTCTGGCCCCTCCAAAGGCCGATCAAGATAGCCATTTCCAACGGTTCCGCCGCGGGAGTGGAAAAAAGCCGGCAGGCTGAAGAGTTATGGCGGATCATCTCGGCCCACGGCCGGAAGGGTCTGAACGTGGCCGAGTTCGGCATCGGCATCAACCCCCGGGCCAAAATCACCGGAAACGTGCTGGAGGACGAAAAAGTCCTGGGCACCATCCACATTGCCTTCGGAGACAACTCCGGGTTCGGAGGCAGGGTCAAAGTTCCCAGCCACCAGGACGGGATAGTGAAAGACCCCGATGTCTGGCTTGACGGAAAGCAATTGATGAAAAACGGAAAGCTTATGATCTGATTACCCGGTCTTTACCTGAATTGACAGGAGTGCCTTCGCTGAGGCCTTCGCTAAAGCTAGTGCCTCCGCTAAAGCTATGGCACTCGCGGAAGCCCAATATAAAGCATAAGCGGACGGCCCCCAAGGGAAGGCAAGCATGTAGCGTAAGCCGATAGCTATGGCACTTGAAGAAGGCGAGCAGGCAGCGCAAGCGAATTAACATGATTTCACCGGATAAATATCCCCCGAATAAATCCATAGGGCTTTAAATATTCAATAGGTTCAAACCATTAGATAATAACTATTCTCAAAAGTGCTTTTTAAAATATTTCACATATTATTTTTAGCAGGTTTACTGTCGCTGGCGGGCTGTGCCAAGAAAGTCCAGACAGAAATCAAGGAACCGGTGGAGGAGACCGGCCCCCGGCTCAAGCTGGGCAAGGTCACTTTTACCGGCAACACCGTATTCACCCAGGGCCAGCTGACCGGCAAGATGACCAGCCAGCGGGGGCAGAGGTTTGACGATTTTACCTTTCAGCAGGACCTGCGCAAGTTAGTTTACATGTACCAGAAAAAAGGCTATCTGGAGGCAAAATTTCAGAACCGGGAACAGAAGGTTAACCTGGAAACCCAGGAAATTGACTATAATCTGACCATCAGCGAGGGGCAGCTTTCGGCCATCGGCCAGATCCAGTTCCAAGGGAATTCCCTTTACTCCGATTCAGTACTGCTTTCATTGTTAAAGGTCAAGACCGGAGACGCCCTGAATCTGGCAGCCGTCAAGCAGACCTCTTCCGGAATTGTCGCCCTGTACGCCGAAAAAGGCTACCTTTACGCCTCGGTCAAGGACACCATCATCAAGACCGAGGACAGCCATGTCTCCGACATCGTCTACCGGATAAATGAGGGCAGTCCGGTCTACATCGGGCTGATCCGGATTGCCGGCAACAAAGGAGTGTCCCAAAAGGTCATCAAGAGGGAAATGAACCTTTCTTCCGGCGATCTGCTGATCCCTTCCCGGGTCTACCAAAACCAGCAAAGGGTCTATTCCCTGGGGCTGTTCACCGAGGTCCGGTTTGAGATGGAAGGCCTGGCGGAAAAATCCGACACTGTCAACCTGCTGCTTTTTGTCAAGGAAGACAAAAACAATTGGTATGGATTCAACTTCGGATATCAGCAGCCCGACCGGGTGCAACTGGGTCTGGAATGGGGAAGCAACAATATTTTCGGCAACCTTCAGAAGATAACATTGAAGACAGACATCGGATACGGGCTGGGAAAGACAGACGGCCTGCATCCCTATACCAATGATTATTATCTGGATTACCTGGAGCCGTATTTCTTGTCACTGCCGTTGAAAGCCAGCGGGAGCATCTATTATAAAAAACAGCGGGATGATGCATCCTACTGGTCACCCTTGAGCCGGTTGGGCGGAGAAGCCAAGGTGGGAAAATCCATCACCAGGATAATACAGGTTTATCTGGGCTACAAATACGAATTTCTGGAAGAGACCAATAATACCACCAGCGATGTTTTTGTAAGCACCACGGCCGATAACCGGGATGACATGTTCAACCCAACCCGGGGCTATAACATCAGCGCCAGGCTGGATCAGGCCGGTTCGATCCTGGGCGGGTCCAACGATTACCGCAAGAGCACTGGGGAGACCGCATTTTTTCACAACCTGGGCCGCAGCATCATCCTGGCCTGGCACGCCAAGGCCTCGGGGATCTATACTTTCAACCGGGTGGGCCCGGTACCAATCCAGGAAAGGCTGAAACTGGGCGGGGCCATGAACCTGAGGGGCTATGCCCAGGACGAAATATCAGCCGACACCTTCAGCACAGTCAACATGCTGGTCAACGGAAATCTGGAACTGAGGGTTCCGGTATATAAGATGTTCGGGGCCTGTCTTTTTGTGGATGCCGGGAACGTCTGGGCCGGTTTTGAATCGGTAAAATGGAAACAGTACCGCGGGGGCACGGGGCTGGGCTTAAGGTTCTACACCCCGATTGGTCCGGTCCGGCTGGACTACGCCATCAAAACCGAGGGCAGGATGAAAATTTATGGAGGCCAGATATACATTAACCTGGGGCACGCTTTCTGATGCCGCATAAAACCAGAAACATAATAATAATTTCCGCTGCCGCAGTGTTACTGCTTTCCCTGGCCGGCCTGTCAATGTATTTGAACAGCCGGACGTTCAAGGACAAGCTTAAAGTCAAGGCCGATCGCACCATGTCTGATATTCTGGGGCGTGAATTCACCATCGACAGCGCCAGCGTCAGGCTGCCGATGAACATCGTGCTTCACGGATTGAAACTTGCCTCGGATGATTCCCTGAAGAATGGAATGTTGCTGGACGTCCCAAGGATCAAAATGGTCATTCACCCCTGGATATCTATCACCAAAAGGAAGATCGCCATCAACCAGGTTGGAGTTTACGATGCCCGGGCCAGGCTGGTGCGCCATCCGGACGGCAGCTGGAATTTTTCGGACCTTTTCAAGCCGGATACCTCCAAACCCCGGGGAAGGACCAATTTCCCGTCTTTGGACATATCCAACATCGAGATCAGCAACTTCAGGGTGATGGTCAACCCGGGCCAGGATTCACAGTTGGTGGAAAAAATAAACCTGGCGGCTTCCTTAAAAATGGGCGGACCCAAATTATCGCTTGATCTAAAGGACCTCAGCGCCTACATCCCCGACCGTAAGTTTTTTCTGACTAAAGGAAAAGGCAAACTGGAAATTAACGGGGACACAGTCAAACTGGATGGCTTTGCGCTTGACCTGGGGTCCAGCCGAATGGAATTAGGTCTCTGGCTGGATGGAAAAAGCAAGAAATATGACCTGTCCCGGGCCAAGCTTGATCTGAACCTGGCAGATGCGGCCAAATTAGCCCGGCTGCAGGAGGTTGCTTTTAAGGGCCGGATAGCGGTTACTGCCAGCGGTAAGGGGAATCTGGATAACCCGTCAGCAAAACTGGAAATCCGTTCTGATGCCTGTTGTTTGGGCGGCTTACAGTTAGACCGCCTGAATGCCCTGGTGAAGTACAAAGATCAATTATTGTCATTGAAAGACATTGAACTGGTTTCCGGCCCGGGCACGGTCCAAGGTTACGGACAACTGGATCTGAACGGTAGGGACTACGGGCTGCAGCTTTCCCTGAACCGGATCGATCTGGGAGCGGTGCTGCCGATGGCCGGCAAGGCTATTAAAACAAACCTCAATGGGAATTTCAAACTTCAGGGTGCAGGGTTAGACCCTAAAAAGATCAGGGCCCGGGCTGAACTGCTTATAACCCGCAGTTCGGTCAACGATATCCCGGTGGATGAACTGGACTGCTTGATCCGGGCTGAAGGCACTGACATTGTCGTGGACCATATCCGGCTGCGAAGCGGACAAGCCCAGCTTCAGGTCAAGGGCGATATTTACAAGGAAGCCATCAGCCTTGAATTGGAGACCGACGAGATAGACCTGGCCCAATTCGGGCCATTATTCGGGCTGAAGGACCTGGCGGGGCGCCTGCGCTTTAACGGTCTGGTATCCGGGGCCACCAAGGACCCGGACATCATAGGATCATTCCGTTTGAAGGAAGCCGGGCTGTCCGGAATTAAATGCCTGTACTTTGACGGGAACATGTCCGTAAAATCCATCGCCAAGAGTCCGCTGGGGGACGGTAAATTCACCCTGACCGGCATTGAGATCGGCAAACAGAGCATTGAAAAAATTGAAATGAACGCGGAGTTAAGGGGTTTGGATTGGGGTGGTTTCGGGATTCATGTGATTAAGGATAGTCTGACCGAGGGATTGATAAACGGTCGGGTGGAGATGGCTGGGAAAAACCTATCATTGGTGATCTATAAACTGTTTTTCAATTCCGGTTACCAGATCATTGCCAACAGCCAGCCCCTGGCGCTGGACATCAAGTCCGGGGTGATAGACCTTAAGCCGGGCAAGTTGATCGTGGGCCGGGGCAGTCTGCTTTTTTCAGGTAATTATAAGAATAACAAGGATTTTCAGGTAAGCGTCAGGGGGCAGGACATAGACAGCCGGAGGATTCTGGAGTTGATGCAACTGGACAAGACCGTCCACGGCCTGCTGGATTTTGAACTGGACGGCTCCGGCAATCTGACCACGCCCCGATACTCTTTAAAACTGAACGTGGGAAATCTTCGGTTTGAGCAGTTCACCGCCGATAACCTTTCCCTGGATGTGGCTTATGCCGATCAAATTGTCAGCTTGAACCATCTGGCCATTACCCGCTACGGCAATGTTTCAGAACTATCCGCCAGGATCCCGGTCAATCTGGCGGTGGGTCCGGATATGGGGAAACTGCTGGATCAGCCGATGGAAGGTCAGGTCAACTTAAGGGACATAGGCACCTGGGCCTTTTTCCCCATGGCTGATTTTTTAAGCGTCTATGAAGGCCGGATAGACCTATCGGTCGCCCTTTCTGGGACGCCCTTTAAACCGTTGCTCAATGGAGACCTTACCATTGACCGGGCCAAGATGGTGCTGCGGCCTTTCGGCATGTACCTGAGGGATGTGACGGCCCGGGCCCACTTCAATGCCGACAGCCTGGTGATAGATAATATTTCCGCCGCCACCGAAAATCAGGGCAGGGTGGAGATCAAACGGGGCGAGATACTGTTGGAAAGATTCATACCCAGCAGGATGTATTTTCTGATCACCACCCGGGAGGCCCCCATCCGCAACATTCCGTTCATCGAAGCCAATGTGGATGCCAGGATCGAGATCAACGGAACGGTAAACCACCCCAAGATATCAGGCGACGTCAAGGTCAACACCGCGCTGATCACCATGCCTTTTGCCCCGGTCGAGGAACCGCCCCCGCCGGAGGGTCAACCAAAGCCAATGGATCTGGACCTGGCCATCACCGGACCCCAGGGGATTTGGCTGCGCAATGCCGACGCCGACATCGAGCTGAAGATAGACAACCTGAATGTAAGGATGCAGCAGAACCTTTTATTCCTGTCGGGGAGGCTGGAGACAATCCGCGGCACCTATAAGGCCCTGGATCGCCAGTTTGACATCACTTCTGGCGGCCAGCTAACCTTCACCAACTCGGCCCTGATCAATCCGGAGCTCAATCTGTCGGCCCATACATCGGTGGACCAGACCACTGATGAAGGCATTAAAAAGGTGGAGATATTCCTTAAAATCCAAGGCACCGCCTTGCAGCCCAAACTTAGTTTTACTTCAGATCCCACCATGTCCGAACAGGACATTCTGACCATGATCTCGGTTGGGCGCAAACTTGATGATGAGGGCAGCGGGGGTGATCTGACCGGCCAAGTGACCCAGCGGGGGGTGGATTATTTAAGCAATATGCTGTCCGGCATCATCCAAAAAAACACCGGGCTGGTGGACGTGGTGCGGATGAAGACCTACCTGACCGGCGAGGATAAGGGCGCCCAGGTGACCCTGGGAAAATACGTTACCCGCAATGTTTTCGTCAGCTATTCCCAGGGCCTTTCCGCCAACCTGTCGACCGAGTTCACCGCCGAGTACCTGTTCGGCACCCGCAGCGCCATAGTGGCCAAAAAGAACGACGAAGGGAAGTTCAATCTGGGCTTAAGGATGAAATTTAAATACTGAACGTAGTTCCTTACTATAATTAACCACATAAACTTGTCCTGAGCCCTTCGGCATACTCAGGGTGAACACTGTCGAAGGAGCACATAAATCACAAACTCCTCCATTTTGTGTCCCCTTCGCTTGACACTTCGATAAACACTTCGGCCTAGCTCAGTACATCGCTCAGTGTGGCACTCAGGGCATGCTTTGTGCATTTTGTGGCAGAATAGCAAAAAGTATAAAGGAAAAATGATGAATAGAAAATCAATGATCATCCTGGCCGGGCTGGCGCTCTGTGCTGCGAGCCTCAACGCTTCGGTCATCGACTGGCAAAGCTACCACGGGCCGATGGTGGGGGCCAGGGCGCTGTCGCTGGCCGGCAGTGTGGCCGGTATTGACAATGACCCGTCGGTGATCCACTGGAACCCGGCCCAGCTTTCTTCGTTGCTTTGGCCGATGTTCACTTTAAATTATACCCACTCTTCAGGTTTATTGTCGGATCCGCTGTCTTCCGGGCATAAACGGCTCAATTACATGGCTGTTACCACCAAGGGCATGGGATTGTCCTGGCGCTCACTGGTCCGGCACGCCGGGGAGACGGTGGTGTATGTTGGAACGGATTCGGTCAGCAGCTATCTGCGTTACGGGGTGGATGAGTTTGCCCTGGCTTTGGGCCAAAGGGATGAGTTGAATCCCAACACCTCCATGGGCCTGGCTGCCAAGGTCCTCTGGGGCCGGATGCTGGAGGTCACCCAGACTAAGGATAGCATTTGGAACAAGGCCCAAACCATCGACGAGAACAGCATCGGCTACGGGATAGACCTGGGTTTTTACGGTAATTACCGCAATTTGAAGATCGGAGCGTCGGGCCAGAATATATTGGGCAAAGTATACTGGAAGAATGTCGAGGACGACAAGTTGAAACCAAAGTTGTGGCTGGGCGGGGCCATTGTCACCGACAAACTGCCTAAGATATCCGGATCCCTGGAAAAATTCCTGGGCAGCGGAACCCCGCAGTTCCGCTATTCCCTGGCCGGGGAATACAAATATGTGATGACCGGCTATGGCGCAGTTTCCGGGCGTTTGGGCTACAGCCGGATATACAAGGCCGCCAAGGAGGACTATGTCTGGACCGGGGGAGTGGGTTATCTTTATAAGAAGTTTTTGATTGACGGGGCGGTGGTCAACACCCTGGATCGGCCTACCAATAAATGGCAACAGTCGTTTGTGGGGGCGGTCAGTATGTATATGGAATAGTATTTAGAGAAGCAAAAAGCCGTCGAAACAGGCGGCTTTTTTTATTTTATGGGAACTCTTGACAAGATGTCAAATTAATAGTATAATGACCGACCAGTCAGTCATATTATGAACCGTACGGGCCAAATGAAAAATTACATCATAAACACCGCCGCTTCCACTGTGGAAGCTCTCTACCGCTTTTTTGCCTTTCACTGGGAAGTGGCCAAAAGGCTGGTCAGGCCGCCATATTACCCCAAACTGATCTGGGAACAGATGGACCGGGTGGGGGTGGATTCCCTGCCGATTGTGGTGCTGACCTCGTTCTTCACCGGGTTCGTGCTGGCCTTCCAGATCGGCTATGCCCTGATGCGCTTTGGGGCCAAACTTTACGTGGGGGGCATCGTGTCCGTTTCCCTGGTGCGCGAGCTGGGACCGGTGCTGATCTCCCTGGTCTTCGCCGGGCGGGTGGGGGCTGGCATCACCGCCGAGCTGGGCTCGATGCAGGTCTCTGAGCAGATAGACGCCATGCGGGCCCTGGCCACCGACCCCATCCGGAAGCTGGTAATGACAAGGTTCCTGGCGGCGGTGATCATGCTGCCAATCCTGGTGGTGGTGGGCGACCTGATCGGGATACTGGGCGGGATGCTGGTCAGCGTGATGAACCTGGGCCTGACCGCCAACTTTTACCGGACCTCGGTGGTCAATGCCCTGGTATTCAACGACCTGATCAGCGGGTTTATCAAGCCACTGATATTCGGCGGGATGATCTCCATCGTGGCCTGCTATTTTGGCCTGACCGCCCGGGGCGGGACCAAGGGTGTGGGAGACGCGGTGACCCGCACGGTGGTGGTCTCTTCGGTGCTGATCTTTCTGCTGGATGCCTTCATCACCAAGGTGCTGTTCCTGATGGGAATGTAAACTTGGCACTGACTAACCCCTATCCAGTTTCCACCAGAGAATACTGAATAGATAATACTGAATAGAGCGTAGGAAATGATCGAACTTTACAACATCCATAAATCCTTCGAAGGGAAGCCAGTCTTAAAAGGGGTCAACCTCAAGATCGGCCAGGGCGAGACCCTGGTGATACTGGGCCGCTCCGGATGCGGCAAGAGCGTGACCCTGAAGATCATCCTGAGGCTGATCAAGCAGGATCTGGGGCGGATAGTGATCGACGGCGAGGACACCACTAATTACACCGAGGATCAGATGCTTCCCCTGCGGAAAAAGATAGGGATGCTGTTCCAGGGGTCGGCCCTGTTTGATTCCATGAATGTTAAGGAGAACGTGGCTTACCCCTTGCGGGAACATCTGAAACTGCCGGAGGACGAGGTCTCCCAAAAGGTGGCCCAGGCCCTCAGCTTTGTGGAGCTTTCCGGCGCCGAACAGACAATGCCCTCGGAACTCTCCGGCGGCATGAAGAAAAGAGTGGCCCTGGCCCGGGCCATCGTGCTGGAGCCCCGTTACATGTTCTACGACGAGCCCACCACCGGCCTGGATCCATTGACCTCCCGCAAGATCAACGAGTTGATCAACAAGTTGAAGGATGAATACAAGGTCGGATCCATAGTGGTGACCCACGAAATAGCCAATGCCTTCAAGGTGGCCGACCGTTTTGAGGTGATCAAGGACGGTGAGATACTTTTTTCCGGCACGGCCAACGAACTCAAGGGCTCCAAACTTAAATTCGTCCAGGACTTTATAAAAGGGGGAACGATCGAAAATGCCAATCAATAAATTGTCCCACGAATTCAAGGTGGGCCTGCTGATAACCGTCGGTCTGGCGGTAGCCCTGGTGGCCGTGCTGTCGGTGGGGGAACGCCAGGGGCTTTTAAAACAGCGCTATTTCCTTAACGCCAGGTTCGATGACGTCAGCGGGCTGCAGGAAGGTGCTCCGGTGCGGGTCTCCGGGTTCCAAGTGGGAGTGGTCAAGAGCATTGCCTTGGTGGAGGTCGGCGGCCGCCAAAAAGTGGAGGCCCGTTTAAGGATTGAAAAGCAGGCCCAACCCCGCATTCGCCGGGGATCTCTGGCCAAGATAAGCAGCATGGGGCTTTTGGGGGACAAGCTGGTGGAGATAGTACCGGCCTCCATCGACCAGCCGATGCTTAACAATGGGGAGGAGCTGGCCACCATAGTAGTGATGCCTCCCGAAGAGATACTGGCCCGGGCGGCCGAGATTGCAGATACGTTGCGCTCTACCACGGTATCGCTCAACGTGATCATGAAAAAAATAGAAAAGGGCTCCGGGACCTTAGGCAAGATGATAGACGACCCAAGGCTTTACTTGAATATGGACTCAGCCCTGGTCAGCCTGAACCACCTGATCCTGCTGGTCAAGAGCAACAAGGGCACACTGGGCAAACTGATGAACGATCCAGCCCTTTACAATAACGCCACTCAGGCCATGGCCAACTTCAATGTTATTTCCGACAGTCTCAAGAGGGGACAGGGCACTTTGGGGCGGATGCTGCGGGAGCCCAGCCTGTACAATTCACTGGACTCCACTTCTCAGAAGCTCAGCGTCATATTGAGCAGGATAGAGCAGGGCGAGGGCACTTTGGGCAAACTGTCCAAAGACGAAGAGATGTACCAGAAGCTGAAGAGCGCTTCCACCGAGCTGGACCTGCTGATCAAGGACATCAAGAAAAATCCCAAGAAATACCTCAGCATCAGCGTATTTTAACTATGCAGTCATTTCCGGCCAGAAAATCGAAATATTTTAAAACAAGCATTACAGGTTGCAAATGGATAATAAACCGCGCAAAGAACGGGAACGACAGGCCAAAAAGCAGGATATCCTGAAGGCCGCCCGGGAGGTGTTCGCCCAGAAGGGCCTCCATGCCGCTACATTGGATGAGATCGCCGAGAAGGCAGAGTTTGCCAAGGGTACGCTTTACGGCTATTTCCAGAGCAAGGATGATCTGTTTGCTTCCATGCTGGAAGAGGAACTGGTCAAATTTGAGCAATGCATCATCCAGGTGCTGAATCTGCCGCTGGCCCCTGCTGCCAAGGTGGAAAAATTAGTCAAAACCATGCTGCTGGTCTTTGAACAAAATGAAGATTTTTTAAGGCTTCTAAGCAAGGAACGTCCCGGGATGTCCAATATCCAGGTGGGTGAAAAGATGATGGATCACTTTAAAACCCTGACCAGGCTTGTTTCGGGCATGGTAAAGGACGGCATCAAGGAAGGGGTCTTTGCCGCCAAGGACCCGGTCCGGACCTCGGTGGCCCTGTTCAATCTGGTGCACGGCTCGGCCATGAGCTCGCTGCTGAACCATAAGAAGATCAACGATCCAGAAGAGGCCAAATTCCTGACCGGTCTTTTCCTGAACGGGATAAAGGCGTGATACAGTAAATAATAACCAAGCAAATACAGGAAGCAAAGGCAAAAAAGGTAAATGATAAAAATATTGCTACTCTTAATCGGGCTGACTTTATCTGCCATGGCAGGCTTGGCCGAAGAATATTCGCTGCAGCAGGCGGTGGACATAGCGCTGAAGAATAATCCCTCCATCCGGGTCTCTCGGGAAAAGATCACCGCCGCCCAGGGACAGATGGAAACGGTCCGGGGGAACCTGGTTCCCCAGATCTCGGCCTTGGGCAGCATGGTGCGGCTCAACAGCCTGATCGGCATGAAAATGGGACAAACCTACTATCTCCCGGTGCTGGACGGCACCCACGCACCCACCGGAGACGTGGTTCCCATGGCCAGCGCTTCCATCACTTCCGACAAGATCGGGAACACCTATTCCGGTAAACTCACCGCCAGCTGGCCGGTCTACACCGGGGGAAAGATCTGGCAGGGTTTTCAGATCAGCCGGCTCAACCTGAAAGCGGCCTCCGAGTCTTACGACAGCGCCAAAGCTGCGGTGATATTCATTACCAAACAGGCTTACTATGACCTGTTGCTGGCCCAAAGCGCCCTGGCCGTTACTAAGGAAGCAGTAACCTCGATAGAAAAACACGTGGAGCGGGTCAGGGCCCTGTACCAAAGCGGAATGGTCTCCCGCTATGACTTGCTGCGGGCCGAGGTTCAGTTGTCCAACCTGCAGCCCCAGCTGATCCGGATGCACAATTCCGGGGATCTGTCCCGGCAGGCCTTTAACATGGCGCTGAACCGCAAACTGGAAGCCCCGGTGACATTATCCGACTCCATGGAATATTTTACGGTGGAGATCGACAGCGCTTCTCTAGTGGCCAGGGCCCTTGACCTACGGCCGGAATTCAGGTCCCTGGCCCTGCGCCAGAAAATGGTGGAGAAGGCACAGTTGATCTCCTATTCCAGCTATCAGCCAACCGTGGCCCTGTTCACCGACTATTCCTACAGCAAGGGCTCCGGGTTCTCCTCCGGCGATGAGTGGAACAAGAACTGGGATCTGGGGGTCTCCGCCAACTGGCCGCTGTTCGACGGCGGTTCCGGTCTGGGAAAGATCAAGGAGGCCCGGGCCAATTCCCGGCAACTGCGACTGATTAGACAGCAGGTTGAAGATTGGATCCGGCTGGAGGTCTCGGCCGGATACCTGACGCTGAAGGCCAATGAGAAGACAATTTTCTCCCAGCAGCTTTCGGTGGGCCAGGCCGAAGAGGCCCTGAAGATCGCCAAGGCCCGCTACGAGAGCGGCCAGGCCACCAACCTGGACGTGCTGGACGCCCAGCTGGCCCTGACCCAGGCCCAGACCAACCGGATCCAGGCGGTGCACGATTATCTGGTTTCCCTGGCCAGGCTGGAGAAGGCGGTGGGGGCGGCGCTTAGGTAAGCGCTTCACTGGAAATTTTTAACAGGCACCAGGACAATTTCACAACCGGACATTGGGACAAACAAGCGGATTGTGAATGGAGGGTTCCTGGTTTCATGGATTCCTAATAAACGGCACCCATTTAGTCACTCCGTAAACAACATAAAAACAATGTACTGTAAAAGGGAGCAAGGTTTTTCATGAAGGGCAAGACCATCCTGATCGTCATAGCCGTTTTGGCAGCCCTGTTCATAGGGTTCAAAGTTATGAAATCGGTGGCAGGTAAAAAGGCGGAAACGGAGCAGTCTCAAAAATTCCCGGTGGAGGTGGTGACCATTGTCCCCACTGATTATGACGAGACCATCAATCTTTCAGGCACCATGAGGGCCGAGAACCAGACCGAAGTTCCGGCCAAGGTTCCCGGCAAGATCATCAAATACCTGCTGGAGGAAGGGGCCTGGGTGGAGAAGGGCCAGGATGTGGTCACCATAGACCGGGACGAGATAGGGGTGGAATTCAAGGAAGCCACTCTGGAATCCCCCATTTCGGGCTGGCTGACCAAAAGATATTATGACACCGGGGCCCACGTGGCTCCGGGCATGCCCCTGTTCCAGATAGCCGATTACCACCGGGTGAAATTAACGATTCAGATCCCCGAGGCAGAGATATCAAGGGTCAGGTTAGGGGCCGGGGCCCAGATCTCGATCGACGCCTGGCCGGACCAGAAATTTTACGGCTTGGTCAGCCAGATGTCCCCCACGGTGGATCACTTAAGCCGCACGGTCAAAGCGGAGATAGCCATCAAGAATCCAGGGATGAAGATCCGTCCGGGGATGTACGCCAGGGCCAGCATCAACATCAAGCATCATGTAAAGGCCATCGTCATACCTACCACCGCCATCATCGAGCGGGAGACAGGCTCCATGGTATTCGTGGTGGAGAACGGCCTGGCTTCGGCCCGGCAGGTCAAGGTGGAACTGGACATGGGCGAAATCAGTTCCATCAAGTCGGGCCTTTCGTTCGGCGATAAACTGATAGTAGCCGGGCAGCACACCGTGGCCCAGGGTTCCCCAGTGGAGCAGGTAGGGGGCAAATAACCATGATTCTTTCAGAATTCGGGATCAAGCGCCCGGTGACTGTCTTCATGATATTCATCGGGGTGACCGTGATCGGGCTGGTGGCCCTGGTCAACCTGAACATCGACCTGCTGCCCGACATGTCCTTCCCCATTGTGGCGGTGATGACCGATTACCCGGGAGTGGGACCGGCCGAGGTGGAGGCCATGGTCAGCCGTCCCATGGAGGGCGTGGTCAGCATGGTGCGCAACGTCAAGAATGTGCGCTCCACCTCCAAGGAAGGCTCCTCCATGATCACCCTGGAATTTGACTGGGGCACCGACATCGACGCCGCGGCCATAGACGTCCGGGAGAAGATAGACCTGATAAAATCCCACCTGCCGGACGGGGTTCAAAACCCCACCATCGTCAAATTTGACCCGGCCCTGATGCCGGTGATGGTGGTGGGCGTCTCCAGTCCCCGGGGCGTCTCCGAATTGCGCCAGTACTGCTACGACAACCTTAAGGACCGGCTGGCCCGGATCCCGGGGGTGGCCGCGGTAACGGTCCAGGGCGGCCAGGACCGGCAGATCCAGGTCAACATCGACCGCACCCGGATGGAGGCCCTGGGGCTTTCCTTTGACCAGGTGGGAACGGTTCTGATGGCCTCGAACCTCAATCTCCCCGGCGGACATCTGAAAAGCGGGCAGCTGGATTTTCTGATCCGGATCCCGGGCGAGTTCAAAAGCGTGGAACAGATATCATCCACGGTCATCGGCAACAAGGGCGGGACGCCGGTCTACCTGCGGGACATAGCCAAGGTGGAGGACAGTTTTACCGAAATAGACACTGAGACCAAGCTTAACGGGCAGCGCTCAGTTGCCCTGGTCATCCAGAAGCAATCTGGCTCCAACACCGTGGAGGTCAGCAACAAGATCCAGTCCAAGATCAAGGAGATGCAGAAGCAGATGCCTTCTGACATCAAGCTGTCGACAGCCTTTGATTCTGCCGAGTTCATCCGGGAATCGGTAAAAACCCTGCAAACCGAGGCTATCGGTGGATCCCTGCTGGCCATCCTGATCATACTGCTGTTTTTACGCAACTTCTCCAGCACCCTGATCATCTCTTTTTCCATACCGTTCTCCATCATCGTCACTTTCGTGCTGCTCTACTTCCGCAACATGACCCTGAACATCATGACCCTGGGCGGCCTGGCTTTGGGGGTGGGGAGGCTGGTGGACGATTCCATCGTGGTGCTGGAGAACATTTACCGCCATCGGGAGGCCGGGTACAGCCCCAAGGAAGCGGCCCTGAAAGGATCCGACCAGGTGGCCATGGCGGTGCTGGCGGCCACCATCACCACCATCGTGGTCTTTTTACCGATAGCCTTCGTCTCCGGCATCGCCGGAGTGCTGTTCCGTCCCATGGCCTACACCGTGTCCTTCTCCCTGATCGGCTCCTATTTCGTCTCCATGATGCTGCTGCCGCTGTTGACCAGCCGCTTCCTTAAACTTGAACCACACGATGCCGTCAAGGCCCAATATTCCTGGTGGAAACGGATGCTGGAGAAGATAGGTCAGTGGCTGAACGGGTTGGATGATGCTTACCAAAAGGCCCTGACCTGGTCCCTGTCGCATAAAAAGGCGGTGATGGGGATTACCTTGGCGGTGGTGGCGGCCAGCCTGGCGCTGTTATTATTGATCGACTCCGAGTTCATCCCCTCCAGCGATGAGGGGGAGTTCACCGTAAATGTGACCATGCCGGTGGGAACGTCGTTCAGGCAGACCGGCAGCATCATGCAGCGGATGGAGGATATCGTCAAAGCCGATGTTCCCGAGATACGCACCTTATTCACCACTTTCGGCGAGGGAGAAGGGATGCGCAAGGCTATGGCCGGAACCGGGCCCAATATCGGGGCCATGCGGGTCAAGGTCGGTCCGCGTTCCCAGCGGAGCCGCAGCGTGGATCAGATTATCAATATGCTGAGAACTAAATTTTCGGCCATCCCTGACGCCCAGTCGGTGTTCCTCTCCGGCAGCCTGATCTCCCAGATCATGAGCATGGGCGCCGGCGGGGCCATCCAGGTCGACATCCAGGGCTACAATCTGGAGACTTCCAAGAAACTGGCGGAGCAGATCAAGGAGATAATGGCTTCGGTCCCAGGCACCCGGGACGTCAGCGTCAGCCGCAAGGAGGGCATGCCGGAACTTCAGGTGATGGTGGACCGCGACAAGGCCGGAGCCATGGGCTTGAGCATTTACCAGGTGGCCTCGGCGGTGGAAACGGCCTTCAAGGGCAGGACCGTCACCCGTTTTCGCGACAGCAAGTTCGGCAAAGAATACGACGTGGTGGTCCGTTTTCAGGAAAAAGACCGCACCCAGGTGCCGGACATCAAGAACCTTAAAGTGATGAGCCCTACCGGACAGCTGGTGCCGGTTTCCAACATCGCCAAAGTTCAAAAAGCTTTCGGCCCGGTGGACATCAGCCGCAAGAACCAGCAGCGGATAGTATCCGTTACCGCCAACGCCACCGGACGGGCCATCGGGGCCATCAACGGCGAGCTGGCCGAAAAGATAGGAAAGATCAGCATTCCCGAGGGCTTTACCGTGGAGGTGGGCGGCTCGGCCAAGGACATGGCCGATAGTTTTAAAAACCTGTTTTACGCCACCCTGCTGGCTATCATGCTGGTATACATGGTGCTGGCCTCCCAGTTCGAGTCGCTGCTGGATCCTTTCGTCATCATGTTCTCGGTGCCGCTGGGCATCGTGGGTGTTATCTGGGGCCTGTTTCTGACCGGGCATAATTTTTCGGTGATCGCATTCATCGGCGTCATCATGCTGGTGGGGATCGTGGTCTCCAACGCCATTCTGCTGGTGGATTACGCCAACGTCCTGAGACGGGAGGGGCTGGCCCTTTACCAGGCGGTGATCAAATCGGGCCACACCCGGCTGCGCCCGATATTGATGACCACTCTGACCACCATCGTGGGCATGCTGCCCATGGCGCTGGGAATAGGCGAAAGCGCGGAAACCTCGGCTCCGCTGGCTGTTTCGGTGATCAGCGGCCTGACCGTATCCACCGTGCTGACCTTGATCTTCGTTCCCACGCTGTATGTGTTGTTTGAGGAGAGATTGAAGAAGAATAAGGCCAAGTGACTATTCAGTTAATAAATATTTAAACCGCGAAGACGCAAAGAACGCAAGCGGATTATATTAGTTTGATTACTTTAGGGACACGGGGCACCGTGTCCCTTTTTTTTACCCCCAAATACAATAGGAACATTTTTTGGGATTGTCCCAGCAGAGGTTTGCGTGAAGACCTGTCCGCCAAAGCAGCCGATTTTATGGAGATTGATGATTTGCGTTGGCCTGATAACCATTTTTTTCAATTTAACTATTGACTTCTTTTAAAAAAAGAGATAAACTGGTAAGGATTATATATTCCAGCCAGTTATAAAAATTGAGACCGCTATGACTGAAAAAATTGCATCGGAAGAAAAGGTCATATTTAACCTGGGAAGTGAAAAGTTTGCACTTGGCACTGAAAAGGTTAAATCCATTGAGGAGATGCAGGATATCATCCCCGTGCCTTTGGCTCCGCCCTATGTTACCGGTCTGATAAACCTGCGCGGGGCTATCGTGGCCGTGGTGGATCTGCGCCAAAGGCTTGGCCTGGCCGACATCCAGAACGGCCGGGACATGGTAATCCTGATCGTGGAGCACAACGGCGAAGACGTGGGGCTGATTGTGGACCGGGTGCTAAGCGTGGAAATCTTTGAAATGAAATCCCAGCCTGTGCCGGAGGCCGTTACCAAGACCAAATCAGGCCGGTTCTATCTGTCAATTTTGGGGGCCAAAGACGAGAAAGTAGTAATTTTAAATTTAGATAAAATTTTAGCATTGGAGGAGAAATAAATGGGGCACAGGGTTTTAGTGGTTGATGACGCCATCTTCATGCGCACCATGATCTCGGACATCCTCAAGAAGGGGGACTTTGAGGTCTGCGGCGAGGGAGCGACCGGGGCCGAGGCGGTGGAGCAGTACAAAAAGCTCAAGCCCGACCTGGTAATCATGGACATCATCATGCCGGACATGGGCGGCATCGAGGCGGTCAAGGCCATCATGCAGATCGACCCCAACGCCAGGGTTTTGATGTGCAGCGCCATGGGCCAGCAGGCCCTGGTGGTGGAAGCCATCCAGGCCGGGGCCCGGGATTTCGTGGTCAAGCCGTTCCAGCCCAGCAGGGTGTTGGAAGCCGCCCGCCGGGTGCTGCAGATCAGCTGATCACAAAAATCAAAGGTCATTAGAACGGGGGCTTAAAAACCCGCGTTTGTTTTGTCTTTTTGAGAATCTAACGGCCATACAGACAGCCTGCAGAAAAGATGGACACTACCAAATATAGGGATCTTTTTGTTTCTGAAACCCGGGAGCATCTGGTCAGCCTCAACCGGGCTCTTTTGGCATTGGAGAAAAACCCGGACGACCCGGCCCTGCTGGATGAGATCTTCCGCTCCATGCACACCATCAAGGGCATGGCCGGATCAATCGGGCAGGACCAGATCGCCGAGCTGGCCCACAAGGCCGAGGACCTGCTGGACCGGCTGCGCAAGCGCCAGCTTAAGCTGGCCCAGCCCCAGGTGGACGCCATCTTCGAATCCATCGACTACCTGGAAAGCGCGGTGGCCGAACTGGCCGCCGGGCGCGATCCCCAGCAGAGCCTCAAAGACAAGGGGTCCGGGCTGTCCAAGAAAATTGAAGCGCTGGCGGTCGCCCCCCAAAGTTCAAAAACCGAAGCTTCCTCCAACGTTTCCGGGGGCAATGATTTTTCCCGGATCAATCCCCTAAAGACCGCCGATTCCTTCGTCTACAAGGTCCGGGTGCTGTTGGAAGCCGACGTGGCGCTTAAATCGGCCCGGGCCTTTTTGGTGCTGCACACCATGGAGCAGTTCGGGAAGATCGCCTACACCGTGCCGGAGCGCCGCGATCTGGAAGCCGAGCGCTTTGACCGGGGTTTCTCGGTGTTCTTTGTCACCAATCTCCACAGCGAAAAGGAGATCAAGTCCCGCATCGGCTACAGCGAGATCGAGGACATCGAGATCGAGGAAGTGGTGGAGGAGACCGAGGAGGAAGCGGTGGAACGCCGCACCGTCAGCGCCTTTACCCAGCTGGCCCAGGAGCGCCCCCGCGAGGTCAAGGTATCCACCGAAAGGCTGGACAAGCTGATGAACCTGGTGGGCGAGCTGGTGGTCTGGCGGGAGCGGCTTAAGCAGCTGGCCCAGATGTCCCAGAACACGCTGATCCAGGACAGCGTGGACCAGGTCGCCCAGATCACCTCGGAACTGCAGCACCAGGTGCTGGCCTCGCGATTAGTGGCCATGTCCGAGATCTTCGACCGCTTTCCCCGGGTGGTGCGGGACGCCGCCAAGGTGCTGAACAAGGACATAGATTTTAAACTGGAAGGGCGGGAACTGGAGATGGACCGCTCCATCCTCCAGATGCTGGCCGAGCCGCTGGTGCACCTGCTGCGCAATTCGGTGGATCACGGCATGGAGACCATGGTCCAGCGTGAAGCCTCGGGCAAGAGAAAGATCGGCACGGTGACCCTGTCCGCCCAAAAAGTCAAGGATCAGGCCCTGATCACAGTGGAGGACGACGGGCGGGGGATAGATCACGAAATGATAAAGAAGAAGGCCGTCGAAAAAGGCTGGGCCACGGCGGAACAGGTTTCCGGGCTCAGCCAGAAACAGGCATTCGATTTCCTGGCCCGGCCCGGGTTTTCCACCGCCGAAAAAGTGACCGAGGTCTCGGGGCGCGGAGTGGGGCTGGACGTGGTCAAAAGCCGGATTGAAAGCATGGGCGGGAGCATCTCCATTGAAAGCACCGCCGGCCAGGGATCGCGCTTTCTGCTGAATGTTCCCCTAAGTCTGGCCATCATCCGAACCCTGCTGGTTTCGGCCAGAAAGCAGGTCTACGCCCTGCCCATGTCCCAGGTGATGGAAACTTTTGAGCTTAAGCCGGAAAACGTAAGGACCCTCCAGGGCAAAACCGCCATAGTCTATCGCAGCCAGGCCATCCCGGTGCAAAGGCTTTCCCGGGCCTTAAAACTGGAAACGGAAGAAGGAATCCTATCCGGCCCCACCGTGGTGTTGGAACGTCAGGGCTCGTTTGCCGCCTACGTCATTGACCGGATGGTGGGCCAGCAGGAAATAGTGGTCAAGCCGCTTTCCCGTTTTCTTAACGCCGATAAGACATTCAGCGGTGTGGCCATCAGCCGCGAGGGCCATCCGATGTTGATAGTGGATGTCAATAACCTGGAAACCTGATCACAATGAACAATGCACATTTGACCTACATCAGAATGCTGAATGCTTATAGTTCACCTCTTGCTTAAAATCAATCATGGAATCTTTATAAGGAAAATATAAATATGGACGTCAGCCAGTTAAAAGCCATCCAGCTGGATGCGCTAAAAGAAGTGGCCAACATTGGGGCCTGCCATGCCGCCACCGCGCTTTCCGAGCTTACCGGAGAAAAGGTGATGGTCAACGTGCCGGTGATACGGATCAATCCCATAGAAGAAGTGTTCAGCCTGGTGGCCAAACCCAACGAGGTGGTGGCCAGCGTGCTGATTTATTTCCTGGGCGACATGACCGGACGGACACTGCTGCTGTTTCCCCAGGAAGCCGCCTGGCACCTTACCGACTGCCTGATGCGCCAGCCGTTGGGGACCACCAAGAAGTTCGGGGAGTTGGAGGAGTCGGCTTTAAAAGAAGTATCCAACGTCCTGACCTGCGCTTACATGAACTCGCTGGGCGATCTGCTGGGCCTGGTGGTGGTGCCTTCCGTTCCCAACATGGCGGTGGATATGGCCTCGGCGGTGCTTCAGACCGTCTCCCTGGAGTTCTCCAGCGACAAGGACATGGTGGTCTGCATCGAGACCGAATTCCGTTTCGTGGAAAAGAACACCACCCTCTACGGGTATTTTCTGCTGCTGCCCGATCCGGCCTCGCTGGAGGTGATACTGAAGGCCATCCACCTGGGGTAAAATTTATTTTACCGGGCAGACAGGATTAACATGATTTACGGGATTATTTTATTTTTAACGGTCCGGCATTTCCTCTGGTGTTCAGCCTTTGACTAAGCATTCGGCAAAAGACTCTCATTACAAACTTCAAGTCTCAAAGCATTTTTCCATATGGATTCCAACGCTCAAAATACAGCCGCCGTGATCAGCCCCGAGGAACAGGGCATCCTGCGCAGTTTCCGGATGCGGCTGGATGCCAAGGACTCGGCGGCCCACAATAACCTGGGGGTGGTCTTTCACCACAAGGGTATGTTTGAGGAGGCCATCGAAGTCCTGGAAAAGGCCATCGAATTGGATCCCAAGAACGTGCTGGCCCGTCACAACCTTGAAGTTGTTTACCGCAAAAGCGGATATTACGACCGGGAGATAGAGCAGGCCAAAAAGAACATCGATCAGTCCGAAGACTTTTCCGCGCACTTCCGCCTGGCCGAGGCCCTGCGCAACACCGGTCAGTACAAATCGGCCATCGAGCATTACCGCCAGGCCCTTAAGCTGAAGTCCGATGACTTCCTGACCCACATCTACCTGGGCCTGACCCTTAAACAGCAGGGCGAGTTCGAGGCGGCGGTCAAGGTCTATCAGGCGGCGTTAAAAGTGGACCCCCAGTCCTACGTGGCCCATACCGCTTTGGGCGAGATTTTCTATAATTTGGGGCTGCTGGAGCAGTCCATCTCCGAACTGCAGGAGGCGGTGAAGATAAACCCCGACGGGGCCGAGGCCCACTTTCTGCTGGGTTTCACTTATGGCGAAAAGGGTCTGCTGGAGAAGGCCATCGAAGAATCCCGGAAAGCCATTGCCCTGAATCCCAACTATGCCCGGGCTCAGGCCAATCTGGGGATCGACTATTACAACCAGGACCTGCTGTCCGAAATCAAACGGCATTCCGAAAACCAGCCTGAGGTATCACCGGGCGGGTTCATGACCCATTACAATCTGGGGGTGGGCTTCAAACGCAAGGGGCTTTTTAAGCAGGCCCTGACCGAATTTGAAAATGTCATGGGAATGGGGCAGGAATCGGGATTGGTCCACAAGGAACTGGGCGAGGTCTACCTTTTGATGGGCCAGAACCAGCCGGCCATAGAGGCATACAAGAAGGCTTTGGAATTCGAACCCAGGAACCAAAAGATATATAACGATATCGGACTGGCCTGCCACCGGCTGGGGATGCCGGACGATGCCATTCGCTGGTATCAGGGGGCCTTGGACCTGGACCCCGGTTACGCCATCAGCCTTAACAACCTGGGTATCGTCTATTTTTATCAGAACCAGCCGGAACAGGCGGTGGATAAGGTCAAACAGGCGGTGTCTTCAAACCCGCAGTACAGCGACGCCCATTTTAACCTGGGCCTTTTATACGCCAAGGCCGGCAATGATGAGATGGCCATGAAGGAATATCTGGAGGTCTTAAAACTGAACCCCCAGTCTGTTCTGGCCCATAACAACATTGGCCTGCTGCATCTTAAAAAGAAGAAATATCCGGAAGCTATAGAAAATCTTCAGAAGGCGATTCAACTGGACTCAGGTTTCGCCGAGGCCCACTACAACCTCAGCTTTGCCCTGGCCGCCACTGAGCGCTATCAGGAATCGGTGGCCGCTTCAAAAAAGGCCATGGAGCTGAAATCCTTCTACACCGGGGGTTCCTTTAAGCTGGGGATAGATTTCTTTGTGGAAAACCCCGACCTGCTGATACTGGAGCAATGGCAGGGCTCGGGCCAGGAAAAGGGGACCACCGTTTCGGCCGATATCTTCGGCGGGGTGCTGGAGGATGCCTCCCTGCGGGCCAAGTCCACCCGATGGGAGGAGCGGGAGCTTCAATCCGACCTTCAGAAGCTCAAGGACCTTCAGGCCCAGGGCAACAATGCCGAAGCCAAGAAGCAGGCCAAGGCCATCATCGAACAGCAGCCCCAGAACCCGGCGGCCCTAAGGGCCCTGGCCGAGATCGCTTTGGCTGAAAAACAGGGGGCCGAAGCGGCGGTACGTTACGAAGTGCTCTTAAAACTTTTCCCCGGCCAGCCCGATTACATAATGGGGCTGAGCAGGTCATACCTGATGCAAAACCTTCCCGACCAGGCGGTCACGGCGCTGGAGAACGGTCTTAAAAATTCCCCCCACACTTCCGAATTGCAATTGGAACTGGGCCGGCTCTATTTAAGCCTGGGCCAGCATAAGACGGCCCAGCAGAGCTTCGAAAAAGCATTAAAGGACGATGCCCAGAATATCCACCTGTACCTAGGCCTGGGCCAGGCCTTTGAGGGGCAGGGACAGCCCGAGGAAGCGGTAATGGCCTACCGCCAGGCCATCAACCTGTCCCCAAAACTGCCTTACGGCTATCACCGATTGGGGCTGCTGCTGTTGGCGGCGGGCAAACCGGAGGCCGCGGCGGAAGAACTGAAAAAAGCCGTGGTCAACAACCCCGCCCATCTGGAATCCCATCTGGCCCTGGGCGAGATATATCTTAAACAGAACATCCTGGACAAGGCGGCGGTGGAATTCGCCGTAGCGGTCAAGATAGCGCCCCAGAGTTTTGAGGCCCGGCTGGGCCAGGCTTCCATGTTGGCCCGGACCGACCAGGCCGACCAGGCTTATGCCGTCTGCCAGGAACTGATGGCCTCTTTCGGCGACCGGGCCGAGCTGTACCTGCTGATGGGAAAACTGCTGGCCCAACGGGGAAAGACCAGGGATGCGGTGGAGGCCTGGCAGAAGGCGGTCAATTTCACCCGTGATGAAGGCCTCCGGCAGCAGGCCACCAAGTCCATTGATGCGGCCCTGCAGTGGCAGGAAGTGTCGGGCTGATCTGCCACAGAGGCTCAGAGCCACAGAGGATATATCATTTTTTGGCGGGCGCTCATTTTTCAAAACGTACAAACAGTATTTGATTTTTAACTTGCAATTCCCTGTGGT
>DHVS01000016.1 GCA_002412795.1 bacterium UBP2_UBA5202 | reverse complement strand
ATTGATTTTGCCAAAGTTCAGTAATTAAAAAAACAATGTGTTGGATAGCAAAATGAAGAAATCCATCCCGGAATATTTTTACGCTGTTTACCGGTCTCCATTGGGCCCGCTTTATCTGTTGGGCAGTTCAAAGGGCTTGGTATCGCTGTGTTTTACCAAACAGTCTTTTGACCTGATGCTAAAACAACATTTTTCCGGGGTCAAGCCGGTAAGGTCGGAGCAGCAGTTCAGATCTCTGGTCAAACAATTAGACGCTTATTTCAAGGGCCGTCCTGTCAAGTTCGTCTTTACCGCCGACATCCTGTCCGGCACTGAATTCCAAAGGGCTGTCTGGGGAAAGTTATCCGAACTGCTGCCTGGCCAGCTGACCACCTACGGGTCCCTGGCCAGGGAGGTCAAGAGGCCCAAGTCCTCCCGGGCGGTGGGACAGGCGGTAGGGGCCAACCCACTGCCCATCATCATCCCCTGCCACCGGGTGATATCCTCATCGGGCAAGCTGGGAGGATTTACCGGGGGCATAAGCTTAAAGAAAAAACTGTTAAGCATAGAGGGAATAAAATTATGACCGCAACCCAAAGCAGTTCCGAAAGGCGGAGGTTTCTGCGCCTGCCCTTGGAGATCAAGGTTCATTTCAAGGCCCTCAAGGAGGGGGTTTTGGATGTCAAAGGCCTGAAACCGGCCCGGGCCAAGGACCTAAGCACCGGCGGAGTGCTGTTTGCCTCTCCTAAAAAAATGACGGCCAACGAGGTGCTGCAGATGCGGATAAATTTCATCCGAGCCGGCAAGCCGGTGGAAATGGCCGCCATAGCCCGGGTGGCCCGCTGCCAGAAGGCCAAAGCCGGATACAACGTGGGGGTGGAGTTCCTGCAGGTCTATGCCGAGGATCTGAAGGTCTTGGAAAACTTCATTGACCGGAAGGCCAAGGCCGCAAAGAAGAAGTAAAAATCACTTTACAACCTTGTCAAAGATATTGTATAATTACCTCCAGATGTGCAGAAAAGGACCTTCCCACTAAATACACTAAAGCACACGAATGATTAACGCATTTTCGTGTTTTTAATGGGAAAAGTAATAAGGGCGTCCTTCGGTAGCAAAACAAGCGGGTCTTCTCAGGCTTGCACTGAGGAGGACATATATAGCACTATCGAAGTGATGACGCAGCAATTCTCTGGAGTAGGGCGATCAGCTCATCCTTCGAAATCGATCAAGTCAGTTTACCTCAGGATTGGGGCATAATTAAGGGCGATTAGCTCAGTTTTGGTTAGAGCGCATGCTTGACATGTATGAGGTCACAGGTTCGAGTCCTGTATCGCCCACCATTTAAGAAATCAAAAAGCCTCCGATAGCAAAATGCTGCCGAAGGCTTGTTTTGTTTACTTATAGACCAATTATTTTGCGTCAATTTTCGGCTTTTTTAATTTGACAAACCGGACCGTTGGTGCTAAAATGGAATGGATAAAACAATCCAAAATGCAGATGAAACTTAACATAATCAGGTCCTTTAAGGCAGCTCCGGCAGGCGGGAAAACCGGGGCCGGATCCTCATAACAGGTGCGTTTTGGTTTGATTTGCCAGGCGCACCTTTTTAATTTACAACATACGGCGGATCATGAAAGAAGAACTCAAGACCATTTGCCGGATCCAGGTGCTGGATGCCGATATCTATTCCGCCAGGCAGCGGCTGGAGACCATTCCCCAGGAGCTGAACGAGCTCAATCTCAAGGAGCAGGAGGGGGCCGGGGCCCTGCGGGAGGTCGGGCAAAAGCTGGCCGAGAGCGCCAGGGTCAAAAAGGCCGGGGAGCTGGACCTGGAGGCTTCCACGGCCGCTTTAAGGAAACTGCAGGTCCAGCTTTCCCAGGTGAAGACCAACAAGGAATACACCGCCATGCAGCAGGAGATAGAGCAGGGCAAGGTAAACATTTCCGGAATTGAGGAAAAAATACTGCTGGAGATGGAGCATTTGGACGCTCTGGCTCTGCAGGAAAAGGAGTTCTCCCGACAGTACGATCTTCTTAAAAAAGACCTGGACGGAAAAAGAAAAACTTTGCTGGAAGAACTGGCCCTGATGGAATCCCGGCTGACCGGCCTGCTGACCCAGAGGGAAACGGTGGTCAAAACCCTGCCGGCGGAGATCGCCTCGGTCTACAGTCGGATCATGCAGGCGCGGCCCGGGACCGCGGTGGTCCCGGTCAGCGGGGCCTCCTGCGGAGGGTGCTTTGCCAGCCTGCCGCCCCAGTTCATCAACGAGATCAGGAAAATGGAAAAACTGATCACCTGCGAGACCTGCGGCCGGATACTGGTGTGGTCCCAGGAAGAGGTATGACAGAACCCTTATTGGACGCAGATATCGCAGATTGTTTTTCCCTTTATAGATATAAATTTTCAGCTTAAGATAAAAAATATTTACCAACAGGTCAAGGAGGTATCATGGTCAAGAAACAGAACAAGATGTCGGCCAGGCTTTCGATAGTTTTACGCAAGATTGCCAACGACCACCATCTGTCGCAGGTGGCCGAGGATGAGGGCTGCAGCCGGGCCGACCTCAAAGAGGCGCTGGTGGCCCTTGCCGACAAGATAGAAAAGGAGACCGGGGTGGACATCGTGACCTTGGCGGTGGACGGGGCGGCCCGGGGGAACCCCGGACCGGCCGGGGCCGGCGCGGCCCTGCTGGACAGCCAGGGGCGTTCCCTGGCCGAGAAGACCATGTATCTGGGCAAGGCCACCAACAATGAGGCCGAATACCAGGCGCTGGTGATGGGCCTGACCCTGGCCCTGGAGAGGGACCACCCCCGGATCCTGATCCAAACCGACAGCGAACTGATGGCCAAGCAGATCACCGGGGAGTACAAGATCAAGGAACCCCGGCTGAAAAAATATTTCACCCAGGCCCACGCTCTGCTGGAAAAGTTCCAAAAATGGGAGATCAAAGCCGTGCCCCGGGCCGAGAACCGCCTGGCCGACCGGCTGTCCAATATCGCCATTGACAAAGTCGCAAAGGAAGACTTATAATTAAAGGTTGGGCTTCTAGACATCCCGGCTGCCCACTAAAGCCACTAAAATACTGAAGGTCAAATTAAGTGGATTGTAGCCGGGAGCCAGTATACAAAGGGATTATAAGCAATCACAATATACGGGAGAAAAACGGGCAGGATCGGGTGATCGCTCCCCGCCTCTGGCGGGGGGAGGAAAGTCCGAGCTCCGGAGGACAGGCAGCCCCGGGAACACCGGGGGCTCCGCCGGTAATGCGGCGGGGACGGAAAGTGCCACAGAAAATATACCGCCTCTCCCTCGGGGGAGGTAAGGGTGAAATGGCGAGGTAAGAGCTCACCGTCCCGCCGGCAACGGCGGGTGCATGGCAAACCCCTGCCGGAGCAAGACCAAATAGATTCCGCCGCCAAAGCCTTGTCCTTGTGGCAGGGTTTTAAGAAGGCCGGTCCGGCCGTAAAGCGGAAGGGTAGGTCGCTTGATTCCCCCGCCGCTGGCGGGGGGGCAGACAGATGATCATCGTCCCGCCTCTGGCGGGATACAGAACTCGGCTTACAGATCCTGTCCGTTTTTGTCCTGGCTTGGAGTTACCATTATAACTGTTATAATTCACCCGCCAAAGGCACAAAAAAAATTATATAAATCATGAAACATATTTTTGTAATTTATGTGCTTTATGTGGCCAAAAATGGTAACTGAGAAATAATATCACGGCTGAAAAGTTACCATAACATGCAACTTTGAAAGTATTTTGCTTAATGGAAAAAAACTGGATCTATCCCCGGCCGGTGGAGGCCGGGCTGGTCAATAAAATTGCCGCTTCACTGGAAGTGCCGGCCATCATAGCCCGGCTGCTGGTGGCCCGGGGGATCACCACCGGTTCCGAGGCCCGGCAGTTCCTGCGCCCCACCCTTAAGGATCTCCATGACCCGTATCTGATGAACGACATGGAAAAGACCGTGGTCCGGATAGAAGAGGCTTTGGCAGCCCGGCAGAAGATAATGATCTACGGCGACTACGACGTGGACGGGATCACCGGCACCGCCCTGCTGTGGCGCAGCCTTTTTGCCCTGGGGGCCGAGGTCTCCTGGTATCTTCCCAACCGGATCCAGGAGGGCTACGGCATCTCGGCTTCGGGGGTGGAGGAGGCCCAGCGCCGGGGGGTGAAACTGATCATCTCGGTGGACTGCGGCATCACCGCCCACCCGGAGGTGCTTTTGGCCAAAAGTTTTGGAATAGACTGCATCATCACCGACCACCACGAGACCAAGGACAGCCTGCCGGAAGCGGTCTCGGTGCTGGATCCCAAGCGGGGCGATAGCACCTATCCCTACCAGGAGCTGGCCGGGGTGGGGGTGGCTTACAAGCTGATGCAGGCCCTGTACCGCCGGCTGGGCATGGAAGACGCCTCGCTGGAACAGCACCTGGACCTGGTGGCCCTGGGCACCATCGCCGACATCGTTCCTTTAACCGGCGAGAACCGGGTGCTGGCCAAGTTCGGGATAGAGCGGATCAAGAACAGCAGCAAGCCGGGGATCCGGGCCCTGCTGGAGGTGACCGGCCTGTCCGGCAAACCGATGGACTCGGGCCAGATAGTCTTCGTGGTGGCCCCCCGGATCAACGCCGCCGGCCGGATAGGCACGGCCGACCTGGCCCTAAGGCTTTTGGTGACCGAGAACCAGGACGAGGCCTTTACCATCGCCAGATCGCTGGACGAGGAGAACCGCAAGCGCAAGGAGATCGACGAGCTGATCCTGAACGAGGCCATGGACATGGTGGAACAGCAGGTAAACCTGAACAAGGAACGGGTGATAGTGCTGGCCTCCGACACCTGGCACCAGGGAGTGATCGGGATAGTGGCCTCAAGGCTGGTGGAGGCCTTTTACCGGCCCACCATACTGATCGCGGTGGACGGCGACAAGGGCAAGGGTTCGGCCCGCTCCATCAGCGCCTTTCACCTGCACCAGGCCCTCAAGGAATGCCAGCAGCATCTGTTGGGATTCGGCGGGCACAAATATGCGGCCGGCCTGTCGATCGATGCCGGGAGCATTCACCAGTTCCGGACCGACATCAACAAATACGCCGATGAGGTGCTGAGCCCCGAGGATATGATACCCAGCCAGACCCTGGACGCCGAGGTTGACCTGGATTCCATCGACCTGGAAACGGCCCAGAGCTTTTCCCTGTTCGCCCCCTTCGGCCCGGGTAACCGCCATCCGGTGCTGGTCTCGGACCAACTGCGGGTGGTGGGCACGCCCTACATCGTGGGCAAGAATCATTTGAAGTTCAAGGTCAAGCAGAACCAGAAGATATTCGACACCATCGGTTTTTCCTTCGGCGACCTCTTGGACGAACTGGAGGACCGGGACTGCAGCCTGGACCTGGCCTTTGTGCTGGAGGAGAACGAGTGGCAGGGCCGCAAGAAGCTGCAGCTCCGGGTCAAGGACATCAAGGTGCGGTAATCTAGTATTTAGAGATTCACTTTATTAGGAATCCAGGAAACCACTTGTAGTGAGTGTGCCGAACTATGAACACGAAACTGTAGAGAACCCTGGGCAGTATCTGCCTTCCAAATATAATCAATTTCTGGGTCTCCGACCCTTGCGCGATTATTATAGTCAACCAGCTAACAAAAAAAGATCATTCCCCATGAAAAATATAAAGTTTATTAAAACCCCTGTTTTTGCCTTTTTTCCAGCAAGTAAACAGATAACAAAAATATATTTTCCTGCCCTTCCCCTCCTTCGTTGCCACTCCGGCGGGCAGGCTGGTTTCCTTATAGTTTTGGTTTATCCGGGTTAGGATGCAGAAGATCAAAACGCAGCACCATAAAACCGTCCTCTCTTCCGGACTGACCGCGGCCAGCGAGAACATCCCCGGGGCCGCCTCCATCGCGGTGGGGCTGTGGCTGGCCCGGGGCTCGCGCGACGAATCGTCCGCCACCCGGGGAATGTGCCACTTCATAGAGCACATGGCCTTCAAAGGGACCAGGAAACGGAGCGCCAGGGACATCGCCCTGTGCCTGGAATCGGTGGGCGGGCACCTGGACGCCTTTACCTCCAAGGAGGAGACCTGTTTTTACGCCCGGGTCCAGCAGCGCCACCAGGCCCTGGCCCTGGAGCTGATAGCCGACATAGTCACCAATCTGAAGTTCGATCCCCGGGACGTGGCCCGGGAGAAGATGGTGATCGCCGAGGAGATCAAGAGCGTGGAGGACACCCCGGACGACCTGGTGTATGAACTTTTTGCCGAGGCCATGTATGACGGGCACCCCTTGAGCTTTCCCATTCTTGGCTCCAGGGAAAATTGCCGGGAGTTCACCGCCCCCAGGGTCAAAAACTTTTGGCGGGAATGCTACCGGCCGCCCCACATGATGGTGTCCCTGGCCGGCCAGGTGGATCACCGGGGTTTTTGCCGGATGCTGGAAAAGTACTTCCCCGGCCCGGCCCAAAGGCAGGAACTGGCGGTCAAGCCCTTTGTTCCGGACTTCAAGCCTTCTTTAAAGATGCTGTCCCGCAAGATATCCCAGGCCCACATCTGCCTGGGGGTGCCGGCCCTGGCCACCAGCGATCCCCGGCGCTATGTACTTCTGGTGCTGAATACCATCCTGGGCGGGGGCATGAGCTCCCGGTTGTTCCAGAAGATACGGGAACAGAGCGGGCTGGCATATTCGGTCTTCTCCTTCACCGATCTTTACCGGGATGCCGGGGTACTGGGGGTCTATCTGGGGGTGTCTCCCGACAAGACGGACCAGGCCCTGGCCATGGCGCTCAAAGAGATCCGGCAAATGTCAAGGAACCCCGTTTCCCGGGCCGAGCTGGACAACGCCAGGGAGCAGCTCAAGGGAGGCCTGTTTTTGGGGATGGAGAGCACCTCCAACCGGATGATGCGCCTGGCCAAGATGGCCCTGCACCATGAGCCGTATCTGACCCCGGAGCAGACCGCGGTATTGATAGACCGGGTCACCATAGATCAGGTGCACCGGATGGCCCAAAGCCTGTTGGTGCCCCAAAAGCTGGGGGCGGCCATCCTGGGGCCGTTGAACCAGAAGAAATATTCCCTGGCTCGGCTGCAAGAACAACTTTGAATAATTAACATTAAACAACGAACAGTCAACGGCAAACGGATAACTGTAAACTGTAAACTGTAAATATATATAGGGGAAACATCATGTCTGCCAAGTCAAAAGCCAAGAAGGCCGAGCTGATGCCGTCCAAACGCTCGGCGGCCATGCAGGCTTCGCCCATCCGCCGGCTGGTGCCGCTGGCCGACCAGGCCAAGGCCAGGGGAACCAAGGTCTACCACCTGAACATCGGCCAGCCCGACATCGTCACTCCCAGGGAGATCATGGACGCCGTCCGTAATTTCCGGGATGAGGTGCTGGCCTACGGCCCCAGCCTGGGCCTGCCGGAGCTGCGCCAGGAGATCAAACACTATTTCGAGAAGCTGGACATCATGCTCTCGGTCGACGACGTGATGGTGACCACCGCCGGGTCCGAGGCCATAGTGTTCGCTCTGATGGCGGTGGGCGACCCCGGCGACGAAGTGCTGGTGCCCGAGCCCTTTTACACCAATTACAACGGCTTCGCCAGCATGGCCGACATCAGGCTGGTGGCGGTGCCCACCGACGTGGAGGACGGCTTTTCCCTGCCCAGCAAGGCCGAGTTCGCCAAACGGATCACCAAGAAGACCAAGGCCATCCTGTTCTGCTCGCCCAACAACCCCACCGGGGCGGTATTTTCCCGCTCCGACCTGGAGATGCTGGCCGGGCTGGCCAAAGAGAAGAACCTCTGGCTGCTGGCCGACGAGGTCTACCGGGAGTTCATCTACGACGGCGGCTACCACACCAGCATCCTGCACATCAAGGAAGCCGAGGACCGGGCCATCATGCTGGACTCCGTCTCCAAGCGTTTCTCGGCCTGCGGAGCCCGGGTGGGCTGCCTGGTCAGCCGCAATCCCCGCATCATGCAGGCCGCGCTTAAGCTGGGCCAGGCCCGGCTCTGCCCGCCCACCATCGAGCAGGTGGGGGCCATCGCCGGATACAAGAACATCCATAAATACCTGAAGAAGATGGTGAACGAGTACCAGCACCGCCGGGACATCGTCTGCGACGAGCTGGCCAAGATAGACGGTGCGGTGTTCACCAAGCCCAAAGGGGCCTTCTACATCATGCCCCAGCTGCCGATAGACGACGCCAACGAGTTCGCCCAGTGGATGCTGACAGACTTTTCCCACCAGGGAGCCACCACCATGGTGGCCCCGGGCGACGGCTTTTACGCCGACCCCAGCAAGGGCAAGCAGGAGATCCGAATCGCCTATGTGCTCAAGGAGGCCGATCTCAAAAAAGCCATGCAGTTATTAGCTCTGGGGGTCAAGGCATACAACGGCCGGCGGTAACCTCGTTTACAATAAATAAGGTCGGGATGCAAACATCCCGGCCTTGATTTTTTAATGTTACTCCAGCCCCTTATTTTGTTATAGAAATTCCGGTAACACCGCAGCAATAATTGTTAAAAACAGTACGTTTTGCCGAAGAGATATAAAAGACAAACCGCCTGGATCAGGCGCGGCAGCGCTCCGCAGTACTGGCCGTATGACCTGGTCCGGCGCAAGGCCGAGGTCTTTTTTGCCAGCGGGGGATGGGATCAGGCAGAGGCACTCTACCGAAGGAACATCGAGATGTCCGCCGGTGACCAGGCGCTGTCGGCCGACGCCCAAAGCGGTCTTGGCAAGCTGATCGTTAACCGGGGAAAGATCAAGGAAGCAAATGAACTGCTGGAGAACGCCCAGCGCATCTTCTCGGACCTGGGCGACCAGCGCCGGCTGGCCCCGGTGTTGCGGGGCCGGGGCGTGGTCTGCGCCTATCAGGGCAATTTCCCAAGGGCCCGGAGGTACTTTGCCGGGGCCGCGGCCATGGCCAGGAGGAGCGGGGACCGGGCCGAGCTCAGCCACGCCCTAGGCAACCTGGGCATCGCCTACAAGAGCCAGGGCAATTACGCCAAGGCGCTGGAGTGTTACCGCCAGGAGATGGCCATCTCGGATGAGACCGGGGACCTGATGAACACCGCTTCGGCGGTCAACAACCAGGGGCTGGTTTACAAGGAGATGCGGCAGTACGACGAGGCGCTGGTTCAACTCGAGCGGGCCCTGAAGATAGCCGAAAAGATAGGCGACCGTTCCACAGCCAGTTATATCTACGGGAATATGGGGACCGTCCACCACGACCGGGGCAATTTTGGCCTGGCCATGGAGATGTATCGGCGTCGGTTGGAGCTTACCACCCAGCTGGGGGACCGGCAGAGCTCGGCTTATACCCGGATCAACATGGGCCTGCTAGAAAAACAGCGGGGCAGGTATCTGGAGGCGGAAACGCTCTACCGGGACAGTCTGGAGACGATGAAGGAGCTGGGCGACCAGCGGGCCGTGGCCGTCACCACCGGCAAGTTGGCAGACCTATATTCCGCCACCGGCAAGAGAGACCTGGCCCGGCAAAGTTACCGGGACGCCGTCGAACAGGCCGGTAAGCTGGGCATAGATTACTACCTGTGCGACATGCTGCTCAACTTCGCCCTGCTGGCCCTGGAAGAGAACGATCCCCGGGAATCATCGGAACTGGCCGTCCTGGCCCGGGCCTCCGCCGAGAAAGCGGGGCGCCAGGACCTGGCGCTGAGCTGCTGGATACTGCAGGCCCGCCTGCTATCGTACCAAAACAAAGATCAGGCGGTCGATGAACTTAAAAAACTGGAAAGCGAATGCCCTGATGAAGAACAGAGGTCCGAGGCCCTGTACCACCTTTACCGGATAGAACCCCAAGAACAGCTGAAGGAAAAATTGCTGAAGGTCTATAGAACATTATGGGAAAGAACCCCGGACCAGAAATACCGGAACCGCATGAACGAAATTGCCGGCAACATCGCCGAAAAATCAGGAGACATTGCAACATGAAGACCCCCCAAGTGAAACTGGTCAGGCTCAGCAGGCTGGCCCGGCTGCCGGAATACTCCACCGCCCATGCCGCTGGGATGGACCTTTGCGCAGCTTTGGAAAAGCCGATATCCCTAAAACCCCATCAGATCAAACTCGTTCCCACCGGGCTGGCCCTGGAGATCCCCGTGGGTTACGAAGGACAGGTGCGGCCCCGCAGCGGCCTGGCGCTGAAGCAAGGCATCTCAATCGTCAACGCGCCGGGGACGATCGATGCCGACTACCGGGGCGAGGTGGGGGTGATCCTGGTAAACCTGGGGCAGAAGTCCTTTATAGTCAACCCCGGGGACAGGATCGCCCAGCTGGTGATCTCACCCGTGGTCCGGGTGCAGATAGTTGAGGTTAAGACGCTACAGAAGACCAAGAGGGGAAGCGGGGGATTTGGGCATACCGGGGTCGGGAAACGATAGACAGGATTAACATGATTTACAGGATTTATTCCATTTAAGGGTTAGGGCTATAGACAGGATTAACGGGATTATTTATAATTTATGATGAGGAGTATTACGAGTATTATGGAAGATGATATTTTGACAGGACAGATAATCAAGTGGGCCTTTAAGGTGCATAATACGCTTGGTTTTGGATTTCTGGAGAAGGTTTATGAGAACAGTCTGGTGATAGAGCTTGAAAATTCCGGATTGAAGGCCGAACAGCAAAGAGCTGTGAAAGTATTGTATGACGGTAGGCCCGTAGGGGATTATGTGGCAGATGTGATTGTCAATGATGATGTAATAGTCGAGATCAAATCCGTCAGCACACTTGCCAAAGAACACGAAGTGCAATTAGTGAATTATTTGAAAGCAACCGGCAAACCAAGAGGCCTTCTTGTCAATTTTGGCCGCTCGTTGGAGGTCAAGCGAAAATATCTCAGCCTCCGATAAATATCAATACCGTAAAGAGAAATCATGTAAATCCTGTCTGCCCCGGGGGTAAAAATATTTATTAATCCCGTCTAAAGTAAATGTCTGACCGCTCAAAACATTTCGCCTCGGCCCTGGCCGAGCCCAAGTTCGCCCTGATCGCGGCGGTGGGCGAGTTCACCACCCGGGCGCCCCTGGCCTATTCCCAGATCCCGGCGGCCATCGCCCTGATCCTGGGATTTCTGGCCCAATTAGTGATGACGGTCTTCGGCTCGGTCAACCAGGAAAGGACTGTTCTCTTCTGGAGCGGAGTTTCCCTGGCCGTCCTTACCCTGGCGGGATTACCAATCGTGCGGCGGCAGAAGAAGACCGGGCGCAGCAATCCCGAAGTTGAATCATATGCCTGACATCAAATCAAATCTATCCCCCCGGCTGCTGGCCCAGATCAAACGGCTGGACCTGAAGGCCCGGATGGTGGTGGAGGGTTTTTTGACGGGCCTCCACAAAAGCCCCTATCACGGCTTCTCGGTGGAATTCGCCGAATACCGGCCCTACCTGCCGGGCGATGAAGTGAAAAGGATCGATTGGAAGGTGCTGGCCCGGAGCGACAGGTATTTCATCAAGGAATTTGAGGAAGAGACCAACCTCAAGGCCTATATTCTGCTTGACAGTTCAGCCTCCATGGGTTACCATAGTCCAAATGTGGCCAGCAAGCTGGAGTACGGGTCCTACCTGGCGGCGGCCCTTTCCTTTCTGCTGCTTTCCCAAAACGATGCGGCGGGGCTGGCCCTGTTCAACAGCCGGCTGCAGAGATACCTGCCTCCCCGCTCCCGGCGCAGCCACTGGAACGCCATTCTTCAGGAACTGAACCATGTTAAACCATTGGGACAGACCGGTTATAAAAAGATCTTTCAGGAACTGGCCGGGCATCTCAAGCGCCGGGGCCTGCTGGTGCTGATCTCCGACCTGTGGGGCGACGATGACGAGATAATCAATTCCCTGAAAAACTTCCGGCATTTGAAACATGAGGTGCTGGTGTTCCACCTGCTGGATCCGGACGAGTCCTCTTTTTCCTTTAAGTCCGAAGCGGTGTTCGCCGACATGGAGACCGGGCAGGAACTGCAGATAAACCCGGCGGACATCAAACTAAGATATCTGAAGGCCCTAAAACAGAGAACAGATCATCTGGGGAGGGAGTGCCGCCGCCACCTGATAGACTATCAGGCCATCGTGACCGACCAGCCGTTTGACCAGGCTTTATTGAAGTATTTACACAAACGTCAAAAACTGGGATAACCCGGGGAAGTATTTCATGAAGGATTGACACTGCGGGACATCGGGTGTATGATATCTCCGGACTGTAGATATTGCAATGTTATGGTGACATTATTGGTCGGCCAAAGATCATCCAGGGTAAACAGAAACCAGAAACGTTTACCGGGAGGAGGCCAGATGTCAAAACTCAACGAACTCAGAACGGAGGAAGGGAACGACCGCCGGCAGAAGAACCGTAGGGAACGGTCCCGGCGAAAGGACTACGACCAAAAACAGGAGGGCCTGCCATGAAGGAAAGCAAACTGGTGGTTCGTTATCTTAACGGACGGGTGGCCAAGGGCCGGACCCTGGATTTTTCCTCCACCAAGGACAGTTTTCATCTCCTGTCGGAAGATGACCCCCAAAATCCGGTTGAGATCAGGCTGCCCCAGGTAAAAGCGGTGTTCTTCGTCAAGGACTTCATCGGCAACCGGGATTACGACGAGCGCAAGGAGTTCGATGGCCGCAGCCAGATGATGGGGAAAAAGATCCAGGTCACCTTCAGCGACGGCGAAGTGCTGACCGGCCGGGCTGAAGTATACATGCCCAACCGCAAGGGTTTTATGCTGTTCCCGGCCGACCCCAAGTCCAATACCGAAAAAGTATTCGTGGTCAACGGTTCGGTCAAGGAAGTGAAATTCCTTTAAACGGGAGGCCCGAATGAAGATTACCGGATGGTGGTTCCGGTTCCTGAGGCCTTTTCAGGAAGAGGCCAAAGATCCATCACTCGGCCGAAGGAAAAAATTCGCCGCAGCCTTTGCCTTGATG
Organism: bacterium UBP2_UBA5202; assembly: GCA_002412795.1. Classification (GTDB taxonomy): domain Bacteria; phylum Edwardsbacteria; class AC1; order AC1; family EtOH8; genus UBA5202. The sequence continues at coordinate 217,119 of DHVS01000016.1, read as the reverse complement.
GGGTCACTGGCCCTGCTGTCCTTCGGCTTGCTGAGGGCCTGGCAGGGGCAATGGCTGTTTGCCGCCGCCGATCTTCTCCTGTCCTCTTACCTGCTGGTTACTTTGGCCCTGCTGCGCCGTATGGGCCGGCCGTCCCTCTACATTCCGGTGGGGCTGACCGGCCTCTTTTTGTTCCTGATGTTCCTGTTCGCCACTGGAGGAGCCAACGGTCTGGGATTGTCGTGGCTGTATTTTTTCCCGGTGACAGCCTTCTTCCTGTGCGGGCGGAGGGGCGGGGTAACGTGGATGGGGATCATGTTTCTGTCGATGTTCGGGCTTTACCTGCTGCAGTATTTAAGGCTGATATCCCTCCACTATCATTTTGCCATGGGGCTGCAGATCATTGCCAGTCTGCTGGTGGAGGCGGCCATGGTCTACTATTATGCCAGCATTACAGAAAGGGACGAGGATCAGATCGGCCGTCACAACCAGAACCTGGAACAGGCCAACCGGGCCCTGGAAAAAGAGATGGTCCAACGCCGTCAGGCCGAGCAGGAACTGCTGCGCATCCGGCAGGCGGTGAACAGTCTGGGGGATGCGGTGTTCATCGCCGATGCTTCGGGCCGGCATACCTTCCACAATCCGGTGTTCTTCCAGATGTTCGGCTACAGCCTTGAGGAAATCAACCAGGCCGGAGGGATAGGCTTCCTGTTCAGGGACCACCAGGCCGGCCGCCGCCTGGTGGATAATCTGAGGGAGGGAAAGGGCTTTGCCGGGGAAGTGGAGATGCACGACAAGAAAGGCCGGTCGATGACCATCGCCCTTAGGGCTGATGCCATCAAGGATGAAGCAGGCACGGTAATGGGATTGGTGGCCGTTCATGTGGACATAACCAGATATAAACAGACCGAGAGAACCCTGAAGCAAAACGAAGAACGGTTCCGCCAGGTGATAGGATCCATCAGCTCCCACATCTACGTGACCCGGTTCGACGCCGCCGGCCGGCCGGTCAACGATTACATCTCGCCAAATGTGGAGTCTTTGACCGGTTACCCCCTGCACCGTTTTACGGCCGATTGGAGCTTTTGGGCCGAGCAGCTGATCCATAAGGAGGATCGGGAGGCGGCCCGGCGGCAGGCGGAAAAATTCAAACAAGCCCTGAACAGCGAGCTGGAATACCGGATCACCAAAAAAGACGGCAGCGCAATCTGGGTGCGTGATTCGGGCCGGGTCGAGGTGAACAAAAAGACCGGGGAGATCACTGTTTACGGAGTTATCAGCAATGTCACGGAGCGCAAACTGGCCGAAGCTGCAATTCAGGAGAGCGAGATCAAGCACCGCCTGCTTTTAAACAGCATCAGCCTGCCGGTGCTGGCCCTGAAGGAGGACATGACCATCCTTTACTGCAACAAGGCCTATGCCAGTTTTGTAAATCTGGAGATAGAACAGTTGGAAGGGAAAAACCTGCTGCAGTTGTTCCCCCGGCTGGAGGAGACCAGGACCTATCAGATGTATCAGAAAGTCCTGGAAACAGGGATCAACCAGGAATCGGAAGGACAGTACAAGGACCGTTTCATCCACTCCGATATCTACCGCACCCCCTGGGGGATACTGGCCATCGCCGAGGACATAACCGAGCGCAAGCAGGCCGAGGATGCACTGTGGCACGCCAAGGAGGATCTGGAGCTCAGGGTGGAGGAACGCACCAGGGAGCTGGCCGAGGCCAACCGGTTATTGAAACAAAGCTATGATGACACCATCCGGGCCATCACCGCGGCCATGGACGCCAAGGACAGCTACACCCGGGGCCATTCCGAGGAGGTAAAAAGGATCGCCCTGTTGATCGGGCAAAAGATGAGCCTGTCTCCGGAATCGTTGCGGCGGCTGGAATACGCGGCCCTGCTCCACGATATTGGAAAGATCGGGGTCAGCGAACAGCTTTTGACCAAAGGCACCGCCCTGACCGAATTTGAGTTCGAGGAAGTGAAGCTCCACCCCCAGATCGGTGGAAAACTGCTGGAACAGGTGGAACTGCTAAAGGAAGCGGGACCGATAATCCATGCCCACCACGAAAATTACGACGGCACCGGGTACCCCAGGGGACTTAAGGGCGAAGCCATACCGGTAGAATCCCGGATCATAGCGGTAGCCGACGCCTATGAGGCCATGACGATGGACCGGCCCTACCGCAAGGCCCTCAGCAAAAGTGAGGCTCAGCAAAGACTGAAGCAGGGAGCCCGCACCCAGTTCGATCCCCGGATAGTAGAGATACTTCTGGCAGTAGAAATAATCACGGATAAATAATACAAAAAGGAAGCAAAGGAGATGAGAAGATCGCTCATTGTGTTTTTGGCGCTAACAGTCGCGGTCCCGGTCATTTGGGCCAGTCCCATTCCTCAAGGCCGGAATTTAGGGTTGGGGCTGATTGCCGGAGATCCCTCTGGCTTGTCGATGAAATACTGGCAGGGCTCGGTCCACGCTATTCAGGGCAGTTTGGCCTGGTCTTTTCTGGAGAATGGCTATCTTAGGGCCAATGCCGATTATCTGTGGCATGAATACGAGTTGATAGAAGTGGAAAAGGGAACCCTACCGCTGTATTATGGTCCCGGAGTTACCCTGTGGGCCGGCCGGATCAGGGACGGGCGCAGCGGGGCCAATATCGGCGTGCGCGGTGTTTGCGGGCTGGAATATATTTTCAAAGGCGCGCCGTTCGACATATTTTTGGAACTGGCCCCGACCCTGGATCTGGCCCCGGCCACCGGTCTTTGGCTACAGGGCGGTTTGGGGGCCAGGTATTATTTCTGAAATACAGGCCTGAAAGAAAATATAAAGGGCTGGAAGCATTGCTTCCAGCCCTTTTGTCGTGATGCTGTAATACTCTATTTCAATACTTCGATCATTTTTCGGTGTATCTTTCCGTTTGTGGCCAGGCACTCCGGCACATAGATGCTGAACTTCTGTCCCTTAAAACCGCTAAGCTTTCCCCCGGCCTCGGTTACCATCAGCGAGGCGGCCGCCATGTCCCAGGTCTTCAGCTTCATCTCCCAGAACCCGTCGAACCGGCCGCAGGCCACATAGGCCAGGTCCAGGGCCGCCGAGCCGGGGCGCCTCACCGCCTGGGCCCGCTTGATGAACCGTTTAAAGTTGTCCAGGTTGTCTTTTTTGGAATAATGGACATCGTAGGGGAAGCCGGTGGCCAGCAGGCTTTTCTTCAGGGTCGACTGGGATGATACCGATATCTTTTTTCCGTTCAACCAGGCGCCCTGGCCTTTCCGGGCGGTGAACAGTTCATTCAGATTGGGATTGTATATGGCTCCCAGCACAACTTGTCCTTTGAATTCAAAGGCTATGGACACGCACCAAAAGGGGAAGCGGTGGGCATAGTTGGTGGTGCCATCCAAGGGGTCAATTATCCAGCGCCGGTCAGACCGGGTTCGGTCCCGGTTTGTTTCCTCGGTCAGAATGTCGTCGCCGGGGAAATTCCGGCGAAGCATTTTAACCACCAGGGCCTCGGCCGCGCGGTCGGCCTGGGTCACCAGGTCTATCTCGCTCTTGTATTCCACCTTAAGGTCGCCCTGGGACATGGCCTTGAGCAAATAACCGGCCTTTTTGGCGGCCAGCACCGCGGTCTTGAATTCTTTGTCGAACATCAGGTAGTGTGTCTTATTATTAAAGGCGATGGTAAATAAGGGGATTTTATTAGGAAACCATGAAACCAGGAATACTATATGAGGGAAACGTTTATTCCTGGGATTCCTGCCTTCCTTATAAATATTATTTCAAGGTATGTTCCATATCTTGTGCATCTGACGGATTATGCTGACATGCTGCAAGCGTTCGCCAGCCAGGGCCTGGTATCTGCGAACTGTCTGCATTTCCGGGGCATTCGGTCCTTCTGCGGGCTGGAGGATAAAAACGATATTCCGGTCAACCGCGGCGATCATTCCGGCGGCCTGTTCCACTTCCCCTGCCGTGGTTTTAGCACAGATCACCATTTTTACGAAAACCTTGTCTCTGGCGGTTTCCAGAAATCGCTGTTGCGTCTTCCAGATGTCCTTTCCGCAGGCCGAAGGCGGCTTGATATCCATGGCTACCACGTCCAGGCCGGAGGTAATGGCTGCCAGTTCTTTGAACAAGGTGCCGTTGGTCTCAAGATACAACCGGCAACCATGCTTTTTCAGTTCCGGGATCAGGGCCGCTATGAAGTCAGCCTGCAACAGGGGCTCGCCTCCGGTGAAAGATACAAAATCGCCCGGAGCGGTAAGGCCGGTGATCTCCGCCGCCGCTTCCGGGATGTCCATCTCGGTCGCCTTGTCCCCGGCTTTGGCCAGCGGGGTGTCGCAATAGCTGCAATCCAGGTTGCACCCGGCAAAGCGGACGAAGGTAGTGGGCTCGCCCAGGTACCTGCCCTCGCCCTGCAGAGAGTGGAATATTTCGGCAATCCTGGCGTTCACGGTCATTTATATATCTTGTAATTTGAATTACTGCTCTCCACCCGGATCCTTCCCTTGCTGATCAGGGCGTTCCAGCCTACCTGTACCCGGAATTCCGAAGGGAACAGGAATCCTTTGATCTGGATAAACCGCATCTCCATTTCGAGCTCTTTAACCGGCCACTTCAATTTGGGCATGGTGGCATTTATCTGTTTACAGGTCAGGTCCCGAGGATCGTACAGCAATACACCGGCCACATCGCCTTTCTTGGGCTTTTTGGGGTTGAAGGCAACCTTCCTCGATGTTGGGTCCACCCGGAAATTGTAGGCCGGGTCGTTTAACTTTGGCAGTTTGACCTTTTCACTGCGCCTTTTCATTCCCTCGCTCTTTTCTTCTTTTTTATTGGATGAATACAGCAGGGTATATTCCTGCAGGGAATCGCCCTTGAATTTATGCCAGGTCTTAGTAGTATCAGTCTTTTTGATGACTCCGTGCTTGTCCAGTTTATGAACGTAACTGATGGTGTTATAGCTGTAGACTAGCTCTTTTTGCGCTTTCTCCTGCTGGTCCATCTTTTCCTGGAGCCTTATAAGGATCGAATCCTGGGAAAATGCAGATACTTGGAGAAGGGATATTAATAGAATTGTTATGAAATAACGCATATCAGCCTATTTTAATGTTCCTATATATCGTTGGATCCGCTATTCCTGCCTCCCTGAATCCCTTGGTCCGTAGCAGGCAGGAATCACAGGTTCCGCAGGGCTTCTTTCCCCCCTGGTAGCAGGACCAGGTCAACTGATAGGGCACTCCCAACCGAATTCCCAATTTTACGATCTGGGATTTGGACAGTTTCAACAACGGGGCAACTATCCTGATAGGTTTTCCTTGGCGTCCGGCCTTGGTTCCCAGTTTATAAACTTTTGCCATCGCCGAAATGAAATCCGGCCGGCAGTCGGGGTAGCCGGAGTAGTCCAGGGCGTTGGCCCCTATCATTACTACTTCAGCGCCTAATGCCTCGGCGCAGGACAGCCCATAGCTCAGGAACAGGGTGTTCCGGCCCGGCACATAAGTGGATGGTATCTGCGCGCCGATGTCCCTGGTGCTTTTGGCGCTGGGAAGGGCGGAGCCCTTGTCCAGCAGGCTGCTGCCCCGCCAGGGTAATTTTACCGGGATGACGTCATACGCCACCCCGGTCTTTTTGCATAATGCCTTGGCCGAAGCTATCTCCCGGCTATGTCTTTGTCCGTAGTCGAAGATCAGGGCCTTAGGCTGCCAGCCCTGGGCCAGGGCCCAGTAAAGCACGGTGGCCGAGTCCAGACCGCCGGAGAGCAGCACCACGGCCTTTTTAGAACGGGCCATAGGTGGCCTTGGCATGCTCGGTCTCCCAAACGGAGACCTTGTTGATCTTGACCTTGGGCGAATTGAACTTCAGGGCCATCTCCTCAAATACCACCCGGGCGATATTTTCGGCGGTGGGATTGATCTTGTCGAAGGGTTTTATCTCGTTCAGGTCCTGGTGGTCGAACCGGCCCAGCAGTTTTTCCAGCGCCGCCTTGATGTCATTGAAATCAGCCACCATCCCGGTCTTGTTGAGGGCTTTGGCCTTAAGCTCCAGTTCCACCTGATAATTGTGGCCGTGGACCTTCTCGCATTTCCCGGCATAGTCCCGTAAATGGTGGGCGGCCGAGAAATTCTTGTAAACAGAAACGTAATACATGATATCTCCTTTAACAAAATACTAACGGCGGCGGTAGGGCTTTGACCCGGAACCACGGCTCTGCCGGGCCGGGGCGGTGTGGGCCCTGACCGGAACGGTGGATTGATAAGGATGGCCGGTGGCCACCGGGATCGAGCGGCCCAGCAGGCGTTCCACCTGGGCCAGGTCCTGGCGCTCCTCGCTGTCGCAGAAGGAGACAGCCGTGCCCAAGGCTCCGGCCCGGCCGGTGCGGCCGATGCGGTGGACGTAGGCCTCGGCTTCGTGCGGTATGTCAAAGTTCACCACGTGGGAGATATTGTCAATGTCTATTCCGCGGGAGACCACGTCCGAAGCCACCAGCACCCGGATGGCACCGGTCTTGAAACCTTGCAGCACCCGTTCCCTGGTGTTCTGGGATTTGTCGCCGTGGATGGCCTGGGCCGGAATGCCCCAGGTGGTAAGGCGCCGGGACAGGCGGTCGGCCCGTACCTTGGTGCGGGTAAAGACCAGGGTCCGCTCCATGCCTTTCTGGGAAAGCAGGTGGCGCAGCAGGTCGGGTTTGTCGTCCTTCTCCACGAAGTAGACCGACTGCTCCACCGTATCAGCGGCCGCGTACTCGGCCATGATGGAGATGGAGACCGGCTGGTCCAGAATGCCTCCGGCCAACGTTCGGATCTCGGGGGGCATGGTGGCCGAGAAGAACAGGGTCTGGCGCCGGCTGGGGACCTTGGCCACTATTTTTTTGATGTCATTGATGAAGCCCATGTCCAGCATCCGGTCGGCCTCGTCCAGCACCAGGATCTCCACTTTGTGCAACAGCACCATTTTCTGGTCCATCAGGTCCAGCAGGCGCCCGGGGGTGGCCACCAAAATATCCACCCCGCCCCGCATGGCCTTGGCCTGGGTGCCCTGGTAAACGCCGCCGTAGACCACGGCCGAGCGCAGGTTGATGTTCCGGCCGTAGGCCGCGAAGCTCTGGCCCACCTGGGCCGCCAGCTCCCGGGTGGGGGTGACGATCAGGGCCCGGATGTTGCGGTACTGTTCCCTGGTGATCTCAGGCCGGTCCAGCCTTTGCAGTATCGGCAGGGCAAAGGCCGCGGTCTTACCGGTGCCGGTCTGGGCACAGCCCAAAATGTCCTTGCCGGCCAGGGCCACCGGGATGGCCTGCTGCTGAATGGGCGTTGGCTCGGTGTATCCCTCTCCCTTCAATGCTTCCAGCAGGTTTGGCTTTAGTCCCAGTTCATCGAAGCGCAGGACGGGCTCGGTCGAAGCGGCTTTGGGGGCCCGGGGCAGCGGGGTTTGGACCGGGGGAACATACTGGGGACGTACCGGAACATGCTGGGCCGGCCGTGGCGGATGTTGGCTTACTGTCCGTGCTCCCTGATGGTGGGGATGCTGCCGTCCCGGCTGTGGCTGGGCGGCTCCTGGTCTGACGGGCGGCCGCTGGAGCGTTCTTCCCGGCTGGTGCGGCTGGGACCTCTGTCCATGAACCGGGGCTCCCTGGGGGCGGGCTGGCCGGGTTGTTTGATGGTTGTGGGTCCTGCCTCCGCTATGGGCAGCAGGCCCGGCCGCCGGTTTCCGGTGGGGTTCGGCCTGGTGTCTGGCCGGGGCCGCAGCGTGGTGTTGAACCGGCTGGGCCGGGGTCTTCTTCTTGCGTTTGAAAAGGCTTAAAAGTTTGCGTAATGGCATAATCTCTCTCTCCAATCAACATGAACAATGATCAATGACCAGTTCGTGGTTGATTGCTAATGGTTAATTGTTTTTGTATGGGTGTTCGGCCGCCACGGTTATGGCGATGCCGCCCCGCACTCTGAAATTGCCCGTCACCAGCATTTGACGGGGCCGGACAGCCTTCACTAGGTCGTCCAGGATCTGGTTGACCACCGCCTCGTGGAATACGCCCTTGTTGCGGTAGGTCCAGAGGTAAAGTTTAAGTGATTTGGATTCCACCACCAGCCGGTCCGGGATGTAGCTGACTGTGATGGCGCCGAAGTCCGGCTGCCCGGTGATGGGGCAGAGGGAGGTGAATTCTTCGGTCTCCAGTATCACCCGGTAATCCCGCCCGCGGTTTTGGTTGGGGAAGGCTTCCAACTTTCCCGAGGGCTTGAGCACCTTGCGGCCCAAAAGGGTCAGGCCGAATTTGTTTTTGGGCATAGATAAAGACCTTTCATGGTTTTTCTGATATCTGCCGTACTCACAGTTTAACTTTTTACATTCTGCCACAGAAAGCACATACTTCACAAAAATAATATTTGTGCCCTTTGTGCCTTTTGTGGCTAATTATAGTATTCGTTTCTCAGCGTTCCGTAATAGGCCAGGTCCTCGAACTTGTCCCACTTCTTCACGTGCTGGCGCAGGCAGCCTTCATACTTCATTCCTATCTTCTGCATCACTTTTCCCGAGGCCGGGTTGCGGGCAAGATGAGTGGCGTAGATCTTATTGAGCTTGGGCCCGGTGAACCCGTAATCCAGCAGGGCCCGGGCGGCCTCGGTGCAGAAGCCCCTGCCCCAATAAGGCACGGCCACCCAGTAGCCCATCTCGGCCCGGTGGTGGTCCTTATTGATGGTCAGGCCGATGGCCCCGATCAGCTGGCCCGAGTCCTTCAGGGTTATGGCCAGGGTCAGGCCCGAGCCCAGCTCCCAGGTCTTCTGGTGGGTGCCGATCCAGGACTCGGCCGCCCCGTCGGGATAGGGGTGGGGCATGTTCATGGTGGTGTCGGCGATCTCGAAGTGTCCGGCCAGTTTATGGACCCCGGGGGCGTCGGCCAGGGTGAAGGGGCGAAGCACTAAGCGTTCAGTGGTTAATATAGGAACAGGGTTCATATTAAATCGTATTTATAAAATCATTTATGGATTTCCAATAATCACCAAAATTACTGAGGTTATTATGGTCTGCACCAATGAACTCTTTCAAAATAACTTTGCCGCCCCATTTTTCAATTAAAAGCTTGGATTGATTAGATGGTATGGTTTTATCTTCATTGCCAATTATTGCCAACAATGGAGCCTTAATAAATGGGGCTCTTTCTGCGGAATTAAATTTGTATTTGACGATTAACCTTGCCGGTAAAAACGGAAATTGTATCTGGGCCAGTGTTTTGAGGTCTTGATAAGGGGAAACAAGGACCACTCCATCTGTTTTTCTGTTTTTTGCAAGATAAACCGCAACGCCTGTACCAATACTTCTTCCCATGATGATGATCTTTGGCGAATCACTATTGTGCTGAGCTACAAATCTGTCATATATTACTGTTGCATCACTATAGAGATTTTGCTCGTTGGGTGATCCCTGGCTTTTCCCATACCCACGATAATTAAACAGGACCACAGAGCAATCTTTGAAAAGCAAGGCTTCTGGTATTATGTATGACACTTCTTCGGCATTGCCGCCAAAATATAACAGTATTTTGGACTTGTTGGTCGACCGATTATCTATCAACCATCCTTTGATCTCAACTCCATCTCCGGTTTCGAGACTGATTTCCTTAACGTTTTTGTATTTTTTTATTGCCTCCAGGTCACTTTGGTCAATCTTTTGCGGATAAAAAATCATTTTATCTTGAATAAAGTATAGCAACACGGAAACCAAAATGCCACACACTATAAGTGCGAGTATGATTCGGGTTATGGAGAAAAATATCACTCGCATTTTATTTTTCGACTGGCTTAAATGCTTTCAGCGAAAACATCAGCGGTATCAGATCATTCCCGCCGGGGAAGCGCCAGCGCCCGTCCGCTCCCTTTTCCAAAAACGGGAAACAGTCGTAACTGCAATAGGGGAACTCGTGCAGGAACTCGATCTTCAATCCAACCGTCAGCAGGGAGGAGACCACGTCGGCCAGCGGGTGCTGCCATTCGAACGAAGGATTATGTGTCTTCTTGCTGTGGTCGGCGTAGGCGTAGCCGTCGTCCCACATCAGGGGCTGGTCCTGGTGAAAATAGGAATAGCGGGCCTTGAGCCCGGTGTCCTCGGAGTCGTTGCTGAAAACAGTTGATACCGGGTGGAACTCGCGGATGTAGAAGAATCCGCCTGGCTTGAGATATTGGTTGATCAATTGCGCCCACTTTGTCAGGTCCGGCAGCCAGCACAGCACTCCGCCCGAGGTGAAGACGGTGTCGAACTTCTTATCCAAATGCTGCGGCAGGTCGTATATGTTGCAGCAGATGAACTCGGCCGGGACCTTCTGCTCGGAGCTCAAACCCTTGGCCAGGGCGATGGCCTTTTCCGAGAAATCCACGCCTGTCACCTGTGCCCCCTTGCGGGCCAGCGAAATGGCGTCCTGCCCGAACTGGCATTGCAGATGGAGGATGGACTTGCCCTTGATGTCTCCCAGTTCCGCAAGCTCTATCGGATCAAGGGTCTCGGCGCCTTGCTTGAAGCCTTCCAGGTCGTACATGGCCGAGCCGATGTTGATCTCGGTCAGCTCCTCCCACAGGGCTTTGTTGGTATCAAGATACTTGTGGTTCATTGGACAGATATTTTAGGCGATCTGATGCATTTACTTTGCAGTATCTTTTATCATTTTAACGATCTCCGGGAATTCGGGTACTTTGAAGTGGCCGTTTTTCCCTTCGTAAATAATAATTGTGGCATTACTTAAACGCTTTGCGTATTTATGAGCGTGAGATATTGTGACGACAGGATCATCTTTCGAAAACAATAGATATAGATTTTTCGAGTTTTTCCCAATTAAGGACAGGTTCAATTTAAGTTTAAACCCGCCGACCAAATCTTCCCCGGGCAAAGTATTGTCAAATGGCGGGCAGATCAAATAAGTAGATAATATCTTTTTGGGGAATTTGTTCTCAGACAGATACTTAGCGAGAAATATCCCCCCCAAGGAAGAACCGATCAGAATTAAATTATTTTCCAAAGAAGGGAGGTACCTTTCAAAGCATATCTTCCACTCATCGTACTTTGCATTTTCTTTTAATGGCATATCGGGTCTGATGATTTCAAAACGGTTGCCAAGTTTTTTATCCAAATAATCTCCACTCCAGCGGACTCTTTTTCCAATAGAAACAGGTCTGGTCTTCAAAAACTTTAAATAATCATTTTTTGATTTAAAAGTTGTTCCGCCATGGATAAACAATATTTGAGTTTTCTTTTTCATGGCTTACTTCGTTTTATAGTTTATTACTTCCCAATGCAAAATTGTTCGAAGATCCTATTTAGTACCTCGTCGCCGATGGTCTGCCCGGTTATCTGCCCCAGGCTGTTGACGGCTTCCTTGATGTCCTGGGCCAGGAACTCCCAGGAGGATTTTTTCTCCAAACCTTCACTGGCATTGTTCAGGAACCGGGCGGCTTGCTTCAAAGCCTCCATCTGCCGGTTGTTGGAAGCCCCGGCCGCCCCGGCTTCCCAGTTGTGCCCGCCGGTCAGGGTGTTTACAATGGTTTTCTCAAGTTCCTTAAGGCCGTCCTCGGTGATGGAGGATATCCTCAGCCAGTCACTTTCTACCTCAAGCTTTACCGGCAGGTCGCATTTGTTGGCCAGCACGATCCGGTTGAACGCTGAGGTCAGTTCCAGCAGTCTTTTGTCCTCGGAGGTCAAGGCGCTCCCGGCGTCCAGCACCAGCAGCACCAGGTCGGCCTGTTCCATCTTGCCCCTGGCCCGTTCCACCCCGATCAGTTCTATGGCGTCGCTGGTCTCCCGCAGGCCGGCGGTGTCGAACAGTCTCAGGGGAATGCCGCCGATCTCTATCCAGCCTTCCAGCACATCGCGGGTGGTGCCGGGCGAGGGGGTCACTATGGCCCGCTCCTCCTTCAGCAGCATATTGAACAGGCTGGATTTTCCGGCGTTGGGCCGGCCGGCGATCACCACCCGGGCTCCGTCCTTCAGGATCAGCGAGGCCCGGCTGTCGTCCAGCAGACGTTTGGTCTTTTCCGAGGCCTGGTCCAGGGCGTCTTTCAGCTGTTTAAATTCAGCGGCAGGAATGTCCTCTTCGGGAAAATCCACCCAGGCTTCCAGCAGGGTCAGCAGAGCGATCAGTTTTTCCCGGACCTCGCTTACTTTGCGGGAAAGCCCGCCCTCCAACCGTTCCAGCGCGGCCTGGGCCGCAGTCTGGGTCCTGGCGTTGATGATGTCGCAGACCGCCTCGGCCTGGGCCAGGTCCAGCCGTCCGTTCAAATAGGCCCGCAGGGTGAACTCTCCCGGCTGGGCCTGACGGGCCCCGGCCTCCAGACAGGCCTGCAAAACCGCCTGGGGGGCGGCCTCGCCGCCGTGGCAGGTGATCTCGGCCATGTCCTGGCCGGTGAAGGAATGGGGGGCCTTCATTACGGCCAGCATGGTCTGGTCGGCGGACTGGTTTTTGCCTCCGGAAATCTTTCCCAGATGCAGGGTGTGGGAGGGCATTTGGCTGGGGAGCAGTCTGCCTTTAAAGATGGTATCGGCGATCTCCAGCGACCTGGGACCGGAGATCCTGATCATGCTCAAGGCGGCCGGTCCGCTGGCGGTGGAGATGGCGGCTATGGTGTCGGAGGGAATCATGTTTTCTATTTGACGGGATCTCACTCACAGATTTTTTATTATGAAGCCATGAATCCAAGAACACTAAACTGATAAAATGCTTGAATAATTCCTGCGTTCCTGGCTTCCTCATAAAGGGTTTCGGTTTCCACTAGTGGCATTCCTTCCTTAAGCATACTACAAAGTTTTTTCAAAATCAAGGCAAATAAAAAAGGCTCCCCCAGTTTTAGAGAGCCTTTTTATTTTAAAAGATTCTGACATTACCTGGTATTTCTTTTCTTGGACCGGGGGGCGAAGGATGACATGTCAACCGGGGCCTGGGGTCTGGCATTGTCCGACCGGAGTTCCGGGGAAGCTGGCCGGGGCGGGGCTGCCTTGGGGGCCGGGCGCCGGCTGCGGTCCTGGAAGGTTCTTTCCGGCATGGCTGCAGGTTTGGGGACTGCCGGAGCAGACGGTCTGGGGGCGGCCGGCCTGGGAGCCATCGGCTTGGGAGCTGCCGGGGCTGGCCTGGGTGCCGGCTTGGGGGCCATCGGGGCGGCCGGTCTGGGAGCGGGCCGGGGGGCCGGCCTGGCCGGAGCCTGGGCCGCAGGTTTGCCGCCGGGCCTTGGTCCGTCGCGGCGCGGCCCGCGCTGCTGTTCTGCCGGTCGCCGGTCGTTGCGGTCCGGCCGCCTGGTGGCCGCCGGAACTCCGGTGGCGCCCTTAAGGGAGATGATCACCCGGCGACGGTCTCCGTTGCCCACCGCCAGGGTCTTGACGTCGGCATGCTTTTCCAGGGCCTGGTGCACCAGTTTGCGCTTGTGGGGCGGCATCGGCTCCATCTCGAATTCCTTGCCGCTGGTCTTCACTTTTTCGGCCAGTTCCAGGGCCCGGGTCTTAAGGTCGTCGTTCTGCGATTCCAGGAATCCGCCGATATCCAGCCGGATGTCGTATTCCGATTCCCGGAAGATCTTGTTGATCAGGTAGTCCATGGCTTCGATGGCCGCCCCCCGGTTGGCCTTCAGGTATTTGTCGCCGGCGGGGCAGTCGATGCTGGCGATCAGCAGATTGCCTTCTTCCCGGAAACTTTTCACTTCGCCGGGCATGCCCATCTTTTCCAGCATGGTCTCCACCATGCTCTTGACCTTGGGCCGGGGCATCAGTTTGATGCGGATCTTGGCCGGCTTGGCGCCGAAGATCCCCAGGAACCCGGAGGACCCCAAGGAGACGATCTCCACTTCGGTGTCTTCGCGGCGCACGCCCAGTTCCAGCAAACCTTTCTCCAGGGCCTGCTCTACTGTCTTTCCCTCTTTTTCGATGATTAGGCTCATTTTGATCTCATCCGATGTTTGGTTGTCGCTTAAAATTTTACCGCAGGCCTTCCCACCAAAAAGCACGAAATGACACTAAATGTATTTTTATTAATTTAGCGATTTTAGTGGGCAGGTTTCCGGGAACCATTTTCCCGCAAAAGACACGAAACAACACGAAACTATTTTTCGAATATATTTAGTGCTTTTCCGTGGGCTGGTCAGTTTCAGGCTTCGGCCGGGGGCTGGGTCCTGATATGGATCAGGTACTGCTCGCCGATGGACAGGATGTTGTTGATCAGCCAGTAAAGGTTCAGGCCGGCCGGCAGACTCATGAAGATGAACACCATGAACAAAGGCATCATGTAGACCATCATCTTCATCTTGGGGTCCACCGTGGTCATCTTCTGCTGGAAGAACATGGCCACGCCCATCAAAATCGGCAGCAGGCTCAACGATTCCCAGCCCACGAATGGCAACTGGCCGCCGAAGTTGACGATGCTGTCGGGCAGGCTCAGGTCGGTGATCCACAGCATGAAGGGGGCCTGGCGCAGTTCGATGGTGTTGATCAGCACGCTGTACAGGGCAAAGAACACCGGCATCTGCAGCAACAGGGGAAGGCATCCGGAGAAGGGGTTGACCCCGTGCTTCTTGTAAAGGGCCATGGTCTCCTGGTTCAGTTTGCCGGGGTCGTTCTTGTGCTGGGTCTGAACCTTTTTTAAATGGGGCTGAAGGTGCTGCATCTTCTTCATGGATTTCATGCCCGTATAGGTCAGGGGAAAGAAGACCAGTTTCATCAGCACCGAGAAGATGATGATCACCACCCCGTAGTTGGGTATGAAATTGTGCAGGGCCAGCAGGAACCACAGGATGCCGCGGGAGATTGGCTGGATCCACTTCCAGCCGGTGTCGGCGATCTTGTCCAGAGCCGGGTCCACCTTGGCCAGCATGCCGTGGTCGATGGGGCCCAGGTAGACCGCGAATTCGTCCTGGGTATTGGCGGTCAGTGGCAGGCCCAGCGAGGTGGTCAGTCGGTCCTGGTCCTTTAAACCCTGCTGGACCGAGGCGCCCTTTCGGCTTTTGGGGACCAGGGCGGCCACGAAATACTTGGTGCGCACCCCGCAGTAGGCGATGTCCCCTTCGATGGCCGGAAGTTCCTTGTTCTTAACCAGCTTGCTGAGGTTGTCCAGCACTACCTCCTTGCCCAGCATGGCCAGGGCGGCAAATTCACGGTGGTCCAGTTCCTTGTTCTTTTCGGTGGCTTTCAGCCCGCAGTTCCAGGCCAGATTATACTTGGAGCTTAAGAAAACATTTTCAGGCGCCGTGATCTTGATCTGTAAACTCAATCCCGGAGCGTTCTCCAGCAACCCGTAGGCCTTTTGAATCACCACTCCGTCGGCCAGCCTGGCCTGATAGGTGATGCGATCGTCAAATTCCTGGCCCGTCTCGAACACCACTTCCGAAAGGTCAACCGGCTGGCCGGCCACGGAAAGGTTCATGGTCAGGGCCAGTCCGCTGTCGGGGATCATCTGCACCGGCTGGCCGTCGGGTCCCATATAATCCAAAAGCCGGTAACCGGACAGGGCGGCCCCCTGGCTGGTCAGCACGGCTTCAAAGCCTTTTCCCTTAAGGATCTTTTGGGTGACGGGCAGTCCGGGGGTCTTTAGCTTGGGGCTTTTGGCCGGCGCGGCCGAGGGCTGGGCCAAAACGGCCTGAACGGCTGCCGGTTCCGGGGCGGCCGGTGCAGTCTGCTGGACAGCAGGCTGGGGGGCCGGTTTGGGCATCAGGAACTGGAAGCCCAGGAACACCGCCAGGATCAGGATGATGGCCAGCAATAACCTTTTATTGGAATCCATAAAACTTTCTACAATCCTTAAAACATTTACACGGAAACACTGAATCCTGAAAGGAAAGCACTGAATAAACAAAAACAATTCCGAAAATGATTCAGGTCTTCCGTAATTTCGTGCCTGCACGCCGTAGTAGTTTTGGCACGCAGGCGTGGTAAGTTTTGTTAGGGTCTTTTTTTATCTTGGGGCAGTTTGGAATCGGGTACCGGGTCGTATCCGCCGGGATTGAAGGGGTGGCAGCGCAGTATCCTTTTTGCCGCCAAAAACGTTCCCCGGCCCGGCCCATGGATGGTCACCGCCTCCAGGGCATACTGTGAGCAGGATGGGTGAAAGCGGCACGATTTGGGAAGCACGGCGCCCAGGGTCAGCTGATAGGCCCGGATGACGAACAGGACAGCCTTGGTCAGCGCTCGGTTCAGCATGGCTGGTCCGGGCCGGCCGGTACCCTTAAAAGCCCGGCTTTTTCCAAAAGCTGGGGCAGGCCCGATTGTATCTGGGCATAACTCAAGGGACGCTGGGCCACTATAAAAAGATCGAAGCCTGGTTTTATCAGGTGCTTGGTCCGGCGGTAAGCTTCGCGCATCCGGCGCTTGTTAAGATTGCGCTCCACCGATCCGAATCCCTTCTGGCGCTTGGTGGCAAAACCGGCCCGGCATCCCGTTCTTTGGGGATTGGACCGGTAAATAAGATTTAATCCCTGATGGCGGATCCGCAAGCCGTGCTGGAAAAGCCCGGAGATATCGCCCTCGGATTTCAGCCGTTCCTCTTTTTTAAAAGTATGCCTGATCTTATCCAATTTTCTTACCGCCTTAAGGTCCGAACCCTCAGACCGTTCAGATCAGATGGCGCTCGTCGGCCACGGTCAGCTTTTTGCGGCCTTTGGCTCTGCGGCGGGCCAGCACTTTGCGGCCGTCGGCGGTGGACATCCGTTTGCGGAATCCGTGGGTGCGGGCACGTTTGACCCGGCTGGGCTGATAGGTCCTCTTCATTACTCCTCTTCTTCCTCGTGGGCTTGATTTTATTTGGTAAAGTTGATTTGTTCAGAGATAAACATATTATAATACAACATATTAAGGCAAAAAGTCAAGTAAAATCAACCAAGGGGTGGGGCAGGCTGGCAGTATGCAAGCAGTTGTCTTTAGAAGCGGAGGCTTGGAAAAAACCAAAATGATGAACTTGGGGCACGGCACTTCATTTATGCCAGAGCAGAAACGAGTGAAAATATCTTCAGCTGACAAGGAAAAACTTAGGATCATACCCTGCCGCGAGAGGGGCGCAACTTGCTTTTTTTGCTTGACTTTAGGGACCCTTTAATGGTATCCTAATCTGTTGTTTTGGATTGTCTTTCACCGGCGTTGGCCACAGAAAGCACAGAAACCACGTAAGCGTAAAAACGTTACTACGTAATGACGTCAAACGGATTTATGTTGTGTCTTCTGTTCCACTTCGGCACAGGCTTCGGCATTTGCTCCGGCCCGGCGGCTCAGCGCATGCTTTTGTGGTTAAAAAGTCACTAATAGCTATAACATATATATGGCGGCCAATGTTAGAAAAAACCATCTTTGAACTGTCTTCCGCCGGCCGGCAGGGCCATGCCCTGCCCCAGTGCGATGTGCCGGAGAAACCCACAGATTCGCTTATTCCAAAAAATCTTTTGCGGGCCCGGGAGCCCGGACTGCCCCAGGCGGCGGAGATCGACGCCTTCCGGCACTTCGTCCGGCTGTCCACTTTGAACCATCACGTGGACAAGGGATTTTATCCCCTGGGTTCCTGCACCATGAAATACAATCCCAAGGTCAACGAGGACCTGTCACGCCTGCCGGGCTTCACCGGGACCCACCCGCTCCAGGACCCGGCCGACCTGCAAGGCGGCCTGCGGTTGATGAAGGAACTGGGCGACTCGCTCTGCCAGATCTCAGGCCTGGACGCCGTCACCCTGCAGCCGGTGGCCGGGGCCCACGGCGAATACACCGCCATCATGATGATCCGGGCCTACCATCTTAAGCAGGGCCGGGTCCGCAGCAAGATACTGGTCCCCGATTCGGCCCACGGCACCAACCCGGCCACCACCACCCTTTCCGGGTATCAGGCGGTGACCGTGAAATCCAACGCCGACGGCCTGGTTGATCCCGAGGATCTGAAAGCCCACTTGGACGACGAAGTGGCCGGCCTGATGCTGACCAACCCCAACACCGTGGGCCTGTTCGAGAAGAACATCGTCCAGATCACCAAGATGGTGCACGACATCGGCGGGCTGGTGTTCATGGACGGGGCCAACCTCAACGCCATGATGGGCATCGTCCGGCCCGGGGATTTCGGGATCGACGCCATGCACTTCAACCTCCACAAAACTTTTGCCACCCCCCACGGCGGCGGCGGGCCGGGAGGCGGCGGAGTGGCCTGCACCAAGGCTCTGGAAGCTTTTCTCCCGGTGCCCGTCATAGGGGCCAGGCAAAGTAGTGCCAGCAGTAAAGTAGTAGAGTATTATTTGGATTACGACCGTCCGGACAGCATCGGCAAGGTCCACAGCTTCTTCGGCAACTTCGGGGTGATGGTCAAGGCCTACACCTACATCCGGATGCTGGGGGCCAAGGGCCTGCGCCGGGTCTCGGAGAACGCCATCATCAACGCCAATTACATCATGCGGTCGCTGGAAGGAATATACGACCTGCCGTTCAAGGCCCACTGCAAGCATGAGTGCGTGTTCTCCGGCCTCAGGTTCCGGGACAAGGGGATCAAAACTTTGGACATCGCCAAGCGCCTGCTGGATTACGGCTACCACGCGCCCACCGTCTACTTCCCGCTGATCGTGCCCGAGGCCATCATGATCGAGCCCACCGAGACCGAGAGCCAGGAGACCCTGGACGAGTTCATCACGGCCATGAAGAAGATCGCCGAAGAGATAGAGAAGACCCCGGAGATCGTCAGGAGCGCGCCCAACAACACGCCCATCGGGCGGCTGGACGATGCCAAGGCGGCCAAGGACCAGAAGCTGTGCTATCGCGGGGAGTGCCTGTAAAACGTTTGAATCGTTTGAAATTGTTTGAAACAGTTCAAACTTGTTCGAACCAATTCAAACTGTTTCCAACTGTAAATAGTGGAGGTGTGACCATGAAGGTAAAAATTCTTCTTGCGGTTGCACTATGTTTTGCTGGCCAAGCGTTTGCCCAGGATAGTTCGAATGTACGCACCGTGGGTCTATGGCCTTACGGCAGATGTTATACTGTTGCTTATGCCAACATTGACGGTCACAATTACACAGTCATTGGCTCGGGCGGCGGGGTAATGATCATCAATGTCAACAATCCATCCTCCCCGGTGAAGGTGGGCGAGATAGCCACCCCCGGTATAGTGCGTAGCATAGCGGTGTCCAGCAACTATGCCTATGTGGCGGATGATTCTTCCGGTCTGAGGATCATCAACGTCAGCAATCCAGCCAGCCCGGCCGAGGAAGGTTACTACGATACACCAGGCTCTGCATATGGCGTAGCGGTGTCCGGTAGTTACGCCTATGTAGCGGATTATTCTTCCGGTCTGAGGATCATCAACATCAGCAATCCAGCCAGCCCGGCCGGGGTAGGTTACATCGATACTCCAGGCCAAGCCCGTGCAGTAGCCGTAACCGGCAGTTACGCCTATGTGGCGGATGATTCTTCCGGTCTGCGGATCATCAACATTAGCAATCCGGCCAGTCCGACCACGGTAGGTTACTACGATACACCGGGCCATGCCTGTGCAGTAGCCGTATCCGGCAGTTACGTCTATGTGGCGGATGAGTATTATGGCCTGCGGATCATCAATATCAGCAATCCGGCCAGCCCGACCGAGGAAGGTTACTACGTTACGCCAGATTTTGCTATGGGTGTAGCCGTCGTATCCGGCAGTTACGCCTATGTGGCGGATAATTACAATGGTTTGCGGATCATCAATATCAGCAATTCGGCCAGCCCGACTGAGGTGGGTTGCTATGATACACCAGGTTTTGCTGTGGGTGTGGCCGTATACGACAGTTATGCGTATGTGGCGGATTTAACTTACGGTTTGCGGATCATAAACATCAGCAATTCGGCCAGCCCGACTGAGGTAGGTTGCTATGATACAACAAATTTTGCTAAGGGGGTGGCCGTATCTGGCAGTTACGCCTATGTGGCGGATGGTGATTTACGGATCATCAACATCAGCAATCCGGCCAGCTCGACCGAGGTAAGTTGCTACAATACACCAGGCTATGCCAGTGCAGTAGCCGTAACCGGCAGTTACGCATATGTGGCAGATTTTAGTTCCGGTTTACGGATCATCAACATCAGCAATCCAGCCAGCCCGGCCGGGGTAGGTTACTACGATACACCGGGCCAAGCCCGTGCAGTAGCCGTACTGGACCATTACGCCTATGTGGCAGATGATGCTGCCGGTCTGCGGATCATCAATATCAGCAATCCAGCCAGTCCGACCGAGGTGGGTTACTATGATACACCAGGCAATGCATATAGTGTAGCGGTGTCCGGCAGTTACGCCTATGTGGCAGATTTTACTTCCGGTTTGCGGATCATTAACATCAGCAATCCGGCCAGTCCGACCGAGGAAGGTTTCTACGATACCCCAGGCTATTCATATGGTGTAGCTGTGTCCGGTAGCTATGTCTATGTGGCAGATGGTAACGCCGGCCTGCGGATATATGAAGGCTATGGCCCGGCTGGAATAACTGATACTGGAATTCAAAATGCAGAAGGCAAAATTCAAAATCTACGAGTAAAGGTTTCCGGAAATACAATAGAATATTCTCTCCCGCAGCGCGGCAGTGCTTCTTTAAAGGTCTACAACCTGTTGGGCCAGGAAGTAAATACATTGTTCCGGGAAAACAGAACTGCTGGGAGCCATAAGATCAACTGGAACGGCCGGGACGGCAGCGGCCGCAGGGTTTCCAGCGGGGTGTACTTAGTGAGGCTTGAGGCCAACGGCCAGGCGGTAACCGGGAAATTGCTGGTGGTACGGTAAGCAACAGTTCGAACCGTTTGAAAGAGCCTGTCCCGAGACCTACCCTGAGTCGTGTCGAAGGGATGATGGCTTGTCTTGCTAACGAAGGAGTTTCAAACAGTTTAAAAAGCTCTGGTAGACCTCTGAAATGCTCCGGTAGACCTTTACCACGCTCCGGTAAACCTCTGACAGGCCATGGTAGACTTATACCAGGCCCAGGTAGACTTATATTTGGTCTTGGTAAACCTCTGACAGACTGCGGTAGCCCTTTATCCGCCTGAGGCGGACATAAATAAGCTTATAGCGCGCGTGGGCAGGGCATGTAAACCATTTAACCAAACAACAGGGAGGGGAATACCATGTCCAAAAAATTGTTGGTTCTAACAATCGCCTTGCTGGGCCTGCTGGGCCCGGCGCTGGCCCAGGACAGCTCCAACGTGCGGTCCATTGGGTTCTGCGACACTCCGGGGTGGACCAGGGGCGTGGCGGTGTCCGGCAGTTACGCCTATGTGGCCGATGGAGGTTCCGGGCTGCGGATAATCAACATCAGCAACCCGGCGGCGCCTGCCGAGACAGGCTACTACGACACGCCGGGGTATGCCCGGGGCGTGGCAGTGTCCGGTAGCTACGCCTATGTGGCGGATGAAGTTTCCGGGCTGCGGATAATCAACATCAGCAACCCTGCCGCCCCCGCCGAGGTTAGATTCTATGACACGCCGGGGTATGCCATTGGCGTGGCGGTATCGGGCGGCTATGCCTATATAGCGGATTATGGAGCCGGGCTGCGGGTCATTGACATTTCAGACTCGGCAAATTTGATCGAAACAGGCTTTTATGACACGCCAGGCCAGGCTTTGAAAGTTGCAGTATCCGGTACTTATGCCTATGTAGCTGATTTTAATGCCGGGCTGCGGATAATAGACATATCAAATCCAGCCTTGCCCGTCGAAGCAGGGTTCTACAACACGCCGGGGTATGCCTATGGCGTGGCCGTGTCCGACAGCTATGCCTATGTGGCGTATGATGAAGCCGGGCTGCGGATAATCAACATCAGCAATCCAGTCTTGCCCGTCGAAGCAGGATTCTACGACACGCCGGGGTATGCCTATGGCGTGGCGGTGTCCGGCAGGTTCGCCTATGTAGCTGATTTTGAAGCCGGGCTGCGGATAATAGACATATCAAATCCAGTCTTGCCCGTCGAAGCAGGGTTCTACAACACGCCGGGGTATGCCTATGGCGTGGCCGTGTCCGACAGCTACGTTTATGTGGCGGATGGCGATTCAGGCCTGCGGATATACCAGGGCTACGGACCGGCGGGGGTAACTGATACCGAAATTCAAAATGCAGAATTCAAAATTCAAAATTTACGGTTACAGGTTTACGGAAACACCATTGAATATTCTGTTCCCCAAAGCGGCACTGCTTCTTTAAAGGCCTATAACCTGTTGGGCCAGGAAGTAAATACATTGTTCCGGGAAAACAAAACAGCCGGGAGCTATAAGATCAACTGGAACGGCCGGGATGATAACGGCCGCAGGGTTTCCAGCGGGGTGTATTTAGTGAGGCTGGAGTCCAACGGCCAGGCGGTAACCGGGAAATTGCTTTTAGTCCGATAAAAAATCCAAAGTTTAGATCTTTCAATAACGGCATTGAGCAACCTGTAAATGCGAACAGATTATCCCCTGGGGTCCGGCTTGTCCGGCTTCATCCGGGCCAAGGCGGGGTGGCTGTCCGGCCGGAACGATTCCAGCCTGGTCAGGGGATGGCTGCACCACTGCCGGTTTCAGTCCCATTTTTCCCTCAGCTGTCAGGCCGGGGCCCGGGAGGAGCTGGACAAGATGTCGTCCCTGCCAGGCCTGCCCCCGGCGCTGGAACTGGAACATCTTTTTGATGCCTGCAGCCTGGCCAACCAGTTCAGCCTTTGGGACCTGATGGCCCCGGCCCTGGAAAGGCTGGCCCGGATCTCCAACGATCTGGGATACACCCGGGGTCTGGCGCAGACGGATTATTTCCGGGCAGTGCTGCTGATAAACGAAGGCCAATACCGCCAGGCCATAGACCGGTACCAGTCGGCCGCCGGCCATGCCCGCAGCGCCGGAGACCGGCACCTGGAGGCCGAAACATTCAACGACCTGGGATTCTGCCACGGCCGGCTGGGGGACAGCGGTACGGCCATGGGATATTACCGCCGGTCGATGGCGATCAGGGAACAGGACGGCGACCTGGCGGGGCAGGCCGAAAGCCTTAGCAACATAGGGCTGGTGCTCTGCCGCGCAAAGGATCACCAACAGGCCGGTGATTTTTTCAACCGGGCGCTGGAACTCCAGTCCAGGATCGGAGACAAGATCGGCACCGGGTACACCCTGGTCAACCTGGGTTTCCTGGCCGAAGAGTTCAAAGACTTTGGGCAGGGTGAAAAATTCTACTTGAGGGCGTTGGAGATCCGGCAGGAGATCGGCGATGTTCTGGGCCTGGCCCTGTGCTACCTGCGCCTGGGGCATCTGTCCCACCGCCGCCGGGACCGGGACCGGACGCTGGGATTGCTGGACCAATCTATTGCTTCCTTCCGTCAGGCGGAGGACGCCTTCGGGCAGATAGAGGCCGGGCTTTTTAAAGCCCAGTATCTGCTGGATTACGGGGACCGGGCCGGGGCCGGCCAGGCAGCGGAGCTCCTATCACGGATGATAGATGAAAGTTCGTCCGAAGCCCATCACAAAAGGTACCGGCAACTGCTGGATCGGATAAAAAACAGCGGGTGATGTTTTTCAACCTTAAACCTTTTAACTGAGCTACATGATTTCCCAGGAACAAATAAACAACGTAGTGGACATCATAGTAAAAAATGTTCACCCCGACCAGGTGATCCTTTTCGGGTCTTACGCCGCAGGTTCGCCTTCCCCGGACAGCGATCTGGATATCTTGGTGGTCAAGGATATGAACCTGCCCAGCCATCAGCGGAGCCCCCAGATCAAGAAATATTTAAGAGGCCTAAAAATACCCATTGACCTGGTGGTCTGCACCAAAGGCGAGCTGGAAAAATGGCGGGGGGTCAAAACCACTTTTGCCAATGAAATATTAAAAAGAGGCAGGGTGGTTTATGGGTGAAAAGGAAGAACTGATCAAAGGATGGCTTTACAAAGCCAAACATGATCTGGGCATGGCCAAACTGGCATTGGACGCCAAAAGCGGGTACAATGACTCCATTTGCTTTCATTGCCAGCAGGCGGCCGAAAAATACCTTAAAGCCTATCTGGTTTTTTTGGATTTGGATTTTGCCAAAACCCATAGCATTGGCTATCTGCTGGACTTGATCGGCGAAAAGCAAAAAATCCAGGATGATTTTTACAGCCAGCTGGAAAAGTTGGAGGGCTACTCGGTGGCGGTGCGGTCCCCGGACAGCGCCTTTGAGCCGTCGGAGGAAGAAGCTTTGGAGGCCTACCGGATCGCCGAGTTGGTCAGGGATTTTATTTTTAAAAACATGCCTTTGGTTTGATTATGCGCGATTCAATTTACATAGACGGCCAGATGCCCTCGCCCGAGCGGCAGAAGGAACTGCTGGCCAAGATCGCCGGCCAGATCGTCAAGCGCAAGCTGACCACCCCGGCCATCCTGTTCTTCGAGTCGGTCAAGCCGCTGTCCTTTGTGGGCAGCCAGGCCCTGGTCTTTTTACAGCCCATCATCCAGGCCTTCCTCAACCGCCGGGAGTATGATGAGATCACCCTGATGATGGAGGAACGGGAGAACGTGGAGAAACTGCTGTTGGAAATTGAAAACCAGGAGGCCCAGTGGCAGCAGCGGGAGAACGCTGAGAAACTGGAAGCTAAGAAGAAGAGAAGTTCCGAAGGCAAGATAGGCTGGTTTAAAAAAATCAAAAACAGTATTGGGATAAAGTAGGTGCAACTTAAATGCCGTACTTAAGGAGGACCATATGTTTGATAAGTTGAATATACAAAATTTTAAATCAATAAAAGATTTAAAATTAAATTGTAAAAGAGTTAATATTTTTATTGGCAAACCAAACACAGGTAAAACAAATATTCTTGAAGCAATAGGTTTATTGGGGCTAAATCAACATCCCTTTACTAGTAGTATCGCCTCATTAAAAGAATTTATTAGGCACGAAACAATAAATAATGTGTTTTATGATGAGAATATTGATCAAGGAATAAAAATAACCTTAGGTGTATATTCATTTTTTCTTAGATATGATAAACAAGGTTTTTCGGGCGGTATAAGTGATGTATCCTCGCCTGTTGCTACACCTATTATGACATTTAAGACCAACTATAACGATATTACACAAGCATCACTTACAGCAATGACAAATATAAGGTACTATCATTACAGAGAGTCGGCGAAATATGATGTAAAAGAATGTGATTATCTTCTTCCAGTTACCGGAAATAATTTGGTTTTTTTATTAACGGTAAATAAAAATTTACGTTTGTTAGCTGCAGATTTATTTAAAGAATTTGGTTTTCGTCTTGTTTTAGAGCCACAGGTAAATCAGATAAAAATTCAAAAGGAAGTAGATGATATAATTTTTACATACCCATACATTTTAGTCTCAGATACGCTAAGAAGACTTATATTCCATATGGCGGCAATAGAAACCAATAAAAATTCCGTGATAGTATTTGATGAACCAGAAGCTTTTGCGTTTCCATATTACGTAAAATATATTGCAGAAAGAGTTGGTTTAGATAATTCAAACCAATATTTTATTGCAACGCATAATCCTTATTTCTTAAGCTCGATTATTGAAAAGACTAAAAAGGATGATTTGGCTGTTTTTATAACATATTTCCAGGATTATCAAACTAAAATTCGTGAAGTAAAAGATATGGAAATGTCTGATATTTTTGACATGAGCCAAAATAAAGATATCTTTTTAAACTTAGAAAAATATATAAATAAAAAATGATTTTTGTTGAATGCAAAGCTGATGAAACATTGATTTCATCATTTTTCAAAAATGATGACAATATCCATCATTCCAATGGGAAGGGTGGTGTTTGCGAAAATTTATCTAATACAACTCATTCCATAGGTGTTGTTGATAAAGATTCAGGTAATAGACAGCCAAGGTATATGGACTCTTTAATGCTAATAGAAAGTGACGACAATTTTGAAATATATGTTGATGAAACCAAAAAGAATAAGCTTATCGTATTGTGTCCAAAATTAGAGGGTTGGCTTATTAAGGCATGTGAAGAAATTAGTATAGACTTAGATAAATATAAATTGTCGAAAGATGAGAATAGACTGCATGCAATAGTAAATTTGAATATGACCAAATTGGAAAAAATAATTACTATGCTTTCTGGACGTAGCCCAATATACATGAAGTTAGAAAAATATTTAATAAATACATAAACAATCAGGAGACTCATAATGGCAGTTGATCCCAACAAGCTGAAGGTAATCCTGGTCACCGACTGCGGCAGCACCACCACCAAGGCCATCCTCATCGAATACAAGAACGGCGAATACCGCCAGACCACCCGGGGCGAGGCCCCCACCACGGTGGAGAAGCCGTTCGAGGACGTGACCAAGGGTGTGCTCAACGCGGTGCGCGAGGTGGAGGAGCTCTCCGGGCGGAAGATCCTGAAGGGCGACGATATCATGACCCCGGCCAGCGGCAACGAGGGCGTGGACATCTACATGTCCACTTCCTCGGCCGGAGGCGGACTGCAGATGATGGTGGCCGGAGTGGTGAAAACCATGACCGGCGAGAGCGCCGCCCGGGCCGCCCTGGGGGCCGGGGCCATCGTGATGGACGTGCTGGCCTCCAACGACGGGCGCCTGCCCCACCAGCGGATCGAGCGGATTCGCCACCTGCGCCCCGACATGATCCTGCTGTCCGGCGGCATCGACGGCGGCACCGTGACCCACGTGGCCGAGATGGCCGAGTTGATCGGGGCGGCTGACCCCAAGCCCCGGTTCGGCACCAGCTACATGCTGCCCGTCATTTACGCCGGAAACAAGGACGCCCGGGAGATCGTCACCAAGACTTTGGGCGAAAAGACCGCCCTGCTGGTGAAGGACAACCTGCGGCCGGTGCTGGAACGGGAAAACCTTAAGCCCGCCCGGGACGCCATCCATGACGTCTTTATGGAGCACGTGATGGCCCACGCTCCGGGATACAAGAAACTGATGGCCATGGCCCACGAGGTTCCCATCATGCCCACCCCGGGCGCGGTGGGGCTGATGATCCAGTCCTTGGCCAAGGCCGACGACATCGCGGCGGTCGGCGTCGACATCGGCGGGGCCACCACCGACGTCTTCTCGGTCTTCTACGGGCTCAACGAAAAGAAGGAGCGCGAGGCCACCTTCAACCGCACAGTCAGCGCCAACCTGGGCATGAGCTATTCCATCTCCAACGTGCTGGCCGAGGCCGGACTGGAGAACATCATGCGCTGGGTGCCTTTCGAGCTGGACGAGGCCGACCTGCGCAACCGGATCCGCAACAAGATGATCCGTCCGACCACCATTCCCCAAAGCCTGGAGGAGCTGCAGATCGAGCAGGCCATCAGCCGCGAGGCCCTGCGCCTGGCCTTCAAGCAGCACAAGGAGATGGCGGTGGGCCTCAAGGGGGTGCAGCAGGAGCGCACCATCTCCGACGCGTTCGAGCAGACCGGCTCCGGCGACACCTTGATAAACATGATGGACCTCAACATCCTGATCGGCTCCGGCGGCGTGCTTTCCCACGCCCCGCGCCGGGCCCAGTCGGCCCTGATGATGATCGACGCCTTCATGCCCGAGGGCATCACCACCATGGCGGTGGATTCCATCTTCATGGCCCCGCACCTGGGGGTGCTTTCCACCGTCAACGCGCCGGCCGCCAACGAGGTGTTCATCAAGGACTGCCTGGTAAGGCTGGGATCGTCCATCTGTCCGGCCGGGCAGGGCAAGGAAGGCCAGCCCTGCGTCACCGTGCGCTTCACCCGGGCCGACGGCACCAAAGTGGACGAGAGCATCAAGGTGGGCGAGATGAAGCTGATCCCGCTGGGAGTGGAAAAGGTCAAGGCCCAGGTAAACCCGGCCAAGCAGTTCGACGTCGGGGCCGGCAAGGGCAAGGAAACGGAAGTAACCCTGGAGGGCGGAACGGTGGGCGTGATCATAGACGGCCGGGGCCGGACCCTGCTGCTGCCCGCCGACAAGAAGGAGCGGATCAGAAAACTCAACGAATGGAACCAGGCGCTGGATATCTACCCCGCCAAGTGACCCCTCCCTGCCCCTCCCCGCTGCGGAGAGGGAAGCTGTAAGGGCACGGCATGCCGTGTCCCAACCGAATAACGTAAGGGCAATTCACGAATTGCCCCAACTGAAGAAAAAGGATATACAGAAGAATGGCACATGCATATACTCCGGGACTTAAAGTAACCGAAAAAGCGGTGATAAAAAAAGACCGCCGTCTTCCCTTAAAGGGCCAGGTGCTGGTCAAGGTGGGCGACAAGGTCACGGCCGACCAGGTGGTGGCCAAGACAGAACTGCCGGGCAACGTCCAGACCCTGAACGTGGCCGGGCTGCTGGGGATCCTGCCCGAGGACGTCAGCTCCCACATGATCAAGCAGCCGGGCGACTCCGTCCGGAAGGACGAGGCCGTGGCCATCAGCAAGGGGTTCTTCGGGCTGTTCAAGTCCACCTGCAATTCTCCGGTGACCGGGACCATCGAATCCATCTCGCCCATCACCGGCCAGGTGATCCTGCGCGAGCCGCCCCTGCCGGTCCAGGTGAGGGCCTATGTGGACGGCCGGGTGGTGCAGGAGAATCCGGGCGAGGGGGTGGTGGTGGAGACCTTCGGCACCTTCGTTCAGGGCATCTTCGGCATCGGGGGCGAGGTCCACGGCCTGGTCAAAATGGTGGTGGATGATCCGTCCAAAGAGTTGACCCCCGAACTGCTGACCCCGGACTGCAAGGGCAAGGTGGTGGTGGGCGGATCGCTGATCAGGATCGCCGGAATGAAGAAGGCGGCCGAGGTCGGGGTCAGCGCGGTGGTGGTGGGCGGCATCAACGACGCCGACCTGAAGGCCCTGCTGGGTTACGACATCGGCGTGGCCATCACCGGCACCGAGGAAAAGGGCTTTACCCTGATGGTCACCGAGGGCTTCGGCCAGATGAACATGGCCAAAAAGACCTTTAATCTTTTAAAGTCCAAGGAAGGCCTGAAAGCCTCGGTCAACGGGGCCACCCAGATCCGGGCCGGGGTGATGAGGCCCGAGGTCATCATCCCGCTGACCGGCGGCGGCCAGGCCGACGAGGCCCAGAAACAGCAGGGCGGTATGGACATCGGCATGGCCATCCGCTGCATCCGCCAGCCCTACTTCGGCCTGATCGGAAAAGTCTCGGGGCTGCCGGCCGAACTGCAGAAGCTGGAATCGGAAAGCCACGCCCGGGTGCTGGAGGTGACCTTCGACGACGGCAGCAAGGCGGTGGTGCCCCGGGCCAACGTGGAGCTGATAGAGGACTAAAAAACCTTCAGGCCGTCTTTGGGCCACGGCCGAACCGATCATATTACAGCCATGAATCACACTCACTGAAGTTATCGCCGTGTCAACAAAAAAGAAGCACATCATTCCTTTGATTTTGTCCGGCGGCCTTCTTGTCCTGTGGTTTGTGGCTTCTTTTTTCCCGGGGCGTTTTACCTGGGGATTCGACCTCTTGAACTATTATTCCCCGGCCTTCCGGCTGGCCTGGTTCCTGAGCGGTCTGGCGGTGTTGTCGGTCCTGCATTTTATTCCGGAGCCGGGATTTCTTAAATTCAATTTTCCCAAGTCTGCTAATATTCTGTTCATCCTGCTTCCGGCAGGATCAATCCTGTACCTGTCAATGAGGTCCGCCATTCCTCTTTTGGGAGACGGCATTTTGCGCAGCCAGGAGATCTCGGCCGGGCGGCTGTTCTCCCTTACCGAACCTTTGACCACCCTGATCCACGGGTTGCTGTACCGCCTCCTGACCTTGACCGGACTGCAGGCCAATCTGGCCGAGCTGGCCTACCGGATCACCAGCATCACGGCCGGTCTGGCTGCCCTGGTCCTGTATTTCTGTTTCGCCAGGAAACATGAGGATGGCCGCACCTTCTGGCCTCTGATAATCGTGCTGGCCGGGGCCGGGTTCAATCAGATCTTCTACGGTTATGTGGAGAGTTACGGCCTGTTCCTGGCGACGGTGGGCTGGTACCTGTTTCTGGTCCGGGAAAAAATTGCGGAAACCAAACCGTCCATTGTCCCGGCCCTTCTGGCCGGCCTGGCCGCGGCCCTGCACGGTTCCGGAATATTTTTGCTACCCTCGCTGGTCTATTACTGGAAGAAAAGAAATTATTTCAGCACCAAGGCCGGACTGAAAAGATCGGCGCTGGAAGCACTTTGTTTCTCCGCCATCCCGGCAGCGGCCCTGGCCATGGGTTTGCTCCTGGTCTCCCGTCCGGAGATAAACACGGCATTTTCCGAGCTTCCCAAAAGTTCGCTGCTTCCGCTGTGGGGCGGTTTATGGGGCTACGGAATTTTAAGCCCCGGGCACTGGCTGGATCTATTCAACCAATTTTTGTTGGTCTCTCCGGCCGCATTGTTATTGTTGCTTTGGGCCAGGCCGGTGAAGGGAACCAAAAAAGAACCGGCCGAAAAGATCTTGGTTTTGGCGGCCGCCGCCGGGTTGTTCTTTATTTTAATCGTCGATCCCAAGCTGGGCACGGCCCGGGACTGGGACCTTTTGGCCTGGCCGGGCATGGCCCTGCTGTTCCTGGCCATTCACCGGGCATTGGCGGGGAAACTTGAATGGCGGAGATGGGCCACAGCAGCGGCGATTTCTCTTTGGCTATTTTTGCCCTGGGTGCTGGTCAACGCTTCATCGGAAAGATCGCTGGCCCGCTACACCGGCCTGCTGGCCCGGGATAGCAAGTCCTCGGCCTACGGCTACGAGAACCTGGCCATCTACTACCGGGACCACCATCGCCCCGAAAAAGAGGAATGGGCCTACCGGTTGGCCGCGGAAAGCGACAGCCTTAATCCCCGCCACATTTACAACTACGCCCTGTCCCTTTCTAAGAACGGGAAATACCGGCAGTCCCTGCCCTGGTTCCAAAGATCCCTGGAGCTGGATACCCGCAGCGCCAAGCGCTGGAATGACTACGGCGCGGCCCTTATAAACTGCCAGATGCCCGGCCCGGCCATTGATGTCTTAAAACAGGCCACGGAGGCCGATCCCGGGAACGGATCTGCGCTCTATAATATGGGAGTGGCATATTCGATGTTGGGAGAGTGGGCCGCCGCCGACAGTTTTTTTGCCCGGACCCGGCAGACAGGATACCCCGATGCCTGGCTCTATTACTACTGGGGCGAGGTCAAACTGAATCTTAAGCAATATTCCAAGGCCGCGGAATACCTGAAGACCGCCATTGATGCTGGGATTCAGGATAGCGTTCTTTTTGACGAATATCAAAAGGCGTTGTCGGCCATGAACGGAAAAACCAAATGACCTGGCGTTTCATAAATACCGGCCGGGCGGACGGAGCCTACAACATGGCTTTGGACCTGGCCCTGGCCGAATCGGTCCGAAATAAAAGCTCGGGGCCGGTGCTCCGCTTTTACGATTGGGAGCAGCCCACCATTTCGCTGGGATACAACCAGGATGCCGAACAGCTGGACCTGGAGGCCTGCCGGCAGGCCGGGGTCAGAGTAGTGCGGAGGCCCACCGGCGGCCGGGCGGTTTTTCATTTCAACGAATTCACCTACAGCGTCATCGCCCTGCAGGACGATCCGCTCCTGGGCGGCCCGGTCCTGAACACCTACCGCATCATCGCCCAGGCTTTGGTGGCGGGGCTGTCGCAGCTGGGAATAGAATCCGAGCTGCAGCGTTCCCAGAGCGCCGGGGCCAGCGTCAAGGATTCGCCGCTGTGCTTCGCCGCCGCCGGCCGCTACGAGATCACGGCCTCGGGCAAAAAGATCCTGGGCAGCGCCCAGCGCCGGATCCAGGGGGTGATCCTGCAGCAGGGCTCGCTGCTTTTGGCCCAGGACCAGAACCTGGCGCCGTTCTACCGTCAGGGGGCCGAAGCCAACGCCACCACCGCCGAAGAATTGCTGGGCCGGAAGGTCGGCTTTGAACAGGCGGCCGCCTGCCTGCTGCAGGGATTTAAAAACGCCTGGGAAGCGGAATTTCTGCAGGATACCATAACTCCCGCCGAGCAGAGGGAAACAGAAAAGCATCTGGCCCGGGTGGATATTTTATAAAAACGCAATTTTTTTATTGACAGATTTATTATTTTGGTTTACACTAATAGGTTATCAGGTTTAAAAGACAAGTTTCATTTAAACTAAAGACATCAAATTTTAAGACAATCCGCATTATGGGCTTGCAGGCCGACCTCTCCGATTTTACCCTTTCGGAGATAATCTACTTTTTATCCCACTTTAAAAAGACCGGGGTGCTGACGGTCAAGGCCGGCAGCAGTTTCGGCGAGGTCTATTTTGACAAGGGCGACACCGTCCATGCCATCCTGGGCGACATCAAGGGACCGGAGGCGGTGTTCAACCTGTGCCTGGAAACTTTGGGCGAGGCCAAATACACCGCCGGAGCCAAGTCGCCCGAGGTCACCATCAAGGACGGGGCCGGAAAGATCCTGGAGGAGGGCGAGCGCCGCCGCATTGAGATGGCCGAGATCCTTAAGACCCTGCCGCCGCTGGACACCGTGCTGGCCCGCACCGCCCAGGCCCCCGAGGAATCGGCCGTCACCATCCGCCGCAGCGACTGGACCATCATGGCCCTGGTCAACGGCAAGCGGGACATCAGACAGATAGTCACCGACAGCAAGCTGGGGATGTTCGAGGTGGTCAAGACCGTGGCCTGGCTGCTGGCCAAGAATCTGGTGATGGACCCCAAGGAGATGGAGCGCCTGTTCAAAGACAAGGTCAATTTCGTCAACCTGCTGCTGGACGAATTCGGAGTCAAGGGCACCGGGGTGGCCCCCTACCTGGAACTGTTGACTGCCGCCCTGGCCGAACTGGACAAGGGCGGGCGGATGGCCCGGCACCTGGAATTCGGGGCCGACCGGCTGAACATAGTGCCCGGGCCGCTATCCGACGTTACCAGGGAAGAGATGATAGAGATCTGGGAGCGGCTGTCCGACGCCGTTCATAAAAAAGGATTGAAGGAATACGGGCCGATGCTGGGCAAGCATAAGCACCAGACCGCCCAGGCCCGTTCGCTGAAATAACCTGATCCCGGCGGACACGATACGGCAACAATACTCTGCTATGTTACTACTTTTCCAGATTACTTAATTAATGCAGGAGCCCATATGGCTAAAGACCCGGCCGAATTAGTGGAAAGTGTTTTAAAGATGGAGGCTGTCCGGCACTCCGTGGCGGTGGCCAAGGAGGACGGGACCATGGTCAAGGCTTCCGCCGGCGCGCCGTCCAATCTGGGCGACGTGGTGGCCTTTTTGGGCTCGGCGGCCGAGGTCATTTCCTCCAATCTAGAATTGGGCGAGCTGAGCTCGGTGCTGGCCGAGGGCAAAGACCATAAAATGCTGATCCTGCCCCACGAAACTGTCTACCTGGGAGTGGACCTGGATCCGTCCCTGTCCCCCTGGTGGGTGCTGCAGCCCACTCCGTTGGACCTGCTGTCGGAGAGCAAGATGGCCGAGATCTCCGAGGCCGAGGAACTGCTCAAACAAAAGATGATACTGGTCAACCTGCTGCTGGAGGAATTCGGGGCCCAGGGCGAGAAGGCCGCCGATTGGCAGGAGATGCTGGCCCGGGAGCTCAAGAATGTGGATCCTCCGGGCCGCCTGGCCAGAATGGTGTCCGCCGGCCCGGGGAATATCATCTACAACGAAGGGGTAAAGACCGACATCTCCAAAAAAGAAGTGGGCGACGCCTTTGAAAAACTGGTCAACCTGACCTGCAAGAAGGCCATCGCCTCCCTGGGTTTCGTGGAGGTCAAGCAAAAATTCCAGACCGTGATCTCGCGGCTGGCAACGGAAAAGAGGTGAGGCCGTGAATATGGAAGAGATACTGATACGGCTTTCCAGCCTCCAGGGCGTGACCGGAAGTTTCTTTGTGGGCGACGACAACAGTTTCGTTTCCCAGACCCTGTCCAAAAGTTTTGTCAAGGAGAATGCCCAGCGGGCGGTGATGGTCCTGGCCCAGACCTTTGACGCCCTGAACCAGGTGGCCCAGTTCCAGATCGCCAAGATGATGGTCAACTCCCGGGGCATCCGGCTGTTCATCCGCCGCACCGACAAGGGCTACCTGAACCTGCTGACCGACGCCACCGCCGATGCCGCGGTGATAGACGCCGCCCTGGACGGAGCCCTGGTCGAGATCAAAAACCTGTCCGCGGCTCCGGCCGCGCCTGCCCCGGCCGTTTCCGCTCCGGCAGCTACGCCGGCCCCTCCGCCCAAACCAGTTTCCGCGGCTGCGGTCCCGGTACAGGCTCCCCCGCCGGCCGCCCCGGCCCAAACTTCCGCCGCCCCGGTTCCGGCGGCCCCGCCCAAGCCCGCCCCCGCTCCGGCGGCCAAGCCGGCGGCTCCGCCCAAGCCCGCCCCAGTCCCGGCCGCACCGTTAGAGGCGGAGGCGCTGGACAAAATATTGGCCATAGCCGAGGAGTTCCTGGGCGAGCTGGGCCCGGACATCTTCCAGAACCAGATGACCGACCACAAGATCTCCAGGGAAAAACCGCAGCGCGACCCGGTGATGAAGTTCTGCTACGGGATGCAGAAGGACGCCGCCATGATCATCGGGCCTTCGGCCGCCAAACAGATGGCCGACAAAATGATGACGCTGCTCAAATAAAAAAGCAGAATACCAACCCTTCGACAAGGCTTCGGCATGCTCAGCCTGGCAGCTCAGGGCAAGAAGGCAGAAAAACAAAGGACGTCTTTGCGAGAATAACCCCTTGATGTGAGAACGAAGCAAACCAACAATATAACCAAGACAGAAGGCAGGATGGTTGATTTGAAAATAAGGACCAAAAATTTTGCCCTGCAAATAATCCGGTTGTATTGCAATCTGCCTGATAATTGAACTTCGTCAAATTTCAACATCAGCACGCCTGCGTGCTGAAGCAGCTGTTGTGTATAGCAACTATGGCGCGCAAGCACAAAAAAACGGGTTAACTGTCATCCCGAGAACCTGTCATGCCTGACAAATGAGGGATGTTTTGATAAGTCAATCAACGCAGTACAACTCAACATGACCGAAAACTAATATTTGCCAAGATCAAAAACGCAAAGGCAAAACGGAACAGGTCAGGCGCCTGAAAAACTATTTTGCTTTCTGCTTTTATAATTTTGATTTGAAGGAGGGTTAGATGTTCAAGCAACTGCTGTATCCCGGCGAGTACCTGTGGTACGTGACGGTCACCAACCTGGTCACCATCCTGGGAAGCATCCTGCTGTGGGTGGCCTGCGTGCTGTTCGGGCTGATCGCCCGGAAGTACGAGATCGTGCTGCGCAAGAAGACCGACTGGCAGTACATGATCTTCGCCCCGTCCGGGGTGCTGGTCTACGCGGTGATCCAGATCATCGCCTTCGCCAGCCAGGTCAAGCTCAACGTCCTCCAGTCCTGGATAGCCTACTCCTTTTTCCTGCTGTCGGGGGTGCTGTCCTTTCTGGGAGCCATGAAGTTCAAGAACGTGGTCACCCCGGTCAAGAAGCCGGCCCCGGCCGCTGCCCCCAAGCCCGCTGTCGCGGCCAAGTAGTTGCTGCGAAGGGTGCTGGTTTTTTTATCAGGAAACCAGGAATCCAGGAATATTTTCATGTATTCCTGCATTCCTTATAGATGCCGATCAGTTTGGGTTAGTTTTTTTTAATCATACTCCATTTTTAAAATCACAAGCCAAGGAGGTTGTCAAATGGAAGTCTCTATACCAGCCGAACTGTTGTTTGCCGTGGCCGTGGCCCTGTTCGGCCTTTCGTTTTTTTACTATGCCCGGATATTAAAACGGCTGCTGGCCATCATCCGCCGCCCCTCGGTCATCTGGGTGCTGCCTCTTGTAGGGGCCATTTTCCTGGGCCTGGGCGCCCTGTTCCATTTTCTGCCGCTGGCCATCTACCCCCGGCTGGACCCCTCCCGCACCGACCAGCTGATGCAGATCTGCCAGAGCCGCAGCCTGGAGGCGGCGGGGATATTTCTGGCAGGTTTCATCTCCATCATCGCCGGGCTGGTGTACACCCGCTGGACCAGCCGGTAGGCAGGCTGACAACACTGCGGCCGGACAACCCCAAAGGTTTTCACAAAGAAACTTTTCGGGGATAAATCAATCGGCATCCCCGGATTTTCCGTTCCAACAAAAAAATAGTTCAAATATTTTTTATAAACTATTGACAATTTGGTTAAAAAGTGATAACCTTTTAAAAATTGCAGAAAAATATATTTGATAAGAGATTATGAAAGGAGGTGACGGCAAAGAATCCTGTTTTAAGCCAGACAAAAATACGGTAAAAACCGGCTAAAAAAACACGCCGGTAAAAAACTAATTTTCAACTTAAAAAGGGAGACCAAATCATGAAAAAAGGTTTGATTTTGGCATTGGCGGTGGCTTTGGTGCTGGGCTTTGCGTTTCAGGCTCAGGCGGCACCCAAAAAAATGAACACCATAGAGGACAATACTGCAGCCGCCCCCAGAGTGGGTTCGGCCAAGGTCGCTTTGGTCGGAAGCAAGGCGGTCACCACCACAGTGGTCGACACCATCCAGAACATCCGCACCATCATGTCGGCAGCGGCCCGCAACATGGTGGTCAGCCCCGGCGCCACTGCGGCTGATGATACCGTCCAGATCGCCTACCTGCGCGGCGTGGCTGCCAGCTACGCCCTGTGGCATGCTTATTCCCTGGACGGCGGCGCCAACTGGACCCATGGCCTGGTTGACAATACCAGCCGTCCCCGTTATCCTGCGGCGGTGGTGGGCGACAACGACGAAGGCAACTCAATCTCCCGGCCCATTCACATGGCCTATCACCGGCAGGTCGAAGGCCAGGTGTACTATGCCCGTGAAGAGGGAAGCCTGGGCGACGGCTTGTACACTTCCTACCAGTTATCCAACGTCGCTGATGCCAATCTTTGGATCCCTGCCTTGAACCGGGGCAGCAGCTCCATGGCGATCGGTGCGTTTGACAACGGCACCAAGTGGACATCCTGGGCCACCTTCTCCAACGACATGGGCACCACCTGGAATCCCAACCCGATGATTGAATATCCAATTTTCTCTGATTGGGCCCAGAACCCCATCATGCTGCACTATGCCCATCAGGAGAGCGTGATTGCCTTCATGCCTCTTCCCGTCGCTTCATTTGACCTCAGCGGCGACGCCAACCAGCCGGTCTACTGGATGTCCTCGGACAGCGGCGTGACCTTTAACGGGCCCTACCCGGTGGTTCCGGAAACATTGCTCCCGCAGTTCGCCGGCGCCTGCTGGTGGTACAACTACGACGCCATCATGGTCAACGGAGTTCCGCACCTGGCCTTTGACCTGACCGATTATGAAGGAACTTTGGCCGGCCCCAACGGCTCGGGCATGTTCCATGCCACCCCCAAGGATCCCAGCGACTACAGCCAGGGCTGGAAGATCACCCGGGTCACCGGGGTTGAGAACCCCTATACCGGAGACGGCGTCTATGCCGGTAACCCCTCAATCGGCGCCGATGCTTCCGGCAACCTGTTCGTTTCCTGGTGCGACAACGGCCACTCCACGGGCACCAGTGGCATCATGGTGGCAGCCTCCACCGACGGCGGCGCCAACTGGACCGTTCCCTATGTGGTAGTGCCCCAGAATGCGGCCTATAACATGTATCCCCAGGAAATGTCCCGCGAGGTGGGTACTGCGGTGCACATCATAGCCTGCGATGGGATTCAGACCCCGGACGCCGGCGGCAAGGGCCCGCTGTATCATTTCTCAGTGCCGGTATCCGAGATCCTGGCCACCGGCGTAGGCCCGCTGGTCAACACCCCGGTGATCTACAGCGTGGGCGTGCCGATGGGCGGCGACACCACCCTGGCCCCGGCCGGCGATACCCTGTATTTCTCCTGGAGCACCGGTTTCGGCTATGGCGGAACCTACGAAGCACAGGCCAGCCAGGATAGCACCTTCGCAACCGGAATTGGCAAGTATGTCACCAACGACAATGAATTCAGGTCTATTGGTATGCCAGCTACCGGTAAATGGTTCTGGAGAGTCAACGCCACCCTGGGAACCACCTCCGCCTGGAGCGGCGTGTATACCTTTACCTACGGCGGCACAAGCATTGACTCCACCTTTGGCGTGACCGGGCAGCCGCAGGAAAAGCCGGTCCACAAGTTCAGCCTGAACCAGAACCGGCCCAACCCGGTGAACAAACTGGCCGAGATTTCCTTCAACCTGCCCAAGTCCGGCAGCTACAGCCTGAAGATCTACAACATCGCGGGGCAGGTTATCCGGACCCTGGACGGCAAGGGCACCGCCGGCCAGAACACCGTCACCTGGAACGGAATGGACAACGGCGGCCGCAAGGTGGCCAACGGCGTCTATCTGTACAACCTGCAGGCCTTCGGCAACAGCGCCACCAAGAAGTTAGTGGTGGTCAGGTAAGTTCGTTAAATAGCTGCTCAATCTTTCAGTCAAGATATGGTGGGGTTTAAAAACCCCACCATATCGGTGTCCTAACAGGCGGAAAAAACAATGGTGCGATCCCCGGAAAAACACTGAAATTGAATGCAATTGCTTTTTTGGGATGAGAACGCATTTCGAAAAAGATGATATATGGGCCTGCCTTGAAATTAAAGAAAAATAAACAAATATTATTTAAGGAGGGAAAAGGAACCATGAAGGTGAAATCCTTAAAAGTTCTGTTGGCGGTAATGATGGTTTCATTGATCGTCAGCGGCGTAGCTTTGGGCGGCACTACCGGTAAAATATCCGGGGTTGTAGTAGATGCTGAGACCAAAGAACCCCTGCCCGGGGCCATGATCACGATATTGGGTACGCCCATGGGCGCCAACACCGACATCGACGGAAGGTATTCCATCATCAACATCGCAGTCGGTACCTACTCGGTCAAGGCCAACATGATGGGGTACGAGCCGCAGACGATAACCGGTCTAAAGGCCATCATGGACCTGACCACCACCGTGAATTTCCGGCTGAAACCCACCATCATTGAGATGGAAGGCACAGTGGTCGTCGGAACAAAAGACGCCATGCAAGTCCGGGCCGACGTTACCAGCACCACCAAAACAGTATCCACCAAGGAGATCGAGAACATGGCCGGCGTCCGCAGCTACGCCGACGTGGTAAGCAAACAGTCGGGCGTGGTCAGTTCCGAGGGCGGAAGCTCCGGCGCCACCAGCGGCGCGCACATCCGGGGCGGCCGTTCAAACGAGATCGCCTATTTTGTGGACGGGCTTTCCACCCAGGACCAGGTTGTCGGGGGAAGCGGAGCCCAGATCAATACCAACGCCATCCAGGAGGTCATGGTCATCACCGGGGGCTTTAATGCCGAATATGGCCAGGCCATGTCCGGAGTGGTCAACGTAGTCACCAAGAGCGGCAGCAGCAAGCACGAGGGCATGCTCCGGTACAGCACCAATGGCATACTGCCCAAGGAGGACGAGCTTAACCGGGGGTACAATGGAATGGAAACCAATATCGGCGGTCCTGTTCCTCTGCTCAAAGACTTCAAATACTTTGTTTCGGGCGAAATGAACCGTTATGAGTATGACCGGGAAAGATATTTTTATCCCAACACCCAGCGCGAATTTTACTCCGGCCAGGCCAAGCTGACCATGGACAAAAGCTTCTTTAAGTTGATCCTGGGCGGCTTTGTGTCCAGGACCCAGCGGGGGCGCAACGAAGGGTGGTCGATGAACCACGATTTTGATTACAACAGCGAACATAAACGCTCCACCATGCAAAAGAGCAAGCAACTTCAGGCCACCGTCACCCACATGCTCAGCAAGGACGCTTTTTATACCGCCAACCTGGCGTATTTCAGCACCAGGACCCAAACCGGCGTCCGGAAGTACAATGAAGAAGGCTATGAAGGCTGGTTCTCCGATTACGAGTTCAAGGAGCCTTATGCCCGGAAATTTTTCACCAACCCCAACAGTCCGTTGTATAACGGTGATACCACAGACGGTTATAATACATATTACTTCAGCGATCCCACCCTTAACCCCTACGGCATAAGCGGATTCTTTGTGGGCGGGGACTTCCCCTTTACCTCCAAGCGTCAGTCGGAATATGCCCTGGGCAAGGTTGATTTTACCTCCCAGCTTAACAAAATGCATCAGTTAAAGGCCGGGATCGAGACCAAATTCAATACGGTAAAGCTCCACAGCGTAAGCTATCCGGCCAGCAGCGACATCAACCCCGATGGAACCATATACTATCTTTACGCCCCGGATGATTATACCTATTTTCCTTTCCAGGCCAATGCCTATCTTCAGGATAAAATGGAGTTCCAGGGCATGATCGTTAATGTTGGAGTGAGGCTGGACCTGCTGGACGCGGGGGCCAAACGGCCGGTTGATTATGAAGTATTGACCCCCATGGACCCGAACGATCCGACCGCGCCCCATATAGAATTCATCGATTCCGAGACCAAATACAAGATATCACCCCGATTGGGCATCTCCTTCCCCATCTCCGAGAAGACCGCATTCCGGTTTTCCTACGGACATTTCTTCCAGAGCCCTGACCTGATGTTTCTGTATGCCGACATCAACAATACCGCTTTGGGGACTGCCACCAGGCTGGGCAACCCCGACCTCAATGCCCAGCAGACGGTGGCTTTCGAGATCGGTTTGCAACATCAGTTCTCCCAGTCATTTTTACTGAACCTGACCTCATACTACAAGGACATCTATCACTTGCTGGGTCAAGAAAAAATTATTTCTTCCAAGTCCAACTATTACCTGTATAAGGACACCGAATACGGGAACGTCAAGGGGGCAGAAATTCAGATGAACCTGCAGTTTTCCCGGATGATATCGGGCAACGCCTCCTACGGACTTTCGGTGGCCCGGGGAAGCAGTTCTTATGTGGGCGAGTTGTCCAGTTACCAGTATTATTCAGGCACCGATTGGGTGCCGGTACAGGATTACTATTTGGAATTTGACCAAAGGCACAACATCATGGCGGATGTTTCTCTCAATACCGAAAAAGGCGACGGGCCCAAGCTATTCGGCATCAAACCTTTGGAGAATTTCAGCGCCAGCATGTCCACCAACCTGGCCAGCGGGTTGCCTTATACCAAGACCACTTCCAGAGGCACCAAGCTTGAGGTCACCAACAGCTCCCGCATGCCTTGGACCTTCAGCACCAACCTGCGTTTGAGCCGGTCCTTTTCCGTCTGGCGCATGAATTACAACCTGGTGGCGGAAATAGAGAATTTGTTCGACAACAAAAATGTCAACACCGTCTATTCCAACACCGGCGACCCGGTCAATAACGGAGCCTTGGAGGATGGTCTGCTGGAAAGCTATAAGAAGCCGATACCCCGGTATCTGGACGGCGATCCCCGAAACCCCAATCCTTATTACAATTACCGGGCCGACCTGAACCGCGACGATTATGTTTCGGCGGAGGAAGCCTATTACGCCGCGCTTAAATCCAACGAAGAACTTTCCAAGCACGGGGCCAACGGATTCCCCTATGCCATCGGGCGTGAAATGCGGCTCTTCGTCAGCGTAAACTTTTAAAAGATCAACGGCAACGTTGAAACAAAATACTTTAGGAGGTTAACGGCAAATATGAAAACCCTACTAAATCGTGCCCTGGGCTTAAGCATACTGCTGGCGGCAGTATTTGCCTTGGTTGCGGGCAGCGCCTGCGCCCTGCCCTCGGTTGCAAACAATGATCAGAATACCGGAAAAATTTACAACT
Organism: bacterium UBP2_UBA5202; assembly: GCA_002412795.1. Lineage (GTDB taxonomy): Bacteria > Edwardsbacteria > AC1 > AC1 > EtOH8 > UBA5202. The sequence goes on along the minus strand of DHVS01000016.1, from coordinate 175,575 downwards.
GGAAAGGGTTGTACCAAAACAACGTCATGACCAGTATTACCAACTTTGGGCAGTTGAGCCAGGTAGAAGGCGGAAGCACGGCCTTTACTCTTTGGCCCGCGCCGGCCAGGGATGCCAACGGAGACCCCATTCCCCCCCTGATGAATTATGTTTTTGGCTGGGGTCTGTGGGTGGGAGGAAAGGTCAAGACCATCAGAAGCCTGCCGGGAGTAACCCTGGATACTTTGGTAACTCAGGGGTACAATCCCAGCAATTCCAAGTACGAATATACCCCGGGCGCAGTGGTTAACGGCGTGCCGGTAAGCCCCACTTCGGCCGCCGCCCGGATTTATTCGTCCCTGGAGCCCGGCTGGGGCGCCAAGGACGGCAACGACACAGTAAAATCGGTGGAAGACACCTGGTGCCAGTACAACGATTATAATATCAGCAACCATTTAACCGGCCGGCCGTTGAAGATCCAGGTCACCCAGACCACTTACCAGTGGAATTATCCCACCAACACCGACATTGTCTTCTTTAAGTTCCAGGTAAAAAATACCGGCCCCGACACCATTTTCGATGCTTATCTGGCCCCGACCACGGACTGCGATATCGGCGGCGAGGCGGACCCCAGCCCCAATGACGTCTGTTATTGGGATTCCACCACCAACATGGGCTATCAGTACAACAGCATCAACAGCGAAGCCGGGTGGAACAGGCAGCCTGGCTGTGTTGGGTTCATGTTCCTGGAAAGCCCAATTGCCAATCAACCGATCGTGTCTCCGAACGGAGATTTCCGCCGGAATGTTGGCGATACTATCGGTCTTTTTGCCTTTAAAGTTTTTAACCGCAACATCGATCCGCCAACCGATATCGAACAATACCAGGAAATGGCCGGTTATGACTATCAAACCGGTGTTTACCGGAGGTTGGACCCCAAGCCTGCGCCCAGCGATCAGCGTTTTATGGAGTCCACGGGCCCCATCAAATTGGCTCCGGGAGCCGAAGCCCAGACCATTGTGGCCCTAATCTGCGCCAACTTCGATTATACTCCCTCAATCCACGATACTCTGGCCATCAGAGAGCTCAGGCAAAAAGCCAAGACCGCCAAGCTTATTTATGATAACGGATGGCTGCTGCCCGGGCCGCCCAAAGCTCCGAAGCTGGAAGTTGTGGCGGGTAACCGCAAGGCCTTGATCAGTTGGGATAAAAGTTCCTGGGCCATGCCCGATGACAGCCTGCAGGCTTTTGATGCCGGACTTAAATACTACAGGCTGGTGGTGGCCAAGGATACCCTGGACGCCAGCAAGTTTGACCCCAACTACCGTAAATACAGTTTTGAAGGCTTTAAACTGTATAAAAGCTATGACGGTTCAACCTGGCAGTTAATGTCGCAGTGGGACATAGCCAACAGATATAAGGTCACCAAACAAGGTTTGGAGGTAGCCGGGCCGGATACTTTGTTTACGGGGTTGACCAATTATTATCAATACAACCCTGTTTATATCGCCAGCAATACCACCGGTCTTTTGGCTAACAGCCAGGGTTTAGATTCGGCCTTCATGACAGACGCCGATAATGCCGGTTTAAGCTATTCCTATGAGGATAATAATTTGCTGAACGGGAGCACTTATTATTACTCTGTGACCGCCTACGGCATAAACTTTAATTCCACCAAAAATACTGATTCCCTAAACGTAACCACCATTACCGGCAAAACCCCGCAATATTTTGAAACGGCCATAAAATCCAATTCAAAAGCGGTGATACCGCGCACCGATCCGGCGGATTATGTGCCATCATCCTGGATGATCACCGCCAACAGCGGATTATCATACCGCAAAAGCCTGTTTGTTACGCCTTCGCTGGACGCTCCCAAGCTGGTAAAAACAGCTACTTATAAACAGGTTTTCGGTCCGGTTACCCGCGGGGCTTCGTATGCCACCGGTTTATATCTTCCGCAGATATCCTACAAAGTGCTGGCTGCAAATGATTCGGTTATCATTCCCATGACCACGGTAAGCATGGATTACAATGCCACCGTATTGGGATGGGAAAAACCGGCATTTCTGTATTCTCCCTCCGACAATTACATAACAGTAAAAAACCAGGTGGCCAATGTCTTCCCGTCCTCGTTCGGGGTTTCTAAGGTTGAACCATTGTATCGCGGAACCGACACCGCGTATTGTCTGGTCAATCCCACTCCCGACTGGAGATGGGCCTTCAGGGGATCGGTGCTGAAGATCATCTGGCACGTCATTAAGGGGGGCGGAGATACTTTGGTAAGCAACGACACATTGAGCTGCGAAGTATGGGATGAAACAAATAACATTTTGATCCCATCCGATACTTTAAGCCTGAGCGCCATAACCACCAGCGGGTGGAACTTTGGCGCTACTCTGGGCGGAACCGGACGGACCATTATGAATTCGGCTTCAAGCAATTCCCGCAAATGGATGAACATCTGCGGCCTAAGGCTGTATTTCAATAACCCGGCAAGAACAGCACTAGGATTGAATATGACCTGGGCTACTCATCCGGCAGAGGGCGAGGTCTGGAGGATCTATCCCTTTGGCGTTACAGTTCCGACCGAAGGAGAGTACCAGGTGATTTCCGTGAACAAGTCCTCATGGGCCACTACGGTTGACTGGGCCCGGGTCAAGGTTGTCCCCAACCCTTATCTGGTCCGCAATAGCTGGGAAATGTCCAATGAGCGCTCAAAGCTACAGTTCATAAACCTGCCGGCCAAATGCACCATAAAGATATTTACCATAGCGGGCAATTTAATAAAAGTAATTGAACACGAAAATGACAGCCAGGAAACCCAAGGCGGCACAGCCTGGTGGGATCCCATGCTGACCATGAACAATCAGAACATCGCCAGCGGAGTTTATATTTATCATGTAAGCTCTCCCGGGATAGGAACCCATATCGGCAAATTCGCGGTCATCAAGTAAACTAATTACCCAGCCATATGAAGTGCCGCCGGATTCAAATTATAATCCGGCGGCCCCAAAGAACCTGGAACGAAAACAATAACGCGATACATTTGGAGGGATTGAGGAAAATGTTTTTAAAGAAAAGAATAGCAGCAGTACTGGTCATCCTGCTTCTGGCTGGGGTGGCGCACGCTGTCACTTTTTCCAAAGTGGGCATGGCGGGGGCCCAATTCCTTAAAATTGCAGCTGGTGCCCGGGCTGTGGGCATGGCCGAGGCTTTTTCAGCTGTGGTGGATGACGCCACTGCCATTTATTGGAATCCTTCTGCCTTGGCCAAGCTGAAGCAGCAGGAGATATCATTTACCCACAATAATTGGCTGGCCGGAACAAAGCATGAGTTTATCAGTTATTGTGTTCCAATGGGCGGCGCAGGCACTATCGGATTTGACATTACCGTCCTGAACATGGGGGAAATGGAAGTAACTAACACCACATATCCCGACGGAACCGGAGAATACTTTAATTGCTACGATTGGCAGTTTTCGGTGGGGTATGGCAGAAATCTTACCGATAAAGTAGCTTTTGGGATAGTAGGCAAATACATTCAGCAGACCATTTGGGATATTAAGGCCAGTGCAATGGCGATGGACCTGGGCATCAGCGCTCAAACAGGCTTTAAAAGCCTCCGTCTGGCCGCCGTCATGACCAATTTCGGCAGTGATATAGTCTTCAGCGGGGGGAACCTGGAAACAGACGCGCAATACAACGGTCTTTCTATTACTGAAACCTCTACCCAAAGGATAGCAGTTTTGGCCCATCCTTCATCTTTGCCGCTGACCTATAAATTGGGATGCGCTTATGACTTCATTGATGGGGCTAGCCATAAGTTGACTACCGCTCTGGACTATGTTCATCCCAATGACGGCAGTGAAAAACAAAATATCGGGGCAGAGTACTCCTTTAATAAAATGTTTTTTGTCCGTAGCGGGATAAGGATCGACATAGATGCCAGGGATGATGATAATGCCTACAGTCCCACCTTTGGTTTTGGCGTTCATTATGGGTTTGGAATGGTCAAAACCAAGATAGATTATGCTTATGCCGATTATGGTTCATTAGAGGCAGCGCACCGCATTGCCCTCGCCTTGGCATTCTAACCGAGTGTTTCTGACCCGGGTGAGTTTTATTATATTATTGCTTTCCCCCGGTCTTTATAAATACCCGGTGTTCTGTTGCACAGACCAATGTGGTATTTATTAGGCAACGCATGAAACGAATTATTTCAGTAGTAATAACGCTGTTGCTCCTTGAAATTACAGCTGAAGCCCAGCAATGGACCGTTATGCTGTATTTTATGTCCCACAATTCCCTGTATAGCAATGCCTTGAAAGATCTAGACGAACTTCAAAAAATCCAGAACAGGCCTGGCGTAACCTTTATAGTTCAGATCGATTCCGACCAAGGGGCAAAGCGTTATAAGGTGGATAGTAAGGGCATGCATTTGCTGGCTTATTTGGGCGATGTAAACAGCGGCTCACCCGAGGCATTAATGAATTTCGGCATTTGGGCGGCAGACAGGTACCCAGCAAAATACAACGCTTTGGTCTTATGGGATCACGGCGATGGATGGAGCAAAGGCGGAAAGTATATCGGGTATGATGAACTGTATTTTGATTACCTGTATGTTTCACAAGGGGAACTTAGATCCGCAGTCAGCGGGATTGTAACAAAATTAGGTAAGCCCTTCGATTTAATCGCCATGGATGCATGTGGGATGCAGATGGCGGAAGTATTGCTGGAGTTCAAAAATCTAGGCAGGTTTGCGGTGGGCTCCCAGGCAATGTTCCCGTTAAGCGGGTTGCCCTACGACCTAGCCTTTAAAGACATTGAAATACTTTCCCCCGAAATGCTATCCATCCAGGTGGTAAATTCCTGCCGAACTGAATATTCATCAGATCCTGGAGTGACATATTCAGCTGTGAACCTTGATAAATTAACGGCTTGGGCGGCGGAATGCAGCACATTTTCAGTTCAGGCAGCTCAACTCGGTAGCGCTGGAACAATAGATGCTCAATCCCTGGCAGATTCGGCCCAAAGATACTCCCCGTTTGATAGTTACGACCTGTTTGATGTTTTAAATTTTTTTTCAGACCGAACTGGCGGTGTCCTTTCGGAGCAGGCAATAGTTTTAAAAAACAAACTGTTGAAATGCATAATAGCAGAGTTTCATAATCCCGGAGCATATGACAGGTCAAAAGGTTTATCAGTATGGCTTTCAGCCACGGATTTTGGATTTAACAGCAGGATCAATGAATACTGGCATTTAAACTGGACCAAACTGAGCAGTTGGGATCTATTTTTATGCAGCTTGATAGGCCTTACTGATTCTTCGGCCCCAATTGTTCAGAACCTTATCTTGAATAAAACAGGAACTGACGGATACCGGCTAAGCTGGAACGGGGGCTATGATCAAAACCGGATCATCTTCTATCAGATCAGAAGGATCTCTGGGCTCAGCAGTTCTTTTTTTGACAATGCAGAATTGGCAGGATCAAATCAACTTGTTTTAAATGGTTTCGTCAGAACAGGGTCCAATTCCGGTTACATTTCTGAGTATGCGTATAAATCAACCAATGGATCCATTACAACATCAGTTCCGGTAGAGGTGGACACCAATGGCGGGATTGGTTGGATGATGAAGGCCCAGAAGGGGTATTGTTATCTCCAAATTTCCAGCGATACTTTAGCTGGGTGGGATACATTAGCCAGATATCCAGGATATCTAGACACTTGTTGGAATTATTTTTTCATGGAGATTCCAACAGGAAGGCACTGGATAAAATGGACCTGGAGCACAGAATCATTGGGATGGGCCTTTATAGATGATATAAAAAGCCCGGCTTACTCAAAAGACAGCTTGTTCATATCTCAAACAACAGATACATTTTTTACCTTGCCCCGACAAAGTCTTTCTGTTTCCGAATATCAAGTACGAGCTGTGGACGGCAGAGGAAATAAAAGCTACTGGAGCGCCCCGGTGACTTTGAATACCGGGAAAACTGCAAAATGGCAATCTTGGCCAAATCCCAGTTCAGGTGAGGTAAATTGGGTGGTGACAGACAAATCTGCCAGCCAGCCAAAGATAACGGTCTTTAATTTGCTGGGGCAGATGGTTGCGACTCCCAATATGGTTGACAAGCAATATCTGTCGGCAGAGGATGGATATAATTACTATTTTAAATGGTGGGTTCAGGACAATTGTCTGCCCGGTATTGCCAGCGGGGTATATACATATAAGATCATCTCTTCCGGAGCCCCAACGTTCGGCCGCGTTATCCTTGTAAAGTGAACAAAGACAGTATAATAAAAATAAAAATAAACCCTAACTAATGAGGAGGTTATCATGCGGGGTCATCAGCGTCTACTCATGTTAATATGTGTTTGTGCATTTTCAATGGTAATGCACGGATGCGCTAAACGGGATCTGGCCACGAGCGTAATGGAGGCAGACTATTCCCCAGCGGCAGTTGTGGCTTATCCAAGCACTAATTCCATTACAGTCAAATGGACTCCGAACTCAGAGGCTGAATCACATGCCGGTTTTGGCGGGTATTATGTCTATTGCACCACCCGGGCAAACGGATTTGCCGGCTTAAGCGCAGATAGTTTGGTTAATTATCAAATCGCAGGAGGCTTGACAGCCACTGACTCTTGTTCCTTTGACCGGTTGGCATCAGGAGAAATATTGTACAAGGGAACAGTATATTATATGGCGGTTCGGTCTATGATAGATGGCGCGCTTATGGGGAACAGCCCAACAGTAATGAGCTCACCTAGAATTGAAGGCAGTTTAACTCTCTATGCTTATGTGACGGGAGATTCAACTTATTGCATGATGAACTTTAATGTTGCCACAGGCATGGCCAGCCGGTATAAAACATTAAATCGTGTTTACGTTGATTCGGTTGAAGATAGCACAAAAACACCGGTAAGCCTAACCATAAATTCGTACAGCAATTTCGGATTAGCTTATAACCCTCCTAGCTTCATAAGAATAGGTTGGGTAGTACCTACTGATACTATTGCAAAGGATACTACAATAATTAGGCGTCACACAGGTGTGGGATTGTTGAGCGATCAGAACACAGCTATTGAAGTGGATCTTATTGCACAATTGGCAGCAGGAGGGACGGTTCAAATGCTTAGTCCTAAGTCAAAGGATGTTGTATTGTACGACAAATGGCTGTGGGCTTATAATGGCCGGACTTCTCTAATTCAAGATCTCCCTGGCGGCTGGAGAACATCGACACCGAGTATTGCCAGCGATGCTCGTTCAGTTACTTTGGCGGTAGGTAATGCTTATCAAATAAAAACCAGCGCCAATTATTATGCAAAGATAGTGGTAGACAGTTTATATGACGTTTTGACTATACCAAATAATACGGCGACAAAAAAGATCGTGATGCGTTATGCCTATCAGAAAGCACTCGATCCCTACAATGCGGCTGTCGGGCTCAATAATTTTTAATCGGCAGTCCGGGTTATAGTTGAACATTAAGGTCTTGGCTGTTAAGGTCAAGACCTTAATGTTTGTATGGCGAGAGGTTTTCGCCTGCTACAGCCCTTTGGATGTTATTGTTTTAGAAGTGTCCAACAGGACGGAAAATTTAAAGGAATTGCTCCTCTATTTCTGATTTGACAGGACAGTGCTGAGTGTACGGGATTCAATCGAGACAAGGCAGAGGAGTTTCAACGGGGAAAGCCTTTATTTTAAACGCGTTTTTTATATTGACGGTATTAACATTAATTTGGTAGAATTACACGATAAGGACATAAACTATGCCCTTGAGCCCGGACCAATAAACTACTGAGCAACAAAATGTATCTTTCAAGGCTGGAAATATTCGGATTCAAATCATTCCCCCAGAAGATCACGATTGAAGCGGGATCGGGGGTCACCGCCATCGTGGGGCCCAACGGCTGCGGCAAGACCAATGTGGTGGATGCCATCCGCTGGTGCCTGGGCGAGCAGAGCACCAAGACCCTGAGATCGGAGAAGATGGAGGACGTCATCTTCAACGGGACCAAGGGAGAGAAGCCGCTCTCCATGGCCGAGGTCAGCCTGATCTTCTCCAACGAGGACGGCCAACTGGCGGTGGAATATAATGAAGTTTCGATAACCAGGCGGCTGTTCCGTTCCGGCGAAAGCGAATACCTGATGAACAACCGCACCTGCCGGCTCAAGGACATCACCGACCTTTTTTTGAACACCGGGCTGGGGGCCGACAGCTACTCGATGATAGAGCCCAAGATGATCGAGACCATCCTGTCGGAGGACCGCACCATCCGCCGCAGCCTGTTCGAGGAGGCGGCCGGGGTGGCCAAGTACCGCCAGCAGAAGAAGACGGCCGAACGGCGGCTGGAATCCACCAACGAGGACCTGCTGCGCCTTCAGGACATCGTGGAGGAAGTGGAGAAAAAACTGCGGTCGCTCAAGCGCCAGTCCAGCAAGGCCAAGGTCTATGACCGGTTCCTGCAGGACCTGAAGGAACTGGACCTGAAACTGGCGGCCTGGGACCATCTGCGGCTCAGCCGGGAGCGGGAGAACCTGACCTCCCAGATCAAGGTATTGCAGCAGCGCCGGGGCGAGATGCAGCAGCAGCTTGACGAGCAGGAACATTCCATCGGCCGGGCCCGGGAATGCCTGGAGCAGAACGAGGAGCAGATCACCGAGGTCCAGAACCGGATAGGGCTGGTCTCGGAAGAGGTCCAGAAAACAGAGAACCGGCTGGCGGTGATCCGGGAAAGGCGGTCCGGGCTGGAGCAGGCCATGCAGCGCCGGGAAGGCGAGATCAAGGCCCTGCTGGCGGCCATTAACCGGCTGGAGGCCCGTTCCAAGGAGCATCAAAGCGCCCAGGAGCAGACCTCCGTCTCCCTGGCTTCCATGGCCGAACAGGTCAAGGGCCGGGAGGCCGAACTGATGCGGCTGGAGTCCAGCCTGACCTCGGCCAAGCTGGCCCTGGGCGAGGCCCGCCACGAGCTGATGGAGGCCCTTAAAAAGGAGTCCGAGGGCAAGGAGCAGATAGCAATACTATTAAGCCGCCAGGAAAGCGCTATAAAGGAATCAACCAGGCTTTCGGCCGAGCAGAAATCCCTGCAGCAGGAGATAGAGCAACGGGCCCAAAAACTATTGGGGCTGATAGAACATGTAGCGGTGGAGCGCAAGGCCCTGGAAGTGCTGGCCGAGGAAAGAAGCCGCCTGAGGCTTAAGTCCAAGGAGGCCCAGGACGAACTGCTGCTTTTGAACAACCAGCTGGCTCAGAACGGCTCATTTCTTTCGGGATTGGAGAAGGAGCAGGAGCTGCTGGCCGGACTCAACAAACGATATGAAGGATACGGACAGGGGGCCCAGCACCTGCTGTCGCAAAAGAATGAACTGGGCGCAGAGATATACCCTCTGGCTGAACTGATACAGGTAGAGACTGGCTACCAGCAGGCCATCGAGGCCGCCTTGGGCGAAAAACTGCAGTGGCTGGTGGTTCCCGATCTCCAGGCCATGAAACGGGCCGGGCAGATGCTTAAGGACGCCAAGGCCGGCAAGGCCACCCTGCTCCCGGCCGCGTCCTTTGCGGCCGGCTCCGGGTCCCGGCCGGAAAAAGTTTTGGGAACCAGGGGCTGGGCGGCCGACTTCATAAAATGTCCGCCCCAATACCTTCAGTTGATTTCAAGCCTGCTGGATAAGACCGTCATAGTGGACAATGATACGGATATTTTCACCTTAGGCCAGGGAAATCCCGGACTGACACTGGTAAGTCTGGAGGGGGAGAAACTGGACCGGACCGGGGCCTTATACACCGGCGGCATGCCCCAGGGGCAATTCGGGCTGCTGGAAAGAAACCAGCGGATAGAGCAGCTGGGAGCGGAAATCTCCGCCTCCCGTCAGGAGATGCAGACCAAGACCTCCCAGATCCAGTCCCTGCGGGCCAAATCGGCCGACCTGGCCAAGCGGTCCGAAGAAGTGGACCGGGAGACCGAGAAGCATCAGAGGATGCTGCTGGATTCGGAACGGCTGCAGGCCGGGCTGGCCGCCGATGAGGAGCGGAGCCGGCAGCGGATAGGGGAAGTCTCCGGTCTGCTGGAAACGGTTTTGGCCGGAAGCGACCAGCTGGGCCGGGAGCTGAACGCCCTGCAGGACGGTTTCCTGGAATCCAGCGAAAACAACAGGGACGAAAGCCAGCTTCTGACCCTTAGGGAACAGGAGGTCCAGGGTCTGGAACAGGAGCGGACCCAGAAGGCCGCCGAAGTGAACGCCCAGAAACTGGGGCTCTCCGAGCTGAACGCCCGGGCCGAGGGGATCCGGCGGGAACTGGAGGAGACCGAGAGCCGCAAGAACGAATCGCTGGAGCGGATCCAGGACCTGAGGGCCGAAGATGAGAACAGTTTCGGCAGCATGGCCCAGCTGCAGCAGGAGGCGGAATCGCTGAATGTGGAACTGGAAAAACAATCTTCCCTGCGCAAGTCAGCCATGTCGCAGAGGGAGGAATTCCAAAAGCAAAGCCAAAGATCACTGTCCGACCTCAAAACCGCCGAAGAGGGGATGCACAAGGTCCGCCGCGAACACGAAGACCTGCAGCAGCAGCTTTCCCAGTCCCAGATAGACCTGGGCTCGCTGAACAACGAATACGACAACCTGGCCCAGAGGATGCAGGCCGAATATCAGACCGAACTGGCCGGGCTGCCCCAGCCGGAAGAGTTTGACGAGAATGCCGCCCGCACCCGGACCGAAGACCTGAAGTTAAAACTCAAAAAACTGGGGCCGATCAATTTTGCGGCCTTTGAGGAGCTTAATGCCGAGGAGGAACGCTACGGGTTCCTGTCCAAACAGCGGGAAGACCTTTTGACGGCCAAGCAGGACCTGATGACCTCCATCACCAAGATCGACGAGACCGCCCGGGCCATGTTCCTGGAGACGCTGGAAGGAATCAAGAAGGGCTTCGTCCAGATATTCCAGCGGCTGTTCATCGGGGGCGAGGCCGAGATCAGGCTTTCAGGCAGCGAGGACCCGCTGGAGGCCGAGATCGACATCCTGGCCACACCCGAAGGCAAGAGCATGAAGTCCATCACCCTGCTCTCGGGCGGTGAGAAGACCCTGACCGCCACCGCCCTGCTGTTCGGCATCTACCTGGTGAAGCCGGCCCCCTTCTGCGTGCTGGACGAGATCGACGCCCCCCTGGACGACGCCAACGTCCAGAGGTTCTGTAAAATGCTCAAGGATTTTTCGGTCAGCACCCAGTTCATGGTGATCACCCACAACAAACGGACCATGGAGGCGGCCGATCGGCTCTACGGCGTGACCATGGAACAGCCGGGGATCTCCAAGCTAGTTTCGGTCAAATTCGACTAAGGCCGGCCCCAATAGAGATACCGGCGGGAAACCAACCAGGATAGGACGGGAACCAAACCATGCAAAAAGGATATCAGTTAAACGACCTGAAGATATGCCCCAGCCAGGGCGATCTATGCCCCATCAAATTGTTCGTCAATCCGGACGAGGCCGAGAAAAAATATCTGGTAACGGAGCTGAAACTTGATGAGCACACCCTGAACTCGGCCCTGGACCCGGACGAGCAGTCCCGGCTGGAATTTGAGCCTGAGCATGTGGCCCTGATCCTGAAACGGCCTCAGAACTACTCAGCCCGTGAGGAATTTTTGTTCAAGGTCTCTTCCTTCGGCATATTCCTGTTCAAGGACCGCCTGGTGGTGGTTCTTTCCGAGGACATTCCGCTGTTCGAGGGAAAGATCTTCAACAGGGTCAATTCGATCAATGACGCCGCCCTGAAACTGATCTACCGTTCGATATACCATTTCGTGGAGCATTTGAAGATCATCACCATGGTCTCAGATTCGCTGGAGTCCAAGATCAGCGCCTCGATGGAGAACCGCTATCTGTTGAACCTGTTCACCCTGGAAAAAAGCCTGGTCTATTACCTCAACGCCATCAATTCCAATTCCACTGTGATCGAGAAGCTAAAATCCAACTCCTCCAAGATCGGCTTTACTCAGGAAGAACACGAGTTTTTGGACGACGTCACCATCGAGAACAACCAGTGCTACAAGCAGGCCGACATCTATTCCAACATTCTGGCCGGCCTGATGGACGCCCGGGTCTCCATTGTCTCCAACAATCTCAACGTCCTGATGAAGACCCTGAACATCATCACCATCGGGATCATGGTGCCAACCTTCGTGGTCAGCGCTTTTTCCATGAACGTCAAGATACCGATCCAGGACCACCCTTTGGCCTTCTGGATAATATTGGTTCTGGCGCTGGTCTCGGTGGCCGGGTTCATGATCTTCTGGCGTTTTAAAAAATGGTAAAAGGATGTTCCCCTTGGGGAAGAACGACCAGAAACATTTTTCGGACGCGGATAAACGCAGATTAACGCCGATATTAAATTTAAAATAAAGTGCCCGCTAAAAACATAGATGTCAATTTTCAAGTCGCTAAAAGAGGGGTTGAGCAAGACCCGCCAGGGGGTGTTGGGCCGGATATCTGAACTGTTCACCGGGAAAAAAGCTCTGAGCGCTTCCGAATACGGGGAGCTGGAGGAGCTTTTGCTTTTGGCGGACGTCGGGCCCCGGGCCGCGGAAAAGTTGCTGGGATCGGTCAAAAATGGAGACCAGGAACTGACAGCCATCGAACGGCTGAAGAGGGAGATGCTGGCCATCCTGGCGGCGAATTCAAATTGCAAATTGCAAATTGCAAATTTCTCGGATAAGCCCCAGGTCTGGCTGATCGCCGGGGTCAACGGATCGGGCAAGACCACCACCATCGGCAAGCTGGGGAACATGCTGACCGCCAATGGCAGCAAGGTGATGCTGGCGGCAGCCGACACTTACCGGGCGGCGGCCATAGAGCAGCTGGAACTATGGTCCAAAAAGATAGGGGCCGGGTTCGTGGGCTCGGCTCCCGGGGCCGACCCGGCCAGCGTGGCCTTTGATGCGGTCAGCGCCGCGATGTCACAGAAAACGGATGTTCTGCTGATCGACACCGCCGGCCGGCTGCACACCCAAAAGCATCTCCGGGATGAGCTGGTCAAGGTCCACAGCACCATTGCCAAGAAGATGCCGGGCGCGCCCCACCAGACCCTGCTGGTGCTGGACGCCACCACCGGCCAGAACGCGCTTTCCCAGGCCCGGCTTTTCTCGGAGGCCATCCCCATAAGCGGCATAGTGCTGACCAAGCTGGACGGCACCGCCAAGGGCGGGATAATGCTGGCCATAGCCCAGGAGTTGAAGCTTCCGGTGGTGCTGGCCGGGGTGGGCGAAGGGGTGGGCGACCTGAAGGTCTTTGATGCAGAAGAGTTTGTGGAGGGCGTCTTGGGCTAGTTCCGGCCTGCGATAATACTTGACTTTTTACCGTCAATCAGTTATATTTATGGCACCTTCAGGGCGGGGCGTAATTCCCCGACCGGCGGTTTTTAAAGCCCGCGAACCCGTTTAGGCAAACAAGTAATTCGGAAACTGGTTAATTGGGGTAGGTTTGAACGAAATCCTAACCAGTTTCCAATTTACCTGGTTATTTAAGTCCAAACGGATTGATCCGGTGGAATTCCGGAGCCGACGGTAAGAGTCCGGATGGGAGAAGGACTGATGGATCGGTGAGATCGGATTGCTGATCAAGGCTGAAGAAATGATCTTTCAATAATCCCGGTTTCACCCATCAGGCTTTAAGCCATGCAATCCCCTGAAGCATATTTAGGGGATTTTTTCATGCCCGACACACCAGACTCAGACCAGAAATACATGGCCCAGTCCTTGGCGCTGGCGGCCAAGGCCAGGGGGCGCACCTGTCCCAATCCCATGGTGGGGGCGGTGCTGGTCAATAACGGGGAGATCGTAGGCTGGGGCTATCACCAAAAGGCCGGGATGCACCACGCCGAGATCGAAGCCCTGGCCCAGGCCGGGGAAAAGGCTAGGGGAGCCACGCTGTACGTGACGCTGGAGCCCTGCAACCACCAGGGCCGGACGCCGCCCTGCACGGAAGCGATAATCAGGGCCGGGATAAAAAAAGTGGTCTATGCCACGGCCGACCCCAACCCCAGGGTCAGCGGGGAAGGGCACAAAACATTAACCAAAAACGGAATTGAAACGATCGGCGGAGTGATGGAACAAGAAGCGGTAAAAATGAACGAGGTATACTTCAGCTACATGAAGAGCGGCCTGCCCTTTGTGACCCTGAAGCTGGCGGCCAGCCTGGACGGCAGGATCGCCATGGGTCCGGGCACCACCACCGGCCTGTCCGGAGACGAGGCCCGGCGCTATGTCCACCAGTTGCGGCTGGGGCACGAGGCGGTGATGGTGGGGGCCAATACCGTGGCCGCCGACGATCCGCAGCTGACGGTGCGCCTGGTGGACAACCCGGAAAGCAAGCAGCCCACCAGGTTCGTAACCGACGGCAAGTTGTCGCTTTCCCTGGATTCCAAGGTGCTGACCGACGGAAAGGCCAAGACCATAATGGTCACCACCTCGGCCGCCGACCAGGACAAGAAAAAGAAGATCGAAGCCAAAGGCATTGATGTCTGGACCATCGGCAAGGATGCCAGGGGTTACGTGGACCTGAAGGCCCTGCTCCACCAGATGGGCCTGGACGAGTACTGCAGCCTGCTGGTGGAGGGCGGGGGCAGGCTGGCGGCCTCGTTCCTGAAACTGGGGCTGGTGAATAAAGTGGTTATGATCTACACCCCGAACATCATCGGGGCCCAGGGCCTGCCGGCGGTGGGGGAACTGGAGATCTCCGAGCTCAAGGATGCATTCAAGCTGAGAGACATGGAATGCCGGATGCTGGGGAAGGACGTTCTTATAGAAGGATATATTGTAAAATGAAGAAAATAATATATATTATTTTATTCTGTAGTTTGGCACAAACAGCATATTGTAAAAATGATGTTCTTGATGTCATTGGTGGTTTAATACAAAATGGCAATATTAATGAAGCAGATCAAAAAATTGGTTATTACATGAAGCGTTACCCTAATGACGTTGATGTGTTAATGATGAAAGGTAATGTTGAGTTAAATAAGGGGTTATTGGACGACGGAGCATTAGAGCTTAGGGTAAACGAAGAAGAGTCCGTGTTTGATAATTCTATTGGATCTATAACAGAACAAACAAAGAAAGTATCAAAACAATATGCCGATAGTGTAGAATATTATTGGAAAAAGGCTGTTTCCATTGATAAATCACGTGTTGATATTCACAAAGGCTTGTGTACGCTTTATGGATGGTCTTCTCAGAAAGAAAAGTTAATAGATTATTTGCCAACCCTAAAAAAATATGTTGAGAATAATTGTCAGTCAGCATATAGTATGGGTGATTACGCTCGATTGGTACAGGAAAGGGGTTCTTTCGCAGATGCCATATCAGTATATAAAGCTATCACAAAATTATTCCCTGATTGTGCAGGGTTTTACAGTGATGTCGCTAGTGTATATTTCAAAGAAGGAAGAATGAAAGCGGCAAAATGTTATATAGATTCTTCGTTAATGAAAAGCAATAAAGATGCTATGGTTTATGACAATGCATATTTTATGTATACAATATGGGGTGACTACGATAAGGCACTTATTTGTATAAAGAAGAGTTCTGAGATTAAAGGAAGTAAGGATTGGTTATTTGCTGAATTTTTAAAAGCATATGTTAGAAATGAACCTACGATGAGAGTTATGGGGGAAAGAATATTAAATGACAAAGATATAAAAAACATGGAAAAGGAACGAAAAATAGTTAGTATAATACTGGATAATAATAATAATGTTATATATGATAAACTTATTGAAGTAAGACCATATACTAGTGACGATTTAATGATCCAAAATAAATGGATTAGTGTCTTGCCAAATGATGCGAGACCTCTATTGAAATACGCATTAATCCAATGTCAAAACAAAAACTACACAGAAGCAATAAAAGCATATAAACAATTGCTTACATTACAGAATAAATTATCAAAATCACAAAACGATAGTGTTAATTTTTATTATGCTTGGTCCTTATATGATTCCGGCGATAGAACAGGTTCAATATCGTATTGGCAACGTTTATTTTCAGCCACTGATTTTTACATAAAAAGTGCAGCAACTTATTTTTATGGGAGAATATTATTAGATTCAGGGAAAAAGGAAGAGGCTATAAAAGTCTTTGAAACCGTTTCCGATAAAGCAAGTTCATCGAAATATGCAACCTATTGCTGGAACTTGGTAAATAAATATAAATAATGTTCACCGGGATTATTGAAATAACAGGGACTATCAAGGCCCTCCATCTCAAATCCAGCGGCGCACAGGTAGAGGTCACGGCGGGTTTTAAGGACCTGGCACTGGGCGAGAGCATTGCGGTCAATGGTGCCTGCCTGACTGTGACCAGGATACTGAAAGACGGGTTTGCTGCGGATCTTAGTAGCGAGACGCTGAGTACCACCACTTTCAAAAGCCTCCGGGCCGGCACGGTGGTCAACCTGGAGCGGGCCCTTAAGCTGGGAGACCGGCTGGGCGGGCATCTGGTCTCCGGACACGTGGACTGCCTGGGCCGGGTGGAGCAGGTCATAAAAAACAGCCAGGGCGCAACCATCGAGGTCTCAGCCGACGGCAAATACCTGAAATACATCATCACCAAAGGCTCGGTGGCGGTGGACGGGATCAGCCTGACCGTGGCCCAAAAAACACCCCGGGGGTTCAAATCAGCCGTCATACCCCATACCTGGAAGAATACAAATCTGCAAAACATCAAAACCGGGGACAGGGTCAACCTGGAACTGGATCAAATGGCAAAATACGTGGAATCAATAATAAAAGGGACTAACCATTAGCCACAAAAGGCACAAAGGTCACAAAATACCAAAATTATATTTGTGATTTATGTGCTTTCTGTGGCAAAATAAGGGACGTTTTTCAATAAGGGAATTGATGAGCAGTAAACTGAAATTCAATAACATCCCCGAAGCGCTGAAGGACATCAGGCTGGGCAAAATGATAGTAGTGGTGGACGACGAGGACCGGGAGAACGAGGGCGACCTGGTGATGGCCTCGGCCAAGGTCACACCCCAGGCCATCAATTACATGGCCAGGGAGGGCCGGGGGCTGGTCTGCGTTTCGCTTACTGCTGCCAGGCTGGAGCAGCTGAAACTCTCCCCCATGGTGGAGCGCAACACCTCCAAGCTCGGCACCAACTTCGCGGTCTCGGTGGATGCTGTCAAGGGCACCACCACCGGGATCTCGGCCCAGGACCGGGCTCGGACCGTCAAGGTACTGATCGATCCCAAGGCCAAGCCGGCCGACCTGGCCCGCCCGGGCCACATCTTTCCCCTGCAGGCGGTGGAGGGCGGGGTGCTGCGCCGGGCCGGGCACACCGAGGCCGCGGCCGACCTGGCCGGGCTGGCCGGGCTTTATCCTTCGGGCATCCTGTGCGAGATCATGTCCGGCGACGGCAGCATGGCCAAGGGTCCGGCCCTGTTTGCCTTTGCCCGGAAGCACAAGCTGAAGATCGTCACCGTCAAGGACCTGATCCTGTATCGCCGGGCCAAGCAAAAACTGGTCAAGAACATCCTGAGCCTTAAACTTCCCACCAAATACGGGGAGTTCAACCTGGTGGTCTACGAGGACCTGATCGAGAAATACCATCACCTGGCGATGGTCAAGGGCGAGGTCAAGGGCAAAAAGAACGTGCTGGTGCGGGTCCACTCCCAGTGCCTGACCGGGGACATCCTGAGCTCGCTGCGCTGCGACTGCGGCGACCAGCTGGCCTCGGCCATGAAAATGATCGACAAAAAAGGATGCGGGGTCTTCCTTTACATGAGGCAGGAAGGGCGGGGCATAGGTCTGGTCAACAAACTGCGGGCCTACCAGCTTCAGGACAAGGGTATGGACACGGTGGAGGCCAACCTGGCACTAGGCTTCAAGGCCGACGAGCGGGACTACGGGATCGGGGCCCAGATCCTGGCCGACCTGGGGCTGACCAGCATCAATCTGATCACCAACAACCCCCAGAAGATCACGGCACTGGAGGGCTACGGCCTGAAGATCTCCAAGCGGGTGGGGGTATCGGTCTGTCCCAATCCTTTAAATCTCCGCTACCTCAAGACCAAACAGGAGAAGATGGGGCATATGATGGATTTTTGCAACTGCGCCAACAACTGACCCTGATAGTTGGAACCTATTTGGACGCGGATCAACGCAGATCAATCGGATGGGATCATCTGTTCTGAACGCTGTCCGGAACTCAAGAAAATAATTCCTGCCATTCTGCGCCTTCGTCCCACTACGGCGGACAGGCTGGGATCAATTATTAATGGTGCGAAGCAAATATTGTTTTATTAAAAGGAGAGAAAATGAAGCACAAAGTTTATGAAGGCCAGCTGAACGCCCAGGGCAAAAGGTTCTGCCTGCTGGTCTCCCGGTTCAACGACCTGGTGGGGGCCCGTCTGTTGGAGGGCGCCCAGGACTGCCTGCTGCGGCACGGGGCCGAGGCCGACCAGATAGACATAGTCTGGGTGCCGGGATCGTTTGAGATCCCCGGGGCCGCCTCCAAGCTGGCCGCCTCCAAGCGTTACGATGCCGTGGTCTGCCTGGGAGCGGTGATCCGGGGCGACACCCCGCATTTCGACTACATCGCGGCCGAGGTGGCCAAGGGCGTGGCCCAGGTGTCAATGAGCTCCGGCGTACCGGCCATCTTCGGGGTGGTGACCACCGACAACTTGGAACAGGCGCTGGAACGGGCCGGAAGCAAGTCCGGCAACAAAGGCTGGGAGGCCGCCCTGTTCGCCATCGAGATGGCCGATCTCTACCAGAAACTCGGCAAAAGTAAATGAGCACCAGGCACAAATACCGGGAGCTGGCCCTGCAGGCTTTGTACCAGATGGAGCTTACCGGGATCCCGCCGGAGGAGGCCCTGTACGACATCCGACAGAGGAATTCCGGCCAGGCCATCGACTTCACCATCAGCCTGGTGCAGGCGGTGGCCGGAAATATTCAGGAGATCGACCGGGTCATCGAGCGCTCGGCCAAGAACTGGAAGCTTTTCCGGATGGCGGTGGTGGACCGGAACATCCTGAGGCTGGGAGTGGCCCAGCTGATGTACCTGTCGGCCGAAGTGCCGCCCAAGGTGGCCATCGACGAATCAATCGAGCTGGGGAAAAAATTCGGAGACGGGCAGTCCGGAAAATTCATCAACGGCATTTTGGACAATGTCTACAAGGAAATGGCGAAGAAGGTTTGAACCCAAATAAATTGTAACCATTCAACCACAAAACGCACAAAGGGCACAAAATATTTAGTTCAAATAATTATTCTGCTTACGATTTAATTATATATTTTAAAGAGCAGATATTATAATGTCGCTATCATGGTAATTAAATTCAGGTGCAGTAGCTTTAGCGAAAGCCACTGCAGAAGTATTTTTGTGCTTTATGTGGCCAATATTGGTAAACGGTTGTGCCTGTGGGGTACGACCTGCTTTCCATAAGTGACAGAATAGTCACAAAACATTTTTTACGGTGAAGTTATGCGATATGCCATCATCTCGGACATTCACGGAAACCATCAGGCCTTAAGCGCGGTCAAAGCCAGCCTGAAAAATGAACAGCCGGATGAAGTGATCTGCCTGGGCGACATCGTGGGCTACGGGGCCGAGCCCGGCCTTTGCCTGCGGGAAACGCTGGAACTGTGCCGGACGGTAGTGGCCGGGAACCACGATCACGGGGTGGCCGGAAGGCTGGAGACCTCCTTCTTCAGCGCCAATGCCCGCAAGGCGGTGGAGTGGACCTCCAAGGTCTTGGACCCCGCCGAGAAAAAGCTGCTGTACGATCTTCCCCTTTTGAAGGATGTATCCTGGCCTGACGGGATCTTTGCAGCGGCGCACTCGGCCCCGGAGCAGCCCCAGGAATGGCGCTACATACTTTCCATGGACGAGGCCGAATACCAGTTCGAACATTTTTCCCTGCCGCTCTGTTTTATAGGGCACTCCCACCTGCCGATATTCTGGCGACTGGGTCCTGACGGGGAATGCTCGATGGCGGGCCGGGAATACCTGCGGCTGGAGCCGGGAAACAGGTACATCATCAACGCCGGCAGCGTGGGCCAGCCGCGGGACGGCGATCCCCGGGCCTGCTATGCGGTCTACGACAGCCAGCGCCGGGAACTGATCATCCGGAGGGTGGAATACGACATCGCTGCCGCCCAAAGGGACATAGTGAAAGCCGGGCTTCCGGCCAGGCTGGCCGAGCGGCTGGCCCAGGGAGTCTGATGCGTAACGCTAACTCTACAGCCATAGGGAAGACAGGATTAACTTGATTTATATGCCTATATAACTTGCTCAGGAAAAGTAGAAAGAATATAGCGGGTTTGGTGAAAACGCAGATATTGGCTTAAGTATGTTCTTTTTCTTTTTTGTACCGCCAACTAAGAAAAAGAACCAAAAAGAAAAAAGCTCGTCGCTTAAAACTCTCCGGGCGTTGCGCTTCTCATTGCTGACGGGCTTGTCTGAACTCGGGCTTTGGCCAAGCCCTCAAACACGCCAGACAAGCTTTTTCCGCCATCAACTGCGATGCTCACTGATCGTTTTAACGCGACATACCGGGGTTGACACCTTTTGTTCTCCATGTCTCTTGAGCTGATTGGATAATCATAATGATTTATTTGAAACGCTAACGTACAACCGCCATGCCAACCAAAGTCGCCATAATAATTCCCCATTACAACGGGCAAAACCTGCTGGAGGCCTGTCTTCCTTCCCTTTTCAAGACGGGGTATTCGGATTACACGGTCTATCTGGTGGACAACGCCTCCACCGACGGCAGCCCGGAATGGGCCAAGGTCCATTATCCCCAGATCCAGGTGATCAAATCCGACAAAAACCTGGGCTATGCCGGGGGCTGCAACCTGGGGATCAGGTCCACCGCCGAGGAATATGTGGTGCTGCTCAACAACGACACCGAGGTCAAGCCGGACTGGCTGGAGAAGCTGGTCTTAGAGCTGGACAAGGACGGGGCCGTTGCCGCCGCCCAGCCCAAGATCCTGTGGCTGAAGGACCGGACCCGGTTCGACTATTCCGGCGGGGCCGGGGGCCTGATGGACGCCTATGGCTATCCTTATTGCCGGGGGCGGATGTTCGAGGAAAAAGAAAAGGACCTGGGCCAGTATGACCGGCATCCCGCCGATATCTTCTGGGCTTCGGGCTCGGCCTCCATGTACCGGCGCTCGGCTCTAAACGCCTCCGGCCTGCTGGACGAAGATTTTTTCATGCACATGGAGGAGATAGACCTGGCTTGGCGGCTTCACCTGCTGGGCCTGAGGGTGATCTCAGTTCCCGGCTCGGTGGTCTACCATCTTTCCGGGGGCTCGCTGCCCACCGGTAATTTCCGCAAGATGTACCTTAACCACCGCAACAGCCAGCTGATGATGTGGAAGAACTACTCCCTGTGTTCTCTTCTATGGGTCTGGCCGGTAAGAATGCTGCTGGAAACGGCAGCTTTCGCCAAGGCCGTGATCTCCGGCAACTGGGAATGGGCCCGGGCCGTTGTACTGGCGGGCTGGTGGCTGCTGGAGAACCCCCTTACGGTCTGGAAAAAACACCGCCGGGTCCAGGCGCTCAGGAAAGTATCCGACCGCCGGATCAGAGAACAGATGTTCCCGGGCAGCATCGCCCTGGAATATTTTATCAAGAAAAAAAGAACTGCCCAACAATTGGAAGGTGAGCGATGAAACAAGCCCTGAAAAAAACATTGTTATTGGTCTTCCGGATATTGATCAGCCTGGGTTTGATCGGCTGGATTTTGTTAAAAGTGGACCGGCGGGAGCTGGCCGATTCCCTGAGGAGCATAGACCTGCGGTACCTGGCCGCGGCCTTCATGGCATATCTCATCGTCAACGCCCTTTGTACCTGGCGCTGGCAGATACTGCTGGCGGCCCGGGGAATAAAGGCCGGCTACTGGCGGCTCTTCCGCTACTTCCTCAACGGTCTGTTCTTCGGCAACTTTTTGCCCACCACGGTGGGCGGCGACCTGGCCCGGGCCTATCTGGTAATCGACGACTGCAACAAGAAATCGGAGGCCCTGGCCTCGGTGCTGGTGGACCGCTTCATAGGCCTGTTCGGGGTGATCGTCACCGGGATCATCGGGCTGATCCTGGTGGCCAAGACAGGGGAGGAACTTTCCCTGCTGAAGGTCATGGTTATTGTCATCGCGGCGGCGCTGCTGTTCGTGATACTGTTCCTGAACAAATCCCTGGTGAAAAAGTTCCACTGGATGCTGAAACTACCGCTGATCGAAAAGGCCGAACACCACCTGATAGATTTTTACCATTCCCTCTACGCCTACCGCACCCACAAGAAAGAGGTGTTCTGGGCCTTCGTCCAGTCCCTGATGGTCCAGCTGTTCGTGGTGTTCACCGCCTATTTCATCGCCCTATCGCTTAATATCACCATTTCCATCATCCCCTTCTTTTTGTACATGCCGGTGATCGGGGCGGTGAGCATGATCCCGCTGTCGGTCAACGGCTGGGGCCTGCAGGAGGGGGCCTTCATAGTGTTCTTCGGCCGGGCCGGCCTGAGCCACTCCCAGGCCCTGTCGCTGGGGTTTGTCTACCACCTGGTGGCGGTGGGGATATCGCTGTTGGGCGGACTGCTGTGGCTGATATACGGCAGCAGGAAGAAACAAAAGAAAACATGCGCGTAGTTTTCATGGGCACTCCGGCCTTTGCCGTTCCCACCCTGGAGGCCCTCCACCACAAGGGACATGAGATCCTGGCGGTCTTTGCCCAGCCGGACCGGCCGGCGGGCCGGGGCCGCGGCATTGCCTTTTCCCCGGTCAAGCAAAAGGCGGTGGAACTGGATCTGCCGGTTTGCCAACCGGTGACATTAAAAGACACTGCGACAGTCGAACACCTTTCAAACCTCAAACCAGACGTTTTAGTGGTGGTGGCTTACGGCCTGCTTTTGCCCCAGAACATCCTGGATATCCCCGAACACGGGGCGGTGAACCTGCATCCCTCGCTGCTGCCCAAATACAGGGGGGCGGCGCCCATCAACCACGCTTTGCTCAATGGCGACCAGGTGACAGGCATCACCAGCATCCTGATGAACAGCCGGATGGACGCCGGGGACATCATCCTGCAGGAGGAGGTGGCGGTCGGAGAAGAAGAGAATGCGGGAGATCTGGAATCACGATTGTCCAGGCTGGGAGCGGATCTGATGGTCCGAACTTTAGAAGCTTTGAAGGTGGGAGGTTCAGACTATAGAAGGCAGGACGAGGCGCTGGTAACCTTTGCCCCGAAGCTTTCCCCGAAGGACGGGCATATTGACTGGAAACGAAAGTCCACGGAGATCCACAACCAGGTGCGGGGGCTTACTCCAAAACCCGGGGCTTTTACCATGTTCAAAGAGAAAAGGCTGGAGATCCTGGAAACTTCTGCGAATACTGAATATAGAAGTTTGAATATTGAATCACATCCTGGACAGGTAGTGGACGTGGATAAGAGCAAAGGTCCGGTGATAAGGACCGGAGACGGGTCCTTGGTCCTGCTGAAAGTGAAACCCCAGGGAAAGAAGGAAATGGGCGGCCAGGAATTCCTGCGGGGATACAGGCTGGATGCAGGTGAACAGTTAACATGAAGATCAGTAAGAAGATATTTCTAAGTCTCTCCCTCTTAAGCCTGGTGATCCTGGTGGGCGGCGTGGCCGTGCTTTTCTGGCTTATAGTTCCCCGGCTGCAGCATTTGGGAGCTTGGCTGTTCTATGCCGCCGCCATCGCCGCCGGGCTGTTCCTGTTGGTGGTGACCGGGGGGCTGTTCCTGCTGTTCCTCTCCGCCTTAACCGAGAAGGATTTCCTGTTTCCCCACGGCAAGAAGCAGGTGACGGTCAAGGTGCTGTATCCCATAAATCTTATATTGGGATATCTGCTGGGGATCGGCCGGGAGAAGATAGGGGAATCGTTCGTAGCCTTCAACAATGCCCTGGTGCGGGCTTCCCGCAAACGGCTGGACCCGGCCCGGATCCTGATTCTTTTGCCCCACTGCCTGCAGCTGGCCGACTGCCCCCACCGGGTGACCTCCGACATCAGGAACTGCAAACGCTGCGGGAAATGCCCCCTGGCCGGCCTGGCCGCCATCGCCGATGAGACCGGGGTCCAGATCTCGGTGGCCACCGGCGGCACCCTGGCCCGCCGGGTGATAGTGGAGCTGAAGCCCACCTCCATCCTGGCCGTGGCCTGCGAGCGGGACCTGGTCTCGGGCATCCACGACGCCTATCCCATACCGGTCTACGGGATCTTGAACCAGCGGCCGCACGGCCCCTGTCGCAACACCCTGGTGGACATGGGTCAGGTGGCCCTGGGACTTTCGGTGCTGCTGGGACGGGAGGTAAAGTGGAAGCAAGGGAAGTAGCGTTAAAAACGCTGTCCAAGGCCGGCACCGACGGAGCCTATTACGACCAGGTCCTTAAAAAGAATTTGAAGGAGAGCGGCCTTTCCCTGCCGGACAAGGCCCTGGCCCACGAACTGACCGCCGGGGTCCTGCGCCACCGGATGTGGCTGGACTGGGTGCTGGACCGCTCCTTAAAGAGCGGCATGAAGTCGCTGACCCACTGGGAACAGAACATCCTGCGCCTGGGTTTGTATCAGATCGCCAAGCTGGACCGGATCCCGCCTTTTGCCGCGGTCAACGAGAGCGTGAACCTGGCCAAACGCTATGGCCGCAAGAGTATAATTGGCTTGACAAATGCAGTGCTACGGGATATAATTAGACACCGAAGGCATTTGGAGCCAATAAGTTCGGGGGACAGGGCCCGGGATCTGTCCATAGAATATTCGCATCCCCTCTGGCTGGTAAAACGTTGGCTAAAGGAATTGGGGGAAGATGGGGCGGTTGCTTTGTTGCAGGCCAACAACCGGCAGGCCCGGGTCACCATCCGCCCAAATACAATGAAAACAGGGGTTTTGGAGCTTCGGGAAAAACTGGATCTTTCCGGCATCCATGCCTCGGCCAATAAATATATTCCGACTGCGCTGGAAGTGGAAAACCCTGGGGCGCTGGCTGACGACTCATTGTTCAGCCGGGGATATTTTTATTATCAGGATCCTTCCAGTCAGGCGGTTTCCCTGCTGGCTCGGGCCAAACCGGGAGACGATG
Source organism: bacterium UBP2_UBA5202 (assembly GCA_002412795.1). Lineage (GTDB taxonomy): Bacteria > Edwardsbacteria > AC1 > AC1 > EtOH8 > UBA5202. The sequence continues at coordinate 150,482 of DHVS01000016.1, read as the reverse complement.
TGCTGGACCTGTGCGCCGCCCCCGGCGGCAAGGCCGGCGCGGTGCTGGAGCAGATGGGGGACATTGGAAACCTGCTGGCGGTCGATCTTTCGGAACAGAAACTTTCCTTGATCAAAGAGAATTTCACCCGGCTGGGTTTGAGGTCATATTCCCTGGTCTGTGCCGATGCCGCAGTCTTTTCCGTCCGGAAAAAGTTCGACCTGGTGCTGATAGACGCGCCCTGCAGCGGGCTGGGGGCGCTTCGCCGCCGGCTGGACATCCGGTGGAGGATAAAGGAGCCGGACATCGCACGGCTGTCCCGGCTCCAGCTTCAGATACTTGCCAACGCGGCTGGGCTGGTCAAACCGGGAGGGGCCTTGGTCTACAGCACCTGCACGGTTACGCCGGAGGAGAACCGGGGGGTGATAGAAAAGTTCCTGGCTCAAAACCAGGAGTTCACCATCGAAGACGCCGGACAATTCGTTCCCCTGGAATTAGTGGAGGACGGGTTCTTCAGCAGTCGGCCCCATCTCCACGGCATGGACGGAGCCTTCGCCGCCCGGCTGGTCAGGCACAAGTAGTCAACCATTAAAAACAGCACTAATCTTTTACGGAGCATACCATGCCAATTTACGAGCAGAGCAGCAGCAAAAAGCCGGTGATCGCGGCCATCATCTCGGGATCCCTGAGCGGGCTTTTGATGAGCCTGCTTTTCTGGGGAGTGATCCAGCCCATCCTGGACATGTCCGAGGTCCCGGATGTGACCGGCAAGAAAGTGGAGATAGCCAAGTCCATCCTGGAGGGCCGGGGCTTCCGGGTCTACCAGGAGGACGCCATTAACGATGCCACCGTGCCCGAAGGCGCGGTCAGCAAGCAGGACCCGGTGCCGGGCGGCAAGGTCCGCAAGGGTTCCACCGTCAAGGTGTGGCCCAACGGCGGCGGCTCCAGCGTTCCGATGCTGCAGGGGATGCTGCTGCCCCAGGCCACGGTAATGCTGCAGCAGGCCGGCTTGAGGCTGGGCCAGGTCGCCATGCAGTCTTCCGACTCCGTTCCCAAGGATGCTGTGATCTCCAGCAACCCGCCCTTCAACAGCAAGACCCAGAAGGACAGCCCGGTAGACCTGGTGGTCAGCGCCGGGGCCGGCGAGGTGGCGGTGCCGGCGGTGAGAGGCTACGGGAAAAGCAGGTCCCAGGAGATGATCAAGCAGGCCGGGCTTAACGTGGGCAGCGTCCGTTACATTTACGATGAAGAGAACGACCCGGGCCTGGTGGTCCGGCAGGATCCCCAGGCCGGCTCCAAGGTGGCCAAGGGCTCCAACGTCAGCATCTGGGTGACCACCGACATCGAACCCGAAGAATAAAGATGGCCGGCATTTTCAAGACATACCCCAAATTTTGGCGGACCGCGCTGATCCTGTCCGCAGTATTTCTGTTTGGCTTTTTGCTGAGCAACTTTGTGATGATGCCCTGGGTGGTGCGGCGGGGAGCGGTGGTGGAGATGCCGGAGCTAAAAGGTCTGACCTTTGACCAGGCCAGGGAACTCCTTTCCCAAAAGGGCCTGGACATAATGCTGGCCGGATGGCAGTACGACCCGGGCATCCCCGACAGCTCAGTGTCGATGCAGGAGCCGGAGCCCAAGATGATGGTCAAGATAGGACGCAAGGTAAAGGTGGTCCTGAGCCGGGGCACCGAAAAGATAGCCGTGCCATATCTGGTGGGGCTCTCCTCGGTCCGGGCCATAAACCTGCTGGACCGGAGCGGGCTTAAAGTTGACGGCATAGACAGCCTGGCCAGCGACTCGGTGGCCCTGGGCTGCGTGGTCTGTTCCAATCCGCCATACCTTGCCCAGCTGGTAAGGGAGAGCGGGGTCCGGCTCACCTTAAGCAGCGGACCCACCGAGGGCAAGATGCTGATGCCGGACCTGATGGGAAAAAAACTGGCCGAGGTCCAGGGGTCGCTGGTGGCCCAGGGCCTGGTGATAGGCCAGATCAAATATCTGCCGGGCCAGTCGGCCGAGCCGGGAACCATCATCATGCAGGCTCCCCAGCCGGGCTTCGTGATCAAGGGCGGGGACACGGTGAACATGGCGGTCAGCGCCAACTAAAGGCAGCCACCGCAGCAGCGGGGTGCCGCTGTTGCGGCAAAAGCAGAAAACAAAATACGAATAATTTTTGTTTTTCATTTTACTTTTTGATTTTGCGAAATGACCCTAATCGCAGCTTCCCTGTTGTCGGCCGATTTTGCCGAACTTAAGAACGAGATCCGCTCGGTGGAACAGGGCGGGGCCGACTGGCTGCATCTGGACGTGATGGACGGGCACTTTGTCCCCAACATCACCTTCGGCCCGTTCATAGCCGGGGCCATCAGGAAGATCACCGACCTGCCGTTGGACGCCCATCTGATGATCACCGATCCACTGAAGTACGCCCCGGAGTTCGCCAGGTCCGGCGCCGACTACATCACCATCCACGCCGAGGCCATAGAAGATCTGGCATCAGCTATAGAACAGATCAAAAAGCTCAAGGTCAAGGCCGGGCTCTCGGTGAACCCCGAGACCCCGCTGGACAAGGTTTTGGCGGTGATCGGAGGGATAGACCTTTTTCTGGTGATGAGCGTCCACCCCGGTTTCGGCGGGCAGAAGTTCATGCCGGAGGTATTGGACAAAGTGCGGACCATCAAGAAGCTAAAGGACCAGGGGAAGACCAAAGCGCTGATCTCCATCGACGGCGGGATCAATCCCGAAACCTCGCGCCTGGCCAGGGAGGCCGGGGCCGAGGTGCTGGTGGCCGGAGCGGCCGTCTTCGGGGCCCCGGACCGGGCCGCCCGGATCAAAGCCATCAGGGGCGGATGATGGACAAGAACGCCTTCAGGCTGATCAGCTACGGGATGTATCTGGTCTCCAGCTACGGGCCCGGCAAATTGAACGGGCAGATAGCCACCACCGTCTTTCAGGTAACCTCCGAGCCGCCGCTGATGGCGGTCAGCCTGAACTGCCAGAACTACACCAACGAGCTGATCAAAAAATCCCAAAAATTTTCCATCGCAGTTCTGTCCCAGGAGACTCCCCTGACCCTGATCGGCACCTTCGGTTTCAAGTGCGGCCGCCAGGTGGACAAGTTCAGCGGGATGAAATACGAGGCCTGCCCCAGCGGCAACCCCAAGCTGCTGGAATACAGCCTGGCCCATTTTGATGTCGAGGTCACCCAGACCGTGGAGCTTAGCAGCCACACGCTCTTCATAGGGAAGGTGGTGGAATCCCAGATCCTGGCCCAGGGGCAGCCCATGACCTACGAATACTATCATAAAATAAAAGGCGGCAAGATCCAGCAGAACGCGCCCTCGTACGTAAAGTAACGGATCCTTAATCGTAAGGGCAATTCATGAATTGCCCCAACCAGAAGGGAGATAAGCCATGAAAAAGTACACCTGCACCGTCTGCGGATATGAGTATGACCCGGTGGCCGGCGATCCCGACAACGGGGTCAAGCCCGGGACAGCCTTCAATGACCTGCCCGACGACTGGGTCTGCCCGGTGTGCGGGGCCGACAAGGATGCCTTTGAGCCGGAAGACTAACTGCTGCAAACTCTAAAAAACAATATCTAAATCCTAAACAAACTTAAAATCCTAATCACTAAATTTGGTATTTGAAATTTGGTTTTTGGAATTGTTTAGATTTTAGTGCTTAGAATTTAGGATTTAAAAAAGATGATCCGGGAATTAAAGAAGAACATATACGCGGTGGGGGTACAGGACTGGGACCGGAGGCTCTTTGACGAGCTGATCCCGCTGCCCCACGGCACCAGCTACAACTCCTATCTGGTCAGGGGCAGCCAAAAGACAGCGCTGGTGGATTCGGTGGACCCGGCCAGGTACCAGGAACTGCTGGGCAACCTGGCCGAGCACGACGTCCAGGCACTCGACTACATCGTCTGCAACCACGCCGAGCAGGACCACTCCGGCTCCATCGGTTTTCTGACGGAAAAGTTCCCGCAGGCGACGGTGGTCACCAACGAGAAGTGCAAGGGGTTCCTGATGGACCTTTTACACATCCCCGAGAACAGGTTCACAGTGGTCAAGGACGGGGAAACGCTCTCGCTGGGCGACAAGACCTTCGAGTTCATCCTGGCGCCCTGGGTGCACTGGCCGGAGACCATGTTCAGCTTTCTGAGAGAGGACAAGGTCCTTTTCACCTGCGATTTTTTGGGCTCGCACCTGGCCACTACCGACATATTCGCCTGCAACTCCAACGTGCTGGAGGGCGCAAAGCGCTATTACGCCGAGATCATGATGCCCTTCCGCAGCTCCATCGTCAAGCATCTGCAGAAGCTGGACACCATGGACATAGACCTGATAGGCCCCAGCCACGGCCCGGTTTATAAAAAGCCGTTTCACATCATGGAGGCCTACAAGGACTGGAGCTCGGATAACGTCAGGAACGAAGTGGTGATACCCTGGGTCTCGATGCACGGCAGCACCGAGGCCATGGTGAAACACCTGACCGAGGCCCTGGTCAAAAGGGGCATCGCCGTAAAGCCCTTCAACCTTACCAAGACCGACACCGGGGAACTGGCCTCCTCCCTGGTGGACGCCGCCACGGTGGTCCTGGCTACGTCGACCGCGTTGGTGGGCCCGCATCCCCATGGGCTGTACGCCGCGGCGCTGGTGGGGGCCTTAAGGCCAAAGACAAAAATCCTGGGCATCATCGGCTCCTACGGCTGGGGCAGCAAGGCGGTGGAGACCGTCAAGTCGCTTTTAGCCAACCTCAAGGCCGAGGTGCTGGATCCGGTCTACATCAAGGGCGCCCCGCGCAAAGAGGACTTTGAGGCGCTGGACAGGCTGGCGGACGCGATACTGGAAAGGCACAAGACTTTGGGACTGTTGTAAACGTTTGAAACAGTTTGAGAAGTTGGAACCTGTTATCAGCAAAAGCAGACAGCATATAGGAAATATACGGATGGATAAAATAGTCAAGCATTGGCTGGAGCGCTCCAAGTACGACCTGGACACGGCTGAAGTTATGTTCCAGACCCGCCGTTATTTGTATGTGGCTTTCATGTGCCAGCAGTCCGTTGAAAAGATAATGAAGGCGATCATATCCAATAACGGGAAGCGTCCGGCGCCGGTCCATAGCTTGCTGCGATTGGCGGAATTAGCCGGGTTGGAATTGAAAGAAGAAAAGTGCAAAGAGTTTTATAACACCTTGTCGGCGTATTGCATCAACGCCCGGTATGCGGAATATAAGGAACGGCTTTCGGAAATATGCAACCGGGCTGAAGCAGAGCGCATTCTTGAGCAAACCGGAAAGGAATGGAAATGGCTGCGAAAAAAAATAACCTGACGCTGATAAAGCGGAAAGTGCTGCAATACGTGAAGGAATTGTCCTGTGACATAAAGGTCGATCAGGCAATTTTATTCGGTTCGTGGGCCAAGGGCAATCCCCGCCATTTCAGCGACATAGATGTTGCAATAGTGTCCGGGAATTTTTCCAAATCTAAAAGAGTGCGGAACATAGCTTTTTTGCTTTCGCATGCCGGGAAAGTAGATTCCCGGATAGAGCCTCTGCCCCTGACACCGGAGGAAATCAAACATCCCGATACCCGCAGTTTCACCGCCGAGATATTGGAAACAGGGAAAGTAATGTATAACGCACATTAACCGAAGGATGACGCGCTGAGATTCACCCTTCAACCAGCCGGTTGAATTTGCCGGCCTCAGGGTGACAGGTAACAAACAAAAAGGAGAGAATACCATGATCAAGCAGAGCGTTCAGGAGATCATCAACAAGCAGATCAACGCCGAGATGTATTCGGCCTATCTGTATTTGGGTATGGCGGGATGGTGCGCCGACCAGAACCTAAACGGGGCCGCCCAGTGGTTCAAGGTCCAGGCCAAGGAAGAGATGGGCCATGCCATGAAGTTCTACAAGTTCCTGGAGGACACCAATTCCCAGATAGCGCTCAAGGCCATAGACGCCCCGCCGGCCAAGTGGAACAGCCTGCTCAACGTCTTTGATGACGCCTACAAGCACGAGCAGAAGGTGACGGCCATGATCTACGAGATCGTCAACCTGGCCCAAAAGGAAGGCGACCACGCCTCGGCCAGCATGTGCAAGTGGTTTGTGGACGAGCAGGTGGAGGAAGAGGCCCAGACCCTGGAGATAGTGAACCAGATCAAGATGCTGGGGGATTCCAAGGGCTCGCTGTTCATGCTGGACCGCCAGCTGGGCAAACGGGAATAACCCAACCCCTACACCCCTTCCCGCATCGGGAAGGGGACGGGGGTTAGGTCATAACATCGCTGTCAGACCCGCCTGATCCCTGGCGGTATTTTGAGGGATCATTCAGTACAAACTGGCGGCGATTTCTATTTACCGGGGGTTGCCCACGAAAAACACGAAAATAACGTTACATCAAGGTAATTTATAAAGCCATATATGGGCAAGAATAAATTCATAACGATATTAGTTTATTTAACTGTGTTGGTAATATTCTTTGTTCAAGTATATTACTCTTTCACGGTAAAAAACCATTTCCAGCGCATACTTGTAGGTCTCGCAATAGTAATAATAGTTTTATTGATATACATTCCGATAGGGTTATTGTTTAGATTTCTTTACAAAAAATATCTTTGGAAGATAGACAAGAAAATTATTTAACAATAAATGTTCGACTCCTTAACTGAAAAATTCACCGGGCTTTTCAAGGACCTAAGCGGGCAGGGCAAACTCTCCGAGGCCAACATCAAAGAAGCCAGCGCCAGGGTGCGGCGTGCTTTGCTGGAGGCCGACGTCAACTACAAAGTCGTCAAGGACTTTGCGGCCGCGGTAGAGGCCAGGGCGCTGGGCGAGGATGTGCTGACCAGCATCACACCCGGCCAGAAGTTCGTCAAGATCGTCTATGACCAGATGGTGGAGACCCTGGGCTCGGTCAATCAGCCGTTGGCGCTTTCCCCCCAGCCGCCCACCGTGATCATGGTCTGCGGGCTGCAGGGCTCGGGCAAGACCACCACCTGCGCCAAGCTGGCCAAGCACCTGTCCAAGCCGGGCCGGCGGATCATGCTGGCGGCGGCCGACATCTACCGGCCGGCGGCGGTGCAGCAGCTGGAGATCCTGTCCAAGCAGGTGGGCTGTGATTTCTTCAAGCTGGACTCCACCGACGTGGCCCAGATCTGCCAGGAGGCCAAACAGGAAGCGGTCAAGAAACTGATAGACGTGCTGATCCTGGACACCGCCGGGCGGCTGCACATTGACACCGAAATGATGGCCGAACTGGAGAGGGTGCAAAAGACCGTCAAACCCCAGGAGATCCTCTTAGTGGTGGACGGGATGACCGGCCAGGATGCGGTCAACATAGCCACCGAGTTCTCCAAAGCCCTGCCCCTGTCCGGGGTGATCATGACCAAGCTGGACGGCGACGCCCGGGGCGGCGCGGCCCTGTCCCTAAAGGTGATCTCGGGCCAGCCCATCAAGTTCATCGGGGTGGGGGAAAAACTTTCGGCCCTGGAGGAGTTCCACCCCAGCCGGGTGGCCTCGCGCATCCTGGGCATGGGCGACGTGGTCGGATTAGTGGAAAAGGCCCAGAATGTCTTTGACGAGAAGCAGGCCGGGAAACTCGAGGAGAAGCTGCGCCAGCAGAGCTTCACGTTAGAGGACTTCGCCGGCCAGATGAAACAGATGAAGAAGATGGGCTCGCTCTCCGACATCATGAAGATGCTGCCGGGCGGGATGAGCCTGCCCCAGGACGCCGCCATAGACGACAAGGCGCTGGGCACCATAGAGGCCATCATCAGTTCCATGACGCCGCAGGAGCGGCAGAAGCCCCAGATCCTCAACGGCAGCCGCAAGCGGCGGATAGCCCTGGGCAGCGGCACCAGCGTCCAGCAGGTTAACCAGCTGCTGAACCAGTTCGAGATGAGCCAGCGGATGATGAAGCAGATGATGAATTCCAAAGGCCGGGGGTTCAAGATGCCAAGGGGGTTCTGATGTCCGGCAAACAATTGTCATACCATGGTGATACGATGGCGATACGTGGGGCAAGCAATTGTCATGCCTTGGTGATACAATGGTGACGCAATAGTCCAAACAATCGGGAGACAATTGCATCTCAACCGTATAACCATCGTATACCGCTTACTTGAATGGCAAATTAGTAATAAAGATAAACAAACAAAAAACATCAAGGAGGAGACAGGTTAATGTCAGTATCAATCAGGATGACCCGGATGGGGGCCAACAAGATCGCCTATTACCGGATAGTGGTCGCGCCCACCCGCTCCAAGAAGGACGGAGCCCAGCTGGACACTCTGGGAACCTACCGGCCCGGAGCCAACCCCAAGGAAGCCAGGATCAACCTGGAAAAGACCCGGGTCTGGCTGAAGAACGGCGCCATCGCCTCGCCCACCGCCCAGCGGATCATCAAGGCCGCCGAAGCCGCGGTCAAGGCCGGCGGCGACGCCAAGGAAGTAAAGCTGAGCTTCACCCAGGCTTCCACCAAAAAATCCCACAAGGTAAGACTGGCGGCCCAAAAGAAAAAGGACTAAACCAATATGTTAAAAGATTTAGTGGAATACCTGGTCAAGTCGCTGGTGGACCAGCCGGAGAAGGTCAGCATCACCGAGAACCAGAAGGATGCCGGCACCCTGGTCTATGAACTGCGGGTGGCCAAGGATGACATCGGCAAGGTGATCGGCAAAAGGGGCCGCACCGCCCAGTCCATCCGCACCCTGCTGTCGGCGGCCGGGTCCAAGATCGGCAAGCGTACCGGCCTGGAAATAATCGAGTAGTCAGCAGGCGCTTGAATCTGATGCAGAACTTTGATCCCGGCCGGATAGACCGGGAGCGCCTGGTCTACGTGGCCACGGTGGTAAGGCCCCACGGCCTTTTGGGGACGCTTAAGGTGAAGGTGGACTCGGACAACCCTTTGCGCTTTGCCCCCCAAAGCCGGCTGCTGCTGGTGCAGGCCGGGGATATCACGCCGGTGGTGGTGGAGAGTTTTTCGCCCCAGGACCGGTTCGGGCTGCTGAAGCTGAAAGAGGTCGTCAGCGTGGAACAGGCCGAAGAGCTGAAGGGCGCCGAGCTGGCGGTACTCGACGAGGATCTGAAACCACTGCCGCCCGGGCAGTATTACACCTTTCAGATCATCGGGCTTAAAGTGGTCTCGGAGCAGGGCCGGGAGCTGGGTCAGATAACCCAGGTGGAGGAATACCCGGCCGGGGACATCTACCTGGTGCAGTCGGACCGGGAAAAGTTCTACGTTCCATCCAAGGGCCCGGTAATCCTGAAGATCGACCTGGAACAGGGCCGGATGGTGATCCGTGACCTGGAGGGCCTGAGATGAAGATCACGGTGCTGACCCTCTTTCCGGGAATGTTCCCGGCGGCCCTAAGCGAAAGCATTATCGGGCTGGCCAGTCAAAAGGGTTTGGTGGAATTCAACCTGATCAACATCCGGGATTTTGCTTACGACAAGCACCGGGTCTGCGACGACGAGCCCTACGGCGGCGGGCCGGGGATGATCATGAAACCCGAGCCGATCTTCGCGGCGGTCGAAGCTCTACGTTCCAAAGACCCAAACCCCAAAGTGATCCTGCTTTCGCCCCGGGGAAGGACCTACACCCAGGAGACGGCCAAAAGTCTAAAGACCGAAGAACATCTGGCCTTTTTGTGCGGACACTACAAGGACATCGACGAGCGGGTGCGGACCATAGTGGACCTGGACATCTCGATCGGCGACTACATCCTCTCCGGCGGCGAGATCGCGGCCCTGGCGGTGATAGACTCCATAGTCCGGCTGCTGCCGGGAGCGATATCGGATCCGGTGTCGGCCGAGCGCGATTCCTTTGAGAACGGACTGCTGGATCACCCCCATTACACCCGGCCCGAGGATTTTAGGGGAATGAAGGTTCCCGAGGTGCTGCGCTCCGGCCACCACGGCCAGATCCAGAAATGGCGGAGGGGGGAATCTCTGAGGATCACCAAAGAATTCAGGCCGGACCTGCTATCCAAGATACCATTGTCAAAAGAAGACAGGGAATTGCTGGAAGAACAAGATAATTAACCACAGAAAGCACAAAACCCACATAAATATTAATGCTAGAGATGAATACAGAGCTAAAGACAAGAAAATATTTTTCCCGGCAAGAATGATTTGTGTCTTATGTGCATTATGTGGCAAATCCAGGTAAAACAAACAATAAAATATAACCAACAAGGAGAGACCCTCCTTTAAGAGAAACCGGAGGTAAAAGAAAAACCATGAACAAACAGGCAGTACTAAACAGCATCGCGGCCGAGTTCACCAAGACCGCCCAGGTAAAGTTCCGGCCCGGCGACACCGTCAAGGTCCAGGTCAAGGTTGTCGAGGGCGACAAGGAACGTCTCCAGGCCTTTCAGGGCGTGGTGATCCAGAAGCGGGGCGGCGGGGTCGGCGCCACCTTTACCGTGCGCAAGGTCTCGGGCGGGATCGGAGTGGAGAGGATATTTCCTCTGTATTCCCCCAACATCGCAGCCATCACAGTGGTCAGCCAGGGTGCGGTGCGCCGGGCCAAACTGTTCTACCTGAGAAAACTAACCGGCAAGGCGGCCAAAATAGCCCAGAAGCAGCAGCGGGCAGCGGCCCCGGTCGAAGCCCCGGCCAAAGCCTAAACCATTTTCAAGCGCCTAAATCAGGGGGAGCCTTGTTCCTTAACGGGAAACCGGCGAACCCTTTTTAGGCGTCAGGCAATTTGGGAAGCAAAGCGGAAAATAATGCCTGCCGGAGCCTGGCCGGATTCGACGCCGCCCTGGCGGCGGAGCACTCCTGTCTTATTGCCGGCGTGGACGAGGCCGGGCGCGGCCCCTGGGCCGGTCCGGTGGTGGCAGCGGCGGTGATCCTGCCTTTGGGGTGCCGGCTGGTGGGGATCAATGACTCAAAAAAACTTACACCCCAAAAACGGCGGCAGGCCCTGGGGCTTATCCTGTCCCAGGCAGTGGCAGTGGGGCTGGGGATGGTGGACCCCGCCGGGATAGACAGGATCAACATCCTGCAGGCTACCTTTAAGGCTATGAGATTTGCCCTTTGCTCCCTGCGGGAGGACCCGGGGCTGATCATAGTTGACGGCAACAAGAAGATCCCACGGCTGCCGGCCAGGTTCTCAAGCATATCCCAGAGATCCATAGTCAAGGGCGACGGCTTAAGCCTGTCCATTGCCGCGGCCTCCATAGTGGCCAAGTGTTTTAGGGACTCGCTGATGGAGGGATACGAGTTGGAATATCCCGGCTATGGGTTCGTCCGGCACAAGGGATACGGCACCAAGGAACACCAGAAAGCCTTGGCCAAACTGGGGCCCTGTCCCATCCACCGCAGGAGCTATGCGCCGGTCAGGGCCTTGCTGGAGTGAACGAGATATTTTCTTTGGGCACGGATTTTCACAGATATTCTAAATACTTTAAGCAAGACGATAATCCGTTAAATCATGTCTATTTGGTAATAACGGTTTGTGTATACTTGATGAGGAGTGTGTGAGTATGAGTGCGAAAGAGGAAGCGGGAAAAAAGGGCGAGGAGTTGGCGGTATCGCATCTCCTGTCCCAGGGCTTTAAGCTGACCGAGCGCAACTGGCGGCCGGGACGGGAGGGCGAGATAGACATCATCGCCTATGACCATGGCATATTAGTATTCGCCGAGGTCAAGACCAGGACCAGCGACAACTACGGCCACCCCCTGCAGGCTGTCACCAAAAACAAGCAGAAGCAGATGGGCCGCCTGGCCAAGTGCTACCTTTACCAAAAGGGGCTGTACGGCCGGGTGGACTGCCGGTTCGACGTGATAGGGGTCAGATTGGGCGCGGGCCCGCCCCAGCTCCAGCATGTCCGGGATGCGTTCAGACTCTGAGTACAAAGAATTATTTGAAGAACCAATAAACCCCTGAGCATCTGGCGCAGGGACAATGAATACAACCAATATTTATCATGCTTTCAAAACTTTTGTCCTCGGCGGTGCTGGGAATCGACGCCTATTTGGTGGAGATCGAGACCGATCTCAGCTCCAACCTGCCCGGCTTTGCCATGGTGGGTCTGCCCGACAGCGCGGTCAAGGAATCGCGGGAACGGGTGGAAAGCGCCATCAAGAACTCCGGACTGTTGTTTCCCTTAAAAAAGATCACCGTCAACCTGGCCCCGGCCGACATCAGGAAAGAGGGCTCGGCCTTTGACCTGCCTATAGCCCTGGGGATCCTGGCCGCCCACCAACAGCTGGACCCCGGCCGCTTCGCCGAGGTGGCGGTGATGGGAGAGTTGTCATTAGACGGTTCGCTGCGGCCGATCAAGGGGGCTTTGCCCATCGCGGTGGCGGTGCGTCAGGCCGGACTAAAAGGGCTGATGCTGCCGCTGGAGAACGCCCGGGAGGCCGGGATCGTGGACGGGGTGGAGGTCTATCCGGTGTCCTCGCTGCGGCAGGCGGTGGATTTCTTCAACCGCCAGCTTCAGATAGAACCCTTCACGGTGGACATGGGCCAGGTGTTCGCCGAGTCGGCCAGATACAATGTTGATTTCTCGGACGTCAAGGGCCAGGCCCACGTCAAGCGGGCGCTGGAGGTGGCGGCGGCCGGGGGCCACAATATCCTGATGATCGGGCCGCCGGGCTCGGGCAAGACCATGCTGGCCCGCCGCTTTCCCACCATCCTTCCCAAGATGTCTTTGGACGAGGCCCTGGAGACCACCAAGATCCACAGCGTGGCCGGACTGATGCCGCCCAACACCGCCTTGGTGGCCACCCGGCCCTTCCGCTCGCCCCATCACACCATCAGCGACGCCGGCTTGATCGGCGGCGGCGCCCATCCCCGGCCAGGCGAGGTCTCGCTGGCCCATCACGGGGTGCTGTTCCTGGACGAGCTGCCGGAGTTCAACAAGAATGTCCTGGAAGTCATGCGCCAGCCCCTGGAGGACGGCAAGGTCACCATTTCCCGGGCCGCCATGTCGCTGACCTTTCCCGCCTCCTTTATGCTGGCCGCGGCCATGAACCCCTGCCCCTGCGGTTATTACACCGACAGCAGCCACCAGTGCAGCTGCAATCCCCAGTCCATCCAAAAATATTTGTCAAGGGTCTCGGGGCCGCTGCTGGATCGGATAGACATTCACATCGAAGTCCCGGCCCTTAAGTACCAGGAGCTTTCGCAAAAGGAGCCGGGCGAGCCCTCCACGGTGATCCAAAAGCGGGTGGACACCGCCCGGCAGCTGCAGCTGGACCGGTACCAGGGGCGGCGCCACATCTACTGCAACGCCCACATGCAGACCAAGGACATCCGCAAATACTGCGGGATAGACGCCGGCTCCGAAGAACTTTTAAGGGCGGCCATCGGCAAATTCGGGTTTTCGGCCCGGGCCTACGACCGGATACTTAAGGTCTCGCGGACCATCGCCGACCTGGACGGGGCGGAGGACATCAACGCCACCCACATCTCCGAGGCCATCCAGTACCGGAGCCTGGACCGCAACGTCTGGGGACAGTGACGATGGTTTGCAATGAAGCAAGGGCAGTAAATGTGGTAAAAAATATGAAAGTTGTAAAAGTTTTAAAGGTTGGAAAAGCTAGAAAAAACCAAACAAAGCCATAAATACAAAGGACAAGATGAAAAAGCACTTATTGCCGCTTATTCTGGTGATCACGTCCCTGATCATGGTTTCCTGCGGGGGCAAAAAAGCGATGGTGAAAAAAATGGAGGCCGACGACCACTACGCCCGGGGCCAGCAGTACTTCCAGAACAAGAAATACGTTGACGCCATGGACGATTTCAAGGCCGTGGTCTTCAACTACTCGGGCAGCAAGCTGGCCCTGGACGCCAATTACTTTCTGGCCGAGTGCTATTTACGGACCAAGGATTACCCCGGGGCCATCGCAGAGTTCCAGCAGATCCTGAACACCTACTCGCCCTGCCGCTACGACGACGAGTCCCGGTTCAAGATCGCCCTGTGCTATTACAAGGATTCGCCGGGCTACGCCCTGGACCAGAGCGAGACCACGGTCAAGGCCGGACAGTCGCTGAACCTCTATTTCACCTATCTGTCCGATACCACCTGGGCCCCGGAAGCCCGCCAGCTTAAGGGCCAGATCGAGGACAAACTGGCCCACAAGGAATTCGACGCCGGGCGGATATATTTCAAGATGAAGCGTTACGCTCCGGCCAAATTGTACCTGGAAAACCTGATGGCCCAGTATCCCCAGACCCGCTGGGCCCAGGAGGCCCAGAAACTGTTGGGGCAGATCCCGGTAAAAGTAAAAGCCCAGCCGGCCCTGCCGGACAGCACTCCGGCCGCCGCCGACAGCAGCCAAGGCAAGTAGCGGAGGAACCATCTAAGGAAGCCATGCCATTCTTGCAAGGTTTTCTAACCCTCGGGACACACCGAAACTATAAGGAAACCATGAAGGACAGGAAAATATTTTGTTATTGACAGGGTCAAGTAATATATTTTATGGGAATTCATGACAATAGGAATCCTGGTTGATTCCTGCGATTCCTGGTTTCCTTATAAATGTAATTCCATGCAATCTTTGATGAAAACCAAATGCCAACACCCAAGCGCATAGGAATATTCGGCGGGACCTTCGATCCCATCCATCTGGGCCACCTGATCGTGGCCCAGCAGGCGGCGGAAATACTGGGGTTGGACCGGGTCATCTTCATTCCGGCCGGACAGCCCCCCCACAAGGGCGGGGAAAAACTGTCCCCGGCCAGGGACCGCCTTGAGATAGTGCGCCTGGCGGTCAGGGGCAACCGGCTGTTCAGCGTCTCGGACATCGAAATACGGTCAAAGCGCTCGTCTTATACCGTCAATACCTTAAAAGCCTTGAAGTCGAAATACAAGACCGCCGGGCTTTTTTTGCTTTTGGGGCTGGACCAGGCGGTATTGCTTTCCACCTGGAAGGAACCGCAGAAGCTTTTTGAACTGGCCACGGTCTGCGTGCTGAGCCGCCCCGGTTATTCCCGGAACGAAGTGGAGCCCCGCTGGAGGAAGATGCTCCGGTTCCTGCCGGTCAGCCAGATAGACATCAGCGCCACCTCCATTCGGGACAGGGTCCGCCGCTCCCAGTCCATCCGCTATCTGGTGCCGGAGTCTGCGGCCCGCCACATCAAAAACAAAAAACTGTACCAGTGAACATGCCCGACCAAGCCACATCAACCGAAACAGCAACCGTTTCCATCTGGCAGCGGCTGGTTGCCACTTTGGATTTCTCCAAACAGAAACCCAGGCTGAAGCCGGGAGCCGAGGAGGCCTGCTTTGCCGACCGCCAGGGCCAGGAGTATTTTGTGGTCAAGGCCCCGGAGGGCACGGGCTACATCAAGCTGGGGCTCAAGGACTATTTTCTTTACTCCTCCTTTACCGGCCGGAAGACCATCCAGGAAATCCTGGTGGACTATTTCCGTAAATTCGGGTCGCTGGCCTTCTCCCGGATCGGCACGCTGTACCAGGAACTTTTTGCCGGAGGATTCCTGGCCCAAAGGCCTTCCAATTTTTACCAGAACCTGGCCCAGAGGATCAGGCACCAAAAGCCGCTGGCCAGAATACTGGACCTGATAAAAAACCTTCCCCAGCGGCAGTGGCCCATCCCCAACTTCGACAACCTGGCCGGCATCCTGTACCGGGGCGGCTTCAAATATTTCTTCTCCCTGCCGGTAAAAATAATCTCCGGGCTGGTGATTCTGGCCGGGCTGGCCTCCTTTGCCGTCCTGGTCAAAGGCGGCCAGTACAGCGTTCTCAAATCCTCGGGCTCCTATCTGACCGGCCTGATCATCCTGGTGCTGTTGAATTACCTGGCGGTGATCACCCACGAGATGTCCCACGCCCTGGCCTGCAAGCACTACCAGCGGAAGGTCAACAGCGGTGGGACCATCCTGTACCTGGGCTTTCCGGCATTTTATGTCGATACCACCGACGCCTGGTTGCTGCCCAAGAAACAGAGATTGTTCATCTCCCTGGTGGGGCCATACACCCAGGCCTTCCTGGCCGGAGCGGCTTCCCTGGCGGCCGTCCTGATGCCGGGCTTCTTTTTGAACCCCCTGCTTTACAAATTCGCCTTTCTTTCCTTTGTCTCGGTCTTCGCCAACTTCAACCCCAGCCTGGAACTTGACGGTTACTACATGCTGGTGGACTGGCTGGAACTGCCCGGGCTGAAGACCAAAGCCGCCCAGTTCATAAAGCAAGACCTGAAGGCCAAGATCAAATCCAGGGAACCGTTCTCCCGGCAGGAAAAGATCTACGCCGGTTTCAAGCTTTGGAGCTATGCCTGGTCGGCTTTCGCCTTGGGCATCGCCCTGTATTTCTGGCGGCTGCAAGCCGCCCGGATCTGGCATAAGTTCTTGACCGTCACCAGCGCCCAGGCCCGGTGGTGGCTGACGGCGGTCCTGTTCCTGGCTCTGCTGGGCGCGCTGGCGGCCCTGCGCAAACATATCGTTAAAATTGGCGCCGGGGCCTGGCAAGGCCTTTTAAAAATGGTGCGCCAGAAACCGCTGTTGGCTTCCCTGAGCCTGATGGTCTTATTCGGAGCAGCGGCCCTGCTTATCTCCCTGCTGCCGAACTGGGCCAGGGTACTGCTGATGCTGCCATTCGGGGCCATGGCCCTGCTGGTGTTCCTGAGAGTCCACTCCTATTACCGGGGATCCCATCTTTCCCTGGTATTCTGGTGCCTGCTGCTGGCTTCGCTCTGGCAAATGGCGCTGGCCTCGTTCACTTCCGGCATCCATCCCTATCTTTGGCTGGGATCGGCCGGGGCCCTGGCCCTGGCCGGGTTCAGCCAGTTCTCTTACTCCAGCCTCAGGCGGTGGCGGCAATGGCAGCGCTGGCTGTGGGGGGCGTTATGGGTCTTAATGATGCTGGTGATCGCCGTCAACCCGGGATTTTCCCTGCCCCAGGCGCTGGGGATCATGCTGCTCTGGTCAACCTTTTTAATGGTGCTGTCGCTTTACTGGAATAACGAAGGATCTTCGCTGGAGTATTTCTGGATGATCGTTTTGACCGGACTGCTGAGCCAGAATGTGATGACCATCTGGCGGCTGCCGGCCCGGCTGGATATTTTTCCGGCCCTGATGCAGGCGTTGGCCCTGCTGTGGCTGTACCTGATCATCAAGGGCACTTCCTGGCAGCCCGAAACCTCCACCTTTGAAGCGGCCGACTCCGAACGCCGCCGGATGCGCCAGGCCGCCATTAAAATATACAAACTATCCCGCACCCATTTTTCCGCCTTCTTCGGCGAGTCTTCGGCCAAGGCCATGGACGACCGCCTGAACCTGGTGCTGATCGAAAAAGGCTGGCCCATCAGATTGTACGGCGACAAGAGCGAGGAGCGCTTCGAGCGCGACCGGGGGATACTGGAACGGAGCCCGGCCTTCAAGGGCCTGCTGGACGAGATGTATTTTTACATCTCCCGGATCACCGGGTCCTATTTTGCCAAAAACACCTTCAAGACCGCCTACGAGAGCCTGTACTGGGAAGAACGGGAGATCGCCCAGCAGTACCTGATGTCCGGCTGCCGTTGGTCCGAAGGCCTGACCCTTAAAAAGCTCTCCCGGGAGAAAAAGGACGCCCAGGACGTGATCACCGGGGTGGC
The DNA here is from genome assembly GCA_002412795.1 of bacterium UBP2_UBA5202. Taxonomy (GTDB): domain Bacteria; phylum Edwardsbacteria; class AC1; order AC1; family EtOH8; genus UBA5202. The sequence continues at coordinate 132,926 of DHVS01000016.1, read as the reverse complement.
CCGGTTCTGGGAGCTTTCCCCGGAGGAGGCCAAGGTGTTCTTCTCCCGGCTCAAGGAGGACCGGCGCAGGGCCGGGGAGACCATCATCCGGCAGGGCGAGGAGGGCGACAAGTTCTATATCATAAAGTCCGGGCAGGTGGAGATCTCCATCCAGAAGGAGGGAGGTCCGGCCCAGACAGCGGCCCTGCTGGCCCGGGGCGACTACTTCGGCGAGATAGCCCTGATCAAGAAGGTCCCCCGGACTGCCACCGCCCGGGCGGTTACCGATTGTTCGCTGCTGACCCTGGAGCGGGCGGACTTTGAACTTCTAATGTCCCAGAAGGTGGACCTGGGCCCCAGGATAGACCGCTTGCTGGAGAACCGGGGGTTCCTGGTAAAACTGCCATTGTTCTCGGAATTCGCCCCGGCCCAGGTGGCCATGGCCGCCTCCCGGCTGATCCCCAGGCGTTGCCAGCCGGGCGAGGCGGTGATCACCCAGGGCGAGATTGGCGACAGTTTTTACATCATCAAGGAGGGGCAGTTCGAGGTCTGGGTGGAGCGGGAGGGCCAGAAGAACAGGGTGGCCGCCCTGGGGCCGGGCGAGTATTTCGGGGAGATCGCTTTGCTGCTGGACATGCCCCGGACCGCCAGCGTGGTCTCCCAGGGACAGGGCCTGGTGCTGCAGCTGCACAAGGATGATTTCAAGAGTCTGTTGGGCGAGCACCTGTATTTCTACCAGAGCCTGGAGCAGGCCTCCAGCCGCAGGTTGAAGGATACCCGGCACAAGGTGAACTGATTCAATTATTAGTATGTTTGAAAATTTTATTGTTTAAAACGGTGAAGTAGATATGGCAAAGTATTCAATTAGCATCATTCAATCAAAAATATTGCAGATGCGAGGCCAAAAAGTGATCTTGGATGCGGATTTAGCGCTTCTTTACGGCGTTGAAACAAAAGCGTTGAACCGGGCGGTAACTAGAAATGCCAAGAGATTTCCGGCTGATTTTGTCTTCAGGATAAGCTCCGATGAATATGAGGGTTTGAAGTGCCAAATTGGCACCTCAAGTTGGGGCGGCAGGCGCTATCTGCCATATGCTTTTAGCGAGCATGGCGCAATCATGGCCGCAACGGTGTTGAATTCCAAACGGGCAGTAGAGATGAGCGTTTTTGTGGTAAGGGCCTTTGTTTACTTAAGGAACCTTCTGGCCGGTAACGGGGAATTGGCTTCAAAAGTGGCCGAACACGACCGCAAACTGGCAACGCACGATAAATATATTCTGGCCATTGTTAATGCAATTAAAAAGCAGGAAGAAAAACCCGCACCGCGGAAAGCCAGAATCGGATTCAATCCCGAAAGAAATAAACAGCAGTAACGAAAGCCTGCTGGGGGAGCACCTGTATTTCTACAAGAGTTTGGAACAGGCCTCCAGCCGCAGGTTGAAGGATACCCGGCACAAGGTGAGCTGACGGCAGTTTTCATTGAACCATCGGCAATGAACAATCACGGTGGGAAAAACAGCAGTAATTCATAAAACAATATTTCAGGAGATAAAATAAATGGAATGCTGGCATTGCGAACGCCCGGCCAACGCGGTCTGCAGTTTCTGCGGGCGCTCGGTGTGCAAGGAGCACGCCAAGAATCTTCCCTATCTGCTGGACTCCTTCCGGGACAAAACCGGGAAACTCAAGGGCCTGGCGGTCTCGGACGCCATCTGGTGCGGCACCTGCCACCCCAAGGACGAGCCGGTGGAACTGGATGGGCTCGAATAGGGAATGGGGAGCAGTGATTTGATGATAGGGGACGGATGACAGCGATGGCCGAAGAAGTTCTGCAAAAAGTATTGGAACGGGCTTTCAGCGACCAGCAGTTCCGGTCCCGGCTGGAGGCTGGCCTGGACGAGGCCTTGGACCGTGAGGGGTACAAGCTGTCTTCCGATGAACGGCGGCAGCTTAAGGGCATCCTGGACGAAGGCAGGGATACCTTTGCCACCGGCCTGGACCAGAGGGTTTCCCAGAGCGGGGTCAGTTTGAGCCCCCAGGCCCTGCTTAGGTCCAAAAGCCAGAAGACCGGAGACCGGGGAGGGCTGCAGGGCCATGAAGGGACCGGGGCCGGGCGCAAGCAAAAAACCAGACAGGTTCAGACAAACGACATCACATTTCCGGGGAAAGATAAGGATCAAAGCACCCATACCGGGACCATCGACGACCAGGAGCCGGACTACGAGGTGGAGACGGACTGAGGACCGGAAAATTTTACAAAACACATTGATTTATTCCGCCGGTTGTGTTAAAGTTTTATTCAAAAGCAATAATTCTGAACTAATGTTCAACCTACATTCAGGGGGAAATATAACATGAAGAAAATTCTGTTTGCGGCGGCCCTGGTGCTGGCCCTGGCCCTGCCGGCCCAGGCGGTGCGCTACGGGCTCAAGAAGCAGGTCCCGATCGACAGCGTCACCGTCATTCCGGAATACCTGGCCTACAGCCCGGCCAGCCACCGGATGTACTGCGGCGGCACCTGGTCGAGCCGGGTGTACTGGTTCGACTGCTCAAGCGACGAACCCCAGGGGGAGGTGCCGGGCGCCATGTCGCCCGCCCCGATGGTCTACGATTCGGTCAACGACCGCGTCTATTACAAGGGCGGCAACGAGTATTTCTACGCCATCGACTGCGCCGCCAATGCCCTGGACACCACCTGGGGGGGCTATCAGGGAGGGACCCTGGCCGAGTACAACGCGGTCAGCAACAAGATCTACCTGTGGGACGATTTCAACGACCAGACCCTGATCCACGGCGCCGCCACCTACGCCTACCAGGGCCTGCTCTCTCCCTGGAAGGGGGCGATGCACCACTTCGGCCCCACCAACCGGCTCTATGTTCCCCACGCCTGGCTGGATTCGCTGGGGGTGTTCGACGGGGCCAGCGATGCCCGGGTGACATCCATCTACCTGCCGGGCCTGGGCTCCAACTTCAACGAGAAGATGGCCTCCAACCCCGGCAGCAGCCGGCTGTACCTGTCCCTGCCCAACACCGACCAGGTGGCCGTGGTCAACACCGCCGCCAATACCCTGGAGAATGTGCTGGCGGTGGGGGACAACCCGGTCAATTTCGCCCTCTGCCCCCTCAACAGCCGGATGTTCATCGCCTGCAACGGCTCCAGCCAGCATTCCCTGCAGTTCATCAACCTGGCCGGGGTGCTGGATTCGGTGGCGGTGGGGGACTCGGTCAGCGTGGTGGCCTACAATCCCACCGACTCCCTGATCTACATCGGCTGCCAGAGGACCGGGCAGATCAAGCTGGTGGACCCCCGCCTGCCCGCCCCGCTGGTGGTGGACAGCATTAGCGTGGAGCCCAACCTGCGCTACGCCGACATCAAGGTGGACCAGGACGGAGACGTTTACTGCATCGCCAGCAACTACAGCGATTTGTTCGTGGTGGGCAAGGTCCCCCAGCGGATCTGGCAGTGCGTCAGCCCCGGTTTCTGGAGCGAATATTGGACCTGGGACTACTCTGACGACGGAGGCTTCAGCTGGACCGGCAACGCCATGATGTTGCTGCCCAACGCCGCCAGCGACAGCCTGATCTTCATTCCCTCGGGCTATTCGGTGGATGTGGACTATGCGGTGACCGTAGACCAGATGGTGATCAACGGCGGGCTGAACATCAACGCCGATGTCATCGTCAGCGACGGTCCGGGAACCGACCTGCAGGTGGACGGATTTCTGCAGAGGCAGGGGGGAGCCTTTACCATGCTGCCCGGGGCCAGCCTGGCCTTCGGGCCATTCAGCAACTACATGCATCAGATGGACGGCGACACCATCCCGGCAGCCTCCTGGGACAGCCTTTCGACCATATTCATCACCGGGGTGATGAGTAACACCCCGGCCGGAATGGACCAGGCCTTTGGGAACATAGTGTGGGACTGCTTCCAGCAGGCGGGGGACCACGTTCTGCCGGGAGGGCCGTCATTTTCAATGAGGGATCTCAGCGTCCAAGGCACCGGTCCCGGGGTCCTGATATTAACCAGCCCGACCAAGCCCGAACTGGATGTGCAGGATTTAAGACTTTACGGCGCCAATGCCCTGCTGGGCTCGGGCGGCAACCGCAAGCTGTATGTCAGGGGCGAATTGGAGATCTATGATCCGGGCTGGCTGTACCTCAACGACAGTCTCAGCCCCGGGATAGACACCCTGTTCCTGTACGGAAATTACTTCCATATGCTGGCCGGCATCGCCGGCGGGGGCCCCGACTCCACCGCCATCGTTTTCTGCGGCGCGGACACCCAGCGTTACGATGGTCAAAGCGAGATGCTGACCGGGCATATAGACTATGTGGTCTTTCCGGGGTCCCATCTGCTGATGCCGGAATGGAACGCCTTGGGCCAGGGCAGCCTGGGCGCCTTCAAGCTGATGGCCGGTGCCACCCTGTCGTACAGTGATATGTTCGGCCTGTACCCGACGGGCTGGGACGAGGGGGTGATCCGCAATCAGGGGAGCCGGGAATACAGCCAGGGGGCCGACTACCGCATCTATTCCTGGGGCACCGGGCCATACCACGCCGGGCCGGGCCTGCCGGATACCGTCAACCAGCTGATCATCGAAAGTGCCGGCGACCAGGTGTACCTGGACAAGGACCTGGCGGTGATGGACACCCTTAAATTGCTGGCCAACTACCTCAACCTGAATGGCCACCGTCTCTCCCTGTTCGGTCCGATCTACCAGACTTCGGGCAATTTCATGGGCGACGGGGCTTCGCAATTGGCCCTGATGGGCGGCAACACCTCGCCCGTCAGTCTGCCAGTAATGTTCCGCGACGTGGGAACCATGACCATCAACCGGCCGGCGGTGATCACCATGTCCGACACCCTGCTGGTCCACTCCCGGCTGGAGCTGGTCAACGGGACCCTGGACAACGGCGGCCGCAAACTGACCTTCCAGGATGGGTCAACCATCTCCCGGAGCGGTAATGGCAGCATGAGCGGGGCCGGCCCGGTGGTCTTCGTAAACCAGGTGGGCCTGGAATACGGGGCGGGCACCATCACGGCCGGGCCGGAGATGCCTCAGGGAACCTGGGGCATAAGTTACCTGACGATTAAGGGTGCCAACGACACACTAATAGTCAACAATGACACCATCAGCATATCGACCAGTCTTTCTCTCCCGGGAGGCCTGGTGTTCAACGGCAGATACTTTTCCAGCAACGGTATGATCGACACGGTGGGACCAGCCGGGGAACTGATAGTGGGCGATTCCTGCCAGGTCAACTTCAACAGCAGCTACGTGCTTCCCGCCCAGCTTCCCGGGATCACCGGCGGCAGCCTGTTCCTGAACAGCATTTATGGCAATATAATGCGCCGCGACATAATATGCACAGGCAGGTTTTATACGGCCAGCGACCTGACGGTAGGTTCCCATACCCTGACCATTGGCGACAGCCTGACCGGCTCCGGGCTGCTAAACACCGACAGCACTTCGTCCCTGGTCTTCCAGGGCGGTGCCATCGGCTATGTGATGCCATCGACCCTGAATCATCTAAGCAAACTGTCTTGGAACCGTCCCAGCTCTTTGTTGGTCACAGCCGCTTTGGTGGTGCACGATACTCTGACGCTGGGGCAGGGGGCGGTGGATAACTCGGTCAACCTGACTCTGCGTTCCGGAGTGACCACCATCCGCAACTCCGGTATACTGATGATGCCGCCGGTGCGCGAAGGACCGGTGGACGTGGTCTACGGATCACACGGAGGAGGTTCCATGGCGGCCGGCAACGAGTTGCCCTCCAATGTCACCGACCTGAACAACCTGACCCTGTCCCTGGGCCTGCTGTCCAACGACACCATCGCCCTGGCCGGGTCGGTCCGGATCAACGGCGCGCTGAGCCTGCAGCAGGGAGTGCTGGCGGTGGGGGCCAATGCCCTGACCTTGTGCGACACCGTCAGTCCCTTGATGGGGCAGCTGGCCACCGACAGCACCTCGACCCTGGAGATCCTCAACAGCCCGTCCATGTTCGTCATTCCAACCTCGGTTACCGGGTTGGACAGCCTGAAGCTCAACAGCCCGGCGGGGATGTCCGGAACGGTTCAGGTGCGGTCCGCCTACCGCCAGACCAGCGGCCGGATAATTTCGGGAGGGCTGACCTACGGCCCGGCGGCCACCCTGGAATACAGCTCCACCGGCAGTGACACCACTTCGGACCCGGAGTTCCCGTCCGTCAACGGGCCTCACAACCTGACGGTGTCCTCCGCAGGCGGTCTGCAGATGCATGCCAGCCGGACGGTTCCCGGCATCCTGACCCTTAACAACATGCTGGCTACCGGCCTCAACACGCTGGCCATGGACAGTCTGGGTTCGGTCATCCCGGCCGGGGGGTTCGTGGACGGGAACCTGGCCAAACTGATACCTTGGACCGCCGATACCACCATCATCTACGAGCTGGGGACGGCGCCCGGCGGATCCTCGCCGGTCAGCATTCAGGTGTACAACAACACCGTGCCGGCCTTCGTCACCGCCGGGATCAAAGGGGCCGGGTATCCCCTGGTCAATGATTCCAGCGCCTGCCTCAGGAAGACCTGGTCCTTCTCCGGGGCCGGACTGGTGGCCGACGCCAGCCTGATCACCCTGAACTACCTGGCCTCGGATTTCAACACCGGGTTTTCGGAGGCGGCCGACGAATCCACCATGGTGGCCGGGCGTTACGACAACGGGGCCATCCCGGGTTGGCAGTTCCCGAACATTATCACCCGGAACATCCTGGGCAACAGCGACGGTGGATCGATAGTTCTCAGCCACGTCGGCAATTTCACTGATAATCCCGAATTCACCCTGGGGCGGGATTCTATGGTAATTTACAACCCGGCAATGGACACCACCCTGCCGTACATTGCCTCCAACGTCCCCCTGGACGGCGCCTCGGCGGTGGGGCTTGCGGACAGCGTCCGGATCACCTTCTCCGAGCCGGTTAAAAAATCGCTGGTGAGCTATACCTTTGTTCCGAATCCCGGGCTGGTGGATACCGCCTGGAGCGCAGACTCCACCTCTATAATTTTCAATCACAGCCAGTTTGCCGGACTGACATCCTACACCGTCAGGGTGCTGGGGGTGCAGGACACGGCGGGAAATGCCCTGGCCGGGCGCGACAGCATCGGGTTTGTCACCACGGCCGAGGCCGATACCCTGGGGCCGTACATCAGTTTTGCCCAGCCATCGGCCGGGCAGTCAGGGGTCCTTATATCCGAGCAGGTGATGATCAGTTTCAGCGAACCGGTGGACAGCCTTTCGTTGCGATTCACCTGTACCCCCGATCCCGGCGGCTGGACCCGAAGCTGGGATGCCGGAGCCCAGTGGCTTTACCTGAGGCACAACCGCTTCTCGCCGGGCGTGACCTACAGTTTCCGGGTGGACTCCCTGCGCGATCAGACCGGCAACCAGCTGAGGCCGGACAGCCTGGCGGCGCCCAATCCCTGGACCTTCACCGTCCAGCCCAGCGAAACTTTGAACACCGCCTGGGCCGGCGGAGCCTACCGGCTGGTATCATTGCCGTTGGTGCCGAATGACAGCACGGCTGCAGGCAACTTTGGGGACGACCTGGGGGCCTACTCGGACTCCACCTGGCGGATGTTTGGGTACCGGCCGGGGGCCGGGTACAGCGAGAACCCGAAACTGGCCAACGGCCGGGCCTACTGGCTGGCCTCGGCCGGGGACGCCAGCCTGGATGTCATCGGCACCGCCCCCGGGGAGTTTGCTTACATTCCGGTGGACAGCGGCTGGAACCTGATCGGCATGCCCTTTAACAACGTTCTGGAGCTCAGTAGAATCACCGTGGTCTGGCAGGACACGGCCTTCCATTACCTGCCCTACAGCGACTCCCTGGTGAATTCGGTTTTCAGCCAGAGGCTGTGGACCTGGAACGACCCCACCAACGATCTGGTGAACGACAACGGGCAGTGGGACAGCCTGACCCCCTTCAATCCGGCTGACAGTCTGCGGGCCTGGAATGGCTATGCCGGCTATGCCGTCCGGCCCTGCACCCTGCAGATATCCCCGCTGGGGGTGAAAAACGGCAAGCCCCAAGCTCAGCCTGCTTATGACATACTCTGGCAGGCAGATCTGGTGGTAACCTCTGGCAAATCGTCCGACCGAGGGGTCAAAATCGGGGTCTCGCCCCAGGCCCGGGAGAAATACGACCGGCTGGATGCCGAGAAACCGCCGTTCATTGCCAGCATCATCAAGGCCTATATTCCTCATCAAGACTGGAACCGCGGACCGTGCCGGGAATACCAGTACGACTTCCGCCCGGCGGCCGACTATATCGAATGGCCGCTGATGATAGAAACGGCCCAGGCCGATCAGCCGGTGGTGCTGAACGTCCAGATAACCGGGGAGCTGGGGAGCGGAGGTTATCTCTACCTGCTGGACCGGAAAAAGGGAAAGGCCTTCGATCTGAAGACCCAGAAGGCCATCGGTTTTTCAGGGTCCCAGGAACTGGCGGTGGTCTATTCCTCCAGCCCGTTTGACGGACGGAGCCTGACGCCTTTAACCTTTGGACTGGGACGGATGGGACCCAATCCCTTCATTCAGCGGACGACGATCGATTATCAGTTGCCGCAGGCCGGGCTGGTAAACCTGGCGGTCTATAACATAACCGGCCAGAGGGTGCGAACCCTGGTCAGCCAGAACCTGCCGCCGGGGTACTATTCCCAGGTCTGGGACGGCCGCAATGACGGGGGCCGGGCCCTGTCGGCCGGAGTATACGTAGTCAGGCTGAATGCCTCAGGCCGGAGCGCCTCCCAAAAGATAGTCAAGCTGCAATAGGCGAAAGGAAAACAAAATGATGAACAGTAATTCATACAAAAAAGCCGTCAGCTTGGCAGTCATCACCCTGCAAATGCTATGGCTGGCTGCCCCGGCCCTGGCCGAATACAAGCCGGCCGAGGCCAAGATCAATTTCATGAAGGGCCAGGTCGAGGTCCAGAAATCCCAGGGCATTACCTGGGCCAGGGCCTCGGTTAAGATGAAGCTGGGATCGGGAGACAAGATATCCACCGAGGACGGGTCCGAGGCCGAGATCGTGCTGGAGGACGGAAGCGTGCTGAAGATGAAGGACAAGAGCCTGCTTCTTATTCAGCGGATGGAGAAGCAGAAGAAGCCTTCAGTCAGCGTGGTCAACTCGTTCAAGGTCCGGACCGGCAAGGTGCTGGGATGCGTCCGCAAGATGAGCTCGCTGGATTCCAAGTTCCTGGTGGAAACCCCCACCGCCGTGGCCGGCATCCGGGGCACGGTGTTCGCCATTTATGTGGAAGGAGATTCCACCGAGCTGGACGTGCTTAAGGGCGAAGTGGGCATCAAAGGGGATAACGGGGAGGAAGTGATGGTGGGCGAGAAAATGACCACCGTGGTCAGCAAGGGCGACTCGGCCCGGCATCCGGTGGCCATGTCCGCCGCCAAGATATCCTTCATGATGCTGTGGGCCGGAGCGGCCATCAAGCTGGGCAGCATGGGCGCGGCCACCGCCACCGCCTGGTATGCCTCCACCGCGGCCATAGTTTCCGGGGCCACGGCGCTGGTGGCGGGAACCGTGGCGGCCATCATCATCGCCAACAGCGGGGAGGACGAGACGCCGGCCACGCCGGCCAAGACCATTCCCGGTCCGCCGGGCTGGCCGTACTGATCCGGCAAGGCAGTAATCCACGGACGATGTCCGGCTGCGGTGAAGGGTTCAAGGGCAGCCGACGGCCCCAAGAGCATTGTATTAAAGCCGTCAAACCGAATCACCTCTGCCAAGCTAAAAGTAAGGCGATCCTATGAAATGGGCGGTTTTGTTTCTTTTCGGAGGCATGGGCTTGGCTTTCCTGATCAGCGGGCTGGTCTGGGGAGGGAGACGGGTTGCCCTGTATCGGAACGGCCTGCCAGCCCAGGGCCGGGTGGTGGCTATCGAGCAGGGCGAGGTGGCCGACGAAGAGGAGAGCCCCAGACCGGCCTATTACCCGGTGGTGGAGTTCATTACTTCCGATGGTCAGGCCCACCGCTTTCGGGGCAGCACCGGCAGCTCCAGCCCGGAGTTCGGCATTGGGTCCGAGGTCGGGGTCAGGTACAACCCCAATGAACCAGAGCAGGCACAGCTGATCAAGTTCTCCCACTTCTGGCTGGGGCCGCTGCTGCTGACCATCGGCGGCCTGCTGGCCCTGTCCCTGGCCTGTGGGGTGTTCTACATCTTCGGCGATATCGAGGGCGGCCGGAGCCCGGCCGGCCGGAGCGTCAAACTCCGGATGCTGGAGGCCTCCGGAAAGGCCGCCCGGATCGAGGGCCGGGTGACCGGGATCCGGGAGAGGGGCCGGGGCCGCTACGTACTGATCTGCCGGGCGACCCGGCCGGGGTCAGACTGGGAGGAGACCTTCGAGTCGGCGGAGTTCGGGATCAGGCCGGAGGGTGAACTGATGGGCCGCAGCGTTATCATCACGCTCGACAAGGAGCGTAAAGACCTTTACAGCATCGAGCTGATGCCACTGCTAAGGGAGATGATGGAAAAGGGCGACGATTGACAAAACCATTAGAACTGGACCTAAACCAAAGAAAGGAATCCCCTATGCTGAGAAAGTGGGCACTCTTGACGGCGCTGATCCTGGCGGGAAGCCTGGCCTGGGCCAAGCCGGAGTTGGCACCAGACGGCAAACCATTGCTGCCGCATCTGCGGAACAAAGGGCCCCAGGCCCAGAAACAACAGCCAGTTCAGTTGAAGCACCAGCCGGGCAGGCCCCAGTTGCCGGGAATGCCCCAGATGCCCGGCAGGGCGGACGGCCGGGATACCCAGCGACCGTATTTTGCCAAAAAAATCAAGGCCGCACCCCGCCAGGCCGTTCCGGCCCAGCCCCGGCCGGCCATCAAGGGCCTGATCAAGGACGACCTCCTGGTGAATGACGACATCACCGGCATCGGCTTTTACGCCGGCTACCAGTACGACCCCAAGGCGGCCCTGCTGCCCACCGGGGAGATGATGGTGGTGTGGTACGACCAGCGCAACAGCTGGAATCACCAGGTATTCGGCCGTCTTTTTGACGCCTCCGGCAACCAGGTGGGGGACGATTTTATGGTCAACGATTTCACCGGTAAATATGCTTATGAACCGTCGATCTCCGCCTGCGGCAACGGCTTTGTGGTGGCCTGGTACGACCACCGCAACGGAAACGACTATGACATCTATGCCCAGCGCTATGGCTCGACAGGCTCAGCCTTGGGCGGCAACTTTCTGGTCAATGACGACGGAGGCATTGACAACCAGGAATACCCCTGCGTGGCGGCCAATGACAGCGGGTTTGTGATCACCTGGGAGGACTTCCGCAACGGAAGCAACTGGGAGATCTATGCCCAGCGCTATGATGCCTCCGGCTTGCCGGTGGGCGGCAACTTTTTGGTGAATGACGATGCCACAAACAGCGAACAGAATTTTCCCAGCGTGGCCGCCAGCGACAACGGTTTCGTGATCACCTGGGACGATAACCGCAATGCCGACTGGCATATCTACGCCCAGCGCTATGACCAGGCAGGCTTGGCCCTGGGGGGCAACTTTGAGGTGAGCGACGGCGGGAGCGATGAAACTTGGTGCCCCAGCGTGGCGGCCAACGGCAGCGGGTTCATGATCGCCTGGTTCGACAACCGCAGAGGCCATTGGGACATCTTTGCCCAGCGCTTCAATGCCGATGGCGATACAATGGGCGGCAATTTTTGGGTGAACGATGACGACACCGGCTACGACCAGTACCTTTGGGGCGCCTCCAATGTGGCGGCCAACGACAGCGGTTTCGTGATCACCTGGTACGACTACCGCAGCGGTAACTACTATGACGCTTACGCCCAGCGTTATGATGCAACCGGCTTGGCAGTGGGGGGCAACTTCATTGTGAACGACACTGCCTCCATCTACTGCTACAACCCCAGCATCGCCGCCAATGACAGCGGGTTTGCCGTGGTCTGGTATGATGGCCGCTTCAATCCCGACGGATACTACGACATATTCTGCCAGCGCTATGATGCGACAGGCTCAGCCATAGGCGCCAATTTCATGGCCAATAACGATACCGGAACCGCCGACCAGTGGGATGCCTCGGTGGCCATGGATGCCTCCGGCAACTCGGTGGCGGTTTGGTACGATATGCGTAACGACGACGGCACCTGGAGCACCATTGACATCTACGGCCAGAGCTACGACGCGGCAGGTAACCCGGTGGGCTCGAACTTCGCAATCAACGATACCTCCGGCACCTTCAGGCGATATGGCTACGATCCCAAGGCGGCCTTTCTGCCGGGCGGCGGATTTGTGGTGACATGGGACGGCTACGACCTCAGCGGGCTCGGACAGATATATGCCCAGTTGTTCGACCCGGCCGGGGCGCCGCTGGGCGGCAACTTCCTGGTCAGAGACGTCGTCAGCAACCATGGATATAACCCCGATGTGGCGGCCAGCGATAGCGGTTTTATGATCGCCTGGGAGGACTACCGCAACGGCGATGCCGACATCTACGCCCAGCGGTACAAGCTCAACGGCGACAGCGTCGGCGGGAATATTCTGGTGGACAACGGCGCCAGTTCCCAATATCTTCCGAGCGTAGCATCGAACGGTAGCAGCTTTGTGATCACCTGGCACGACAACCGCACCGGCAGTTTCGACATTTATGCCCAGCTTTATAAGGCCAACGGCGACACCATCGGCGGCAACTTTCGGGTCGATGCCGATGGCGGCGGTTGCAGCCAGTATAATCCCAGCGTGGCCATGGCGGACAGCGGCTTTGTGATCGCCTGGGAGGATTATCGCTACGATGAGTCGTATCCCGATATCTACGCCCAGCTATACAGGGCCAACGGCGACACCATCGGCGGCAACTTTTTGGTAAACGACGATCCCCAGGGGGTGTTGTATCACCAGAACCCCAGCGTGGCCCTGTCCCCGGACGGGCACAAGATGGTGATCGCCTGGGATGACTACCGGAACGATCCGAGCCAATACGTAGCCGAGGTCATGGCCCAACAATATGTGGACGGGGTGGCGGCCGGGGGCAACGTGGTGGTCAACGGGACAACCATAGCCAACAGGTATTTCTGGGGCGGCAAGCGTCTGGCCTGCACTGACCAGCGGATCCTGTTCAGCTGGGACGACAACCGCCGGATGAAGGGCGGCGACATCTACGTTAGGCTGACCGACTGGGACCTGCAGCATATCGAGGGAGAAGCCCCGGTGATCAGCTATGTTGACACCCTGGCCGACGACACCACCGCGGCCTACGGACCCTACCTGGTGAAGGCGGTGGTAAGCGACAACCAGTCCCTGTGGAACGTGAAACTGCTGTATCAGATAGGCGGCGGGACGGTGGATACCCTGGACATGTCCTTTGTGGCGGCCGATACCTTCACCGCCACCATCCCGGTCCAGACCCTGAGCGCCGGGGACAGCACGGAGATCGTCTACTGGGTGGCGGCCCAGGATTCCAGCTGGAACAAGTCTGCCAGCGGGGCCTTGAGCTTCAAGGCCATCGCACCCACCGGTGTGGAAGGCAGGCCCGGCACAATGGCCTACAGCTTCTACCTGATGCCCACCAGTCCCAATCCGGTCAAGAACTCGGCCGAGTTTAGGTTCGGACTGGCCAAGGGCGCCCAGGCCAGCCTGGGTATTTACAACGTGCTGGGGCAACGGGTAAAGACCCTGGTCAGCGGCCAACTGGCGGCCGGGAACCATACGGTCAAGTGGAACGGCTGTGACGACAACGGCCGGAAGGTGTCTTCGGGCGTATATGTCTACCGTTTGGCCGCCGGAGAGAACACCTCCACCAGAAGGTTCACGGTAATCCGGTAACCCCGGTTATTATGGCGACAAGAGGGGCGGCTGTAATGGCCGCCCCTCTTTATTGTGCTTGATTTTATCAGGCCTAAAGGGGTATAATTAAAAAATAAATATTATGGATTCCCGATTTTTCGGGAATGACATATGGGTCACTCTTAAATCCATATTGCGAGGAACATACGTGTTCAGACCGGAAAACGCCTTTGAAAAAATAGTATCCCTGTCCAAGCGCAGAGGGTTCATCTTCCAGTCCTCCGAGATCTACGGCGGCCTGGGCTCCACCTGGGATTACGGTCCGCTGGGGGTGGAGCTTAAGAACAACGTCAAAAAGGCCTGGTGGCAGGGCGTGGTCTACGGCCGGGAGGACATGGAGGGGCTGGACGCGGCCATCATCATGAACCGGCTGGTGTGGCAGTATTCCGGCCACGAGAAGACCTTCGTGGACCCGCTGGTGGACTGCAAGAAATGCCGCAAGCGTTTCCGGGCCGATCACATCAAAGGAGATAAATGCCCCGAGTGCGGCGGCGAGTTGACCGAGCCCCGCAACTTCAACGGAATGTTTCAGACCCACGTGGGCCCGGTCCAGGATGACTCCGGCCTGGCCTACCTGCGCCCCGAGACCGCCCAGGGGATCTTCACCAATTTCCTCAACGTCCTCCAGTCCATGCGGCGCAAACTGCCCTTCGGCATCGCCCAGATCGGAAAATCCTTCCGCAACGAGATCACCCCGGGCAATTTCACCTTCCGCACCCGGGAGTTCGAGCAGATGGAGATCGAATATTTCTGCAAACCGCCGCAGTATCTGCAGCCCGGCGAGAAGACCGATGACCAGCTGCACCAGGAATGGGTGGAGGCCCGCTATAACTGGTATCTTAAACTGGGGCTCAGCCCCGAACGATTAAGGAAACGCCCCCAGGCCAAGGAGGAGCTGGCCCACTACGCCAAGGCCTGCGTGGACCTGGAATACCTTTTCCCCGGATCCCTGGGCTGGAGCGAACTGGAGGGCGTGGCCAACCGTCAGGATTATGACCTGACCGCCCACAGCAACAATGTTCCCGAAGCCGACCTGGCCCGGCTGAAACTAAACAGGAACGAGCACTCCACCGAGAAGATGGAATATTTTGACGAGGCCTGGACCGATCCCGCCACCGGCAAGAAGGGGGTCAAATACATTCCCTACGTGATCGAACCCTCGGCCGGGGCCGACCGGGCCACCCTGGCCTTCCTGTGCGAGGCTTACGAGGAGGAGCAGCTCTCCCGGCCCGATGAGGCCGCGATCAAACCGCTGTCCGATTCCATTGATGCCGCCCTGAAGAACATCCAGAAGCGGATAGCCGAGGCGGCCAAACGCCCGGGAGACGAGGTCCCCAACGGCCAGCAGCTGGCGGCCATGGAAAAAGCGTTGCTGTCGGCCAAGGAAGATCTGCCGGGCAAACTGCTTGAGATAGACGCCGCCTGCTCCCTGCCGGGAGCGGACAGGCTGGATCTGTTGAAAAAGGTGAAACTGATCGCCGGCAAGCTCGGCGACGAGCACACCCGGGCGGTTCTAAAACTGCATCCCAGGCTGGCCCCCATCAAGGTGGCGGTGCTGCCCCTCAAAAAGAACGAGCCCCGGATAGTGGAGATGGGAAAGAAGATCAAGAACGACCTGTCCGGGCACTTCCGGGCGGTCTACGACGACACCGCCGGGATAGGCAAGCTCTACCGCCGCCAGGACGAGGTGGGCACCCCGTTCTGCCTGACGGTGGACTTCCAGTCGTTGGAGGACGGGACCGTGACGCTCAGGGACCGGGACACCATGCAGCAGGAAAGGGTTAGGACAGAGGACCTGATCCAGGTGATAGGCCGGAAAATAGTTTAGACAGAAGGACACGATCTATTGATAAAATGGGGAGAGCTCGCTCTCCCCATTTTTAATTGCAAACCCTATAAAAATCCGTCAAAAATCTTAAAAATCAGCGCCTTTTTTACTTTCAGGCAAAGCCCATAATCCTGACCTCCAACTTTATAAAATGGTGTTGACATAACCGCATAACTTATGATATTATACTATGTTAAACCTTATATAAAGGGGGCAGAAAATGCCGGAAGCCGAAGGCGCTTTTGAAAAAGTATTGAAAGCGGGGGAGATTCTTTTCCGCGAGGGTGAACGGGGCGAGGAAATGTACCTGATCCGATCGGGTAAAGTTGAAATATCCAACTCGGCCGGAGGGGCCAAAAAAGTGCTGGCCACGCTGTCCGAGGGCTCGTTCTTGGGCGAGATGGCCATAGTGGACGACGCCCCGCGCTCGGCCACCGCCACCGCTTTGGCCGATGTTTCCCTTTTGATACTGGACCGCTCGGCCTTCAAGGGGCAAATCCAGGAGAACCCGATGGTGGAATACCTGATCAACAGCCTGGTCAAGCGCCTGCGGGAGACCAACGAGCAGGTGAAGATCCTGCTGCAGAAGGACGATGTCTGCCGGATAGCGGCTTCGCTTTTGAACCTGGGCCGGGAGAAGGGCGCCCCCGACGGTTCCGGGGTGCTGATCAAGGGCAGTTACACTCCCGACGGGTTTGCCAGCCAGGTGGGGGTGGGCAAGGCCAAGGCCGCCGAGATCCTGGACAAGATGCAGAAGCAGGGCCTGATGGAGTTCTCTGCCGACGGGATCAAGATAGCCTCCATGGGAGATTTGGAGGAGTTCTGGAAGTTCGCCACTCTCAAGGAAAAGTTCAAGGAGATGTAGGCCTTTTGCCACTAAGCGGTGCACTGAGCCTGCCGAAGTGGCACAAAGACAATAAGTGTCCTATGTCATCCTGAGGACGGCTCCCTGTTTGTCAAGTCGAAGGATATTTTCACACAAAGACACTAAAGGTAATATGTCATCCTGAGAACGGCTCTATGCCTGACAAATCGAAGGATATTTCTTTTCACACAGAGACACTAAGACACAAAGGTATTCAATATCATTCCACAAGGTTCTCTCGCAATGTCATCCTGAGCCGACTATCCTGTCTGACAAATCGAATGGTATATATTTCATCTCTCAAAATGCGTAATCAGTCTGTCATCAAAAAATAGAAAATAGAATTATCAACTAACTATGAGATTTCCCAAGGGCCGCGCGGTGCTGCAGAATGCCAAGCTGGAATTTGTGCATCTGGACAACGTTTTGGCCGACAACAAAAAAGAACGGGCCAGCAAGATCTCGGGATACCTGGAGATTGTCTATCCCGAAGCGGTGGAGTTCCTGTATCTGAAAAAGGGCGAACCGGTCAACGCCGGGCATTTCAACCGCTCCGAGCGGAAGCAGATGTCGGTGGCCGAGGTGATCGACAAGGCCAAGTCCTCCACCACCGGGACCGTCTCCATCTACGAGACCCCGGAGGAACTGGTGGACATGATCATGGCCACCTTCAGCGTCAAGCCGGCCTTCAAGAACCTGGACCTGGCCACGGTGGACACCGAGAAGGTCTTTGAGAAGCTGGTGGGGGTCAAGTTCGACGGCTTCCTGGAGATCCGGCGGGGCTTTGACATGTCCTATCTCCGCTTCAAGGAGGGCGCTCCCTGTTCCGGTTATTTCACCTGGAAGGTTGACAGCCTGGGGCTGGAAGTGATCAAGGCCGCGCTTAAGCAGGCGGCCACCGGCCCCGGGGCCATAGTGGTGGACGCCTTTGACAAGATCCCGGTGATGGCCGAGCAGGCCAGCCAGGCCCAGGTGACCCTGTTCCTGAACGCATTGAACAAGATCGTCAGCGAGCTCAAGATGATCGCCGGGCCCACCGTGGTCAGCAAGACCCTGACCACTTCCAAGGAGTCGGCCACGGTCCATTACCCGTTCTTGAACGACTTCGAAACCGCCGACGGCGAGGCCAGGGAGGGCGGCAAGATAGTGGCCAGCCCCGAAGAGCTGGGCAAGGCCTTCGCCGAGTGGATAGATAATTTTGTGGATTCCTTTAGGGTGGTGCTGGGCAAGCGGCTGGACGGAGTGGTGCAGCTGGCCCTCAAGGATTTTAGGTTCGCCTTGAAAGCCTCCAGTTTCGGGCGGCATTCCAAGCTTAAGGATCTGTTATAACCGACGTTTAAAAAGTTATAGATGTTTTAAACGATCAAAAGGCTGGTATAGATGACAGGAATTCTTTATTTGGTGGCCACCCCCATCGGCAATCTTGAAGACATCACCCTCCGGGCGCTGAAAGTTCTCAAGGAAGTGGACCTGATAGCGGCCGAGGATACCAGGCATACCGGTCAATTGCTGAAGCATTACGACATCAAAAAACCGTTGTGCTCTTTTTATTCCCATAACCAGGAGCAAAGATCGCCGGAGTTGGTGGAAAAGCTTTTGGCCGGCCGGCAGGTGGCCCTGGTGACCGACGCCGGAACCCCCGGGATCAGCGATCCGGCGGTGAGCCTGGTGGCCCAGGCGGTCAAGGCCGGGATCAGGATAGTGCCCGTTCCCGGCGCCACCGCGCTGATCTCCGCCCTGGTCTGCTCGGGGCTGGACCCCAGCCGGTTCCTGTTCCTGGGGTTCCTGCCCATAAAATCCGGCAAGCGGGCCAGGCTGCTGGAAGAACTCAAGGAGGGCTCGGCCACGCTGGTGATGTACGAGTCGCCGCACCGGATCTCCAAAACTTTGACCGATCTGGCCGCAGCCTTTGCCCCCCGTCAGGCGGTATTGGGCCGGGAGCTTACCAAAATGTTCGAGGAATTTGAACGGGGAGACATCGCCGAGCTGGCCCAAAAATATCAGACCAAAAAGCCCCGGGGAGAATATGTAATTGTTATTGCCGGAAAGGTAGGATGAAAAATGTTTCCTGAATGGCTCAACAAGGGATTTGTCAATCTGTTCAACCCGGTGATCAATTTCTTTGTGGCGATCAAAGTCAGGCCCAACTGGCTGACCACCGCCGGATTCATTTTCGGGCTGGGTTCCGGCCTGCTGTTTGCCACCAATCATTTCTTCTGGGGCGGAGCGGTGGCCCTGCTTTCGGCCATCTGCGACGCCATTGACGGCTCGCTGGCCCGGCGCTCCGGCCACGCCACCAAGTTCGGGATGTTCTACGACTCGGTGCTGGACCGTTACTCCGAGCTGGCCATGTTCATCGGGCTGTCGTACTACTATGCCGGCAGCGACATGTGGCGGCTGGTCATTTTAACCGACCTGGCGCTGGCCGGCTCGCTGATGGTCAGCTACACCCGGGCCCGGGCCGAGGGTTTGGGCGAGGACTGCAAGGTGGGCATCATGGAGCGCCCGGAACGGATAGCCGTGATCATCACCGCCTCGGTGTTCACCGGGATATTCAACCGTCACTGGATATTTGAAATCGCCCTTTGGGTGCTGGCGGTCTTCACCAACATCACGGCCGTCCAGAGGATATTGCATGTCCGGAACCGGACGAAGGGAAAGACGATTCCTTCGTAAACAAACAAGCAAATAATATAAAAATTAGTTTTTTCAGAAAGGACCACATGGGAAAGAGCATTGCCAGGAAAACCATCAAGCCAGCCATCAAAAAAGCCGGCTCACGCAAGGTCCGGGTGGCCATCATCGGGGTGGGCAACTGCGCCTCCTCCTTCGTCCAGGGCGTCCATTATTACCGCAACGCCAAGCCCGGCGACAAGGTTCCCGGACTGATGCACGTCAACCTGGGCGGCTACCACATCTCGGATATAGAATTCTCGGCCGCCATCGACATCGACAAGAACAAGGTGGGCAAGGACCTGGCCACCGCCATCTACACCAAGCCCAACAACACCCTCAAGTTCTGCCAGGTTCCCAAAAGCGGGATCACCGTCCAGCGCGGCATGCTGCACGACGGCCTGGGCAAATACCTCTCCCAGATCATCCAGAAGGCCCCGGGCTCCACGGTGGACATCGTCAAGCTGCTGCAGGACACCAAGACCGACGTGGTGGTCAGCTACCTGCCGGTGGGCTCGGAAATGGCCACCAAGTGGTACGTGGAGCAGATACTGGAGGCCAAGTGCGGCTTCGTCAACTGCATCCCGGTGTTCATCGCCCGCGAGCAGTACTGGTCCAACCGCTTCAAGAAGGCCGGAGTGCCCTGCATCGGCGACGACATCAAATCCCAGGTGGGGGCCACCATCACACATCGTGTTTTAACACGCCTGTTCATGGACCGGGGGGTCAAGCTGTTGAAGACCTACCAGCTGAACTTCGGCGGCAACACCGACTTTTTGAACATGTTGGAGCGGGAGCGGCTGGAGTCCAAGAAGATCTCCAAGACCAACGCCGTCACCTCGATGCTGGATTACAAGATGCCGGCCGACGACATCCATGTCGGCCCGTCCGATTACGTGCCCTGGCTGTTGGACCGCAAGTACTGCCACATCAAGATGGAAGGCCAGACCTTCGGGGACGTGCCGCTGAGCCTGGAGATGAAGCTGGAGGTCTGGGATTCGCCTAACTCGGCCGGGGTGGTGATCGATGCGGTGCGCTGCGCCAAGCTGGCCATGGACCACAAGCTTTCCGGCACCATGCTGGAGCCCTCCAGCTATTTCATGAAGTCGCCAATGGTGCAGGTGCATGACGACCAGGCCCAGCGGAACGTGGAAGAGTATATCAAGAGACTGGGGCGGAAATAACCATGCCTCGCCGAATTCAGAATTCAGAATTCAGAATTCAGAATTCTAAGGGTTTGTTTGTCACCTTCGAGGGCATCGAGGGCTGCGGCAAGACCACCCAGGCCACTCTCCTGGCTAAATGGCTGAAGAGCCGGGGGCACCGGGTCATAGTCACCCGGGAGCCGGGCGGGACGCCCATCGCCGAGAAGATCCGCAAGGTCCTGCTGGATTCCAAAAACCACAGCATGGCCCCGCTGACCGAACTGCTGCTGCTGCAGGCCTCGCGGGCCCAGCATCTGGCCCAGGTGATAATCCCGGCGCTGAAGGCGGGCAAGATCGTGATCTGCGACCGCTTCGCCGATTCCTCCACCGCCTACCAGGGCTACGGCCGGGGGATGGCACTGGAGATGGTAAAACAATTGAATCAAATAGCGGTGGATGGCTGCTGGCCCAGGCTGACTTTGGTCTTTGATCTGCCGGTGGAGAAGGGCTTCGCCCGGGCCGCCAAAAGAAAGCGGGCCCTGGACCGGATGGAACAGCAGCAGATAGCATTCCACCGAAAGGTCCGGCGTGGCTTTTTGGCCATAGCCAAGGCCGATCCCGCCAGGGTCAAGGTGCTGGACGGGAGCTTTCCCCCGGACGTGATCCAGGCCGCGGTCCGTCAGCTGGTTTCGGTCCGCTTAAAATAATCCGGCACCCAGTCAAAAGACAAGTTAAAAGGATCCGACAACTATGGAGGAAGGGAATAAGATCATGATCACCAAGCGCAAGCTTTTTACGCTGATCGCCGGCATCGCCGTGTTCAGCATGGTGGCCGGAGGGATGTTCGCCCTTTACGCCCAAAGCCAGATTACCGATCAGGTGCTGCAGTACCAGAAACTATTCCGCCAGGTCTTTGGCACGGTTTATGATCGTTACGTGGTGGCCCCCGATCCCCAAAAACTTATTTACGGCGCCATCAAGGGGATGCTGGGCAGCCTTGACCCTCATTCCACCTTTTTGGATGCCAAAACCCTCAAGGACCTGAAGATCAGCACCCAGGGAAGCTTTGGCGGCCTGGGGATCCAGATTGACATCCGGGACAACGTGCTGACGGTGGTCTCGCCCATGGCCGGGACCCCGGCCGCCCGGATGGGGATCCAGGCCGGAGACCGGATAATCAAGATAGAGAACGTTTCCACCCGGGGCATCACCACCGAGGGGGCCATCGGCAAACTGCGGGGCCAGCCCGGCACCGAGGTCACCATCACCATCCAGCGGGAGGGGGTGGACCAGCCGATGGACTTCACCATCACCCGGGCCAACATCGAGATCAAGAGCATCCCCTATTCCGGCTTCGTCAAGAACAGGATCGGTTACATCTGGCTGGCCAACTTCTCCGAAAAATCCGGCCCCGACCTGGGCCGGGCCATCCAGGTGCTGGAAAGCCAGGGGGCCAAGCAGCTGATCCTGGACCTGCGCAACAATCCCGGCGGGCTGCTGAACGAAGCGGTGGACATCTCCAGCAACTTCATCGACCGGGGTTCGATGGTGGTCTTCACCCGGGGCCGTCTGCCGGACGCCAACCGCGACTTCAAGGTGGCCTCGGATCCGCTGTACGGTTCCAAAAAGGGCACCATGGTGGTGCTGATCAACCAGGGCTCGGCCTCGGCCTCCGAGATCGTGGCCGGCGCCATGCAGGACTGGGACCGGGCGCTGATCATCGGCCAGACCAGCTTTGGCAAGGGTTCGGTCCAGACCGTGATGCCCCTGGGCGACTCCATAGCCATGAAACTGACCACCGCCAAGTACTACACCCCCTCGGGCCGCTGTATCCACCGCGACAACAGCGCCTGGCAGTCGGGCGAGCTGGACAGCCTGGAGGAGGATTCCACCGTCCCCAGGGAGAAATTCATCACCCTGGGAGGGCTTAAGCGCACGGTCTACGGCGGCGGCGGCATAGTTCCCGACGTCAAGGTGGACCTGCCCCTTTTAAAGAAACTGGAGAGCAATCTGGAGCGCAAAACGCTGTTCTTCAAGTTCGCGGTCAAACACACGGTCACCCATAAGGACCTGCCCCGGACCCTGGAAGTTGACGGTCCGATGCTGGCCGAGTTCAAGAAACTCCTGGCCGACGAGAAATTTGAATACACCGAGCAGGAGTTCAAGGAAAGCGAAGCCTACATCAAAAAGGGCCTAAAGCGGGAGCTGCTTTCCAAGCTATACGGCGACCAGGCCATGACCGCCTTTCTGCTGGAGGGCGACCCCCAGATGCAGAAGGCGGTGGAATTGCTGGAACAGCACAAGGACCTGAGCAAACTGCTGCAGACCGGGCAGAACAAGTAACCAATAGGACACGGATTTTCGCAGATTATCAAAATTATTTCACTATTTAAACAGTCTTTCGTTTTTAGTGAGATTTCGGGATAAACCTTATCACCAATCATCTGCCTGGAGAAAAATGGACATCAACCAGGATTCCTTTCCATGCCGCGCTCTTTAATAATCGACGGATACAACCTGGCCTTCGCCTGGAAAGAGGTGCGGCCGATCCTGATGCAGAACCAGCAAAAAGGCCGGGAGCGCCTGCTGGACCTGCTGCGACGCTTCAAGAAAGCCACCGGCCAGGAAGTGCTGGTGGTCTTCGACGGACCAATAGAATCATCCCAGCCCCGGCAGCAGACAGTCCAGGGAATAAAGACGGCCTATTCAACCTTCCCCAAAACGGCCGACGATGACATCCGGAAAAGGGTCCAGGCCTGCGCCGATAAGGGCCGGCTGCTGGTGGTCAGCTCCGACAATCAGGTGGTGGGCTTCGCCAAAAGGCGCAACGTGGAGACCCTGGGCTCGGCCGCTTTCGCCCGAAAGGCGGAGCAGATCCTGGCCGGTTCGTCCCAGGACCGATGAAAAACCGCAGCAGACCGACGTGGCCGACTGGCTGAAATTCTTCCAGCGGGACAGGAGCAACGAGGATTAAGGCCCGTTTTAGGCATAAAGAAATTGTAGGAGAACATGAAATAATGCTGAATTCGGGACGTCCTTTCTGTTAAAGAAAGATTAATCCCCTTGATCTGCGGGCAATAGTTCGACGAACGCTCACTACGGCGTCTGCGTCCCGTTAAATGAATTTATTCAATCAGCAAAAAACACAGAACGATAAACCACTAAAATCACAGGAGCATCAAAATGGCCAGAAGCAAGAACAAGCAGAAAAGACAGAGACTTAAATTCAAAATAGCCCGGGTCAAAAAACAGGAGCGCAAGAAAGTGCTGCACCTAACCGCCAAGTCGGTAAAGAAGTCCTCCGCTGTCAAGAAGTAGTCACCCCTTAAGTTTTAGTTCATCCGGCCCAAGAAATAATCTTCTTAAGGAGAGATCCCGATGCCGGTAGCAGAGATCAGCGTAACCCCGGTCGGAACTTTAAATCCCAGCATCTCCGAGTTTGTGGTGGATGCCGTCAGACTGGCCCGGAACTCGGGGCTGAAGTACGAGATCACGGCCATGGGCACCAATCTGGAGGGCAGCCTGGACGACATACTGGCGGTGGCCCAGGCCATGCACCAGAAATGTCTGCTTTCCGGGGCTTTAAGGGTGTCCACCACCATCAGGATAGACGACCGGGTGGACAAGGTGCTGACCCTGGAAAGCAAGAAGGAGGCGGTGCGCAAAGGGCTGCTGGGGCAGCAGTAGCCGTTTCCCCTCCGGTCCTCACTCCGCCATCTTCCTGCCCGGCCATATTTAAAGCTTGTGACTGAGCGGCAAAATAATTCATCAGGGAGGCTTATATGCCGGCCATATATTTTGACCACAATGCCACCACCCCGGTGCGCCCCGAAGTGCTGGAGGCCATGCTGCCCTACTATCAGAACGGATACGGCAACGCCTCCAGCCTTCATGCCCTGGGGCGGGCGGCCCGGCAGGTACTGGAGGAATCCCGCCGGAAACTGGCAGAGGTTCTGAACTGCGAGCCCTCGGAGATAGTTTTCACCGGCTCGGGCACCGAAGCCGACAACCACGCCATCAAAGGCGTGTTTTTTGCTAATGGGGCCGGGCGGCCGGTCCTGGTCACTTCCAAAATTGAGCACCACGCGGTGCTGCATTCGTTTGAATATCTGGAAAAACACCACGGGGCAAAAACGGTTTACGTCGGGGTGGACTCCGAAGGCCTGCTGGACCTGGAGGCCTTGAAAAAAGCGGTGACGACGGAAACTTGCCTGGTCTCGGTGATGCACGCCAACAACGAGGTGGGGACCGTCCAGCCGTTGCCTGAGATCGCCGCCATCTGCCATTCCCAGAACGCCTATTTCCACAGCGATGCCATCCAGACCTTCGGCAAGCTCGAGACCGACGTCAAAAAGCTGGGAGTGGACCTGATGTCCATCTCCGGGCACAAGATATACGCCCCCAAGGGAGTGGGGGCGCTTTACATCAAAAAGGGCACCAAACTTCATTCCCTGATCCACGGCGGCGGCCACGAAAGGAACCGCCGGGCCGGCACCGAGAACGTGGCGGGAATAGTGGCTTTGGCCCGGGCCGCCGAGCTGGCGGCCGGGGAACGGGAATCCCAGTCCCTGAAACTTTCCGGATTAAGGGAAAGGCTGTGGCAGGGTTTGCAGAAAAACATTTCCCACCTCCGGCGCAACGGCTCAAAGGACCTGGGTCTGCCGGGCACTCTGAACGTCAGCTTTGAATTCATAGAAGGCGAGTCAATTCTGCTTTCGTTGGACGTCAAGGGCATCGCCGCTTCGTCGGGCTCGGCCTGCACCTCGGGCAGTCTGGAACCTTCCCACGTGCTGGCCGCCATGGGGGTGCCCACCGAAACGGCCCAGGGCTCGGTGCGGTTCAGCCTGGGGCGGGAGAACACCGAACAGGAGGTCGACTATGCCATCGCCGAACTTCCGGCCATCATCGCCCGGCTGCGCCAGATGTCGCCCATCGCCCCCAAGGAAAGTTGCCGGGTCAACGGTAAATCCAGCTGATGACAATCTGAATAAAATAAGGTTCCGGGAACAAGCATCGAATTCAAGGGATCAGGAAATAACAGTCCCGCGGCGCAGAAATGTCCCATATAACAGGTCACCCGGTTCTATATAAAACACCTTTAATTTACGAGGTGCACATGAAATCCAAAAAGGACGGTTTCACCAAGGAGATCATCGAGGCATTGGGCAAGGACCACGGAGAGACCGAGGATGTGGTAAAGCTGATGGAGGCCGGGTTCATAGACAAGACCTCCAGCCTTTACGGAGACCTGATCTACACCCTGACCCATCTGCGTTTCAGCGAGGGGCAGGCCCGCAGCCACTGGGAGAACATCTTAAAACACAAACTGGAACTGGCCGCCAAGCTGGGCCGCAACGTGGGTATCCGGGTCTCGCTGCTGGATTATTTCACCAACCTGCAGCAGAAGCTGGACAATCCCAAGGTGATCGAGATGGACCTCTACGAAAAGACCCTGCTCTCGGCGGTGACCGACGGCCTGACCGGGCTTTACAACCACCGCTTTTTCCATGACCGGTTCGAGGAGGAAGTAGAACGGGCCCGGCGCTACCAGCACCCGCTCTCGCTTTTAATGCTGGACCTGGACGATTTCAAGAGATACAACGACACCAACGGACACATCGCCGGGGACCTCCTTCTGGTGGAGGTTTCCAAGGTGCTTAAACGGGCGGTGCGCAAGGTGGACACGGCGGCCCGATATGGGGGCGAGGAGTTCTCCATCATCCTGCCCGACACCAAAAAGAAGGGGGCGCTGATCATCGCCGGCCGGATCTGCCAGAAGATAGCCGATTACAGGTTCCCCAACCAGGCGGTGATGCCCAGGGGCAAAATAACCGCCAGCATCGGGGTGGCCAGCCTGGGCGACGACTCCGACAACCACAACGGCCTGCTGGACAGCGCCGACAAGGCGCTTTACCGGGCCAAAGCCAATGGCAAGAACCAGGCGATGGGCTGAAGCTCACTCAGACTCACAGAATTTGCAATAACCACGCCCAATCTCTCCTCAGTATATAATTATGAAAACATCAGACAGTCAGCTTAAAAATTACGTCATCGCCTGGAGGCGCAGGATACATACAGCTCCCGAGCTTTCATTCCACGAGGTCCTGACCTCCAAGGCCATTGCCTCTGAACTGAAGCGTTTGGGCTGGCAGGTCAGGACCGGGGTGGGCGGAACCGGGGTGGTCGGGCTCCTAAAAGGCAAGGTTGCGGGAAAGACAGTGGCCCTGCGGGCAGACATGGATGCCCTGCCGGTGCAGGAAGAGAACGATGTTTGCTATCGCTCCCAACATCCCGGCAAGATGCACGCCTGCGGACATGACGGTCATTGCGCCATGCTGCTGGGGACGGCTTCGATCCTGGTCCAGAGCCGGGCAGGTCTTAAGGGCAATGTCAAACTGTTGT
This sequence comes from bacterium UBP2_UBA5202, assembly GCA_002412795.1. Taxonomy (GTDB): domain Bacteria; phylum Edwardsbacteria; class AC1; order AC1; family EtOH8; genus UBA5202. The sequence continues at coordinate 106,177 of DHVS01000016.1, read as the reverse complement.
TCCAGCCGGGCGAGGAAACCCCGCCGGGCGGGGCGCTGGGAATGATGTCCGCCGGCGCGCTGGAAAACCCCAAGGTCAATGCAGTCTTTGGTCTGCACCTGGACTCGTCCCTGTCTTCGGGCCGGATCGGTTTGCGCCAGGGCCCGATGATGGCCGCTTCCGATAATTTCAAGATCACCGTCAAAGGCCGGGGCGGACACGCCGCCCGGCCCCACCACTGCCTGGATCCCATCACCGCCGGGGCCCAGATAGTGGCGGCCCTGCAGACCATCGTCAGCCGAATGGTTGACCCGGCCCAGCCGGCGGTGGTCACCGTGGGCAGGTTCGTCTCCGGCACCAAGCACAACATCATCCCAGAGACCGCCCTGCTGGAGGGAACGGCCCGTTCCATCGACCGCCGCACCTGGAAGATGATGCCCCGGTGGATCAGACAGATCGCCGAGAACACGGCCCGGGCCAACGGGCTTAGGGCGGCGGTGGAATATGAACGGGGATATCCGGTGCTGTACAACGATCCCAAAATGATCAATTATTCCGAAGGCGTTGTCCGGAGCCTGCTGGGTCAGTCGGCCGTGGTTCATATCCCCGACCCCCTGATGGGCGGAGAGGATTTTGCCTATTTTCTGCAAAAGGCCCCCGGCGCTTTCTTAAGGTTGGGAAGCCGTAAGGATGCCAGGACTGCTTATCCCTGGCACCACCCCAGGTTCAACATCGACGAAGAAGTTTTGCCCAAAGGGGCCAGACTTTTAGCCCAACTTGCGCAAGGATATTTAGCCTTATGAAACAAACCTGCCCCTGGCCCCAGGACGACCCCCAAATGGTGGAATACCACGACACCGAATGGGGTGTGCCCCTGCACAATGACCAAAAACTCTTTGAGTTCCTGGTGCTGGACGCTTTCCAGGCCGGCCTGAGCTGGAGCACCATCCTCCACAAACGGGAGAATTTCAGAAAAGCCTTCAAGGACTTTGATCCCAAAAAGGTGGCCCGGTTCACCCAGCCCGACATCCAGCGGCTGCTGGCAGACCAGGGGATAATCCGTAACCGGCTGAAGATAGAAGCCACGGTGAAGAACGCCAAGGCTTTTTTAAAGGTCCAAAGGGAATTCGGCACTTTTGGAAAGTATATCTGGTCCTTCGTGGGCCACCAGCCGGTGGACAACAAATGGGAAACGGTCAGCCAGATCCCCACCTCCAGTGTCCAGTCGGATGACATGTCCAAGGACCTCAAGGCCCGGGGGTTCAGTTTCGTGGGCACCACCATCTGTTATGCCTTCATGCAGGCGGCCGGGATGGTCAATGACCATCTGGTGAGCTGCTTTAGGCACCGGGAAGTGAAGCCCCTTGGTAACGGGGAAAGGAAATAGTCAGCATATTTATCAGGAATCCATGAACCCATGAAATCAATCAGGAAAATATCAAAAGACTTCATACCATATTATTCTTTCTGATAGTTCTGCCGGCCTTCGGGAGCAGCGCCGGAGCCGACATCCGGAACTGGCAGCAGTTCAAAGCCTTTGGCGGCAGCACCCTGGCCGGAGAGGTCAGGACCCTGATCGCCGATGTCCGCTATCTTTACGCCTTCACCGGTTCCGGCGGGGTCCGCTACGACAAACTGCTGGACAAATGGGATTTTTCCTTCCTGCCCCAGGCTCCTCCTTTGAACTTCCAGTTTGCCGGGCTGGACTGGATGACGGGGGATTTCTATTTTGCCTCGGGCCGAAGCGTCATGCCCTACAATGCTCTTTCCAGGTTCTATCACAGTCCGGTGATCTTTCCGGCTCCGGTGCAGGCCCTGTCCTTTGACGGGATGGGGGTCTGGGCCAGGACCCCGTCCGCAATATATTCTTTAGACCGCTGGACTAGGCAGATATCCTTGTCTTCCGACAGCGGGATAACAAGGGAATGGCAGGGCCCGTCCGACCTGAGACAGATCAGGAATGATGTCCGGCTGCTGGGCCTGGCTCCTTATCAAATGATGGATGAATGGGCAGTAGTCCATCCCATCACGGCTTTGGCTTACGAAAAGTTCGGGACCGAAGCCTGGGTCTGGTACCGGGGCCTGGGGTTGTGGAAGTACGATACATTTTCCCGTAAATTCAGCCAGGCCACCAAGGGTTTTTTAGCCAGCGCCGGAGTGAATGCCATCGCCTCCTATGGGCCGGCCATGGTGCTGGCCGGGCCGGGAGGGATAACATTGATCGGGGCCGACGGAGAGCGCTGGCAGCAGATGAACCGGATGTTCAACGCCGACCTGGCCGGTCAGTTGATAGTGGCGGCGGCCTTCGATGACCGCGATGTTTTTGCCGGAACCGGTTCGGGGATCCTGGCCTTCAAGCGGGGCGAAGACTTTGTCAGGAACATCACCACCTACGACGGCCTGCCCTCCGACCGGATAAACTGCCTGTACCTGGAAGGCGATAGCCTGTGGGCCGGCACCGACTACGGATTGGGTCTGTATCAGCGGAGCATAAAGACCACCACCAGCCTTTGGCCGCAGCTGGAGAACCATAAGATCAGCGGCATCAGCGCCGACCCAAGATACATCTACCTGGCCACCGGCCGGGGGGCCGTCAAGCTGGACCGGCAGGACAGCCTGAGGCCGCTGCGCTACCAGGACCCGGATCCGGCCCTGCTGGAAGAACCCATGTTGGCAGTGATCTCCGAAGACACAATTACCTGGTGGCTGGGAAAGGATTTTCTGCTGGCCGGAAACAAAAGGGACGGCAGTTATAGGACCTTTCTCCGTTCCGGGAACTACGCCGCCGGCCATGGCCTCTGTCTGGCCGTAGATGACGGCAATGTCTGGATCGGCACCGATAACGGACTGGTGCGGTTCGTCAAAAGCCGGAACCAGTTCATGGTCTACCATGCCGCCGATGGCTTGCTGGATGAACAGGTGTGGTCGCTGTATTCCCTGAACGGCTGTTTGTGGGCCGGGGGGGCCAACGGGGCCAGCCGCTTCTGTTTTAAGAAAGAGGACCAATGAAGCCTCGGACGATCCAGAACACTTATGACCGGCTGGCCTTAATCGACGGAGACAGTTCCCAAAATTATTACCGGCACGCCGGGCCGGACATGAGGCTGAAGGTTCTGCTATCCCTTGGCGCAAAGTTAAATCCCGGGAAGGTTTTGGAGATAGGCTGCGCCGACGGCCATGTGATGGAGTCCTTAAAAAGCGCCCTGCCCATGAACCCAGCGTCCGGTTTTTACGGGTTGGACATTTCAGAAATATCACTGCAACGGGCCAGGGCCAAGGGTTTTGGCAATGTGGTCAAGTCCTCGGCCGAAAACCTGCCGTTCGCCAAAAACAGTTATGACCTGGTGTTGGCCAGCCAGGTGCTGGAACATATTGCCGGCTTGGAAGGAGCGATCGATCAGGCCTTTTCCGTGCTCCGGCCCGGGGGCCATTTCATGATCACCGTTCCCCTGGCCGACTGGTTCAAGCTTTACAAGGGTCTTATCCGGCGGGCGCCGGTCAGGTTCCTGGACCAGGAGACCCATATCCGGGAATGGTCGCTGATCCCATTTCAGGGCTTTGTTTCCAAGGACTGTCTGTTGACCCAGTTGAAAAAAAGCGGATTCGCCGTCAAGCACTGCCAGGGATCCTTCTTTTACAGCTGGCGGCTGGAACACCTGGCCGACCGGGTCCGGCTGAACCATCCATTGATATACGATCTCCTCAAAGCCTGGGATGTGATCCTGGGCACCATTCCGGTTTTGCTCTGGGGAGCCAGATATGCTATAATTGTTTCCCAAAAGCCAGATTAAATCATTTTAACAACCCTATGACCTATCAGCACGCCATAGAGTACCTGATGTCTTTTTTGGACCTGGAAAAGGATCCGGGGCAAAAGTATCATGATGATTCTTACAACCTGGACGGTTTCCGCCAGCTTTTGAACCAGGTGGGAAATCCCCAAAATTCCTTCAAGTCCATCCTGGTGGCCGGAACCAAGGGGAAGGGCTCCACTGCGGCCTTCATCGAGAGCGCGCTTAGGGCCCAGGGCATTAAGGTTGGTTTGTACACCTCTCCCCATCTGATAAGTTTTTGCGAACGGATCCGGTTGAACGGCCGGAATATCCTGGAGCGCGATTTTGCCCAAAGACTGGATTGCTTAAAGCCGTTTCTGGAAAAACAGAAATTCAACTCCGCCTCCCCGGCCGGGGGTAGTTCTACGGTATTTGAGATCCTGACCGCCATGGCTTTCCTTTATTTTCAGGAGATGGGGATCGAATGGGCGGTGCTGGAAGTGGGGGTGGGCGGACGCCTGGACTGCACCAACGCGGTGAACCCCAGGGTTTCGGTGATCACCAACATCAGCCACGACCATACCGAGATCCTGGGCGACAGTCTTAAGGAGATCGCCGGGGAAAAGGCCGGGATCATCCGGCAGGACGGCCTGGTGGTTACCGCCCCCCAGGGGGCCGAAGCACTGAAGGTAATAATGAACCGGTGCCGGGACCTTAACGCCCGGCTGTTCCAGGTGGGCAAGGAAGTGGGGTTCAAAATAACGGAGCAGGATCCGGAACATTTGAGCATGGACCTGGGCGGCACCTTTGGCAAACTGACCGGCCTGGAGCTGGGACTGTCCGGCGATTTCCAGGCCGAGAATGCCGCCACCGCCTTCGCCGCCTTAAGGGCTTTGCAGTTCCGCAACCAGCAGGTGGGCGATGCCGCCATCCGCAAGGGTTTTAAGGAAGTGCACTGGCCGGGCCGGATGCAGACGGTTTCCAAGCACCCCTTGATGATTGTGGACGGGGCCCATAACGATTATTCGGCCTACCGGCTAAAAAAAGCGGTGGAGACCCTGTATCCCGATAAAAACAGGATCCTGGTGCTGGGGATATCGGCTAACAAGGATATCGGGGGCATAGTCTCGAACCTGGTTCCCCAAAGCCGGGTGCTTATCATCACCAAGGCCAAGCATTCCCGGGCGGCAACCCCCGAGGCCATCAAGAAAGAGGCCAAGAAATTCGCGGTGCCGGTGATCGAGACCGAGAACCTGGCCCAGGCGTTGGAGCGGGCCAGGGAACTGGCCACCCCCCAGGACCTGGTGCTGGTGACCGGTTCGCTGTTTTTGGTAGGAGAGACCCTGGAGCTGTTAGGCAAAAAAATAAACCCAAACAAACTATAAAGCGGCAATTATGAGCAGAGTGGTGGTAACCAAGGAAGGACTGGCCAAGATCAAGGCCGAGCTGGAACATCTGGTCAAGGTGGAGCGGCCGACAATCTCGGCCGCCCTGGCCCAGGCCCGGGCCTTGGGCGACCTTTCGGAGAACGCCGAGTACCATTCGGCCAAGGACAAGCAGGGCCTGATCGAATCACGGATCCGGAAACTGCAGGAGGACCTGGTCCAGGCCGAGGTAATAGAGGAAAGCCAGCTGGCCCAGGGGGTGGCGGTGTTCGGCCGCTCGGTGAAGGTCAAGGACCTTTCGGACAACAGCCTGGAGACCTACATCCTGGTGGGGCCGCACGAGGCCGATTTCGACTCGGGCAAGATCTCGGTGGAAAGCCCCATCGGGCGGGGCCTTTTAGGCAAGAAGAAGGGCGATACCGCCGAGATAACAGTCCCCTCCGGTACCATCAAATACAAGATAATTTCAATAACGTAGTGGGGTTGATTCATCAAACCTTCGAATAAAGACCGGCCATTAACCAGTAGGGGCGATCGGTCAATCGCCCGGATAGGAGAAATAGTTATGAGCCCCCAAGTAGCAGTCTTAATGGGTTCCGACAGCGACCTGCCGGTGATGGAGAAGGCCATAGAGGCCCTGAAGGAATTCGGGATAACTCCCCAGGTCAAAATCCTCTCCGCCCACCGGGTCCCGGAGAAAGTGGCCGAGTTTACCAAGAGCGCCCGCAGCAGCGGGTTTGAATGTATCATCGCCGGGGCCGGACTGGCGGCCCACCTGGCCGGGGCGGTGGCGGCCAACACCACCCTGCCGGTGATCGGCGTGCCGCTGAAGAGCGGGGCCCTGGCCGGGGTGGATGCGCTGTATGCCACGGTCCAGATGCCATCCGGCATCCCGGTGGCCACGGTGGCCATCGACGGGGCCCGGAACGCCGGCATCCTGGCGGCTCAGATCCTGTCCATCAAGTACCTGGAGATAGCCCAGAAGCTGGAGGAGATGCGGGCCAAGATGCGGCTGGAGGTGGAGAAGAAATCCCAGGACGTAGAATTAAAATACAACAAATTATAGAAGCAATTACAATCTTATGAAGACCATCACCCAAACCAACTTCCCCGACCTCAAAAAAGTCTCCCAGGGCAAGGTGCGCGACATCTACGATCTGGGCGAGCACCTGCTGATAGTGGCCACCGACCGGATCTCGGCCTTCGATGTGGTCCTGCCCAACGCCATTCCTTACAAGGGCTACGTGCTGACCCAGATTTCAAAGTTCTGGTTCCAAAAAATGTCCTCCCTCATGCCCAACCATCTGATAAGTGTCGACGTGGCTGACTTTCCGGCACCATGTCACAAGTACAAGGACGAGCTGGAGGGCCGTTCGATGCTGGTCAAGAAGGCCAAACCCCTGCCGGTGGAATGCATCGTCCGGGGCTACCTCACCGGCTCAGGGCTCAAGGACTACCAGAAGACCGGGAAGGTCTGCGGGATAGAGCTTCCCCAGGGGCTGGTGGAATCGAGCCGGCTGGAGAGCCCCATTTTCACACCTTCCACCAAGGCCGAGATCGGCGACCACGACCAGAATATCTCCTTCGAAAGGATGTCCGAGATCCTCGGGGCCGAAAAGGCGGAGAAGGTCAAACGCCTGTCACTGGATATATATTCCGCAGCCCGAAAGGTCGGAGAAGAAAAAGGCATCATAATCGCCGACACCAAGTTCGAGATGGGGGATTTCAACAACGAACTGATCCTGATTGACGAAGTGCTGACCCCGGATTCATCCCGTTTCTGGCCTTTGGCCGGATATCAGGCGGGAAAGAGCCAGCCCAGCTTTGACAAGCAGTTCGTCCGGGATTACCTGAATACTTTGGACTGGAACAAGCAGGCCCCGGGGCCGGAACTGCCCAAAGAGGTGGTGGAGAAGACCAGCCAGAAATACCTGGAAGCACTGAAAATACTTACCGGTCAAAGCATTTAAAAAAACGGAGAGACGATCAATGCCTGTAAAGAAAACAGCCGCCGCCAAAAAGAAACCCGCTGCCCCTAAGAAGAAACCCGTTGTGTCCGGGAAAAAACTGGCCGCCAAGAGGGTTCCGGCCGACCGCCGCCGCCTGTTGAATGAAGAGGAATTCAAGAAACTGATAGAGACCGGACAGGTGGTGGAAAGCGACCGGCGCAGCTGGATGGACCGGCGCAAGGTTGAAGAGGCTAAGGGCAAGAAGAAGGTCTGATTCATTTAACAGTTAACGCCAAACACCAAACAGATTCTCGGCAGCAACCAAACGCTTAATCGCGGATAGACAGGTTAAATATGTTTTGGAAGAAAAAAGAAGCTGTCCCCCAGGGCAAGGCCATCACCGTTCAGCAGGGAGTGGCGGCCAACGCCCTTTCCATCCAGGCCCTGATCAACGTGCTGGTCAAGAAGAACGTCTGCACCCGCGAAGAGATCATGGACGAACTTAAAATATTGGCCCGGCCGGTACAGGATGACGGACATAAGAGATAAGATAGCACAGTTGTTCTCCCAGGCAGACCTGAGCGCCAGGCAGGGGGACCGTGCGGGGGCCATCGCCAGCCTGACCGATGTGACCGGCCTGCCCGAGGTCGGCCAAGAGGAACCGCTGTCATTGGAATGCGCCCACTGGGGACTGGCCGGCTTGCTGATCGCCGAAAGGGACGTCAAGCGGGCTGAAGATCATCTTAAGGCGGCCATTAAGCTCAACCCCCAGGAAGCAGGCTACCTGCAGGAACTGGGGGCGCTCTACAACTACCAGGCCCGGTTCGAGGAGGCGGCCCGGCAGTTTGAGAAAAGCCTGGTCATAAGGCCCGGGCACCCAGAGACCACCCACTTGCTGGGCTGGGCCGTGTTCATGTCCGGCGACCTGAAGCGGGGGCAGAAAATGCTGGAGTTCGCGCTGGAACTGGATGAGAACAATGTCGGGACACTTAACGACCTGGCGGTCTGCCTGATGGAGCAGGGAAAGATCAAGGAGGCCAGGGGCATGGTGGAGAAGGCCCTGGAATTGGACCCCCACAATGAACTGTTGAGGTCTTTCCATGAGATGTTGGAAGGGAAGGCCGGGCCGGGAAAAAATAAGAAAAAAGGGCAGAACAAAAACCATAAATAACGATCCGCATTTGCATTTTGACACTTTTGGTTTTTAAACAAAATCAAATCCATAGCCCATACATTAATGTATGGGCTATGGATGCCCAACGGTAAGCCCCCCGCCAACGGCGGGGGGCTTACCGTTGTTTCCAGGTTAACTATAGGCAATATCAGCAAAATCTGCGTCAATCAGCGTCCCAGAAAAATAGGCTCGAACTCAGTCCCGGGGCAGATACTTGAACGACACCAGCCGGGAATGCCCGGAAAGGTGGTGATTGATGAACTCGGCCAGCAACCGGATCAGGAACAGCGAATCGGCGGTCTCCATCGGAGGCAGGTAGTCGTGCTGCTGCCAGAAATCAAGGCCCTTCAGCACCGGCCGGGTGAGGGCCACCGATTCGCCGTGTTTTTTGCAACAGCCGGGGCATAGCAGCCCGCCCAGCGAAAGCGAGAACAGGAACTGCTCTTCACTAATAGGCTTCCTGCAATCGAGGCAGCGGTCCAGCACCGGGTGGTAGCCCAGGTTGTTGATGGAGGCCAGGCAGAACTCCGCCAGCGGATGCTGGGGGCCGGGGCTGTTCTCCAGCGCTTTCAGCAGCACCAGCAGATTATTGAAGAGGGCCAGGTTCGGGGATTCCAGATCGGTGGCCCGGTAGGCCACCTCCAGGGCCGGGGCCAAAAAACACAGGTTCTCCGTCCGGCAGGTCTGGCCGGGGTAAAAAACCACCGAGGCCTCGGAGGCGGTATGGATCTCGGACCTGATGCTGCGGTAAAAAACTACCTGGGAAAGCGTCCCGGGGTCGAAAGCCGCTCCGAACTTGCTTTTGGTGCGGCGGACGCCCTTGGCCATGAACTTCATCCGGCCGAATTTCCTGGTGAAGGCGTGGATGATCCGGCTGGACTCGGACCAGTTCTGGGTCTTGAGGATTATGGCTTCGGTGCGCTGGATCATCGGGGTTCACTATTCACTCTGTGACGGCGGTTTGGGCGGAGCCGTCCGGCGGGCCGGTCTTGGAAGACAGTTTGATCAGCCGCCTGGCCCGGACCGCCATGATCCGTCGCTTGCGCACCGCCTCCACCGTGAATTCCCAGGCCGGCTGGGACTGCGGCCATTTGAGCTTTTCCCCGGAGGACGGCACCTTGCCGGCGATGTCGTAGATGAAACCGCCCAGGGTCTCAAAACCCTCGGTGGGAAAATCGGAGCCCAGCGCTTCGTTCAACTGCTCGATGTCTATCCGGGCGTCGATGCGGTAGGCCCTGTCGTCGATCTTGCGGAACAACGGCTCCTCGGTGTCGAACTCGTCCCGGACCTCGCCCACTATCTCCTCCAGCACGTCCTCCAAGGTGACCATCCCGGCGGTGCCGCCGTACTCGTCCACCACTATGGCCAGATGGGTCTTCCAGGACTGGAACTCCTGCAGCAGGCCGTCCAGCTTCTTGGACTCGGGCACAAAATGGGCGGGCCTGGCCAGCTCGTCCACCGGCTGGTTCTTGACCCCCGAGCGCAGGACCTTGTTGATGTCGGTGGCGTAGGCTATCCCCACTATGTTGTCGATGGTCTGGCGGTAGACCGGGATCCGGGTGTGGCCGGCTTTTTCCATCAGCTTGACCGCCTTGAAGATCGGCAGGTCCGAAGGGGCGGCCACCATGTCGATCCGGGGCACCATCACCTCCTTGGCCGTCTTGTCACCCAGCTCGAAGATCCCGTGGATCATCTCGGTCTCGGTGCTGTCCAGCACCCCCTGCTCGTGCCCGGCCGAAAGCAGGGCCTTGATCTCGTCCTCGGTGATCTTGGAGGAAAGCTGGGCCTTCTTGATCCCGAAGAAAGAGAGGGTCAGGTCGGTGGAACGGGTCAAGAGCCAGATGGCCGGCCGGGCCGCCGCCGCCACGAATTCCAGGGGCCGGGCGGCCAGCAGGGTGATGAACTGGGAATGCTTGAGGGCGATGTTCTTGGGGGTCAGCTCGCCCAGGATGATGGTGAAGAAGGAGACCACCGCGGTGACCAGGGCCAGGGCGATGGGATGGCTGTTTTTGGATATCAAGCTTAGGGGGATGCCTTCCAAAGCCTGGGCCACCAGTTTGTAGCTGGAGACGGCGGCCACGGCCGCGGCCAGGAAGCCCAGGAAGGTGACGCCCATCTGGATGGTGGCGAACAGGCGGGATGGGTCCTCCAGCAGCCTTAAGGCCGATTTGGCCCTTAAGTCCCCCCGGTGGGCCAGTTCCTTAAGACTGCTTTTGCGCACCGTGATCAGGGCGATCTCGGAGGCGGACAAAAGGCCGTTGAAAAATATCAGCGCCGCGATCAGCAGCAGTTCTCCCCAAATGGAAATTTCCAAGTTTTAAACTCCTCCTTAGGTTTCAGAATGACGGATCAATGTCCGTTAAGATAGAACTCTTCCCGGCGCCTCATTTTGGGGGCCTGGCCGGGTTTGACATGGTCGTATCCCAGAAGGTGCAATACCCCGTGGACTGTCAGTCTCCGTATCTCCTCTTCGGCGGTAGCGTGATATTCCTTGGCCTGGCGCCGGGCCCGGGGCAGGGAGATGAAGACATCGCCCAGTTCCTTTGCATTGTAACGGGAGTCGACGCCTTCGGTCATGGCAAAGGAGATGACGTCGGTCACCCGGTCCCTGCCACGGTAGCGGCGGTTGAGCCGGCGCAGGTGGGCGCTGTTGGTGAAGATCACGGTCAGACCGCAGTCCGGGCGGGATTCATCCTTCAATATCCTTTCTACCAGGGCCTTTAAGTCTGAAGGTTTGAAGCCCCTGACGGGGACGAGAAATTCGAAGCAGACAGGCATAGCAAATCTTGGGGTTAAATTATTAATGCGTAACCATTCAGCCACAAAGACACAAAGGCACCAAGTTTAGCAATATAACTTACGTGATCAACAAAAAATAAAATGATAGATGTATTGATATCTAACAAACTACTTGGGATACTTGTCGCATCAATTGAATAATATTACTTTTTATGCTGGTTTCTTATATCCTGCGTTACCAAGTCTTTTCCGACAGAGGCGGGCAGGCACGTTAAATTTATAGGTAAGCCAATATGTTTGCCAACCAGTTATGAAGTTGGCCCATAGTATTTTTGTGACTTGGTGTCTTTGTGGCTCAGAATAGTTGCGTTAACGCGGTTTTTCTTCCAGCAGGCTGGTCTGGGGATATTCGATCCTGGGATGGAAGACCGCGGTCAGCACCGGCATGAAGGCCTCCCCGGTCAGGTTCAGTTCGTGCAGGGTCAGGTTGGACTCGTCCAGCTCCAGCTGGTTGGCCTTCTCGGCGATGATGGCCCGGACCACCTTGCGCACCCGCTTGGTGCTGTGGTCTTTCAGCGACCGGACGGTGGCCTCCACCACGTCGGCCAGCATCACCAGCCCGATCTCCTTGGACTGGGGTTTTGGCCCGGGATAGCGGAAGTCGGATTCCAGCACCCCGCCTTCGCTGGTCTGGACCGCCTTGAGGTAAAAATACTTGGAAAGGGTGGTGCCGTGGTGCTGGGCGATGGCATCCACTATCAGCTGGGGCAGGCGCTGTTTTTTGGCCAGCTCCACCCCGTCCTTGACGTGGGAGACCAGCACCAGGTGGCTGACCTTGGGGGCCAGCCCGTCGTGGCGGTTGATCCCGGTGTTCTGGTTCTCGATGAAATAATCGGGCTTGGCCAGTTTGCCGGCATCGTGGTAGTATCCCATGATCCGGGCCTGCAGGCTGTTGGCCCCGATGGCCAGGGCGGCGGCCTCGGCCAGGTTTCCCACCAAAAGGCTGTGCTGGAATGTGCCCGGGGCTTCCAGCGAAAGCCGCTTCAGTAGAGGCTGGTCGGGGTCGGCCAGTTCCAGCAGGCTGTAGTCGGTGGTGGCCCTGAAGACGGCTTCCAAGACCGGAAGCAGCACCAGGGCCAGGACCACCGAAAGGGCGGCATTCATCGGCCCCAGCGTCAATGCCTGTTTGACCTGCCCGGCCGGGGCCTGCCTTAAGTATTCCACCGCTGCTATGGCCAGGATGTTGATCAGGCTGATGGCCAGAAAACTCTTGACGATGAATTTCAGCCGGCCCCGCAGGTCCCTGGCGGCGAAGGCCGCCACCGCGCCCGAGGCCAGCATCACCACGGTCAGGGGGAAGTTGAAGCCGGTGACCACTCCCAAAAGCAGGCTGCCGGTGATGGCCACCACCGCCCCCAGGGTGACATCAAAGATCAGTCCGATGATCAAGGGGCCCACCGCCGCCGGGATCATATACGGCGAAAGGCGCTGCTGCCCCAGCACCGCCCAGCCGCCCAGCATGGTCAGCAGGATCACCGAAGCCAAAAGCAGCAGATGGGAATCGTTGTTGAATATCTCGGGCCGGAAACGGTAGAGGTAGATGATCAAAATTCCCAGGAAGAACCCCAAAGCCAAAAGTCTTGACAGCAATGTCAAAAGATACCGCCAGCCGCCCTGGCGGGAGGCCAGAGTGATCTCGTCCAGGCGCATCTTCAGGGAATAGAGTTTTTGGGCGGCCGGGGCGTCGAGCTTCTGATAGGCTTCCACCAGGCGCTCTCCCTTGGCCACCTGGCCCACTGCCAGGGACACATTGTGGCGGGCCAGCGCCCGGGCATTGTTCACTTCCTGCAAATCCAGGTTAAGATTGGGAACCAGCAGGCCGGAGGCCACCTCGGCGGCGGCCTGGGCCAGCGGGGCGGATTTTGGAAAAGCCTGTTCGCTTTTGATCTTCAACAACAAAGGCAGACTTTGGGCGGTGGCCAGGTCCTGAACCTGGGTCCGCAGCAGCTGATCCGGCTGTCTGATTACTATCTGGTTGCCGAGTTCCAGCGACTGCTGGTCGTTTAAAGGCAGGATGCCGGTGCTTACCGCCTGGCGGCAGATGGAATGGAGTCCCTGCTGAAAGGGGTAAAGCTCGGGCAGGGCCAGCAGCAGATTCACGGTGGCCGGGGAAAGCTTAAGGCCCCAGCCTTCCAGCTGTTTCTTTTTGACCGCCAGGTATTCGTCCTCCTCCCGGAGGGCGGAAAGCTTTACCAGAAAACGGTCAACGTCGCCCAGGATCTTGTTGTCCACCTCGGGACTGCGGTAGGCTATGGCCAGCACGTTCTGCTCGGCGCTGTCCTGCTGGGCCGCCAGTTCTTTGGGATACTTCAGCACCGGAAAGTCAAAGGGGGCCACTATGTCGTGGTTGCTGACATCGCCTTCCTTCAGTTCCAGCTCGTCGTGGCGGGCCGGGGAGAAGAGGTTGGCCACGATCAGAAGCAGGCCGAAGGCGATGGCGGCCCGTTTAAGCCAGAAGATCTGCCTTTTGCGGGCCGGGGCGTCCAAGGGCCAGAAGGCCTTGGCAAAGTTCAAGGACTTGGTTTTAAAATCTATTTTCATATAACAAAGAAAAAGTGGATGGGCTAATTATTGTGAGGCAATCATTTTCTGTTTCTTCTTGCTCCCTTGGTCGTTCCGACCTATTAAAAACGAATTTGTACAGGTAATAACAGAGCATCAAAACAGAAAGATAAAAAGAGGGGTATCCAGAGATATTTAGGATTTCATGTCAATTTTTAATTTACGTAGGGTCCAATAATATTTAAAAACTAATAACATACCTGCAAATATAAACATTATTCCAGCTGGAGCTAATATTCTATATAAATCATTGGGTGGAAAGGATAATATTATTGATGAGAGTCTAAAGATTATCCCACCTAATGTATATAGTATAGATCCTAGTATTGCTTTTTTATAGTCTTTCCCTTTATTTTTATTTGCCCATATTATTATAAAAATCGAAAGACCAATAAAACAACATATGTCTAATATCCAAGAGAAAATCAACATTGTTACACCTTGGCAAATATTTTATACATATAGTGTTGCAACTTATTAATCCGATGGCCCGGTCTGGTCATCCTGGTTATGTCCCCGGTCCTCGGTCTGGCTGCTGCTCTGGTATGCCTGGATGATCCTCTGCACCAGGTGGTGCCTGACCACGTCGCGCTCGGAAAGGTTGATGAACTTTATTCCCTCCACCCGGGAAAGCACCTCCTGGATGTGCACCAGGCCGGAGCTGTCGCTGCGGGGCAGGTCTATCTGGGTGACGTCGCCGGTGACCACCGCCTTGGAGTTGAAGCCCAGCCGGGTCAGGAACATCTTCATCTGGGTGCGGGTGGCGTTCTGGGCCTCGTCCAAAATCACGAAGGAGTTGTTCAGGGTCCGGCCCCGCATGTAGGCCAGGGGCACGATCTCGATGATCTCGTTGGCCATGAATCGTCGCACCTTCTCCGGGGACATCAGGTCGTACAGTGCATCGTAGAGGGGCCGCATGTAGGGGTCGATCTTGTCCCGGAAATCGCCCGGCAAAAACCCCAGAGATTCTCCAGCTTCGACGGCGGGACGGCAGAGGATGATGCGCTCCACCTGGCGCTCGTTAAGGGCGGCCACCGCCGCGGCCACCGCCAGATAGGTCTTGCCGGTCCCGGCCGGCCCCACGGCTATCACCAGGTCGTGGTCCCTGATGGCATCCAGGTACTGGGCCTGGCCGGGGGATTTGGGCCGGATCAGCTTTTTAAGGGCCAAAGCGGCCACGGTCCCCCGTTCCTGGATGTCCCGGTGCCGCTCGCTTGCCTGGCTGATGGCCAGCCCTATGTCCCGCTCCTGGAGCACCGACCCCGATTCCACCCGGGCCCTGAGATTCAGGATCAGCGAGGTGATGGCCTCCAGCTCCTCCGCCCCGCCCTTGATGATGACCTCGTCGCCCCGGGCGAAGATCTTGGCCTTGAAGGAATGCTGGATCACCTTTAAGTTGGAATCCCCAGGCCCCAAAAGGTTCACCGGGTCTATGCCGGCCAGGGATATCCGCTCGGTTATTTCGTTCATTTCTTTGGGCATAGTCTTGGGCTGTATTAATGCTGTAAAAGTTGGCAAACTCCAGTGAATAATATATCACAAGCAAAAAAATAACGCAAGGGGAAATTCCAACAAAAAAGGGTTGACAGACGGGCGCCCGGTGGTTTATGATAGATAACTCAGGGGAACGATTCTATAAGGAAACCAGGAAGGACAGGAAACAACTATTGTCAAGGATTCATAGTTCGGCACTTCGGCAAGCCCAGCGCAACGCATACTCACTACAAGTGTTTTCATGGATTCCTTATAAAATACATTTCCGTATAAATAAATGACCTTTATAATTTGTTGAAAGCCTTATGAAATCAAGCAAATACAAGATCAGCCCCCGGCGGGCAGATAAGATCATCAACGGCTTTGCCCGGCGCAAAGTCGTTGTCCTGGGCGACCTGATGCTGGACGAATACCTGTTCGGGGCTGTCTCCCGGATCTCGCCCGAGGCCCCGGTGCCGGTGGTGGAGGTCAGCCGGGAGGAGTTCCACCTGGGCGGGGCGGCCAACGTAGCCTGGAACATAGCGGCCCTTAAGGGACAGGCCTTTCCGGTGGGAACGGTGGGCAGCGACCGGGCCGAGAAGATGCTGCGGAAGGAATTCAAGGCCAAGAAGATCTCCGAGCTGGGACTGGTGAACCAGTCCGGCCGGCCCACCACCATCAAGACCAGGATAGTGGCCAGCCACCAGCAGGTGGTGCGGGTGGACCGGGAGCACCGCCAGGATATTTCCCCGGCCGCCCAGCAAAAGGTGATAGCGGCCATGGAGAAACTTGTTCCTTTAGCCGATGCCATCCTGATCGAGGACTACAACAAGGGGCTGATAACCGCCCCGGTGCTGAAAGCCGCACTGGAGCTGGGTCTCAAACACAAGAAAATCATAACGGTGGATCCCAAATTCAACCATTTTCTGGATTTCAAGGGGGTGACGCTCTTCAAACCCAACCTCCACGAGGCCGAAAGGGCTTTGGGAGCAAAGATCATCACACCCGAAGACATCATCAAAGCCGGGAAAACCCTGTTAGAGAGGCTGGAGGCCCAGGCGGTGCTGATCACCGCCGGCGACCAGGGGATGTACCTTTTTACCGCCCGCAAGGGCGAAGTATTCCGGATACCCACCGCCGCCCGGGAGGTTTACGACGTCTCCGGGGCCGGCGACACCGTGATCGCAGTGGCCACTTTGGCCCTGTGCGCCGGGGCCAGCCTGCTGGAGGCGGCGGTGACGGCCAATCACGCGGCCGGGGTGGAGGTCTCCAAGTTCGGGGTGGCGGAGGTGACGGCGGAAGAGCTGAAACAGGCCTTGAGGAATTGGTGATGATCTTTTCCTTGGCAATGGGATTTTACCATCTGATCACTTTTATGGCCCTCCTGCTGGGATGGCCATATTTGCTGTTTATGCCGGCCTTCGGCCACCGCATCAAATGGCGGCAGCGGCTGGGCTGGCTGCCCCCGCAAGAAGGCCGGCCGGTTTGGATCCACGGGGCCTCGGTGGGGGAGATGGGGGTGATCGCCCCGTTCCTGGCCCAGCTCAAAGCCCTGATGCCTGAAAAGAACATCGTCCTGTCCACCATGACCGCCACCGGGCAAAAGCGGGCCGGGGAGATCTTTTCCAATAATGCGGCCGGGATATTCTTCCTCCCCCTGGATTTCTGGTTCGCCCAAAAGCTGGCTTTGAAGAGGGTAAGGCCCGGAGCCCTGGTCCTGACCGAGACCGAGATCTGGCCCAATCTGATCCGGCAGTGCCAAAAACAAAACGTTCCGGTGTTCCTGGTCAACGCCCGGCTTTCGGCCCGGTCATTCAAATACTATCACCCCCTGCGCTTCCTGTTCGGGCCGCTGTTGAACACTCTGCAGCTGATAGCCTGCCAAAGCCGGGAGGATGCGGACCACTACCTGGCCCTGGGGGTGCGCCAGGACATCGTCACCGTCACCGGCAACCTGAAATACGACGGGACAAAGGGCCCGGTCCCACAACTTGAGAAACAGGAATTGAAGAAGGACTTCGGCCTGAGTCCGGAAGACCTGGTGTTTGCGGCCGGAAGCACGAGGGAGGGGGAGGAGACTGTGATACTGGAAGCATGGCGGGGAAACCTGAAAAATGGGAAATGGGAAATGGGAAACTGGAAATTGATCATAGCGCCGAGGCATCCTGGGCGGTTCTCCGAAGTGGAAAAACTGCTGATCTCCGGGAACCTGAATTACGGCAAACGGAGCGGACAAAAGAATGGAGGCACTTCCAGCAATTTCGATGTCCTGCTGCTGGACACCATCGGCGAGCTGGTCAACGCCTATGCGGCCTCGGACCTGGCTTTTGTCGGCGGAAGCCTGGCGCCGGTGGGAGGGCACAACCCTCTGGAACCGGCGGCCCTGGGGCTTCCTGTTATCTTCGGCCCCCACATGTTCAATGCAAAGGAAAGCGCCGAGGGGCTTCTGGCCTGCGGCGGGGCGGTGCAGGTGAAGGATGCCGGGGAATTAAAGGATGTCCTGGCTGGATTTTTGAGTAACGAAGAAAAGAGGTTTGCTGCCGGTGCCAATGCCCGAAGTTTGGTGGATTCCAAGCGCGGGGTTTCCAAGGCCACGGCAAGGTTGGTGGCGGAAAAAGTAAAAGAGCAGTCATAGTTTGTCTGTAATCTCTTTGGTTCCGGCTCCAAAATAAAAAAGGCTGCACATTTCGTGCAGCCTTTTTGCTCAGAGAATCCATATCGTCAATAAGGGTTAAAACCGAAAGATCAGTGTTTATCAGCGTCCAATAAGGATCCAGTTTATTTTTCCCTGACCAAATCCTTTTCCTTCAGCCCGCTCCCGGTCAGGATCTTGGCCTTGGCATACTGGTCCTTGGCATCTATCACCTCGATGGTGCCGGCCTGGCTTTCCTCCGATCCCAGCGACAGCCCGGTCTCGGGGTCGATCACTTCCTCGCCCTTGGAGTAAACGGTGAACTTGTCGCCCACCTTGACGCCGCCCAAGGCTCCCGGCTTAAGCATCAGGGTCTGGTCGGCATTGATCTTGAGCACCATCCCGGTCCAGGCCACCTTGTCCATGGCGCCGGTGATCATATCCACTATCTTGTTTACCGCCTTGCGGGTGGCCTTGCCGGCCAGGGTCTGGTCGAAACGGGTGTCGTTGGAGAAATTGAAATCGTCGGTGCCGACGTCCACGCCCTTCTTGCTCTCGTCCTCGGCAAAACCCTCGGCCGCCACGATCTCGCCGGTGGTGGTGTTGACCAGGCGGACATCCAGGCCCACCCGGGCGGTCTTGGTCTCGACCCCCAGTTTGTTGAGGCCGAACATGCCCTTGGACACTGAGCTTCCCACCGACCCGCCCACCTTGGACGATTTTTCGCCGAACTCATTGACGCTGCCGGTGACCATCAGCTCCACCCCCAGCAGTTTGCCCACCTGGGCCGCGCTCTGGGCGGTGACGGCCCCGCTCATCCCCAGCGACTGCTCCTTCATGATCTTATCCAGCTGCTGGCGCTCGATGACCATGAACTTGCCGGATTTGACCAGGGCGGTGGTCAGCATGTCGGCCATGCCGCTGCCGATGTGCCAGCCGCCGTGGCCGGTCTTGTCCTCAAAATCCATCACTGCCACCCGTTTTTTGAGCCCCTGGGCCAGTCCTATCGAAAAGCCCATCATCAGAGCCAAAGCCAGCAGGGTAAGTTTTCTTGACATGATATAGTCTCCTTTTGATGATTGTTTCCTCCCGCTAAAACCGCGGGACAAAAGTTATTTCTTTACGGAGAATACCGGACTTTCAATTTAACATATTTACCCGGATAAGTCAAGAACATCGTTCAAGTATTTTGCCCGAATTTTCTTGATTTTTTCAAGGTTTAATGGTAATATAATAAATTCTATAAGTTCCTAATAAATAAACGGCTTAATCAGATAAAACCCTAAAAATACCAAGGAACAAAAGCATGATCAAGATCACCCTGCCGGACGGCAAGATCAAGGAGTTTGAACCGGGCATTTCCAGCCTGGATATCGTCAAATCAATCGGCCCGGGGCTGGCCAAGGCAGCACTGGCGGCAGTGATAGACGGGAAGCCTACCGATCTGTCGGCCAGGGTCGACCACGACGCCAAATTCTCGGCTTTGACATTCGACTCGGAGCAGGGCAGGGAAGTGCTGCGCCACTCGGCCAGCCACCTGATGGCCCAGGCCGTCACCGGGCTTTTCCCCGGCACCAGGGTGGCCATCGGCCCGTCCATCGAGGACGGTTACTATTACGACTTCGACCGGCCCGAGCCCTTCTCCTCCGACGACCTGGCTGCGATCGAGAAGAGGATGGCCGAGCTGGCGGCCCAGGACATCGCCATCGTCCGCCGGGAGATGCCGCGGGAGGAGGCCTTGGAGCATTTCAAAAAGCTGGGAGAGAAGTACAAGGTGGAGCTGATCGAGGCCCTGCCCCAGGGCGAGGTCATCTCCTTCTACCAGCAGGGTGACTTCATAGATCTCTGCCGGGGGCCGCACCTTCCCTCCACCGGGCGGATCAAGCACTTCAAGCTGCTGTCGGTGGCCGGGGCCTACTGGCGGGGCGACGAGCGCAACCAGATGCTGCAGCGGATCTACGGCACCGTCTTCGACAAGAAGGAGCAGCTGGACGAGCACCTGCACAAGCTGGAGGAGATCAAGAAGCGCGACCACCGGAAACTGGGCCGGGAGCTGGACCTGTTCTCGCTGCACGAGGAGGCCGGCCCGGGCCTGGTCTACTGGCACCCCAAGGGCGGCCGGATGAGGGTGCTGATAGAGAACCACTGGCGCCAGCGGCACTACCAGGAGGGCTACGACATCCTGTTCACCCCGCACGTGGGCAAGGAGTGGCTGTGGCAGACCTCGGGCCACCTCAATTTTTACAAAGACGGGATGTACTCCCCGATGGAGCTGGACAAGGCCAACTATTACATCAAGCCGATGAACTGCCCGTTCCATATCCTGATCTACAACACCGGCCACCACTCCTACCGCGACCTGCCGCTTAGGTGGGCCGAGCTGGGCACGGTCTACCGCTACGAGCGGAGCGGCACCCTGCACGGCCTGATGCGGGTGCGGGGCTTTACCCAGGACGACGCCCACATCATCTGCACCCCGTCCCAGATCGACGGCGAGATCCTGCGGGTGCTGGACTTCTCGCTGTCGATGTTCAACGACTTCGGGTTCAAGGACGTCAAGATCGAGCTGTCGGTGCGCGACTCCAAGAATCCGGACAAGTACGCCGGACAGGACGTGATGTGGGTCAAGGCCGAGGAGTCTTTGGTCAAGGCCCTTAAGGCCCGGAACATAGGTTACGAAAGGATGGAGGGCGAGGCGGTTTTCTACGGCCCCAAGATCGACATCAAGATCAAGGATTCTTTGGGGCGGCTGTGGCAGTGCAGCACCATCCAGTTCGATTTCAACCTGCCGGAGAAGTTCGGCATGACCTACATCGCCGAGGACGGAAAGGAGCACCGGCCCTACATGGTCCACCGGACCCTGCTGGGAAGCCTGGAGCGTTTCTTCGGGGTGCTGATCGAGCATTACGCCGGCAACTTCCCGCTGTGGCTGGCCCCGGTCCAGTTGGTGGTGATGAACATCACCGACGCCCAGGCCGACTATGCTCGGCAGGTGGCAGACAAGCTTTCGGCCTCGGGTTTCCGGGTCAAGCTGAACCTGGGCGGCGAGAAGGTCGGGGCCAAGATCCGCGACGCCGAGATGCAGAAGGTGCCCTGCATGGTCATCGTGGGGGGCAAGGAAGCGGAGTCCGGGATGGTCTCGCTGCGCCGCCACGGCATAGGGGACGCGGGGCAGATGACGGTGGAGGAGCTGGCGGAGAGGCTGAACAAGGAAGTGGCGGACAAGAAGTGACCTGGGGCGGGGGAAATTGAAAGAAGCAAGTTTGGCAAAGTCGTAAGAATAATTTCAGCGCCTATTTGGGCATATTTTTATAGGAGGACGGAGTTCATGGGTTTTTGGGACAACAAAAAGGTGGTGGTGACCGGGGGCCACGGATTCCTGGGTTCCTTCCTGGTCCAAAAACTGCGCAACAGCGGCTGCCAGAACATATTTGTTCCGGACATCAAGGATTACGATCTGGTCCATTTGGATTCGGTCAAAAGAATGTACCACGAGGCCAAACCAGACATCGTCATCCATCTGGCGGCCAAGGTGGGCGGCATCGGAGCCAACCGGGAAAAGCCCGGAGAGTTCTTTTACGACAATCTGATGATGGGGGCCCAGCTGATGGAGATCGGCCGGCAATCAGGGGTTGAAAAATTCGTGGCCCTGGGTACCATCTGCTGCTATCCCAAGTTCGCCCCGGTGCCGTTCAGGGAGGACGACGTCTGGAACGGCTATCCCGAGGAGACCAACGCCCCTTACGGCCTGGCCAAAAAGATGCTGCTGGTCCAATCGCAGGCCTACCGCCAGCAGTACAACTTTAACTCGATATTTTTAATGCCGGTAAACCTGTACGGTCCCCGGGATAATTTTGACCCCGGATCGTCGCATGTCATTCCCGCCCTGATCAAGAAGATCCGCGATGCCCAGTCGGCGGGTCAAAAGGAGATCGTGGTCTGGGGAACGGGTCAAGCCACCCGGGAGTTCCTCTACGTCGAAGATGCCGCCGAAGGCGTGCTGCTGGCCTCCGAGAAGTACCAGAAATCCGATCCGGTCAACCTGGGGGCCGGGTTTGAGATCTCCATCAAAGAACTGGTGGAGCTGATCGCCCGACTGATGAAATTTGGGGGGAGGATCACCTGGGATAGCACCAAGCCAGACGGGCAGCCCCGGCGGATGCTGGACACCGGCCGGGCGGAACGGGAATTCGGGTTCAAGTCAACCACGGACTTCGAGACCGGACTGCGCCGGACCATAGACTGGTATCTTAAACAATAGCCTTAAGGGCCAGCCGGGAACGGTTTGATTTATCATCACAAAGGAGCAGATTTCCGATGGACCAAGAAAACGAGATCAGGGAGATGTGGCGGATCATCCGGCCTTACCGGTTCTTCATCCCGCTGTGCGGGATAGTGATGGCCTCCATCGGACTGTTCGGCCAGCTGGGATCGCCCAAGGTGTTCCAGGCCGAGGCCCTGGTGGGACTGCCCCAGATCGCGGGCAACGATTCCCGGGACACCGGCCTGGTGTTCGTCACCGTGGCCGAAACCAGAGCCGTGACCGCCCTGCTGAAATTGAGGCTGGACCGGGGGGATGACCAGGAGCTGGCGGCCGACTCCGCCCTCCAGCGGCTGCGCCTGGTCCGGATCGATGAGGTCCGGGGGTCAGACGGGTATTTTAAAATGACCGTTCGGACCACCGGCGATTCCCGGTCGGCTTTGGCGGCCCTGGACCGGATGCTGTCCTATCTTAACGGCAACAGCTACCTGATGAAAAGGCACCAGGCCAAAATTAAGGAACTGGAGGCCGGCCTTCTATCCGCCGGCCAGGCATTGAAAGGCAAGGCCGGAGCAGAGGAACTGGCCGGACAGATGGAGCGGCAGAACAGCCTCCGGTCGCGGCTGGCCCTGGTCCAGAACTACGTCTATGTCGACCGCCCCTGGGTTGGGAAAGAACCGGTCAGCCCCAAGCCCTGGAGGAACTTTTTCCTGTTCGGATTCCTGGGGCTGCTTCTGGGGGTGATGCTGGCCCTGCTGGGCCATTTGGTCAGGACCATCATCAAGACGGGTGTCAAGCATCCCCCAGCCTGAAAACATTTACCCCGCGGGGTCCCCAATCCAGAACATTGGATCGGTTATTCAAATGTCATTAAAACAGCAGACTCTGACCGGACTGACCTGGAGCGTGGTCGATAATTTCTCCAATCTGGGGATCCAGTTCGTGGTGGGTATAATCCTGGCCCGATTGCTGTCCCCCAGGGAGTTCGGCCTGGTGGGAATGATAGCTGTTTTTATCTCGGTCTCGCTGCTGTTCATCGACAGCGGCTTCAGCCAATCGCTTATCCGGAAAAAAGAATGCAACCATGCCGATTACAGCACGGTGTTCTATTTTAACTTGGTGGCCAGCCTGGCACTTTACGTCGTTTTGTTCTTTCTGGCCGGGCCCATCAGCCTGTTCTTCAACGAGCCCAAATTGACCGACATCATCCGGGTGGTCGGTATAGGGCTGATAATCGGCAGCCTCAGCATCATCCAGCGGACCATTTTGGTCAAGAAGATCGACTTCAAGCTGCAGACCAAGATCTCGGTCGTTTCGTCTGGGGTTTCGGGCGTTGTGGCCATATACCTGGCTTTGGCGGGGTTCGGCGTGTGGAGCCTGGTGTGGAAGACCATCGCGGCCAACCTTCTGACCACGGCCCTGCTCTGGGCCTGGAACCGCTGGCATCCGGTGATGTTGTTCGACTACCAGGCATTCAAAGAGCACTTCAGGTTCGGGTACAAGCTGCTGTTGAGCAACCTGATCAACACCATCTACCAGAACGCATATTACCTGCTGATCGGCAAGTATTTCAGCGCCGTCCAGCTGGGCTTTTATGTCAAGGCCGAGGAATTCAGCAACCTGCCGTCCTCAAACATCACCAATGTCATCCAGCGGGTCAGTTATCCGGTGCTTTCCCAACTGCAGGACCAGCCCCAGAAATTGAAGAACGGGTTTCAGAAGATCATCAAGAGCACCATGTTCATCTCCTTCGTGCTGATGATGGGGCTGGCGGCCGCAGCCAAACCCCTGGTGATCACCCTGATCGGCCAGAAATGGGAGACCTCGGTGACCTACCTCCAGCTGCTTTGCTTCTCCGCCATGCTTTACCCCCTGCACGCCCTGAACCTGAATGTCCTGAACGTCATGGGACGCTCCGACCTGGCCCTTAAGATCGAAATAATAAAAAAAACGCTGATCATCCCCATCGTCTTGGGCACTATGCTCCTGGGCATAAAGGCCATGCTGATAGGCATGATCTTCATCTCCTTCGCCGCTTTTTTCCTGAACGCCTATTATTCCGGGCGGCTGATAAACTATGGGATAAAAGAGCAGGTCAGCGACATTCTGCCATCGTTCCTGACCGGTGCTGCGGTCGGCAGCCTGGTGTTCCTTGAGGCCGGCCTCGTCAAATCAAGCTACCCGGTCATTCTGGCGGTCCAGACCGCATCCGGAGCTTTGCTGACGATCCTGATCTCGGAATCGTTCAGATACGGCCCCTACCTGGAAATGAAATCGCTGATAAACGACAAACTGAAGAGACGATGAAAAGCCCGACCAAAGCGCTGATAAAAAGGGTAGTGCCGGGTTCCCTGCTGCGGGAGGCCCGGCTGCGGCTGAAGGGCAAAAAGCATTACTGCCCGGTGTGCCGGAAAAAAGTATACCGGTTCCAGGGACTGTCCGAGCAGTATTTCGAGCAGTGGATGAAATACCGCTATATTCACAGCATTTTCAACAGTGAAACGTTAAATGTGACGGCCTATTCATGTCCGGGTTGCGGCGCCAGCGACCGGGACCGGCTGTATGCCATCTATCTGGCCGGGTATCTGGAGCATAAAGAAACCAGGTTCCTGGAGATCGCTCCCTCCAAGCCGCTGGCCAGATACATCCGTTCCTTTCCCGGGGTAAGATACCGTTCGGCCGATCTTTTGATGCCGGAGGCGGACGACGCAGTTGACATCACAAACATGTCCATTTATCCCGATGAAAGCTTCGACTTTGTCCTGTGCTCCCACGTGCTGGAGCATATCGAGGACGACGCCAAGGCCCTGAGGGAGATCCACCGGGTGCTTTCCCCCGGGGGCAGGGGGATACTGATGTCCCCGGTCTATCTGGGCATCGACAAGGATTATGAATTAAAGGGACCGATGACCGAGCCCGAAAGATGGCATCATTACGGTCAGGACGACCATGTCAGGATCTATTCCAAACCGGGATTCATGGGAAAAATGAGAAGCGCGGGGTTCCAGATCGAAGAGATCACCATGGAAAAATACGGCCGGCAGCTTTTCGACAGGTGCGGGATCCACGAAGGCTCGGTGCTGTATGTCGTTTCAAAGAAGCAATGACGGCCCGACCCAGGCACAACGCCTGCGTCTTAATCAAACCAAACAATACAACCGACCATGAACAATAAGCAGATCTACGTCACCCAGCCCTTCCTCCCGCCGTTGGAGGAATTTGAAGTATACCTCAAGGATATCTGGGAGACCAAGTGGGTCACCAACAACGGCAAATATCACCAGGAGCTGGAGAAGGCCCTTTGTGATTATCTGGGAGTCAAATACCTTTCGCTTTTTTCCAATGGAACCCTGGCCCTGATAACTGCCCTGCAGGCCCTGAAGATCACCGGCGAGGTGATTACTACCCCTTTCAGCTTTGTGGCCACAGCCCATTCCATCTGGTGGAACAACATCAAGCCGGTTTTTGCCGACGTCGAGCCGGAATATTTCAACCTGGACCCCGACAAGGTGGAGGCGGCCATCACCCCGCAGACCACCGCCATCATGCCGGTGCATGTTTACGGCAACCCCTGTCGGGTGGAAAAGTTAAAGACAATAGCCGACACCTACGGTCTTAAGCTGATCTACGACGCCTGCCACACCTTTGACGTGAGGATCAACGGGGTGCCCGTGCTGAACTTCGGCGACCTGTCGGTGATGAGCTTTCATGCCACCAAGGTATATCACACCTTCGAGGGGGGGGCCATAGTCTGCCACGATCCGGAAACAAAAAAACGGATCGACAATCTGAAGAATTTCGGGTTTGAGGATGAGACTACGGTGGTGGCCCCGGGCATCAACGCCAAGGTGAATGAGGTTCAGGCCGCCATGGGCTTGCTGCAGCTGAAATACATTGACAGCAACCTGGAAAAACGGCGGCAGATCGCCGGGCGGTACCGGGAAGGGCTTAAAGGAATAGCCGGGCTTTCGTATTTGAACGACATGCCCGGGGTGAAACATTGTTATTCCTACTTTCCCGTTTTGATAGACAAACACAAATTCGGCCGTCCCCGGGATGAAGTATATGACCAACTCAAAAAGCACAACATTTTCGGGCGGAGATATTTTTACCCCCTGATCACCCAGTTCCCCACCTACCGGGGGTTGGATTCAGCCCAGCCGGGGAAACTTCCAGTGGCCGAAAAAGCGGCGGAGGAAGTGCTTTGTCTGCCGATCTACCCGGAGCTGGAGGGCGGACAGATAGATCAGATATGCTCGATTTTGCAAGCCGGTTAGATCAAGGGCTTTGGTCCGCCGGTCGTCGCCAACCAGCAACCTTTAACAAAGCGGTCACATGACGTCCTTTTATTCAAACGAAGAACTGTCCGGGCTGGGGCTGAAAAGCTTCGGCGCAAATGTAATGATCAGCCGGAAATGCAGCATTTACGGGGCTTCAACCATCAGCCTGGGAAGCAATGTCAGGATCGACGATTTCTGCATCCTGTCGGGCCGGGTCAGCCTCGGTTCACATATCCATATCGGTTCCTTCTGCGGTTTGTTTGGCAGCAGGGGAATTGAGATGGGTGATTTTTCAGGGCTTTCGGCCCGGGTGACGATCTACAGCGAATCGGATGATTATATGGGGGCGGGTTTGACCAGCCCGGTGATCCCCGCCCGGTTCCGGGTGGTAAAGGGCGCTCCGGTAGAGATAGGGAAGCATGCCCTGGCCGGCTGCGGGGCGCTGATCCTCCCAGGGGGGAATTTGAGCGAAGGATCGGTATTGGGAGCCGTGTCCTTATTGAAAACCACTACCGACCCCTGGCACATTTACGCCGGTGTCCCAGCCAAGAAAATAAAGCTCAGAGAAAAAGAAATAATTCTGAACTTCGAAAAAGAATACTTGAATGAAGCAAATAGTCAGAAACGTTAAGATCATAGGCACCGGTTCCTTCGTGCCCGAAAAGGTTTACACCAACCAATACCTGTCGACCATTGTTCCCACCACCCCCGAGTGGATCTTTGAAAATCTGGGGATCAGGGAAAGAAGAATCGCCGGGGAGCACGAATGCACCAGCGACCTGGCTGCCCGGGCCGGGTTGAAGGCGGTCGCCCACGCCGGCCTGAAGGTGGACGACATCGACCTGATCATAGTAGCCACCTCCACCCCCGACAGGCTGGCGCCCTCCACCGCCGCCATCGTTCAGGACAAGATTAAGGCCTACAACGCGGTGGCCTTCGATATCGCCGCGGTCTGCAGCGGGTTCTTGTTCGGGATGTCGGTGGCCACCCAGTACATCGCGGCCGGGGTCTACGACAACATCCTGGTGATCGGGGCCGACACCTTTTCCAAGATCACCGACTGGAGCCGCCGGGACTGCGTGTTCTTCGGAGACGGGGCCGGGGCCGCCGTCATCACCCACGGCAATGTCAACGAGGGCTTTCTGGCCACCAGGCTTTACACCGACGGCCGTGGGAAATGGCATTTCACCATCCCGGCCGGCGGCTCCGAGCACCCGGCCAGCCAGGAGACGGTCAAAAACAAGATGCACTATTTCCAGATGAACGGCTCCGAGGTTTACCAGACGGCCACCATCGTCCTGCCTAAGGCCATCAACCAGGTGCTGGCCGACACAGGCCTTTCGGTCACCGACGTGACCATGCTGATCCCCCACCAGCCCTCCATAAAAATCCTGCATAAGACGGCCGAGTTGATCGGGCTGCCGTTCGAGCGAGTGATGACCAACATGGACAGGTACGCCAACACCAGCGGCGGCACCATCCCCATCCTGCTGGATGAAGTGAACCGGGCCGGCAGATTAAAGCCCGGCGACATAGTCCTATTTGCCGCGGTAGGCTCGGGCTGGACCTATGGCGCATCAATTTTAAAATGGTCGTGATATGATAATTGTAACCGGATCATCGCGGGGGATCGGAAAACGGATCTTCAAGCATTTCCCGGAAAAGGAAACCCTGGGGATTTACCACGCCACCCCGCCGGCGGACCCCAGGCGGCGCTCCTACCGGCTGGACATCGGCTGCGAGGCGGAGGTAGACCTGTTTTTTAGGAAAATATCCCCGGAATTGTCGAAGGTCGTTTTGATAAACTGCGCGGGCATCTCTTACAACTCCGTAGCCCACAAGGCCGACCTGGACCAGTGGAAAAAAGTGGTGGACATCAATCTCACCGCCACCTACAACCTGATCAGGAAGGTGTTGCCCGTCATGCGAAACGACAACTACGGGAGAATAATCAACCTCTCTTCGGTCGTGGCCCAAAAAGGCGTGGCCGGAACCAGCGCCTATGCCGCTTCGAAATCCGCCCTCTGGGGCCTGGCCAGGGCGGTGGCCGCAGAGAACGGGGGCAAAAACATAACCATCAACAACATCAACCTGGGCTACTGCGAGACCGGGATGATCGAACAGGTCCCGGACCAGGTAAGGGATGATCTTATAAAACAAATACCAAGCCGCCGGTTGTGCCCCGTTTCCGACATAATCAACACCGTGGAATACATCATAGCCACCCCATATTTAAACGGCACCTCCATAGACCTGAACGGAGGCCTGTTTTAGCGGCGGCGTTTTAAGGCCCCAGAGAGAATGACACCGATGGATTCAAATCCTGCCCCCCTGGTCAGCATAGTCTGCACCACCTATAACCATAAGCGGTACATCAAAAAAACCTTGGAGGGTTTTTTGATGCAACGGACCGACTTTCCGTTGGAGATCGTGATCCATGATGACGCCTCGACCGATGGCACGGCCGGGATAATCAGGGAATATGCCGCCGGGCATCCGGATTTGATCTTCCCGATTTTACAGACGGAGAACCAGTTCTCCAAAGGGAACGGCATTGTGGCCATTAAAGTCTTTGGGGCCGCCCGCGGCAAATACATTGCCCTGTGCGAGGGGGATGATTATTGGATTGACCGGAACAAACTGCAAAAGCAGGTGGGTTTTCTGGAATCAAACCCGGATTATGCGATCTGTTTTCACCGGGTTAAATTATCATATCCCTTGAACCTCTCCAACCTTATCAGAAGACGGCGTTCCAAAAGCAGCATAAAAGAGACGACGACCATAACGGACCTCTGCCGTAACAATTATATATACACGGCATCATGTGTGTTCCAAAACCGCAGGAACGAACCCCTCCCGAAGTGGTTTGAAAAGGTTTTGCCCCTGGATTGGCCTTATTTTGTGCGGGCGGCCCGTTACGGCAAGATCAGGTTCATGAGGGAAACCATGGCGGTTTACCGGATCCACCAGGCCGGCATTTGGGGCGGCGTCCCGGCCCGGGATAAGTGGGCCAGGGAGATTGAGATGCTGCAGCATCTGGGGGAGTTTTTGGGCCGCCCCGACTGCCAGCGGGCCATAGATCAGGCGATTCTGGAGCGAAGGGACGCCCTGGCCGGCCGGCCCCATCACCCGACGGTGAAGGGGATACTTGAGGCATTAACCGTTATAGTAACGGGCAGAGGATGAATATCACCGCCGTCGTGGTTCTGTACAAATGTAGTCCAGACCAGTCACCCACCATCGCCTCCCTGGTCCGCTCCTTCGGCCGGGGCGGGGCGAGCGGGGCGGGCTTCAGCCTTCTGGTCTACGACAACAGCCCCCAGGCCCAGCCCTTCAACCTTCAACTGTCCTTTGCTCACCGCTATGTCCACGACCCCTTAAACGGCGGGCTGGCGGCGGCCTACAACCTGGCTTTGGATTCTGATCCCCAAGACCCCGAAGGGTGGCTGCTGCTTTTGGACCAGGACACCGCCCTCCCGGAAGATTTTCTGGAGCAGAGCCTGAAGGCCTTGGAGAGGATCGGCCCCGACCCGATGGTGGCGGCGGCGGTCCCCAGGATATTTCAGGAAGGGCGGCTGATCTCGCCGGCCAGGGTTAGCACCGGCCGGGTCAGCCCGGTAAAGGATATTGGTGAGGGGGTGGGCCCAAAGGGACTGACCGCCATTAACTCCGGGGCCTTGGTCCGGGAAAGGTTCTTGAGGGAGATCGGGGGCTTCAACCCGAAATTCAAGCTGGACTACCTGGACCACTGGCTGTTCTCTGAGGTCAATCGTCGGGATAAAATGGTCTATGTCACCGGGGCGGTGGTTAAACACGATCTCTCGGTGTCCCACATCGAAAGCCGGGTGTCGAAGGAGCGCTACCTCTCGATCCTCAATTCCGAGACCCGCTTTTACCGGAACTACGCCGGGGGATGGAATTTCCCCTGCCACCTGATGGTCCTGGCCTTAAGGTCGGTCCGGCACCTGGTCCACCGAAGGTGGGTATTCTTTCTGAAGACCGCCCGGCATTTTTTCACCGTGCTGTCCGGCCCCAGGCATTAGATGAGAGCGCTGCTGATAAAAATAATCAAGGCCTGCCTCTGGCTGTACTGCGGCCTGGCCTTCTTCGATCCGGCGGACTCCATCCTGGGGGCCAAACTGCCGGTCTTCGCCGCCGCCGTGCTGCTCGCCCTGGGGCTGAACCGGTTCCAAACGCCGGACCTGCCCAAGGAGCTCCGGTACCGGCTGCTGTTTTTGACCCTCCTGATCCCCGCCGCCGGGCTGCTGGTCTTCCTGATCCGGCATCCGGGAGGGGACCTAAGACCCGGGCTGTCGCTGGTCAAGGGGCTGTGGGCTTCCCTGCTGATCCTGCCGGCGGCCGCGGCCGGGGCGGACCTGAAAAAGCCGGTGTTCCTGTGCCTGGGCATCATGGCGGCCGTCATCGTCGGCCTCCGTTATTGCGCCGGATGGGCCCCGGCCCTGTTCCGGGAGATCTCGCTCTTTTTGAACATGCAAGGCGTGGCCCTGATCGGGTCCCGCAGCTTCGGGGAGATAGAGCTTCCCATGATATTCTTCGTCACCATCCCCCTGGCGGTGCTGGCGGTGCCCTTTCTGGTGAACCGGATATTCGGCGCCGGGGCCGGGCGGGGGAAAAGGTTTTGGGCGGCCGGGTACCTGGGGCTGCTGCTTTTGGCCGTCTATTTTTCGGCGGCCCGGGCCCTGTCCCTGGTGCTGCTGCTGGAGTGTCTGGCCTGCTTCCTGTATGTCATAAGGCGGCGGGTGCTGCTGGCCACCGGGACCCTGGTCCTGGCGGCGGCGTTATTTCTGGCCGGCCTGACGGCGCTGCTCCAGACCCAGCTGCTCTCGGCCGGGGAGCAGTCCAATTCCATCAAGATCGCCCATTTCCAATCGTTCCTGGAACTGGTCAATGATGACCCGGTGTTGCTTTTGACCGGGGACGGCCTGGGGGCGGTCTATCACAGCCGGGCCCCCGGGGTGAACCAGGAGGTCTACCAGACTGAGCTGACTTATGTAGACATGGTGCGCTATTTCGGCCTGGCCGGAAGTCTGCTGCTGCTTATGCTGCTGTTCCTGCCGCTGTCCGGCCCGGGGGACAAGGGGCTGCTGGCGATAGGGCTAGGATCGTACTTTGTGGTGGCCGGCAACAACCCCCTGCTGTTCAATTCCACCGGGATGCTGGCCATAGTCTTCTTCTGGTCCCAGCAGACCGGGCCGGTGAAGGAGCCGGCGGCGGGAGGGAGACTCAGGCCTTGACTGCAGAAATTTACGGGAGTGACAGGATGAGCGACGGGAGGCCCGGGCCGGAGGTCAGCGTGATCATCGTCAACTGGAACGGAAGGGAACTGCTGGAGGAATGCCTCCGGTCGCTCTCGGCCCAGACCTTCCGGGATTTCGAGGTGATCCTGGTAGACAACGGCTCCAGCGACGGCTCGGCCGAATGGGTGGAAAAAAACCACCCGGAGGCCGCCGTGCTAAGGCTTAAGCAGAACCTGGGCTTCAGCGCCGGGAACAACGCCGGCCTGAAACTGGCCCGGGGCAGGTTCATCGCCCTGCTGAACAACGACACCAAGGCCGAGCCCGGCTGGCTGGAGGCCCTGCACCGCGGGATCAGCGCCGACCAGCAGATAGCCGCCTGCGATTCGATGGTGCTCTATTACGACCGCCCGGACCTGATCTGGAGCGCCGGGGCTGACTACACCGTGGCGGGGTCGGTGTCGGCCCGGCACCACCTTCAGCCGGCGGCAAGGATGCCGGAAAAAGAGGGCTCGTCATCCCCGGCCGATGTTTTCGTGGCGGTGGCCTGCGCCGCCATCTACCGGAAAAAGGTGATCGAGGAGATCGGGCTTTTCGATGAGGACTTCTTCAACGGCTACGAGGATGTGGACTGGTCGTTCCGGGCGCACCTTTTCGGGCATAGGATTGTGAACCAACCCCAGGCTATAGTCCGGCACAAGGTCTCCTCCACCCAGGTCCACAACAGCCCGGAGTTCGTCTACCACGGACAGCGCAACGTCGGGGCCGTCTTCCTGAAGAACATGCCGGGATGGCTGCTGTTCAAGTATTCCTGGCTCCACCTGGCCTATTCCCTGGGCAGCCTGGTCTATTTTGCCCGGGCCGGAAGGCTGACCTCCTTTTTAAGGGCCAAACGGGACCTGCTGGGGATGCTTCCCGGGATCCTCCGCAAACGGAAAAAGATCCAGGCCGGCCGGGTGCTGGAAACCGCCCAAGTGGAGGCCCTGCTTTCCCAGGACTGGCTTCACGCCAAGACCAGGAAGTTTTTGGGCGGCGACCCTTCCGCCGGGTAGGGAAAAAACCGGCCGTAATATTTTTTGAAACAGACGACTGAGCCGGAATATTTTTGATCCATATTCCTTTAAGCTGGCTTCGAAGAGATCCATTAAACCGCAGTTCCCCCCAACGACATTTTCACCCGCAGCAATTTATGGAACCGATCAACGCGGTCATCATCTGCCAGTACTATCCCCCGGAACAGGCTCCGATCGGGGTGATGCTCCGTGAGCTGTCATCGGACCTGGTTAGGGCCGGGCACCGGGTGACGGTGGTGACCGGCTTTCCCAACCATCCGGCGGGGAAAATCTTTCCGGGCTTCAAAAGAAAGCTGTTCGCCGCCGAGCGGCAGGACGGGGTCAGGGTGGTCCGGTGCTGGCTTTACCTCTCGCCCAAGAAGACGGTCTTCCACCGGATGCTTAACTTCATCAGCTTCGGGATCACCTCCTTTCTGGCGGTGCTGTTCTTCGAGCGTCCGGACCTGATCCTGTCGGTCTCGCCCCCGCTGTCCAACGGGGTCACCGCCATGGCGCTTAAAGTCCTCAAGCAGTGCCACTACATCTTCAACGTCCAGGACATCTACCCCGACGCCGCGGTCAACGCCGGAGTGATGAAGGATTCTTTTTTGGCCGGCCTTTTCCGGAAACTGGAGCTGCTGATCTACAAAAGGGCCCGCAAGGTGACGGTGATCTCCGAGGGCTTCAAGCAGAACCTGGTGAAAAAGGGGGTGTCCTCCGGCAAGGTGGAGATCATCTACAACTGGATCGACTCATCTGAGATAGTGCCCCAGCCCAGGGACAACGATTTTTCCCAGAAGCACGGGCTTAACGGCAAGTTCGTGGTGCTCTATTCGGGGACCATCGGGCTGATCTCGGGGGCGGAGATAATGCTGGAATGCTCCCAAAGCCTCAAAGACCATCCGGACATCGTCTTCCTGATGGTGGGGGAGGGCGCGGTCAAGGACCGGATAAGGGATGCCGCCTTAAAAAGGGGCCTGGACAACATCCGGATGCTGCCCTTCCAGCCCCGGGAGATATTGTCCCAGGTGCTTTCCTCGGCCGACCTGGCGGTGGTTACCCTTCAGAAGAACCGGGGCCAAAGCTCGGTGCCCAGCAAGCTGCTGGGGTACCTGGCGGCCGCCCGGCCGGTGGCGGCCAGCCTGGATGCCGACAGCGACACCGCCAGGTTCATAAACCGGGCCGGGTGCGGCCTCTGCGTCCCGGCCGAGGACGCCAAGGCCCTGACCGAAACCATCCTGGCCCTGTACCAGGACCCGGCCCGAAGGCTGAAACTGGGCCAAAAGGGCCGGCACTTCCTGCTGAAACACTGCGACCGGAAGGCGGCCACCGCCAAGTACCGGGAGCTGATGGAAAAATACGCTTAAACTTTGATCGTGATATGATACGAAAAATGGCGCCGGACGACATAACCCAGGTGGTGGAAACCCACCGGCAAAGCTTTCCCAACTTTTTCCTGAGCGGGCTGGGCCCGGCTTTCCTGGGGCGGTACTACCGGGCGGTGTGCACCGACCCCAGCGGCATCGCCCTGGTGGGGCTTGACGAAAACGGCCGGGTGGCCGGATTTGCGGCCGGGACCGCCAACCCCCGGGGTTTTTACGCCCGGCTGCTGAAGAAACAGTGGCTGGCATTCGCGGCGGCATCCCTGCCGGCAGTGATCAGGAACCCAAAGATCATCGGCCGCCTGCTGGGGGTCCTGAACCACCCCGGTGAAAATCCGGCCGGACCGGAGGTGGCCGGTCTGTACTCGATCGGGACAGCGCCCCAATCCCAGGGCCGGGGGTTGGGGGGAAAACTGGTGGCGGAATTTCTGCAAGAGGCCCGGGGCCGGGGGTGCCGGCGGGTGTTTTTGACCACCGATCGGGACGGCAACGACGGGGTCAACCGGTTCTACCAAAGGAACGGGTTCACCATAAAACGGCAATTTACAACGCCCCAGGGGCGCCGGATGAACGAATACTGGATTGACATTTAATGGACAGAAAAAGGCTGGCCCATATCCTGGACCAAACGGTCCAGCTTTCCCTGGTGGGGTTCGTGGCCTCGCTGCCGGTGTCAATAGCCTTTACCCAGAGTGCGCTGTTCGTGGGCTGGGCGGCCTGGCTGGTGAAAGGCATGGTGGAAAAACGGTGGAATAGTTTCAAGACCCCGCTGGACTTGGGCTTTGGCCTGTTCCTGGCCTCGGCCCTGCTTTCCACCGCCTTCTCGGTCTCGCCCCCGGAAAGTTTTTTGAGCCTCAAGAAGTTCTACCTGCTGTCGGCCGCATATTTTGTGGGATTCAACGTTAAAAGCCCGGAGCGTCTGCTGGAGCTGGTAAAACTGTTCCTGCTGATGACCGCCCTGACCGGGGTGTACGGCATGGTGATGTTCGCCTTCGGATATCAGCCCCGGCTTTTGGCCGCCCAGGGGATGGCTTTGACCTCGGGTGGAATCTTTATGCTGGCCGGGCTGCTGTCGTTGGCCTGGTACCGCTGCCAGCCGAAGGAGCCGGGAGGCTGGAGGCGGGGGGCGCCGCTGGGCGCTTCGGTCCTGCTTTTAAGCTGCCTGGTGCTGACCCGCTCGGTCAGTTCCTGGTTCGGGCTTTTGGCCGGGATCCCGCTTCTTATCAGGTCCCGGTGGAAGAGGGCGGTGCTGGCTGTTTTGACGATGCTGCTGCTGGCCGGGGTCTTTTACACCGCCAACAATTTAAGGCTTTCTTTCGTGCTGTTTTACGGCAACAAGGCCGCCTCCTGGAACCTGCGGCTGAGCCAGTGGAAAATGGGCTGGCAGATAATACGCGAACGTCCGGTGCTGGGGACCGGGATGGTGGATTTGGGAAAGACGCTGACCGAAAGGATGCCGGAGAAGGACCGGGAGGTCTGGAAGGACATACCCATGGTCGGGCATCTCCACAACAACCTGATCCAGATCACGGCCACCCGGGGAATAACGGGTCTTTTGGCCTTCATTTTCATGTGGTACTCAATTTTTGCCGTGGCCGCTAAGCTGATGAGGTCACGGTCCCGGCTGGCCGCGATCTTTGCCGGGGGGATAATGGCGGCGCTGGTTGGCTTCCAGGTCAACGGTTTGGCCGAATGGAATTTCAGCGATTCGGAGGTGGTGACAATAGTCTGGTTCCTGACGGGGATGCTGCTGGCCCTGCACCGCCTGGAATGCCGGGAGACGGGACAGGTTTCAAAGGAGGCCCATGAAGCGGTGCTTTGACATCGTGGCGGCCGGGTCGGCCCTGGTCCTGCTTCTTCCCCTGCTGTTGCTGGTGTCACTGGTGATAATTTTGGACTCCAGGGGCGGGGCCTTCTTCCTCCAGGACCGGATCGGTAAGGACGGAAAGCCCTTCAAGATATTCAAATTCCGGACCATGGTCCCCAACGCCGAGAACAAGGGGCCGCTGCTGGCGGTCCGGGACGACCCCCGGGTGACCGGGGCGGGAAGATTCCTGCGCCGCTGGAGCCTGGACGAACTGCCCCAGCTGTTCAACATCATCCGGGGGGAGATGAGCCTGATCGGGCCGAGGCCCGAGATCCCCCCCCTGGTGGCCGAATGGACGCCCTGGCAGCGCCGGATACTTGCGGTCCGTCCCGGGCTATCCGGCTTCGCCCAGATCATGGGGCGGGGCGACCTGGAGATAGACGTCAAACTGAGGCTGGACAGCTATTATGTGAAGCACCGGAGCTTCTGCTTTGACCTCTGGATAATCTGGAGAACCCTGGTGATAGTATTAACCGGAAGGGGGGCCTTTTAAAATGGACCTGCTGGAGAAAAAACGGCTGTGGCTGATGGCCATCGACATCCTGCTTTTGAACCTGGCCCTGGGGGGGGCCTTTGCCCTGCGCTTTGAGGGGAACGTCCCGGCGGTTTTCACCTCGAACTATTTTTCCATCGCCTTCTTCGTGACCCTGATCCGGGTCTCGGCCTTCCTGTACCTGGGGGTCTACAAGGGGGTCTGGCGCTACGTGGGGATGACGGACCTGTTGACCATCCTCAAGGCCATCTCCCTGGGCTCGATCATCATCCTGGCCGCCACCTGGGCCGTGGTCCCCGGCCTGGGCTATCCCCGCAGCGTGATCATCATAGAATGGCTGGGGGACGTGATGCTGATCGGGGGGGTCAGGATGGCCTTCCGGCTGTGGTCCCACGGAAAGATGAAGGCCCAGGTGAAGGACCAGCCCCAAAGCCGGGTGCTGATAGTGGGGGCCGGGGACGCCGGCGAGATGGTGGCCCGCCAGATGCTGGCCCACCCGGAATACGGCTACCAGCCGGTGGCCTTTGCCGACGACGACCCTCAAAAACAGGGCAGGAAGATCCACGGCATTATCATCGGCGGGGGCTTAAAGGACATCCTGAGGCTGGTGGAGCACAAAAGGGCCGACACCATAGTGATCGCCATTCCCTCGGCCCCGGGGCAGGTGGTCAAGGAAGTGGTGGAGCAGTGCCAGCAGGCCAGGATCAGGTTCAAGATCGTCCCCGGCATCAAAGAGATCATCTCGGGCGAGGTCAGCATCAACCAGATCCGGGACATAGAGCTGGAAGATCTTTTAAGGCGTCCGGCCGTCAACGTCAATCTGGAGGAGATGGCCGGGTACATTAAGGGAAAGACCATTCTAGTGAGCGGGGCCGGCGGCTCCATCGGCTCCGAGCTCTGCCGCCAGATCGCCACCTTTGCCCCGGGAAAACTGCTTTTGGCCGGCAAGGGCGAGAACAGCCTGTACCACATCGCCTCCGAGCTGGCCTTAAAGCACAAGGACCTGAAACTTTTCACCCTGATCTGCGACGTGGCCGATGCAAAAAGGGTGGACCGCATCTTTGAACAGTACCAGCCGGAGGCGGTGTTCCACGCCGCGGCCCACAAACACGTCCCGATGATGGAGCTGAACCCGGGCGAGGCGGTCAAGAACAACATCTTCGGCACCAGGACCCTGGCCGGGGCGGCCCTGAAGCACGGGGCCGAAAGATTCGTGCTGGTCTCCACCGACAAGGCGGTCAACCCCACCAGCGTGATGGGGGCCACCAAGCGGATCGCGGAGAAGGTGGTGATGAGCCTGAACGGGAAGGGGAAGACCAGGTTTTTGGCGGTGCGGTTCGGCAACGTGCTGGGCTCCAGCGGCAGCGTGGTGCCCCTGTTCAAAAAACAGATCGCTTCAGGGGGCCCCATCACCGTCACCCACCCCGACATGGAGCGCTACTTCATGACCATCCCCGAGGCGGTGCAGCTGGTGATCCAGGCCGGGGCCATGGGGAAGGGCGGCGAGGTCTTTGTGCTGGACATGGGCCAGCCGGTGAAGATAGTGGACCTGGCAAAGGACATGATCAAGCTCTCGGGGCTGACCCCCGGCGCCGACATCAAAATAGAGTTCACCGGGCTGCGCAAGGGGGAGAAGCTTTACGAGGAGCTTTTGACCGCCGAGGAGGGGGTCAATAAGACCAGGCACTCCCAGATCTTCATGGTCAGGGGCAAGCACGCCCGGCTTAATGACCTGCCCAAGCTGCTGCCGCCGCTGTACCGGGCGGCCCTGACCGGGGACGAGGCCAAGGTGGTGGCGGCGATCCGGAAGGTGATACCGGGTTTCCGCAAGGAGGGATGACAAAAAGACGGGCGGAACATTGGAGACTGAATATTGAATACAGAATCTTGAACATAGAAAATTAGAAATGGAATACAGAGCAAAAATGACCCCAGACGAAAAATACCTGAACCGCCCCAAACGGCAGGCCATGCTGCCCTTCTGCCCCCCGGACATCGGGCCGGAGGAGATCGACGAGGTGGTGGACTCCCTGCGCTCCGGCTGGATCACCACCGGGCCCAAGGTGGCGAAGTTCGAGCAGGAGCTGGCCGCCTACGTGGGGGCCAAGCACGCCATGATGCTCAACTCCGCCACCTCCGGGCTGTTCCTGTGCCTGAAGGCCCTTGGCATCGGGCCGGGGGACGAGGTGATCACCACCCCCTACACCTTCGCCGCCTCGGTCAACGTCATCCTGCACGCCGGGGCCAGGCCGGTGCTGGCCGACGTCAGAAAGGACGATTTCAACATCGACCCGGAGCTGATAGCCAGGGCCATCACACCAAAAACCAGGGCCGTCATCCCGGTGCACTATGCCGGCCGCAGCTGCGATATGGACGCCATCGGAGCTTTGGCCAAAAAGCACAATCTGACGGTGATCGAGGACGCGGCCCACGCCATCGGCACCGAATACCGGGGGAAAAAGACCGGCAGTATCAGCCGCTTCACGGTCTTCAGCTTCCATGCGGTCAAGAACGTCACCACCGGGGAGGGCGGGGCGGTAAGCACCGACGACACCGCAATGGCCGAGAAGATCAAGGTGATGTCGCTGCACGGAATGAACAAGGACGCCTGGAAGCGCTACGCCCCCGGGGGCAAGGTCCAGTACGACATCGTCTATCCCGGATACAAGTTCAACATGACCGACCTCCAGGCCGGACTGGGGATCCATCAGCTGCGGAAGATAGAGCAGACCCTGGAAAAGCGCCGGGCCATCGCCGCCCGCTACCGGGCCGGCCTGGAAGACATTCCCGGACTGACCCTGCCGGGCGAGGACCCCCAGGGCCGGAACTGCTGGCACCTCTATCCGCTGCTTTTGGACCTGGAAAACTTAAGCATCGACCGGAACCAAGTGATAGAGCTTTTAAAGCAGGAGAATGTCAGCTCCAACGTCCACTACACCCCGGTGCACCTGTTCAGCTATGCCAAAGAATTCCTGGGATACAAGCCTGGGGATTTCCCCAACGCCGAGTGGCTGGGGGAGAGGGAACTGACGCTGCCGTTCTACAACCGGCTTTCCGATGATGACATCGACGACGTAATCGCGGCGGTGCGGAAAGTGATGACCACCAACCGGACTGCCCACTAAAAGGCACTAAAAACCGCTAAAAACCCAAAACCATATTTTAATATTTCGAGTCATTTCGTGGTTTTAGTGGGGAAGGTTCACCGGGGTTCTGCCCACTAAAAGGCACTAAAATAGTTTAAATTATATTTCGAGTCATTTCGTGGTTTTAGTGGGGAAGGTTCACCGGGGTTCTGCCCACTAAAGCCCACTAAAACTATCTAAAATACCATAAATATATTTCGAGTTATTTAGTGTTTTTAGTGGGAAAGTAAAATCGGGATCAATGCGCTACAAAAAGATCATCATCGTGGCCGGGACCCGGCCCAACTTCGTCAAGGCGGCGCCGCTTTTGCGGGCCTTTAAGGCTTTGCCCAGGCTCAAGCGGCCCAGGGTGCTTTTGCTGCACACCGGACAGCATTACGACCACCTGATGTCCAAGGTCTTCTTTGAGGACCTGAACATCCCCAAGCCGGACATATTCCTCAACGTCAAGGCCCGGACCCCGGCCGGGCAGACCGACGAGATCATCGCCAGGTTCCAGAAAGTGCTGGCCGCCCAAAAGCCGGACCTGGTGATGGTGGTGGGCGACGTCACCGGGACCATGGCCTGCGCCCTGGCCGCCAGGATGTCCTTTATACCGGTGGCCCACGTGGAGGCCGGCCTGCGCAGCTACGACCAAAGCATGCCCGAGGAGCGCAACCGGGTGCTGACCGACCACGTCTCGGACCTGCTGTTCACCAGCTGTCCCGAGGCCCGGGGCAATCTGCTGAAAGAGGGGATCGCCGGGAGGAAGATCCATTTTGCCGGGAACGTGATGATCGATACGCTTAAAGCTGAAAGTCATAAAGCCCAAAGTAGAAAGTTAATATACCAGCTGGGGCTGCAAAAGGGTAAAGAGATCCTGCCCTATGTGCTGCTGACGCTGCACCGGCCGGGGAACGTGGATGACCCCAAGGTGCTGGGGCCGATCTTAAAAGCCTTTGAGAAGATAGCCAAAGAAGTGGCGGTGGTCTTTCCGGCGCATCCCCGCACAAGGCAGAATATCGAAGGCAGAATATCGAATAACACCAAAACCAGGGGCAAATCCAGGATTCAATCTCCAGTATTCAGTCTCCCGGCGAGCGGCCTGCGGATAGTCCCCCCGCTGGGGTATCTGGATTTCATCGCCCTGCAGCGGAACGCCCTCTGCGTGTTCACCGATTCCGGCGGGGTCCAGGAGGAGACCAGCTTCCTTAACGTGCCCTGCTTTACGGTGCGCCACAACACCGAGCGCCCGGTGACGGTGAGCCTGGGGACCAACCGGATCATAGGGACCAAGCCTGAAGCGATCCTTGAAGCATGGAGCAGATTCAAGAAGCATAAATGGGAAATAGGAAATACACAAATAGGAA
This sequence comes from bacterium UBP2_UBA5202, assembly GCA_002412795.1. Lineage (GTDB taxonomy): Bacteria > Edwardsbacteria > AC1 > AC1 > EtOH8 > UBA5202. The sequence goes on along the minus strand of DHVS01000016.1, from coordinate 65,366 downwards.
ATGGGAAATGGGAAATGGGAAATGGGAAGGCAGAAGGCAAAAATCAAAAACGAAAAACGGAAAAACTTGTCCTGAGCAAGGCCGGCTTGCCTAACAAACGAATGGACGTCAAACGTCAAACGAGCATTCCCAGATGGGACGGCCATGCGGCGGAGCGGATCGTGGAAACAATTATCAATGAACAATGAACAATTAGCGGGTGCGGGGATTCAATGATAAACATGAAAAACAAAGCCGGGATGGGCTGGCAGTCAGCGGGCCAGGCGCTGGAGGCAGACCGGCGGGACAGGATACTGAAAGCCGATACCCGGCAGTTCATCCTGCTGTGCAGCGGACTGCTGGAGCGGCATGCCGGACGGCTGACCCCGCGCCGGGGATCAGGGCTGGTGGAACAGCAGCGGCGTTTTAGGAGGCTGGTTCAATGATCGAGCTGATCCGGACCGGGGCCGAGATACAGGATTTTGCAGAAACCCGGGGCTGGAAATTCTGCTTCATCGGGGGGCTGGCGGTGCTGCGCTGGGGGGAGCCCCGGTTCACGGCCGACATAGATCTGACCCTGATCACCGGGTTCGGCGGAGAGGCCCCTTTCGTAGATGCGCTGTTGGCGCGCTTTAAGTCCCGCCAGCCGGGAATGAGGGAGTTTGCCCTTAAAAACCGGGTGGTGCTGCTTCAGTCGAAGGAGGGATATCCGATAGACATCGCCCTGGGGGCCCTGCCCTTTGAGGAAAGGATGATCGAACGCAGCAGCCCGTATGATTACGCCGAGGGAATATTCCTGCGAACCTGCGGGCCCGAGGATCTGGTGGTGATGAAGGCCTTTGCCGGGCGTGACCGGGACTGGGCGGACATCGAGGGGATAATAATCCGGCAGGCCGGTAAGCTTGACTGGCGGCATATCCGCGACCAACTGGGTCAGCTGGCCGAGGCCGGGGATATCAAAGGGATCAGCGATAAATTAGAAGATGTCAAGAAACGGGCGACGGGGGCTTCCGAGGGGCCGGGGGTCCGAGGATCGGAAGGCCGTAAGGCCGGACACGATCGAGGGGAAACCGGGGAACCTTCCCACTAAAGGACACGAAAACCCGCTAAAACTTATAAATATATTTTCGTTTATTTAGTGTGGTTTCGTGGGGAAGAGCAGCCGGGGAACCTTCCCACTAAAGCTTGTCCTGAGCTGCCAGCCTAAGCCAGCCGAAGTCCGAGTCGAAGGAGACACGAAAACCCGCTAAAACCAATAAATGGGAAACTGGACAAATAGGAAATGGGAAATTTGAAAACTGGGGAACTGGGAAACTTCAAACGCCAAACGCCAAACAGCAAACAGATAGATGTCCAAAGTATTGGTCACCGGGGGGTGCGGGTACATAGGCTCGCATACCATAGTCAGCCTGCTGGAGCGGGGGCACCGGGTGCTCTCGGCCGACGACCTTTCCCGTTCGGACGGCTCGGCCCTGGAGGGCATCAAGAAGATCGCCGGGACCGGGGTCGTAAACTACCGGGCGGACCTGAAGGACAGAACGGCCACGGAGCGGATCTTTGCCGAGAACCCGGACATAGAGGCGGTGATCCACTTTGCCGCCTACAAGGCGGTGGCGGAGTCGGTGGCCCAGCCCCTGTTATACTTTGACAACAACAACGGCTCCTTAAGCTCGGTGCTCTGGGCCATGAAAAAGCACGGGGTGAAGAACCTGGTCTTCTCCTCCTCCTGCACGGTCTACGGGAAGGCGGAAAAACTGCCGGTAACCGAGCAGACGCCGCTGGCCGAGCCGGAGTGCCCCTATGCCCGGACCAAACTGATGGGCGAGCAGATGATCTCGGACTTCGCCGCCAGTTATCCGGGGAGGTTTGTCTCTTTGCGCTACTTCAATCCGGCGGGGGCCCACCGCTCGGCCCTGATAGGGGAGGCCCCGATGGGAAGGCCCGACAACCTGGTCCCGGCCGTCACCATGTTCGCCGCCGGAAAACTGCCGGAGCTGGTGGTCCACGGCGCCGACTACGAAACCCGGGACGGCAGCTGCATCCGGGACTACATCCACGTGATGGACATCGCCGAGGCCCACGCGGCCGCCCTGGATTATATGGCCGGCAAAATGAAAGACCACGGCCACCATTTCTTCAACCTGGGCTCCGGGTCCGGCACCACAGTGCTGGAACTGCTGAAGGCCTTTGAGGCGGCCAACGGTGTCAAACTGAACTACCGGATAGGGCCCCGGCGGCCGGGCGACCTGCCGGCCATGTACGCCGACAACCGGAAGGCCCGGGAGCTTTTGGGCTGGGAGATCAAACGGGGGCTGGAGGAGATGATGGGAAGCGCCTGGAGGTGGGAACAGCGGCGCAGCGCTAAAAAAGATTGAGATGCCCGGATATGCTGTCAGGCAACGATGGATCGCTGGAGATGTCCGGTAGGGGGCAAGGCAACGAACTAAATAAATGGGAAATTGGAAACTTGGAAACTGGACAACTTGGAAACTGGGAAATGGGAAGTGGACAAATGGGAGATTGGAAACAGTAAACCGGCTAACGCCAAACTGTAAACGGGTCAGGGCAAGCAACTTGGAAACTTGGAAAATGGGAACTGGGAAACTGTAAAAAGGAGGCAGGTTATGAGTGTTGAACAAAACATCAAAGAAATATCCCAGAAGATAGCCCTTCTTTTCCAGCCGGAACGCATCATCCTTTTCGGCTCGCAGGCCTATGGCCGGCCCACCGAGGACAGCGACATAGACCTGATGGTGGTGATGGAAACGGACGCCCCGCCCCATAAAAGGGCCATCCCCATCCGAAGGGCGCTCAAGGGGATGGGACAGGCCAAGGATATCATAGTGAAAACCCCTGAAGAATTCGAACGTTTTAAGGACATCATCGGCACTATAGTTTACCCGGCGGCCCACCAGGGGAGGGTGTTGTATGAAAGACGATAAGAACAATGTGGCCCGGGCCTGGTTTTTAAAGGCGGAGAACGACCTGAAGGCCGCCCGGCAGATCATGCTGATGGCGGCGCCGCCCACCGACACCATCTGTTTTCACGCCCAGCAATGCGCCGAGAAATACCTGAAAGGCCTGCTGACCTATCATCAAATAGCCGCCCCCAAGACGCACTCGCTGGAAGAACTGGCCCGGCTTTGCGAGCAGGCGGTTCCGGGAATCACCACAGAGCTGACGGAGGTGGAGACCCTGACCAGCTACGGAGTCCAGGTGCGCTACCCCGACGATCTGTACTACGACATCCCGATGGCGGACGCCGTGGAAGCCCTGGCCATAGCCGAGAAGGTAAAACAGGCGGTGCTGAGTATGGTGAAATTCTGACTGAGATGCTAAGCATGAAGGCAAAGCAACGCGGGAGATGCCGGGCAGGGGGCGGGGCAACGAACGAAATAAATGGGAAATAGGACAACTGGGAACTTGGAAAATGGAAAATGGGAAGTGGGAAATGGGAAATGGGAAATGGGAAGTGGGAAACAAAAACCAAAGGCAGAATATAAAGGCAGAATTCTTAAACACCAAACTCCAAACGGTAAACGTTGAACAGTTAAGGGGAGGGTAGTCAGATGAAGAAGACCATGTTGAGCCTGTTGATCCTGGCGGGGCTGAGCCTGCTGGTGGGTATCGGTTCCAAGGTTGGGATACTGCCGCATCAATTCATGGACATCAGGCACCATACCTACATAGATCTTTCCCAGCTGTTTTTGATCGCAGCCATCGCGCTGGGGGTGTACGGGCACGGCTGCTGCAAGAAGGAAGGTTGAAAGCCAAATGCCTGTCTAATTTGCTCAGGGAAAGTAGAAAGAAGACAGCGGGTTTGGTTCAAAACGCAGACTTAGCCCGGTTATGTTCTTTTCTTTTTATACCGCTAAAAAGAAAATAACCAAAAGAAAAAGCTCGTCGCAAAATACTATCCGGGCGCTGCGCTTCTCGTCGCCGGCGGGCTTGTCTGAACTCGGGCTTTGGCAAAGCCCTCAAACATGCAGACAAGCTTTTAACCGCCGTCAACTGCGATGCTCACTGACAGTATTTAACGCGACAACCGGGGTTGGCACCAATTGTTCACTAGGTTCCTGAGTTGATGGAATAATCATTTAAATAAAATAACTGTTATAACGTTGCAGGGGTGCAGGGCGCAGGCAAATGATAGTTAAATTCCTTTGCCGCCTAAGCGGCACCCCGCCAACGGCGGTGGTGTGTCTTTGTGTCACTTCGGCCCTGGCTTCGGCAATTGCTCAGCCCGGCGGCTCAGTGCAGGCTTTTGTGGCAAAACCTAACGGTAAGCAGTAAACAGCACAGGTATTGTCACCCCTTGGTGGTAATGTAAAGGCGTCCGGCAGAGCCCTTATCCGGCCCAGGGGCCGGAGCCCGGGGCGCCACAAACCAACACCACACAGGGGGAAACGACATGAGGAAAAAACTCAACTCCACGGCGGACTTCAAGGACATCGCCATCAACTTGGTGAAGGGCGGGACCGCCAACAAGGCGGAACTGGCCAAATGGGGCCTGGAACCCGTCTCCATGCAGAAGGCGCTGGATGCCTTTATCAACGCCGACGCGAAACAGGAAAAGGCCAAGTCGGAGGCCCAGCAGTCAACGGTTGACTTTACCGCCGCCAAAAAGGACCTGGCGGCCGAGATCGCCCGCTGGGTAAGCACCCTGGAGGCCAACTACGGCAAGACCGGGGAAAAGCTGGGCGAGTTCGGGATAGCTCCCAGGATGATGCGGCCGCACAAGGGGCCGAGGGTTAAAAAGGCGTAACCCAACCCATTCGACAAGCTCAGGGCAGGCTCCCGGCCCTTCCCTCGAGGGAAGGGAGAAAGGGTTAGGTTAGATAGAGGTAAAAACAGGCGGGCCGGAAGCCGCAGGCCACTGCCGGACACTGCGGCGACCGGGCCGGGTTGGGGGGGATTTGGGACTTGTCGCATGATATTTGGGTATTGTCGGGGGGGATTAGGGTCTCATACCATGGTATTAGTGTCGTAAGACGTGGTAATTGCCTCTGAACGGGTGGTATTAGGGTCGTAAGACGTGGTATTTACCTCTGAACGGGTGGTATTGGGGGCGTAAGACGTGGTATTAAGGTCGCAGAGGGGGCTTTTAGTGTCGTAGAGGGGGCTTTTAGTGTTGTAAAGGGGGCTTTTAGTGCCGCAGAGGGGGCTTTTAGTGTTGTAAAGGGGGCTTTTAGTGTCGCAGAGGGGGCTTTTAGTGTCGCAGAGGGGGCTATTAGTGTCGCAGAGGGGGCTATTGGGGAGGGCTTAATAGGGATAATAGCTTGAACTGCAAAGAGTTAAAAACTGAAAGCCAAAAGCTCAAAATAGAAAACAGAAAATAAAGGTGGGTCCGATCGGGATGCCCGGATATGTTGCCAGGCGATGGGGTTTCCAAAGTTTGTAAGGCTGAAAGTTCAAAGATTAAAAATAAAGGCAGGCATGAAATACTTAGTTACCGGGGGGGCCGGGTTCATCGGCTCCAACATCGTGGAGGAATTGGTCAACCAGGGCCAGCAGGTGGCGGTGCTGGACAACTATGCCACCGGCAAGCGGGCCAACCTGGACCAGTTCCGGGACAGGATCGAGATCTTTGAGGGCGATGTCCGCAGTCCCTTTGCGGTGATGGAAGCGGCCCAGGGCTGTGATTTCATCCTGCACCAGGCGGCCCTGCCCTCGGTGCCCCGCTCGGTAAAGGACCCCCTGACCACCAACGAGGTGAACGTGGTGGGCACCCTTAACGTGCTGAAGGCGGCCATCAACCACGGGGTGAAAAAGGTGGTCTATGCCTCGTCCTCCTCGGTCTACGGCAATACCCAAACCCTGCCCAAGCACGAGGAGATGCCCACCCATCCGCTTTCGCCCTATGCCGTGTCCAAGCTGGCCGGGGAGCATTACTGCGAGACCTTCAGCAGCCTGTACGGCCTGCCGATAGTGGCCTTCAGGTATTTCAACGTCTTTGGCCCGCGCCAGGACCCCACCAGCCAGTACTCGGCGGTGATCCCCAAGTTCATAGAGGCAATAAAGCATGACCGGCGGCCCACGGTTTACGGGGACGGCTCCCAAAGCCGGGATTTCTGTTTTGTACAGAATGTGGTGAGGGCCAACCTGGCGGCCTGCGTAACCGATACCGGGAAGTTTTTGGTGGCTAATGTGGCCACGGGGAACAGGTTTACCTTGAATGAGATGATAGCCATGATCAACCGGATAATGGGGAAAAATATCCAGCCGGTCTATGACCAGCCCCGGCTGGGGGATGTGATGCACTCGCTGGCCAGCGTGGAGGTACTGAAGAATGTTTTGGGGGTCAAGGAGCTGGTGGGGCTGGAAGAGGGGCTTAATAAGCTGTAACCGACAATTGTATGTGCAAACACGAAAGTTAAACATAATTTCAACTTTGTATGCCAACCAATAAACGAAACATACTTAATTCCAGCTCTTGGCTTATTGGAGGTAGCGCTTATATTGCTTTCATAGGTTTTGTATCAAGCATATTCTTAATGAGGTTATTGGACCCCGTGGTATTTGGGGTGATTGCATCGATTGCTGCAATAAACGGACTATTTGAAATATTTCGTGATTTTGGTATTGGCCGGTGTATAATATTTGCCAAAGATGATGAGTTGGACGCAACCTCAAATATGTCGTTCATGATCAATATAATTATCGGTTTTATTTTCTCGGCCACTCTTTTTATTTGTGCAAATATTATCTCGAAAAAACTGAATATTGATCACCAATATCTCAATGCCGTTAGATTGTTGGCATTAAACCCACTCATCAATTCTGCTATTTCAAATTTTGACAATAATTTACAAAGGCGTTTACTGTTTCGCGAAAAAGCCCTTACAGAATCTATCGCAACTACTAGTTGTGCTATTGTTGCAACTACGTTGGCTTTTAGTGGATGGGGTATATGGAGCCTGATAATCGCCCAACAGTTTGCTGCAGTTACATTGACTGTAGGGTATTACATAAACATTAATAAATATTGGAAACCAACAATAAACCTTGTAGGTTTAAATTTTAGAAAAATGTTACATATGGGCGGACACTTTACCCTATCTTCAGTCATTGTCTATTTATATAATAACCTTGATAATTTTATTGTAGCCTTGTTATTGGGTCCACAACAGCTTGGTTATTATTCACGTAGTTACAATTATGCAATGATTCCCAGCGGTTTTATGGGAAGCGTAATCGCAAAGATCACGGGTCCTCTTTACAATAATATGGCGGATGCCCGGGACAAATTATCAAACGCAGTACAAACAATATTCACGCTTCTTGGTATTATTGTTCCTCCATTATTCATGTTTGCTATAATATTTGCCAGAGATATGGTTCTTTTAATTGTTGGGCCCAAGTGGCTACCCATGATCCTGCCATTTCAGATATTATTGATATTTTCGGGATTAAGATTGATCAGTTCATCAGCTTCTAATGTATTCCCTGCTTTGGGTAAAAACCACTTAATAAGCTTGATACCATTAGTGTATTTGACAACCCTATTATTGTTTATTTATCCCAGCACTAAATGGTTTGGTATAACAGGCACCAGTATAGCAGTTTTAGCCACAGCAATAATTGGTGGCACTATATCAATGATAACTGCTGCTAGACTTCTAAACATTAACCTTATAGTTTTTGTTAAACCAATTATAAAAGCGGGTTTGTTTTGCATTTCAGCTTGGGTACTATTTAGATATTCACTTGGTTCAACCGAGACATCCATACCATGGCTCAGTATTAAAGTCATAATATACCTATTATTGTACGCAGGGTTTGCATTGCTTGCGATGAAAAATGAAATAAAAATAGCTCTAACATTTAAAAATACATGGGTTAAATATAATGGACAAACAACTGAAGTTTTATGAAGCGCTGGCTGATTCGTACCGCTTTCTCCCGGAGGATGATGCGGCCGAAATAGGCCGGGTAACCTTGGTCAAATACCTAATGGGTTTTACCAAAGATATTTCCAGCGCATTAGATTTGGGTTGCGGCGAGGGTTATTTATGCAGCCTTTACAAGCAATGGGGAATAAACTTTGTGGTTGGGGCCGATAGCGCCATAAACCGGATTGGCTTTGGCAAAAAGAGATTTGCCGGCAGCAATTATGTTCAAAGTAATATTTTGTCTAATTCCATTTCAAGCAAATCATTTGATATCGTTTCCGCAGTTGAAGTATTGGAACATATTGAGGATGTGGAACAATGCATAAAGGAAATGGTGCGTTTATCTAAGAAATATGTGCTAATAACAGTACCCAACGAAGGGAAAATAGTTAAAACGGTTTGCCCGCAATGTTTACATAGGTTTGAACCAGCCGGTCATTTGCACTCTTTTAGTAAAGACAACTTAACGGAGATGTGCAGTAAATATATTGATATCATAAAGATCACAGACAATTACTGGATAAATCATCCATTTCTAAAGGAACTAGTGCTGCCAATTATGAAAAAGGTCAGAACAGACAAGTTATACAAAGGAAACTATATCGGAATAATTGGAACAGTAAAATGATTGACGGTAAAATAACATTACTTGCTATTGTGCAAAATGAAGAGCGGGACCTCCCCGGTCTGTTGGAAAACTGCCAATGGGTGGATGACATTGTCATTGTTGATGGCGGTAGTTCAGATAGCACCATAGAAATAGCTGAGAAGAATGGCGCCCGTGTGTTTGAAAGAAAGTTTGATAATTTTTCAGCGCAACGGCAATATGGATTGGACCAAGTAAAAACCGAATGGGTGTTGTGGTTGGACGCAGATGAACGGATGGATTCTATTTTAATTGATAAAATTAAAACTTTAGCCAGTGGACCTAGTGAAACATCCGCTTACTCAATTACGATTCGTTCACGTTTCTGGGGCCGTTATCTGGATCATGTTTGGAAACCCGCATCGTTGATCCGATTGTTCCAAAAAGATAGATGTAGCTTTAGTGGAAATAAGGTACACGAACTCGTGGTCTGCCCGGGTGTCCCAGGTGTTATCACTGACGGGTGGGTTTCGCATGACACATATCACACTGTAGCTGAACATTTGACAAAGATCAATCAATATACCGAACTTTCACTCGAAAATGATATCACGGAGTGGAGCCAGCGTGGTGGGATAAAACCATATATGCTGGTAAAATATCCGCTTATTCATTTTATTGAACGGTACATAATTAGGGGCGGTTGGCGAGATGGATTGCCCGGTTTTGTGATGTGCGTTCAATGCGCTTATATTAGTTTCATCAAAATGGCTAAAGCTTATGAAAGGGTAAGGGTAATCAGTCCATGATATTTTACAGCCATTTGCGCACAATTTATCGGTTTTTTTATCGCTGGTTGCCATTTAAAAACCACTTAGTGCATTTCATACGTGACTTGGGAAACAAACCGAATGTTGTTGCAGCACATATCCCTCTTGGTGAGCATCTCGGTAAAAACCGCATATTACGCATTAATGTCGCTAATACACACATAAAAATAATAAGCCACGATTTACCATTGGAAAACAGCATATTTTGGGATGGTCTAGGTAAGGGTTGGGAAAAAGTTTCACTTGGCTTATGGATGCAATTATGTAAGAATGCAAATATTGTTTTTGATGTTGGCGCCAACATAGGTATATATAGTTTGGCCGCTAAAGTTGCTAATCCTCTATTAGAGGTATATGCATTTGAACCACTTGGTTTGAATTTCGAAATTCTAAAAAATAACTGTAAAATAAATCAATTTGATATCCATTGTAATCAAATGGCAGTATCAAATACAAATGGCGAAGGTTACATCACCTATCAATCCTTTAACACTGCAGATCGTGCTCATCTCACGGACAATAAGCCGTCATCTTTAACTGGAATTAACGAAAAGGTCAATATCGTGCGCCTTGATACCTTTATTGCGGATCATGGTATAAAGAATGTATGTGCAATAAAAATTGATGCGGAAAGGCATGAAAAAGAAGTATTGGAGGGGATGGGTGGTTGTATAAAAAATATGCGTCCGGCAATTATTATTGAGGTATTAAGCGATGATATTGGAGGTCAAATTGAAAAAATGGTTAAAGGGCATGGTTATTTATACTACAATATAGATGAAAACGGGAAAATTAGAAAAATGAGCAGTATCACAAAAAGCGATTATTTCAATTATCTTTTATGTAGCGATAAGCAAGCGCGACTACTTAATTTAGTGTAATGAATATTCTTTTTATAACACCTCATGGCAACCTAATATACGGCGGCGAGAAGAGCCTGTTGATATTGTTGCGCGAACTGCGATCACGTGGTGTAAAAGTGTCTGTAGTCTGCCGTGAGGACGGCATATTTATTGATGCTTTGAAGGCCGAAGGTGTTGAAACTATTTTATGCCAGCTTCAAAATATGTCCAGATGGACTGTGTTTCCTTATATTGCTTCGGTGTTCCGCCTATGGAATATAGTTCGCAAGGTACAACCCGACATCATTCATTGCAATTCTTCAACCGGGGCACAGCTGGCAGTGCCCGTAGCAAAGCTTCTTGGTATTTCAACGGTTGCCCACATCAGGAACGAGCTTACTTGCCAAAGCGTCAAACGATATATGGTAAATAAAGCATGTGCGGTAATTGCCAATTCTATTTTCACAGCCAGGGCTTTTGAGCAATGCAAGGGCTCGGCAAATTGTCATATTATATACAATCCAATTGAATTGCACCCCCATGAATTAGTCAATGGCCCAGCGGATAATAAAGTAGTGCTGTTTGTTGGCATGATATGCCCCATCAAAGGAATTGAGATGTTAATAAATATTGCAGAGCAATTAAATAAAAAGGGGTGCGAGGTTAAATTTATAGCGGCAGGTGATGAGCCTTATCATGCAAAGGGATTTATGCGGGAAATGAAGGATTTGGCAAAAGACAAGGGGGTTGCGTCTGTGATTGAATTTGCCGGCCGTGTGGAAAACATTGATAAATATTACACAAAAGCAACAATGGTCGTTGTTCCTTCAAAAAAAGAGACATTCGGCAGAGTGGCCGCCGAGGCCATGATGTACGGTCTGCCGGTAGTGGCCTCGCGGGTGGGCGGTTTGCCCGAAGTGGTGGAGGATAATGTTACCGGCTTCCTGGTTGACCCGGAGGACATTGCCGGTTTTACCCAAAAGGTAGAATATTTCCTTAACAATCCCGAGAAGGCAAATACCATGGGCCGGGCAGGCCGGGAGCGGGCCATAAAATTGTTTTCACCCCAAAGGCACGCAGATCAGGTGATGGAAGTGTACAAAGAGGTTTTGAAGTGATTATGGTGATAATTAATGCGCGATAGTATCATAAATAAACTGTTATGTCCTGATTGCAGAGCAGGCGGATTGCTGCTCCAGAACGTAAAACAGGGACAGTTGGAGATAACCGATGCCCGGTTGGTCTGCGCGTCATGCCGGGCCGCATACCCCGTCTCAAGGGGCATCATCGACTTCCTGACCCGGCCCTCGGAAACGGTCAACAGCGAGATCGCCGGATGGAAGAAATACCATACCCCCCAACGCAACCCCGAACAGTTCAAGGACCAATGGCTGCTTAAACTCCCCAGGTTAGATGCCAGCGTCAGTCCTGACGCCAAAAGCATTCGGGCCTGGAATCACCACGCCGACAATTTTGACCTGGCCCTAAAACAGTTGGATCTTAAGGGAAATGAAGAAATATTGGAACTGGGCGCGGGGCGATGCTGGGCCTCGGCCGCGTTCGCCAGGCTGGGATGTAAAGTGGCCGCTTTGGACGTGGTCAGGGATAAATACATAGGGTTGGAGAGCGGAGAGGCATATCTGACCGAAAGCCTGTTCTTTGAACGCATTTTGGCCGACATGGAGCGCCTGCCTTTTGCCGACCGATCATTCGATCTGGTTTTCTCAACTGCCACCGTGCACCACGCGCCGGATCTTGACCGGCTATGCGCCGAAGCCAGCCGGGTGCTAAGGCCCGGCGGGCGGTTCGCAGCCATCAATGATACCGTAGCAGGGTTGTTTGATTCCGGCCAGGATCTGGAAGAAATTGAAATGGGAATTAACGAGCATGCCTACCCAATCAACCGTTACAAAAAGGCAATGAAACGGGCGGGCCTGAAGCCAAAGTTGTTTTTATCGGAAACCTGGCGGAAACAGCTGGAAACCTCCACCCGCGATCTGCGAAACCCATTGAAGATAATCGGTTTTAAGCTCAGCAGTTTTCTTTGGCAAAACAGGTATTTTAAAGGCCCCATGGAATATTGCCTGGTGAACTGGGCCCAATTGATCTGGGGCATAGGGTTGCACACGATAGCAGTCAAGCGGGGCAGGAAATGAAACTGGCTTTTGAATCCACCCTGCTGCTGGGCAATCGCTCCGGTGTGGGTAATTATATGTATTATCTGGCCGGGGAGCTGTGCCGGTCGCCGGAAATTGAAGAGATAAATTTCATTGCCAACGGTTATAAAAAAAGCGGCAACCTGCCGCTTTTTCCCGCCACAACAAAAGCAAGATATTACCAGGCCTGGGTGCCGCAATCACTCTCCGACCGGCTGGCTTATGAAATGTGGTATCACTGGTATCTGGGGTCTTTTGTAAAAAAGAAGGCGGTTGACGTCATCCATTTTCCCAGCCTGATCGGAGCAAAATACTCTCGCTGCAAAACAGTGGCTACGGTGCACGACCTGTCGTTTGCCACCTTCTATCCCCGGACCAAACTAACCGAACATTACTGGGAATACGGGCTAAGGTCCGCCAAGCTGGCGGACAGGGTGATAACCGACTCCCTGGCGGCGAAGCAGGACTTGATGAATATTTGGGATATAACTGAAAGTAAAATAAATGTTATACCGCTGGGTTGCGGGCCGGAATTTAGGTTGCTGGACCGCGCTAAATGCGCCGCCGAAATTAAAAAAGAACTTGGCCTCGATCTGCCATTCATATTATACGTTGGGAATATTGAACCCAGAAAAAACCTGACATTTCTGATAAAAGCGTTTGCTGAGGCCCTGAAGCGCACTCCGGGCTTAAAATTGGTTATCGCGGGCCGCCAGGGTATGCCTTATCCCGAATTCTACCAGGCATTGGCCGATAGCCCGGCCAGGGAATCTATCGTAATTATAGATAGTCCGTCAACGGAGATGCTGGTTCGTTTATATAATACTGCCGCCTGTTTTTGCTACCCCAGCCTGATGGAGGGCTTTGGCCTGCCGGTGCTGGAAGCTTTTAACTGCGGCTGTCCGGTGATAGCGGCTGATAATTCATCCATCCCGGAAGTGGCGGGGGAGGCTGCAGTACTGCTTGATGCCAACGATCACCAGGGCTGGGTAACGGCGATACAGAGGCTTGCAACGGAAACTACATTTGCCGATGATTACCGGCTTAAAGGGCAAAAGAGGGCGATGTTGTTTTCCTGGGAGAAATGTGCCAAGCAGACAATAGACGTGTACAAGGGCATGCTATGAAATGTCTGTTCATAAATCCCGATTTTCCGCCGCCTATGGTTGGCGGTTCGGTAGTTTATTATTATTACCTTCATTCATCGTTTGTATCAGAGGAATTGGCAGTTCTGACTGCTCAAGCCCCTGGCTCACCAGAATTTGATGCTTCGTTGCCGTACCAGGTGATCCGAAAGAACTGCATTAAATGGACGGCTATAACTGAACCCCCTTTGGTCAAAGCAACTGATCTTATAAAACAGTTTTTTATCGCCTGGCGGATTATTGTCAAACAAAACGTAGAGGTCATTCACATCGGGCATTTCTATCCGGGAGCCTTTATGGGATGGCTGTTGTCCGTGGTAACCGGAACGCCGTATTTGCTGACCGTGATGGGTGAGGATCTGACCGGACTGCATATGGCTGGCCCCATTCGCAGGAAATTAACATTGCTGGCCTTGCACCGGGCTTACGGGGTATTAACCATCAGCAAGTACGCAGTAAATAAATTGAAAGAGCATGGCGTGGAACCAGGAAGGATAACCCTGCTGACCCCGGGGTTTGACACTGCCAAGTGCAATGCAAACAAAACAAAGGAACCAAGTTGTTGGGGTGCGATCAAGGACAAAAAAATATTACTGACGGTAGGCAGGCTTACTGAACGCAAGGGCCAGGATATGGTACTGCGGGCTTTGCCCGTAATAATAAAGGAACACCCGGATGTGCATTATATAATTGCCGGGGCAGGCTTGGAAGAAAAGCGGCTTAAAGGGCTGACAGCAGATCTTGGTTTTCAGAAGCACGTTACCATCATAACCGATGCCACGGATGAAGAGGTAGCCTACCTATACCAGCATTGTCATCTATTCATCATGCCCAACCGTGCACTGCCAAATGGCGATAACGAGGGCTTTGGCATCGTATTCTTGGAAGCGGGATATTGGGGGAAACCGGTTATCGGCGGCCGGGACGGCGGGGTGCCGGACGCGGTGGAAGACGGAGTAACCGGCCTGCTGGTGGACGGAAATGATATTGATCAAATAAGTATTGCGGTTCAAAGGTTATTGGGTGACCCTGCGCTTTGCCAACGGATGGGTCAGGCCGGGCGGCTTAAGGCGCTGGCAAATAGTTGGCCCCAAAAATCAGCCCAATTGCGGGCAGTATTGGTGGAGGCAGTCAGGAAATGAGGATTGAACCAGGCTATCTAAACCCTAACTCAATTTTTAAGCGCCAGCCGCATGCGGCTATTGCTCACTTGGGCCTGTTCTGCGTTACCGCTTGGTTTGTCTGGCGCTTTGGGGCCATAGCGCTTGGGTCCCTGGTGATATTTGGGTTTTTAACTTATCTGGCCATCAACAAACCATTTTACATACTATTGCTTACCATAGCCACCATTTTCTTCCCGGCCAATTTCGAGAAAGCCCTGGGGCAAAATTTTCCCATAACCCCCACCCGGTTATTTGGCATAATGCTGTTGCTGGCAATAATAACGCATTTTAACCGTGCAAATTGGCAGTACCTTAAAAGCAATAAGACTGTAGTAATAGCCGTTGTCCTTTTGCTTTGGGGAGCATTTACCGATTTGGTAAGCTACCCTGAATATATTGCCACCTTTCTTATTGATACAATTCCATCGTTGATAGTGCTGGCGGCCATTGTTTTATTTGTTGAAAAACGGGCAGATTTAAACAAATTATTAGTGGTGATAATGCTGGCCTGCTTGGTGACGGCGGTCAGCGGTTTTCTACAACCCAACACGGGTCGGGCGGCCGGTTTGTCTGGGAATGCGAATTCTTTAGCCTACAATTGCATGATCGGGTTAACATTAACGCTGGCATTTATAAAGAAAACTCTGCCATTAGTAAAAATAATATTGTTATTGCTGCTGGCGGTAATCTTTCTTGCCGTCTTTGGTATGGCAGCCTCCCGCAGTGCAACCATTGGGTTGCTGGCCGTCGCTTTTGTGGTTATGAAGAATTACATTAAAAAACCGTCCAATCTTGTGATCATATTTTTGTTGTTTGTCATTTTTATTTACGTAGCCCCGGAGATATTCTGGCAAAGGCTTAGTTACATCCCCCTGCCGGGCCATGCGGCTTACAGTTCAATCCAGAGCGAAACGGGAATAAGGGCCTGGATGTATGGTAGGGGTTGGGAGCTGTTTTTGGAAAGCCCGGTATGGGGCTGGGGGGCGTTTAGTTATCCCAAAATTAGTGGTTCATTCATACCTTACGTAATGCATTCCTGGTATCTGGCAATGCTTTGCGAGCAGGGAATAATAGGTTTGGCTTTATATCTGGCTTTTTTTATAACCGTATATAAAAACATTAAGTCGGGTATGAAAGAAGGTTTAAATATAGACAATGTGTCCAAATATCTTTTGGCTTTAGCCATAGGTTTGGCGGTTTCGGGTATTTTTGGCACCGGTCCGCTTGGCAAGCTGGTTTTTGTAATGGCCGGGATTTCTGTGGTGTTGGCAAAAATAAGCGCCAGTAATGATTTTAAGGGCACTAATGTCGCAGTTGCAACCAAACAATAAACAAAACATTATTGCTTTGGCCCAAACGGCCAGAACGAGCTATCCTCTGTCTACTGATGCTGATGGCCTTGAATTGTTGCGCCAGGATATCACCCTCGTATTGCGGCTTGCTAAAATAGGCGATGTAGAAAATCCTTTCGGGGTAAACATTCAGCCGGGTCAATCAGTGGTGATCAAGCCAAACTGGGTCAGGGAAGATGACGGCTCTTGGGCCGATGCTTTGATAACCCATAGCTCTTTGATAGCAGTTACCATTTCCCTGGTTCAACAGACTCTACAAGGCCGGGGGGTCATCACCATCGCCGATGCCCCGATCCAAGGCGCTGACTGGGAACGGCTTTTGGCCTTTAACAGAATAAACGAATATTTGGACGCTCTTCGCCAGCCTGGCTGGCTTCCTGTTGACATCATTGACCTGCGGATGGTCCGGACCAGATTTGACAGATTGGGCAAAAGAACCCTGCTGGATGAAACGCCAGGCGATCCTTTGGGGTATTGCCTGATAGACCTTAAGGATAAAAGCGCCCTGGAGCCGATCAGCAGTGATTCCAGCCTGTTTGAGGTTTCGGGTTATGATCAAAAAGCCACCATCAACAGTCATGCCCCCGGCAAACACCAGTATTTAATTTCCAAGACGGTGCTTTCGGCTGATGTGATAATTAATATGCCCAAGCTTAAAACCCACAAAAAGGCTGGTATGACCTGCTGCCTAAAAAACATGGTGGGGATCAACGGCCGTAAGGAATACCTGCCCCATCATCGCCGGGGTGGGGCGGAACAAGGGGGCGATGAATACCCCGGGCGTGGCATCTACAATAAAATGGAACGTAATGTCATAGAGGCATTGGCCTCGATGCCAAAACCCATAGGCAAAGTTATATTATGGGTTGGTGTGGCATTTAAACGGGTATTAAGAACATTGACCAAGATGCCTACCCACAAGACTACAAATGCCAACGGCCAGCATTTTGATATTGGCGAGGGAAGCTGGTACGGCAACGATACTGTCTGGCGGACGGTTAACGATCTTAACAAAATACTTATCTTTGCCGATAAAAATGGTATTTTGAAACCTGCAAGGCAACGGGTACAAATAAACCTAGTTGATGCCATAATTGCCGGGGAGGGCGAAGGTCCTTTGGAACCAACGGCCAAAGGATTGGGTTGCATCATGGCCGGTTTGGATGCCGTAGCTTGTGATGCTGCCGCCTGCTGGCTGATGGGGTTCGACCACAATAAAATACCGGCCCTACGGGGATCATTGGCAGATGGTAAATACCCCTTGTCTGATAGCAGTTATCATGACATGACCGTCAGCAGTAATAAACCAGAATGGAACAGCAAAATATGCCAGTTGCCCAAATCTAACTTTAACTTTACGCCGCCCAAGGGCTGGGGAGTGGTATGTTTATAAAAGATAAAAAATTGTTCAAACAAATTATTGAAGCAGATCTCTACCGGTATGATGGGAATACTTCAGCCAAAGCAATTTTCAAAAATCTTTTGCTTTCGCCCGGTTTCCGGTTCACCTTCCTCCTCAGAAAAGCAAGTTATTATAAAAATAGAGGCTTGGGGGTTAAACATTTAATTTATCGGTTGCTTTTGGCAAAATATCAGTACAAATATGGCTTCCAGATATCATCTGCTACACAAATAGGCAGAGGTTTATACTTGGGCCATTTTGGCACGGTGGTGGTCAGCTCCAAGGCGGTGATCGGCGAGAATGTGAACCTTTCACCGGGAGTTACCATAGGCGTAACCCGCAGGGGTAAAAATGAAGGGGCCCCGGTTATCGGCAATAAGGTTTGGGTTGGAGCAAATGCCATTATAGTAGGCAAAATAAAAATAGGTGACAATGTTATGATAGCGCCCGGGGCTTACGTGAATTTTGACGTGCCGGACAATGCCGTGGTCATGGGCAATCCCGGCAAGATCGTTTCATACAAGGGCACCGAAGGTTATATCAACCGGGTGATGGAATAATGACCAACATGAGAGAAAACATCAAAATAGCCATACACCCAAGAACGGGCAGCTTTTCTGACAGGTGGATAGAATACTGCAAAACAAATTTAATGCAGTATAAAACAGTTAATTGTTATGATTCAGATATAATAGAACAGGTAAAGGGTTTTGATATTCTTCTTTGGCATTGGGTGCAACACGATGCTTTGGCTATGTCGGTAGCTCAAAAAATAGTTGGTTCAGCCGAAAATATGGGCGTGGTTGTATTTCCCAATAAGGCCACCTTTTGGCACTTTGACGACAAGGTAGCCCAGAAATATTTATTGGAAGCAATTAACGCTCCGCTGGTGTCCAGCTATGTCTTTTACCAAAAAGAAAAAGCCCTTGAATGGGCAGAGCAGACGACCTATCCCAAGGTATTTAAATTAAAAAGCGGGGCTGGTTCGGCCAATGTCAGGTTGGTAAAAAGCAAAGAAGAAGCAGTTGGTCTATGCCTAAAAGCATTTGGCCCGGGTATTGTTTCCCAGCAAGGTTATTTTGGCGACGCTAAAATAAAACTTCGCAAAATTGGAACGTTCCCCCAGTTTATTGACAAGCTGAAAAGGTTGCCCAAATATTTATTAAGCTCGGTTATCATACAACAGCAAATGCCCCGGGAACGGGGTTATATTTATTTTCAGGATTTTATGCCGGGCAATCAGTACGACACCAGGATAACGGTGATAGGCAACCGGGCCTTTGGTTATACCCGTAATGTGAGGCCTGATGATTTCAGAGCCTCCGGCAGCGGTTTGATCAGTTATGACCTAAAACGGATAGATATGCAGTGTGTTAGTATTGCCTTTGATGTGGCCGATAAAATAAGATCCCAAAGCATGGCCTTTGATTTTATAAAGGATGAAAACGGCAAACCAAAGTTAGTTGAGATTAGCTATGGTTTTATACCCAAATTAGTATACGATTGCGCCGGTCATTGGGACCGTGACTTAAATTGGAGGGAGGGCCATGTCCATCCGGAAGATGCCATACTGGAAGATATGCTGTTCAAACTTAAATAGAAAATGAATATCCTTTTAGCCATTCAAAATCTTGAGGTTGGCGGAGCCGAACGTCAAGCGGTAGAATTGGCCTGCGGTTTGAAAAAACTGGAGCACAAGGTAACAATATGCTGTCTTAATTCGCTTGGTCCATTGGCCGAAGAAGTTACCAGCCGCGGGGTGGTTGTAGTCTGTCTTGGGAAAAAATTCAAATATGATTTTACGGTTATATTTCGGTTTTTTAAACTATTAAAGAATAATAATATCGACGTTCTGCAGACCTTCCTCTTCGGGGCCGATTTGTGGGGTCGGCTGGCAGCCAGGTTGGCCGGGGTTAAGGTTTTGCTTACTTCCAATCGTTCCGGTGGTGTGCATTATGAAAATAAGGAGCTATGGTTTGAACGGGTTTTATGGCCCCTATCCGATGGTATAATAAGCAATACCAATATCGGACGGGAGTTGCTGCATAAAAATATAAAAATACCCCTGTCTAAAACATATTTTGTGCCCAACGGGTATGACCTAAATAAATTCAACGGCCTGCCGGATAAGGGGTCTGTTAAAAGTGAGCTTGGTTTCACAAATGATCAATTTGTGGCAGTCATTACGGGTAGTTTAAAACCGGTAAAAAACCATAAAATGCTAATTGAATCAGCCCGTCTCATTGTTGAAAAGAATAATAAAATAGTATTTATGGTTATTGGCGGGGGTGTGTTGGAACTGGAACTTTTGCAAATGACAAAAAAATACGGGTTAAAAGACAATATTATATTTTTGGGTTTACGGCAGGACATCCCCCGTTTGCTTCAGACGGCCGATGTTGGGATTCTTACCTCTAAGTGGGAGGGTATGGCCAACTCAATATTGGAGTACATGGCCTCCGGCCTGCCGGTGGTGGCCACCGACGTGGGCGGGGTGCGGGATCTGATAACCCCGGACAAGACCGGCTATCTGGTGCCGTCGGATGATGCCCCGGCCATGGCCCAAAAATTGCTGGAGCTTTTCAATGATCCGGCCAGGGCAAAGGCCATGGGGCAGACAGGAAAAGAGTGGGTGCAAGCCAACTGCGACTTTATGCAATTGGCCCGTAAAACCGAGGCCATATACCAGGAAATTTACCAATCCAAGGTAACCCTGAAAAAGGCAGGCCATTGAAGAAGATCGCCATTGTTACTCCCTGCCTGCTTAACGGCGGGATCTCGGTAAATACTATCAATTTGGCCCGTATGCTGGCAAACGTGTATTTAGTTGAAGTCGTAGCCCTGGAATCCGGCTGTGACTATCAACTGCCGGTGGGAGTAACCTATCAAACGCTCACCAAGGTATCCGGTTCCGCCAGCCTGCTGGTAAAACTCCTGATTGCGCCGCATCAGGCCCTAAAAGCTAGACAATTGTTGAAAAACAGGAACTACCAGTTAATAATATCCATTGCCGTCAGGCCCGGCCTGATCTGGGGATTGGTGAAGCCCCGCCGGACAAAAATGCTGTCATCCCTAAGAAGCTATCCCAGCGCCCATATCAGCGGGGAGCGGCTGCCTCTTTTCATCAAAACTGTCAGAACCGCATTGTTCCGGTCATATTTCAAAAATCTTGGCCTGTTCAACGACAAGGTTATTTGCAATTCAAAATTGGCGGTGGCCGACCTGATAAATAATTTTAATGCCGAACCGGAACGGTTGGGAGTTATTTACAATGAGACTGATCTTGATGCTGTAAAAACAAAAGCAGCTGAACCTGTTCCTGGTGGTTATGGTGCAGTATTTAAAAACCCCGTGCTGATCAGCGTAGGCTCGCCCAAAAAACCAAAAGGACAGTGGCATCTGATCAGAATATTCGGCCAGGTCAAGAAGGCAGTGCCCGGCTTAAAGCTGATGATCGTCGGGGATAGCGAGCTAAGCAACGATCTGGTGGCTTTGTCAAAAGCCCTTGGCCTAAAAACCTTTTCCGGCTTTAATAAAGAACTGCCCGAAAACAATGCCGAATATGACGTGTATTTTACCGGGCAGCAGAAAAACCCTTATAAATTCATGGCGCGCTCAACAATTTATGCTTTGACCTCCCTTTGGGAGGGTTTTCCCAACGTGCTGGTGGAGGCCATGGCCTGCGGCCTGCCTATCATTTCCACCGATTGCAGATCAGGCCCGCGGGAACTGCTGGCCCCTAAAACCGATCCGGCACATGAAACACTCAACCCCGAGTTTGCCGAATACGGCCTGTTGATGCCAAACTTTGACCATAGTTACAAGCCCACGGTGGAGCCGTTGGATAAAACTGAGTTGATCTGGCGGGAAACCCTGGCCGGGCTGTTAAATGATCCGCCAAAACATAAAGGCTATGTCGAAAAAGGGTTTAAACGGGTGGAAGAGTTTTCCTGGGATAAGATCGCCGTTGAATGGAAGAGGGAAATAGCTGAGTTACTGACAAAATAAACATTGTTTGGTTAGAGCCGTTAAGCCCCCGGTAGTGGTAAAGTTCCTATTTATTCGCCAGTTTATGAAAAAATCATGTTAATCCTGTCAAAAATATAATGCAACCTTTTGTCTCCATAATCCTCCCAGTCTGCAACGAATCCACTTACATCGTCCCCTGTCCGCAGACAAAGCTATGCCAGGTTTACACGCAGATATTCAAAGTGGTTTTTGTGCTTTCAATGTAAAAATCAGTTTATTAAACATAAGACTTAGACGTATCATATGTTGTGGAAAATAAAAGCACTTATACAAAATACTATTGCATGCCTACCCCCAACTGAAGCGTATACTATGTATTATTGGGTACAACGGCATTATGGCGCCCTGAAGAGTGCGAACCCGATGGGGGTTTTAAAAACGGCCGTTGAAACATGGCAGCTTATAATAAATACTGGCTATGACCCCAAAGGAAAAGTATTCCTTGAAATTGGAACAGGTTGGATTCCCATTGTCCCTTTGGCCTACTACCTAATGGGTGCAAAGCGTACGATTACTATTGATTTGAACCCGTACATAAAAGAAGATTTAATTAAAGAGTGCCTTCAATATGTATCGGTAAATACTGAAAAAATAAAAAACACCTTCGGCCCTCTCTTAGACAATAAAAGACTTGACGCAATTACTGACTTACCTAAACAAGGGAATTATAATGTTGAACAATTTTATAATTTATGCGGAATCGAGTATATTGCACCTGGTGACGCAGCACATACAATATTAAGCCCAAACAGCATAGATATTCATACCTCAAACTATGTAATGGAACATATACCCCCAGAAATTCTTGTTGCGATTATTAAAGAGGGCAATCGAATCATTAAGCAAAATGGTTTGTTTGTCCATAATATTGACTATAGCGACCATTTTTCCCATTCAGATAAAACAATAGTACCAATAAACTTTTTACAGTTTACCGAGAAAGAATGGATAAAATATGCTGGGAACCGGTTTATGTACATGAATCGGTTGCGCCACGATGACTTCATTAATATATTTCTTAAATGTGACCATCGCATTTTGGTAAATGAAACAAACACTAACCAAACCATATATGAGTTGTTGAAAAAAAACAGTATTAAGTTAGATTCAAGATTTAAAAATAAGTCAATAGAAGTTAATTCTATTCTGAGGGCGAGATTAATTACTCAAAAATGTGTCAAAGAATGAATAGCTTTGTCTCCATAATCCTTCCCGTCCGCAACGAAGGAAAGTTCATTGTAAACTGCCTGCAGTCCATTGCCGCCCAGGACTACCCCAAGGACTGCATGGAACTGCTGATAGTGGACGGCCTGTCAACCGATAGCACGGTGCAAAAAACAGAGGAATTCAGAATTCAGAATTCAGAAACTTGTCCTGAGACAGGCAAGCCTGCTCAACAAACGAATGGATTCAGAATTCAGGTCCTTGCCAATCCTGCCAGGACCGTGCCCCACGCCATGAACCTGGGCATACGGGCCGCCAGGGGCGGCATCATCCTGCGCTTCGACGGCCACGCCGTCATGGCCCCGGACTACGTCTCCAACTGCGTAAAATACCTGGAACAAACCAAGGCCGATAACGTGGGCGGGCCAATGCGGGCGGTGGGCAGCAGCGCCACCGGAAAAGCAATTGCCCTGGCTCACCAGTCGCCGTTCGGCCTGGGAGGCGGGGCTTTTCACTCTGACTTCGAGGGCTTTTCCGATACCGTCTACCTGGGCTGTTTCCCCAGGGAAACCTTCGCCAAGTACGGCCTGTACGACGCCCGGCTGACCCGCAACCAGGACATAGAGTTTAATTCCCGCATCAGGCGGGGAATTAAACTCAATTCAGAATTTAAAATTCAAAATTCAAAATGTACGGATCCTTCGGCCTGTGTCGCTACGAAGTCCACTCAGGATGACACGGCAGGCAGTAAAGACAGTGAAAATGGTAAAGTAAATAGTTTTTGTGAGGTTTGTGCTTCTTGTGGCAAAGAAGAAAGCCCCGGTGCAGGCAAGATCTACCTGACCCCCAGGATCAAAAGCCAATACCATTGCCGGTCAACCCTGGCCGGGCTGTGGGCCCAGAACTTCAAGAACGGCCAATGGGTGGTTTACACCAGATACATCGCGCCCTACGCCCTAAGCCTGCGCCACTTCATCCCTTTTATCTTCGTCACCTCCCTGATCCTGCTCACCGCCCTCAGCCTTTCCGGCCTGGGCGCCGCCCTCTGGGGCCGCGGGGCCGGCACCAAACTGGCCAACCTGCTGCACGGATTCAAGGGCATGGGCCTAAAGCAACCCGGCATCCTCCAGCTAAAGGCCTGGAGCTGGCACCTGCTGTTCCTGCGAATGCTGGCCCTGGAGCTGTTCGCCTACTTCTCGGCTATGCTGCTGGCTGTCATCCAGGCGGGTCAAGCAAAGTTTACAGTTTACAATTCAAAGTTCGAGAATAACACGGTCCCAACAGAAAACGGCCCAACTGTAAATTGTAAACTTGCGCCCAGCTCCCTGCTGTTGCTGCCACTGGTATTCGTCACCCTGCACTTCTCCTACGGCCTGGGTTCGCTCTGGGGACTGGTAACTTTGCCCTTTTGGCTTCTGCCCACTAAAGCTTGTCCTGAGCGGGGCCGAAGGAAGCACTAAAACAATCTAAAATACCATAAATATATTTCGAGTCATTTCGTGCCTTTAGTGGGAAAGGTTCCCCGGGGTTCTGCCCACTAAAAAGCACTAAAATAGTTTATAATATATTTCGAGTCATTTCGTGCGTTTAGTGGGAAAAGGTCCCCCGGGGTTCTGCCCGGCAATGCGGCCGCGTTTGAGATGCCCGGCAGGTTTGCAAATCAATGCCGTACCCCGTAGGGATTTGATTCATCAAATCCTGCCCCCGTGCCCAACCCGGATGCCGGACCCCATAGCGCCGTGGGCGCGAAATGTTTCTAAGAACATCGAACTTGTGAACAACCCGAGGTCCGTAGGACCGGCATGGCAGCCCGGCGATGCGACATCACGCCCCTCCGGGGCTGCAAACATCCCCGTTAATTGAAGAGGCTCTGCCCATGGAAAAGCATATTGCAGTATTTAAGGGTAAAAAAGTAAGAAGGACCATCTACAAAGGAGAATGGTTTTTCTCGGTGGCAGATGTGGTTCAGGCGCTGACCGGCCAGCCGGACGACCTGGCTGCCAGAAAGTACTGGAATAAGCTGTCCCAGCGTCTTAGGGATGAAGGCAGCCAAGTGGTGACAAATTGTCACCGTTTGAAAATGCCGGCGCCGGACGGGAAAATGCGCCAGACGGACTGTGCAGACACCGAAAGCCTTTTCAGGATAATACAGTCCATACCTTCGCCCAAAGCCGAGCCGTTCAAAAGGTGGCTGGCCAAGGTGGGTTATCAGAGGGTGCAGGAGATAGAAAACCCGGAGCTGGCCACCAAGCGTACCAGGACTCTTTACAAGCTTAAGGGTTATTCGGAGGATTGGATAGAGAAACGAATGCGGGGGATAGCCATCCGTGAGGAGCTGACCGACGAATGGCAGAAGCGGGGGGCCAGGGAAGAAAAAGATTATGAAATCCTGACGGCGGAAATATCCAAGGCCACCTTCGGCGTAACTCCCAGCCAATATAAAAGGCTGAAAGGGCTGAAGCGGGAAAATCTGCGGGATCATATGGATGATTTTGAACTGATCTTTACCATGCTGGGCGAAAGATCAACCACCGAGATCCACCGGAACGAGGGATCAGCCGGCCTGGCTAAATTAAGACGGGATGCAGATGCCGGGGGCCGGATAGCCGGAAACGCCAGGAAAGAACTGGAGAAAAAACTCGGCCGCCCGGTAGTGTCAAAAAAGAATTATTTAAACCAACCGGAAAACAAAAAAATAAAATGACCAGTTTTCCGGGTTGGCCGGGCGGGGAAGCGGAGCCCCGCCGGACCCCGTAGGGGCGATTCGCGTGTCCGAAGACCTGTCCGCCGAAGCAGTTGCGTAGGAGGAAGCCTATATAGATGGCGTAGTTGGGAGAATCGCCCCAGGTCCTATAATGGACATATATCCATTATAAAGGACATACATGAAATAGGGTAATAAAAGTCCTTTGCGGCCCTTGTGTCTTTGTGTGAAAGGAAATATATTTAGTGTCTTTAGCCCGAGGCCTGATGTTTTGAGATTTTTGTGCATTATTGTGGCTAAAAAACCTTTGTGGCCTTGGTGTCTTTGCGTGAAAGGAAAAAATGTTTCGCGTCATTTCGTATCTCCTTCGACCATGTCCGGGACAGGTTTAGCCGGAAAAAAATACCCGGGCCGGCTGGGCGGCCAGGCCATCATCGAACGGTACTGTTCGGTGCACAAAAGCTGCATCGCCGTCCTGATGCTGACCGGCAAATACCCCCGGGTGATGGAGATGGCCGCAAAGCTGGCGGCCCTGGCCCGGGATCTCAATGACCGGAAGCTTTTGGCCCACGGCCTGCACAACATCGGGCAGGCCCATTTCCGGCTGGGGGACTACGGCCGGGCGCTGGAACTGATAGAGGAGGCGGCCCTGATCCGCCTGGAGCTGGGCGACAAAAAGGGTCTGGCCGAGAGCCGCCTCAACCAGGGGAACATCCGGGCCGGGCAGGGCGAATACGAGGCGGCCATGGAGTGCTTCCAACAGGCCCTGGAGCTGTACCGGGAGGCGGACAGCCTGCCGGGCCAGGCCTCCGGCTGGCTCAGCATCGGCAACATCCGCTACGGCCAGGGGGACTATCAGCGGGCCCTGGAGTGCTACCAAAAGTCCCTGGCCATCCGGGAGGAGACGGGGGACCTGCAGGGCCAGGCCAAAAGCCTGCACAGCATGGACAACGTCTATTACTACCTGGCCCGGTTCGAAAAGTCCCTGGAATGCGCCCAAAGGGCCCAGGCTATCAACCAAAATATTGGCGACCGTCCGGGCCAGGCGGCCGGGCTGTTGAACCTGAGCAACATCCACCAGATACGCCAGGAGCTGGACCGGGCCCTGGAGTGCGCCAACGAATCGCTGGCCATCCGGCGCCGGCTGGGGGAAAGGGCCGGGCAGGTGGGGTGCCTCAACGTCATCGGCGGCATCCACGCCCAAAGGGGGGACCACCAAAAGGCGCTGGAGGTTTTCGGGGAGTCCCTGAGGCTCCAGGAGCAGATGGGGCACAAGATCGACGCCTGCATTACGGTCTGCTCCCTGGCCAATTCACTGATAGTTTTGAGCCGGCTTCCCGAGGCCGAAAAGTTTTTGGAGCGGGCCCACCTCCTGGCGGAGGAGCTCTCTTCCCAGGCCGACCGGGCCAAGTGCCGCGAGGTGTCGGGCCGGCTGTTCGCCGCCCGGGGGGATACGGAAAAAGCCTCGGAAAAATACCTGGAGGCCATGTTCCTGTACCGGGAGATGGGAATGGATTACGACACGGCCCAGATGCTGCTGGAGCACGGCTTGCTGCTCAAGAAGGCGGGCCGGGGCCCGGAGGCCCAAAAGCATCTGGAAGAAGCCCGCGACCTTTTCCGGCAGATGGGGATGGAGCAGATGGCCAGGGCGGCCGAGGCGGAGCTTTAAAGGGGAAGGTCCCCCGGGGTTCTGCCCGCGTTCGTTAATGGGAAATTGAAAAATAGGTAACTGGGGGAGAACGGGGCTGAGATGCCCAGCAATGCCGGACCCCGTAGGGGCGATTCGCGAATCGCCCGAGGCCCGATGTTTTGAGATTTTTGTGCCACTTCGGCACTGCTCAGCGCATGCTTTTGTGGCTAAATAAAACCCCTTTGCGGCCCTTGTGTCTTTGTGTGAAATGAAATATATTTCGCGTAGTTTAGTGTTTTTCGTGGGGAAGGTTCCCCCTTTGTGGCCTTGGTGTCTTGGTGTGAGAGGAAATATATTTCGGGCTATTTCGTGCGTTTAGTGGGGAAGGTCCCCCCGGGGTTCTGCCCACTAAAGCCCACTAAAATAGTTTAAACAATGTTTCGTGTGTTTTCGTGTATTTAGTGGGAAAGGTTCCCCCAACTAAACCTTTTACCCCTAAAAATGGTCTAATCCTTAAGGCTCGCTTTGGCGACCTATTAACAGCATAAAAGGAGGCCCGCCATGAAACGTTCAGCCCTGCTGATCCTGCCGGTCCTGGCCCTGTCGCTGCTCTTCCTGGGCTGCGCCGGGGAGCCCGGCCCCACCGGCCCCGAGGGCCCTTCCGGCCCGGCGGCCGCCTGGTACGACTTCAGCCTGTACTTCAGCCCCACCGTCTATTCCGGCTATTTCTCGCTTTACGCCCACACCGTCTACCAGGACAACGACGCCGTGATCACCTACTGGAAGGCGGACTCGGTGACCTTCGTCCAGCTGCCCTACAACTTCTACAGCTCTTCCACCGTGCCGGCCTATTTCTACACCGTCATCGACGAGTCCTATGACGAGCCCTGGCTGTGGGTGTTCACCGTGCGGGCCGACAGCGTGGGCGGTTCGCCCTGGGCCGCCAATGTGGTCTGCAACTTCCGGACGGTGGTGATCAAGACCGTCCCCGGGAAATCCCCGCCCAAGCTGGACTACGGCAATTACCGGGAGGTCCAGCAGTATTACAGCCTGCCGGACTGACCGTTCCCAATCAGGTTTGACCTCTCCCAACCACTTTCGTTTGCAACAATAAGTTGCATCACTCAGTGCAGGCTCTCCCCGCTGCGGGGAGGGATAAAGGCGATGCGATGAGAATACTAACTTGCTTTGCATGCGAATTGGAGAGGCCGGTGCCGGTGCCAACCCCGATGGTCGCCTTTGCTCTGCTGCCGGTCAGAGGAGGCCGTCCGCTTACGCTACTTGCTCGACATCCGCGAGTGCCATAGCTTTAGCGGAGGCACTATAGAATTTGGCACTGTCTGAGCGCAGCGAGTTCCCTTTCGTTTGCCGCATGTAATTCATACTCAGGGCAAGTTTAAATTCAGGCCTCCGGTTTGGGGCTTCCCGGCAGAGCAACAGCGACGAGCTTTCCTTCAACCTGTAAGGCAGGTTGCATTCTCAGGACAAGTTTTGGTTCTTTGCTGGCGCCTGCCCTGAGATGGCTATTTACCTAACAAACGAAGGGGCGGTATAAAAAGAAACGCAGTCCCGAGACCAGCGTCTTGCTTTGCCGGCGAAGGGAAGAACATAGTAGAATTAAACCTGCAAAAGGAGAAACCCATGAAGAACATCCTCAGGGTCCTGGTCCTCTGCCTGGCGGCGGCCACCGCCGCCCTGGCCTCCCCCGCGGCCGAAGACCTGATCAAGCTGGCCCGGTCCGGGGTGGACGGCGAGGTGCTGTTGGCCTACGTGGAAACCTCGGCCGTGCCCTTTGACCTGACGGTCGAGGACATCATCACCCTCAAAGACCTGGGGGTGCCGGCCGGCGTCATCAACGCCGCCCTGCACCGGGGGCAGGTCCTGGATTCCGCGGCGGCGGCCCCGGGCGCGGTTGTCCCCGCCCCGGCCCCGGCCCCGGCGGCCCAGACGGCCCCGCCCCAAGGCGACCTCAACATCTCCTTTTTCTACGACGTGCTGGCCCCCTACGGCCGCTGGATCATGCTCGACGGCGACTGGTGCTGGCAGCCCACCGCCGCCATGGTCAGCATCGAATGGTCCCCCTATTACAGCCACGGCCGCTGGGTCTACACCGACTGGGGCTGGTGCTGGGTATCGGACTACAGCTGGGGCTGGGCCCCCTTCCACTACGGCCGCTGGTTCCGGCACCACCGCTACGGCTGGGTCTGGTGGCCGGACTACGAGTGGGGGCCGGCCTGGGTGGCCTGGCGTTACGGGGGCGGCTACTGGGGCTGGGCCCCGCTGCCCCGCCACATCCGCTATGACCACCACAGCCAGTGGTTCTACCGGGGGAAGAAACGCCTGCCCCGGGGCTACACCTTTGAGCTGACGGTCAACGACTTCTTCTTCGTGCGGCTGGAGCACCTGGCCGATCCCAAGCCCTGGGTCCACATCATACCGCCCCGGCGGGCCGCCGACATCTACAAGAAGACCATCTTTGATCCCCAGGGGTTCGGGGGCCGGGACGGAAAGATCTACAACCGGGGACCGGATGCCGGGGATGTGGCCCGGGCCTCCAAAAAACCGGTGGTCCCGCTGAACATCATCCCGAAGGAGCTGAAGCCGGGCCAGCCCATCACCGGCGGGCGGACCCTGCCCAACGGCCTGGAGGTCTACTCCCCCAAGATAGAGCCCAAGACCCCCCGGCCCCCGGCGGTGGCCCCGGACAACCGGGGCGGGCTGTCCGAAGACATTTTGAAGCGGCGGCAGGAGGCGGCCGACCAGGCCCTGGATAGAAAGAAGGCCGAGGCCGAGGCCGCCGAAAGGGAGCGGAAAGCGCTGATCGATTCGGCCAAAAAGGAGAACGACCGGACCAAAAAAGGGGAGCTGAGCGACGAAGCCAGGATCCGGGAACAGCGGGCCCGGCAGGCCAAGGACAAGATGGAGCGGATCCAGAAGTGGGTTCCGGTCCCGGCCACTCCGGCGCCGCAGTCCAGGGATTCCAAGGTCAGGGAGGAGGCCAGAAAGCAGGTTCAGTCCGAGGCCATGGAGGAACAGGACAAGCAGAAGGCCCTGGAGGACCTGCTGAGAAAGCCCCCCGCGGAAAAGAAGAAGGCCAAGGGCTCCAAGGGCGATCAGTGACCCGGGGGTGACAGCTTTTAAATGACCATCCAATCAATACATTGTACAGTTTATTCTTAAGGTGCCAACCCCGGTTGTCGCGTTAAGAACTATCAGTGAGCATCACAGCTGACGGCGGTTAAAAGCTTGTCTGGCATGTTTGACCCCTCCCAACCACTTTCGTTTGCAACAATAAGTTGCATCACTCAGTGCAGGCTCTCCCCGCTGCGGGGAGGGATAAAGGCGATGCGATGAGAATACTAACTTGCTTTGCATGCGAATTGGAGAGGTCGGTGCCGGTGCCAACCCCGGTGGTCGCCTTTGCTCTGCTGCCGGTCAGAGGAGGCCGTCCGCTTACGCTACTTGCTCGACATCCGCGAGTGCCATAGCTTTAGCGGAGGCACTATAGAATTTGGCACTGTCTGAGCGCAGCGAGTTTGGCAAATTCAGGCCTCCGGTTTGGGGCTTCCCGGCAGAGCAACAGCGACGAGCTTTTTCTTTTGGTTCTTTGCTTTTTAGCGGTATAAAAAGAAAAGAACATTACTAGACTAGGCTATATCCGGGTTTTTGCCCGATCCGCTATATTCTTTCAACTTTTCCTGAGCACGCCAGAAAAACATTTATCCCTAACCGTCCGGGCCGTTTTGGTCCGGACGGGTTCTTTTGTTTCCTTAGCCGGTTGGGGGCGTCTTAAAAACCGCTCCCGGCCCTTGCAGCCTGCGGGCTTGACCCAGCCGGTTCCTTCATATATAATGATTGAGGGGGTTTACCCTTGGATCCGGCCCAAACGGCTTGATCATGATCTTCCGCACCAAAGCAATAATTATTTAGGAGACCATAGATGAAATCCCGACTGCCTGCAACCCTGGCCCTGCTGGGGACCTTGCTGGCCCTGTCCCTGCCGGCCCGGGCCGACTGGATCACGGCCACCATTCCGGTCAACTCCGATCCCAGCGCCATCGCCGTCAATCCGGCCACCAACAAGATCTACGTCTCCAACAATTACAGCGGCACCCTGCAGGTGATAGACGGGGCCACCAACGCCGCCGTCACCGTGCCCGGGTTTTCCAATCCCCAGGGCATCGCGGTCAACCCGGTCACCAACCGGATCTTCGTGGCCAACACCAACAACACCGTCACCGTCATCGACGGGGCCACCAATGCCACCGCCAGCGTGCCAACAGGATCCAGCACCTACTCCATCTCGGTCAACCCGGCCACCAACAAGGCCTATGCGGTCAACGGCAGCAGCAACACCGTGACGGTGATCGACGGGGCCACCCTGGACACCGCCATCGTGGCGGTGGGGAACAGCCCGCGGTATGCGGCCATCAACCCCGTCACCAACAGGATCTACGTGCCCAACCGCAGCGGCAACAGCGTCTCGGTGATCGACGGGGCCGACAACTCGGTGGTGACGGTCCCGGTGGGCGGCGCCCCCGGCCAGATAGTGGTGAACGCCGCCACCAATAAGATATATGTGACCAGGTACAGCAATAACTGCGTGACCGTGATCGACGGGGCCACCAACGACACCAGCAGCGTGGTTTTGTCCACCGGGCCCGGCGCACTGGCGGTCAACCCGGCCACCAACAAGATCTATGCGGCCTGCAGCTACCGGGTGATGGTCATCGACGGGGCCACCCTGGACACCGTCGGCATCGCGGCCAGCCAGTACCCCAGCTTCATCTCGGCCAACCCTGTCACCAATAAAATATACGCCGCCTACAGCGGGGCCGGGGCCTCGGTGATGGTGATCGACGGGGCCACCAATGCCGCCTCCGGCATTTCCTCCGGGACCATGACCCCCTTCCTGCGGGCGGTGGCCATAAACCCCGTCACCAACAAGATCTACATCGCCGTGGACCGGAACACCGGCAGCAGCTACAATGTGACGGTGATCGACGGGTCTTCAAATACAACCGCCACGTTGGCCGCCGGCAGCTCGGCCCGGGCGGCGGCGGTCAATCCGGTCACCAACAAGGCATATGTGGCCAATGAGGGCGGGGCCAGCCTGACCGTGATCGACGGCGCCACCAACGGAACCACCACCCTGGCCACGGGATTCGGGCCCTGGAAGGTGGCGGTCAACCCGGCCACCAACCGGATCTACGTGGGCAACTACAACGGCAACAGCCTGACGGTGGTGAACGGAGCCACCAACGGAACCACCACCCTGTCCGCGGTGGCCTCCCCCGGCGGGATCGCGGTCAACCCGGTCACCGACCGGATCTACGTCACCAACTATAACAGCGCCCAGGTGACGGTGATCAAGGGCTCGGACCACACCCGGTTCACGGTGGCGGCCGGGGCCAACCCCCGGGCCATCGCGGTCAACCCGGTCACCAACAAGGCCTACGCGGCCAACTCCGGCGGCAGCACCGTCACGGTGATCGACGGGGCTGATCATTCCACCGCCACCGTGACGGTGGGCAGCGCTCCCGGCGATGTGGCGGTGAACCCCGTGACCAACAAGGTCTACGTCTCCAACTACAACGGCAACAGCGTCACCGTGATCGACGGGGCCACCAATGCCACCGCCACCGTGACCGCCGGCACCAACCCCGCGGGCCTGGCGGTCAATCCGGCCACCAACAAAATCTACGTGGCCAACTCCGGCAGCAACAACCTGACCGTGATCAACGGGGCCGACCTCACCACCGTTACGGTGGCCCTGGGCTCATACCCCGCCCAGGTGGCGGTGGACCCGGTGGCCGACAAGATCTACGTATCCAATCACCTGGGCTCCAGCCTGGCGGTGGTGGACGGGGCCACCAATTCCGTCACCACCCTGGCCACCGGCAGCGGGCCTTACGGACTGGCGGTCAACCCGGTCACCGGGAAGGTCTATGTGCCCAACAATTTCGCCGGCACGGTGACGGTGATAGATCCCGTCCCCTTCCGCGATTCCCAGGTCAGGGCCGTGCTGGACACCCTGCCCGGGAACCTGGCCTATCAGGCGCAGCCGGCCATTGCCGGGAAGGCGGTCAACCGCTGGTCGCCAGATAAAACTGAGATGATGGGAGCCGTCAACCGCTGGATGACCGGGCAGGAGGCATGGAACTGGGCGGCCGGTCCTTTCGACAGCGCCTTCTCGGATTCCATCGGCTGGAGCTATCAATGGGGGACTGACTCCCTGCTTTACGGCGAGAATTATTTAAACCTCGTCCCCCTGGAGATGCAGGCGGCCGGCACCCACAACACCGGACTGGGCTCCGCCCTGGCCGGCAACATGCTGACCTATCCGGTCTATTACCTGGACAGCATCCCGCCGTCCCAGGTGAACCTGGTTTCCCCGGCCGATGACGGCCTGACCGGCGACAGCGCCGTTGCTTTCGTCTGGCACAAAGCCGCCGACAATTACAGCGTGGGACGCTATGACCTTCAGATCGCGGACAATGATTCCTTCTCCCCGGTGTTCCGGGATACCGCCGTGTACGACACTGCGGCTGTGGCCGCCCTTTCTTCGGCCGACAGCATCTACCACTGGCGGGTGAGGGCGGTGGACGCCTGCGGCAATATCGGGCCCTGGTCCGCCGTCTGGAAGTTTGAGCTGGATGTGACCAGCCCGGCGGCCCCCGTCCTTTTAACCCCGGCCGACAGCTTTTGGCAGGCGTACACCACTATTTACTGCAGCTGGACGGCGGTGGCCAAGTCTGCCAAGGCCTCGCCGGTTCATTATGTGCTCAAGGCCTACCGGCTGCCGGACACCCTGAACCCAGTCATCGAGGACACCACCAGCCTGACCTCGGACACACTGGCCCTGACAGAAGGCCGGTATGCCTGGAAGGTGGAGGCCCATGACCAGGCCTTGAACCAGCCCGGCGTCTCAGGCCTCTTTAGGTTCGGCTGCGACCAGACCGCGCCCGCTGTGGCCGTGCTGATCAGCCCGGCCAACGGCCTGAAGACAAACCAGGACAGCGTCACCTTTGCCTGGCATCCAGGCACCGACACCCTGAGCGGGGTGAAAAACTACCTGCTCAAGTACGCCTACGATTCCGGCTTCACCCAGGGACTGGCCGAGACCACTCTGACCGACACCAGCATCACCCTGGCCCTGGCCGACAGCAATTACTACTGGAAAGTGGAGACCTGGGACAACGTGGGAAACTGGAGCTCATGGTTTTCCTGGGGTCTGACGGTGGACACCCAAAGCCCCGCGGCCCCGGCCCTTTTGACCCCGGCCGACAACACCTGGCTGGTTTCTGATACCGCCTTCTGTTCCTGGAGCGCGGCGGCCAAGAAAACCAAGGCCTCGGCGGTCTATTATGTCCTGAAGGGCTTTCTGCTGCCGGACACGGTAAATCCTGCGATCACTGACACTACGGCCCTGACCATGGACACTTTGCAAGTTGCCGAGGGCCGTTATATGTGGCGGGTGGAGGCCCATGACCTGGCCGGCAATCCACCGGGCCTCTCCGGGTTCTTCGCCTTCGGTTACGACACAACGGCCCCCGTTTTGGCAGCCATGCTGGCCCCGGCCGACAGCCTGGTCACCAACCAGAGCAGCGTCAGTTTTATCTGGAGTGTTAGCAGCGATGCCGTCAGCGGGCTGAAGGAATACACCCTGCAATACGCCTGCGATCCTGGATTCAGCGCCGGCCTGGCCGAGACCACTTTGACCGACACCAGCATCACCCTGACCCTGGTCGACACAAATTATTACTGGCGGGTGGCGGCGGGGGATACGGCGGGGAATTCCAGCCTGTCCGGGGTCAGATATCTGTCAATAGACACTTACGATCCGGCCATCCCGGCCCTGGCTTCGCCTGCCGACAACATCTGGCTGGGCGACACCGCGGTGGTCTGTTCCTGGAATGAGGTGGCCAAGAAGATCAAGGCCTCAGCGGTGGAGTATGTGATCCAGCTGGATACCTCCAACACCTTTGCCCAGCCTTTGTACCAGGACACTACCGGAATCCTGCTGGACAGCTTTAATCTGGCCGAAGGCCGGTATTACTGGCGGGTGATGGCCTACGATCTGGCCGGGAACTACGGAACTTACTCGGGCTCCAGGGCCTTCGGGGTGGACACCACGGTCCCGGACATCCAGTATGTCCTGGACCTGCCGGACGATGTTTCGGCCCCCTACGGTCCGTACCAGGTAAGCAGCCGGGTTTATGACCTGAGCGGGGTGAAGAGCGCCTGGCTGTTCACCCAAGTAAACGGGGGAGCCTGGGACAGCACCGCCATGTTCAGTGCCGCGGACTCGCTTTACGACAGCATTCCTGCACTCTCTCCGGCCATTGACGAGACTTTAACGGTCAGCTATTACGTCAGGGCGGCAGACCAGCTGGACCAGACCAACACCAGCGCCGTTTACAGCTTCCGGGCCATAGACCTAAGCGGGGTGGAGGGGAACCCCGAGGCACCGGTGCCCACGGTCTTCGCCCTGAACGGTGCCTGGCCCAACCCATCGAGAGGCCATACCACCTTCAAGTACCAGCTGCCGAAAGAATCCGGCGTCAGCCTGACGGTGTACAACATAGCCGGGCAGATGGTGAAGCGCTTCGATCAGGGAACCAAGCCGGCCGGATACCACCAGATCATCTGGAACGACAATGCCCTGCCCAACGGGGTGTACATCTACCAGCTCAGGGCCGGGAACTTCAGCGCCACCCGCAAGCTGCTGATGGTCAGGTAACGGCTTTCCGGGATCCTGAAAACGGGCCGCCCTTTAAAAAAGGGGCGGTCCGTTTTTTTTAAGGCCGGCACTTTAAGGCTGACGGGAGGATGAACGGAAATTTCCGGTTTCAAAAAACCCCGCCTCCGGGCCGGCCGCAATAAACTTAAAATAATGCATTTATTGATTTGACAGTATTGGGGCTTTGTGATACAATAAAAACCGGGTCTATCTCTTTGGCCTCACGGCTGTTAATTGAAGCATTCCCGCCATTGGATTTGTGATTTATAGCAGGGCGTCCTGTTCAAGCAGCAACTTATATTATTATGCGGTCAAAATGCTGAATTACCTGATAGTTTTCGGCATCACCCTGGGAGTGACGGCGCTGTTCGTTCCCCTGGCCCACATCCTGGGCAAGAGGATGAACGCCTGGGACGCCCCGGACGGCCTGTCTGACACCAGCCATGTTAACCACGTCACCCGGACCGGGGGCATAGCCATCACCGCCGGGATTTATGCCGGGCTGCTGGCCGCCGTATTCCTGAAGCCCGCGGTCTACGCCAACCGCACCGTGGCCGGCGCGATGGCGGGCGCCATGGTGGTGTTCGTCACCGGCCTGCTGGACGACATCCACGAGATCAAGCCCTGGCTTAAGGCTGTAATGCTGGTCGCCGCCTGCCTGGTCACTTCCCTGGTGGTAAACCACGTGGAACTTACCGGGCTCAAGCGCCTGGATTTCATCCTGGCGGTGCTGATCCTGATGGGCGGGACCAACGCCTTCAACCTGATGGACGGGATGGACGGGCTGGCCTCGGGGATGGCCGTGGCCGCCAGCCTGGGGCTGTTGGCTGTGTCCCGGATAGATCACGCCCCGTTTGCCGGCATGGCCCAGCTGGTCATCATCGGGGCGGCCCTGGGCTTCCTGGCCTTCAACCGGCCCCGGGCCAAGATCTTCATGGGGGACAGCGGCAGCCTGGTGCTGGGTTTCAGCCTGAGCTGGCTGGCCCTGACCGGGGCCGGAGGCGGCCCGGAGCGCATCATCCCGGTGATGCTGGTGATGTCGCCCTTCATCCTGGACACCGGGCTGGCCATCGTCCGGCGGCAGCTGAACAACATGGATATCTTCACCGGCGACCGGCGCCACGTCTACGACCTGCTGCATTCCAGGGATGCCTCGGTCTGGCGGGTGGACCTGAAGATGTGGGGCCTGGGTCTGGCCTATTCGGCCCTTGGTTTTTCCGCTGCTTTTTTGGATCCCCGGTGGCAGGCGGCCCTGCTGCTGCTATCCTGGGCGGCCTTCGGGCTGGGAATGGTCCGGCTGGGAATGTTTGAAGCCGTTGAAAAGCGCCGCCTGCCGCTGCCGTCCGGGCTGGCGCCGGAGATGGTCAAGGTCCTGGTGGTGGACGACGACCCCAACATCACCAAGGCCCTGGCGGTCTTTCTGACCAAGTCCCTTAAAGGGTGCGAGATCCGGACCGCCGCCGACGGTTTTGCCGCAGGCCAGGCCCTGGCCCAGGGCCGACCGGACCTGGTGATTTTGGATATCCTGCTTCCCGGCCTGGACGGTTTCGGGGTCTGCCGCCAGATCAAAGCTTTGGACAAAAACATAAAGGTGATCGCCATCTCCGGGAACGACACCGCAAAGAACCGCCGGAAGATGAAGGAGGCCGGGGCCGACGCCTTTCTGGGAAAGCCTTTCAGGCTGGAACAGCTACTGGGGGAGTGCGACCGGCTGTTGAAAATGGGCAATCCCCCTGTCATTCCCGAGTAGCAGGTCCTCGAGAAATCGGGGATCGGGAATCCAGGTATTAATGGGGTCAGTATATAAGCAACATTTCTATTAGGAATCCATGAAACCACTTGTAGTGAGTGTGCGTTGCGCTGAGCCTGCCGAAGCGCCGAACTATGAACACTTAACTGTAAAAACCTATCGATTCCTGCGGTCCTGCTTGTCCTCCGCAGCCGCAGCGAAGGCAGAGCTTCCTTATAGAATAAATCCATTTGTCTTCGGCCGTTATGCAATTTATTAAGTGCTCTGGTTAACAACTACCGGATCCCCGGCCAAGCCGGGAATGACAGGAACGCAATAAAATATTTTGTGTCTTAGTGGCAAAGAAATAGAGAGGCAAACATGATCAAACTGGCTTCACCCGACATCACCCAGCGCGAGATCAACGCCGTGGTCAGGGTCCTCAGGTCCGGCACCTTAAGCCTGGGCCCGGAGATCCTGAAGTTCGAAAAGGCCTTCGCCCGCTACACCGGGCGCAAGCACGCCCTGGCGGTCTCCTCCGGCACGGTGGGTCTGCACCTGATCACTAGGGCCCTGGGTTTTAAAAAGGGGGACGAGGTTATCACCTCGCCCTATTCCTTTGCCGCCTCGGTCAACTGCATCCTGTACCAGGGGGCCAGACCGGTCTTCGCGGACATCGACCCCCAAACCCTGAACATCGATCCCAAAAAGATAGAAGCCCGGATCACTTCCCGAACCCGGGCAATTTTGGCGGTGGACATCTTCGGCCTGCCGGCGGAGTTCAGCAAGATCCGGGCCCTTTGTAAAAAGCATAAGTTGACACTGATCGAGGATTCCTGCGAGGCCCTGGGGGCTGTGTATCAGAAAAAGCGGGCCGGCTCCTTCGGGATCGCCTCGGTCTTCGGGTTCTACCCCAACAAGCAGATGACCACCGGCGAGGGCGGGATGGTCCTGACCGACGACGATGGCCTGGCCGGGGCCATGCGCAGCCTGCGCAATCAGGGCCGCCATTCCATGGGCGGCTGGCTGGCCCATCACGACCTGGGGTACAATTACCGGATGCCGGACATCAATGCCGCCTTGGGCTCGGTCCAGCTGTCCCGGCTGCCGGGCATCCTGGCCCGGCGGAAAAAGGTGGCCCAAAACTACCAAAAGCTTTTCGCCCGTCACCTGCCGGATTTCACCGTACTCAAGGATTTCCCCGGGGTGACCCGCAGCTGGTTCGTGTTCGCGGCCCTGGTCCCGGAAAGACTAAAAGGGTCCGGACGGGACAACCTGATAAAACATTTACAATCGAAGGACATCGGCTGCGCCCACTACTTCCCGGCCCTGCACCTGCAGCCCTACCTGGTGAAAGAGCTGAAACACCGGCGGGGGGACTTCCCCTTAACCGAGGACGTGGCCGACCGCAGTCTGGCCATACCGTTCCACCATCTGCTGACCCTGAAGGACCAGGAGAGGGTGGTCAGGACCATGGAACAGTTTATCAAGGAACAGTAAACGAAAAACGAAAACCGAGGGCAGAAAACAAAAGCGAAAAGTCCAACTTCAAACGCCCAACACCAAACGTCGAAATACCAAACAGTAAACACCAAAAAGTAAACACCAAACTGCAAACGCCAAACACCCAGCACCAAACGCCAAACTGACAAAAGCTACACCATGAAGAACATCCTGATCATCTCGGCCTCGGCCGGGGCCGGCCACACCATGGCCGCCAAAGCGGTAGAGCAGGCCCTGGCCTCGGCTCCCCACAGCCAGCAGAAGTACCGGGTGACCCACATCGACCTGCTCAAATACTCCACCCTGCTCTACAAGACCGTCTACCACGACATCTACCTTTACATGGCCCAGAAACAGCCCCTGCTGTTCGGCTACATCTTCACCACCTCGGACAACCTCAAGCGCCAGAACCGCCCCGATTTCCTGCTGCGGCTTTTGGACACCCTCAACACCCGCAAGTTCACCTCCTTCATCAAGGAGCAGGAGTGGGACCTGATCATTTCCACCCATTTCCTGGCCTCCCAGCTGGTCTGCGACCTCAAGCGCAAGGACAAAATAGACACTCCGCTGCTGACCGTGACCACCGACTTCGGGCTCCATTCCTACTGGATCCTGCCGGAATGCGAACATTACTCGGTGGCCGATGAGAACAGCCGGCGGCATTTGACGGCCTCGGGGGTGCCGTCCGAGCGGATCCGGGTCCTGGGGATACCGGTGGGCCCGGAATTCGCCAGGAAGAAGCCGGCGGGCCCCATCCGGGAAAAACTGGTGCTGGCCCCCCGGCTGCCCGCAGTGCTGATGCTGTCCGGCGGTTTCGGGGTGGGGCCGATCGAGAAGATGGTGGCCTCGCTGACCGCGGTCAGGTCCAATTTCCAGCTGGTGGTCATCGCCGGGAAGAACCGCCAGCTTTTAAGCCGCCTGCGCCAGATGCGCGAACAGCTGCCGTTCAAGATGATCCCGGTGGGGTTCACCGACCAGATGGACGAGTACATGCGGGCCTCGGACATCCTGATCAGCAAGCCCGGCGGCCTGACCACCGCCGAGGCCATGGCCTGCGGCCTGCCCATGATCATAGTCAACCCCATCCCCGGCCAGGAGGACATGAACAGCGACATGCTGCTGGAGCACGGGGCCGGAATCAAGGCCATGCACCAGGTGGACATTCCACACCGTCTGGACCAGATACTGTCCTCACCCCAAAAACTTTCAGCCATGCGGAAGAACGCCCTGGCCCTGGGAAGGCCCCGGGCCGCCCAGGAGGTGGCGAAGTTGGTGGAGGAGATACTGAGCTGAACTTCAATGAACAATGAGCACTTAACAGCAAACGCAGAACGGCAAACCGGTAAACGGGGAGGTTTTCATGTCCAAGATCAAGCGCTTCGGAATTTTAACCGCCGGGGGCGACTGCCCCGGCCTTAACGCTGTGATCCGGGCGGTGGCCAAGACCGCCATCAGCGACCACGGGATGCAGGTGATCGGCATCGAGGACGGATACGCCGGGCTGATCGAGGGCCGGTATCACGAGCTCAACTGGCGCAATGTCTCCGGCATCCTGGCCGAGGGCGGCACCATCCTGGGCACCTCCAACCGCGACAACCCCTTCCGCTACGCGGTCAAGAACGCCAAGGGGGAGATGGAATACCAGGATGTGTTCGACCGGGTCCGGAAGAACTTTGAGCTGGCCAAGCTGGAGGCCCTGGTGGCCATCGGCGGCGATGGCACCATGGCCATCACCCAGCAGATGGTAGACCGGGGGATCAAGGCGGTGGGCATCCCCAAGACCATCGACAACGACCTGGCCGCCACCGACGTCACCTTCGGCTTCGATTCGGCGGTGGTCACCGCCACCGAGGCTTTGGACAAGCTGCAGTCCACCGCCATGTCCCACCACCGGGTGATGATAGTGGAGACCATGGGGCGCTACGCCGGGTGGATAGCCCTCTACAGCGGGGTGGCCGGGGGCGGGGACATAATCCTGCTGCCGGAGATACCCTACGACCTCAACCGGGTCTGCCGGCGGATCATCGAGCGCAACCAGAAGGGCCGGCGCTTTTCCATAGTAGTGGTCTCGGAGGGGGCCAAGCCCAGGGGCGGGGAGATGGTGGTCCGCAAGCTGATCAAGGAGTCCACCGACCCGGTGCGGCTGGGCGGCATCGGCCAGAAGCTGGCCGACGACATCGAAGAGCAGACCGGGATCGACTGCCGGGTGACGGTGCTGGGCCACCTGCAGCGGGGCGGCAGCCCCAGCGCCTTCGACCGCATTTTGGGAACCAGGTTCGGGGCCAAGGCGGTGGAGCTTCTGGCCAGGGGGGAGTTCGGGATGATGGCGGCCCTGAAGGGGCTGAAGGTGGAGGCGGTGCCGATCAAGGAGGCGGTGGGCCAGCTGCGGCTGGTGCAGCCGGATTCCGAGGTGATCCGGGCGGCCAAGTCCATCGGCGCCGTGTTCGGGGACTGATCCCGGGGTATCAGATCCGCAGATTGCGCAGATTATTCATCACACAAGCCTGCACTGAGTGCCACGCTGAGTATGCCGAAGTGCAGAGCCGAAGTGGCACAAAACATCAAATCAAACAACCATAACTTATCCGCCCTCTCCCACCGGGCTTGCGCGACGAAGCAGATTCGCAGTTGGGGGAGGGATCAAGAGCCTGCCCTGAGCTAGTCGAAGGGGAGGGGTCAGTTTTTCTGTGGTAAAGCACCTGATCAATAACTATTTTTTATATATGAGAAAAACAGCCTCGGTCATATTATTATTGTTGCTTTGCTCATCAGCCCGGGCCGCCCAATACGAGCTGACCCTGCCGCTGCAGTACAACTATTACCAGCCGCTGGACGCGGCGGCTTTGGGAAGCGGCCAGGCCGCCTGTCTGGACCGGGGCCCCTCGGCCCTGTTCGGCAACCCCTGCCGGCTGGAGGTCCCCGGGACAAAGGCCACGGCCTCGGTCTCGTCCGGATATCTTTCGGAGGGCCGCAGCCACGTGCTGATTACCACCGGGCAGTCACTGGCCCTGCCGGCCGCGGCCGCCGCCGCCTGGAACTTCGGCCGCTGGGGGCTGGGTTTGGGCTATGCCAAACCCATGAATACCAACATGAGTTTCCCCGACCAGTGGCAGCCCTATGTAAGACAGCAGGCCGGCCTGACCTTAAGCCAGGCCGCCTTGGGGGGCTTTTATCAGATATCCCGGGGGGTGACGGCCGGCCTGGCCCTGGCCGGGGGGAAGGCTTCCATAACCTGGCAAAAGGGGGACACCCTGATCGCCCGGGGATCGGCCGCGGGCCTCAACCTTAACGCCGGGATAGAGATCACCATCCATCCCGAGCTGCTGCTGTTCACCCGGATCCGCACCGAGTGCCGGCTGCAGGGTACGGCCGATTACCTGCCCCAGCCGGGGGAGGGCGACCTGGCCCTTTACGGAGTGGTGCCGGCCCTGTCCACCCTGGGTTTCAGTTACCGGATAGATTCCACCATGGCCCTGGCCGGGCAGATCGACATCACCGGCTGGCAGAACGTTTCCTGGGACTACCGGGGCCGGGCCGACTTTAAGCTGGGGGTCGAAATGCAGCCCTGGGCGGAACAGTATACCGTCAGGTTCGGTTTTTTCACCCTGGGCACGCCGCTTATTCCCCAGCTGACCCAGAATTATCCCAGCCTGCAGGACATGTATTTTCTTTCGGCCGGTCAGTCTTTCACCGCGGGACCTGTCACCTTCAGCTTCTCCGCGGCCACCAGCCGGCTGTTCTCCGGGGATGGGCTGAAGCAGGACATGCTGGCCATGTCCCTGCAGTATTCCCGCTGAGGGGAGACGAGGAATAAAACCAACGGAAAACGAAGGCAGAAAACGCCACCGCCTAGGCGGGGTGCCGCCAGCGGCGGCAAAGGCAGAAAAACCAGGGCAAGGGGCCTGAGACAGGAATATCATTAACGCCAAACTGTAAACGGAACAACTGAAAACTGTTTACCAGGGGAGGGAGGTAAAATGCCCGAAATCAAGATCAGATTCGATTTCAACAACCTGATGTCCGACCGGCTGGGGAACTTTGGGATACACTATTCCGAGATCGAAAGATCTGGTCTGCAGGCGGCCCAGGCCTCGGAATGGTTCTTCCGCCAGCGGGCCAGGGGGAAGATGGATTTTTTTGACCTGCCGGAAAAACCGGAACATCTGAAATCATCTCTGGCCCTGGCCGGAATGCTGAAGGGCAAATTCAGCGACCTGGTGGTGCTGGGCATCGGCGGCTCGGCCCTGGGCACGGCCGCGGTCCAGGCGGCCCTGAATCCTTTGACCTACAACCAGCTGGACAAAAAAACGCTCAGGGGCCGGCCCCGGCTGTGGGTGCTGGACAACGTGGACCCGGAAAAACTGAAAAGCATCCAGTCGCTTTTAAACCCCAAGACCACTTTGGTCAACGTCATCAGCAAATCCGGGGCCACCGCCGAGACCAGCGCCCAGTTCCTGTGGCTCAGGGCGTGGCTGTTCAAATCGCTGGGGCCCAAATGGAAAAATAACCTGGTGATCACCACCGACCCCGAGGACGGAATTCTGCGCCAGATAGTGCGGGAGGAAGGACTTTTAAGCCTGGAGGTCCCGTCCGGAGTGGGCGGCCGGTTCTCGGTGCTGACCCCGGTGGGCCTGTTTCCCCTGGCCATGACCGGCGTGGACGTCAGGGGCCTGCTGGCCGGCGCGGCCGCCATGCGCAAACTGACCCTGGAGGAGAATCCCTGGCGCAACCCGGCCCGGCTCTATGCCCTGACCCAGTACCTGCTCTATCAGAAAGGCTGCCGCATCAGCGTGATGATGCCCTATTCCGACAGCCTGTATCTTTTGGCCGACTGGTTCCGCCAGCTGTGGGCCGAAAGCCTGGGCAAAAGACTTAACAGCCGGAACGAGGTGGTGGAGACCGGTCCCACCCCGGTCAAGGCGCTGGGGGCCACCGACCAGCATTCCCAGATACAGCTTTATGCCGAGGGGCCGCGGGACAAGGCGGTGACCTTAGTCCGGGTGGAAAAATTCCGGTCAGCCCTGGCCATTCCCAAAGGCTACCCCAAAATAAAAGACCTGGCCTATTTAAGCGGCCACGATTTCGGGGACCTGCTGAATGCCGAACAAAGGGCCACCGCCATGGCCCTGGCCAAGAACGGGCGCCCCAACTGCAGTTTCATCCTTCCCCGGATCGACCCTCAGATCATCGGCCAGATGATCTTCCTGCTGGAGACGGCCACCGCCTACGCCGGCGGGCTGTTCGGAGTCAATCCCATGGACCAGCCGGGGGTGGAGGAGGGCAAGCGCTACGCTTACGGCCTGATGGGCAAGGATGGTTTTGCCAACCGGGCGGTGGAGGTCAAAAAGTTCGAAGCCGGAAACCTGAAG
Organism: bacterium UBP2_UBA5202; assembly: GCA_002412795.1. GTDB lineage: Bacteria > Edwardsbacteria > AC1 > AC1 > EtOH8 > UBA5202. The sequence goes on along the minus strand of DHVS01000016.1, from coordinate 21,148 downwards.
AAATATGTAGTATAAATAGAGGGCTACCGTCCAAAAGACGATCCGCCAAGGGGCTGGCGTCCAAATCCAATCTAACGGCCAATGACAAACAACAAACACAAATGTGACCACTCCAGAGTAATTCACGTCCTGCTGAACCGGTCCCAGGTGCTGTGCTTGGTGGGCCGTCCCGAGCTGGCCCTGGACGGCCTCCAGAGGGGCTTGGCGATATCCGGGAAAAGCCGTGACAAAAAATCCCTGGCAGACTGTCTTTTTGGGGTCAGCGAGATTTATGGCGGCATTAGCAAATACGATGACATGATGCATTCGGCAAAAGAATCCCTGGCGCTGTATCATGAATTAAACGATAAAAAGGGCCAGGCAGACAGTTTCATCAATACCGGCTGTGTGTACAGCGCGTTTGGCGACTATCCCCAGGCGCTTGAATGTTTCACAAAATCCTTGGGGATACGAGCAGAGATAGGCGACCGTCTTGGCCAAGCCACCAGCCTCAACAATATCGGATATCTATATAATCAGCTTGGCGATTACCCCCGGGCGCTTGAATATTATATTAAATCCTTGAAGATAAAAGAGGAGATAGGCGACCGGCATGGCCAGGCCACCAGCCTCAACAATCTCGGCTATGTATATAATCAGCTTGGCGACTATCCCCAGGCCTTTGAATATTATATCAAATCCTTGAAGATAAATGAGGAAATAGGCGACCGAAAAGGCCAGGCATTAGGCCTTAACAATATCGGCTATGTGCATGACAGTCTTGGCGATTCTCCCCGGGCCCTTGAATATTACGCCAAATCCTTGAAGATATCCGAGGTGATAGGCGACCGGCGTGTTCAAGCAAGCAGCCAAAGCAATATCGGCACTATGCTTGGCAAGATCGGCAAATATTCCCAGGCCCTGGAATATTATGCCCAATCCATGAAGATAAAGGAAGAGATAGGCGACCGGAAAGGCCAGGCAGTAACTCTCAATAATCTCGGCTACGTGCATAATAAGCTTGGTGATTATAATAGAGCGCTTGAATTTTGCGCCCAATCCTTGAAGATCCAAGAGGAGACCGGCGACCGCCACGGGCAGGCAGTTACTCTCAACACCATCGGCTTTGTCTGCATTGAATTGTCTGATTTCCCGCAAGCAAGGGAATATCTTGACCGTGCCCAAAAAACAGCCGGACAGATACAGGAAAAAGAAATAGTGCGCAGAGTGGAGGTCTCTTTCGCGGAATTGGAGATGGCCGATACATCCCATGGGCCGCACCTGCAGAAGGCCCTGGAGCATGCCGCCCATGCCCTGCGCCTGGCTGAAGAACTGAAATCCCAAGCCGGCCGGGCCGAGGCCCTTCTGTTACAGGCCCGAATAGAGAAGGCCGAAGATAAATTTCAGGAAGCGATAGCGATCTTCGAAGAACTCAAACAGCCGATGGAAACCGCCAAAGCCTGTTATTACTACGGGCAGGCCCTGGGCAGGCTTGAAAAAACAGCGGAGGCCAGGGGAATTTTTGAAAAACTGGGCGCCAAAGGCTGGCTGGCAAAGATCGGCTCCGGGCATGTATGATGTTTTAAATGGCAGAAACACCGGCAGAAAGATAAATGCGTAACAACAATATCAATATTGCGTTTGCGGCCCTGCTGGGCCTGACCTTTGCCGGCTGCGGCGGGCAGGCAGTCATCAGGCCGGAAACTACTGCGGCTCTCGCGGCCCCGGACAGCGCGGCCGTCAAACGCGCCCGTCTGGCCCAAAGCATAGACTCCCTGCTGGCCGACAGCTCGCTGGCCCAGGCCCAGTGCGGGCTTTACCTGTCGGAGCTTAACGGGCCGGAACCCCTTTACGCCAAGAACCAGGACCAGCTTATGATCCCGGCCTCGGTCAACAAGATATTCACCACCGCCGCCGCCCTGTACGATCTGGGGCCGAACCGCCAGTTCCTGACCGCGGTTTACGGCGGTTCTTTGTGGACCAATGGAAAACTCCCAGGGGATGTCTACCTGAAAGGTTTCGGCGATCCCCTGCTTTCTTCATCTGACCTGGAGGCCCTGGCCTTCCGACTCAAGTCCCGGGGCATCTTTCAGATAACGGGGGACCTGATAGTGGACGCCTCGTATCTGGACACCGTCAAATACGGGGCCGGCTGGATGTGGGACGAGGGCCCCCACGCCTACAACGCCCCGGTTTCGGCCCTTTCGGCCAACCAGAATATCTTTGAGGTAAGCTTCAGACCCTCATCCAGGATCGGCCGAAAGGCCGCGGTCAGCGCCGCCACCGGTCTGCCCTATATCAAGATACAGAATCAGGTCACCACCAGCCGTCCGGGGATAAAAAGGAAGATCAAAGCCGAACGCAATCATTCCAACGGGACAGACATCTTCACCTTCGCCGGCCGCCTGCCCCAGGACGACTCGGTGCAGTACAATTCCTTCAGCGTTTCCGAGCCGGCCCTCTACAGCGGCGCCCTTTTCGCCCGGGCCCTGGAAAATCAGGGCATCAGGTTCACCGGCCGGGTCAGGATCGGCCAAACCCCGGAAGGCCTGGCCCGCCTGGCGGTGCACAATTCCCCGCCGGTTTATGTGATGCTTCAGAAAATGAACAAGGAAAGCGACAACTTCATCGCCGAGATGCTTTTCCGCCAGGTGTCCCGCGACAGCTCTGCCTTCGCCTCACCCGAGACCGACACCATTAACGGAGTGGAAAAGACCCTGCATAGGATGGGATTTGCCCCCGGCAGTTTCAAAGTGGCCGACGGCTCCGGCCTTTCCCGCTACAATCTGTGCTATCCCCGGATGGCGGCCGAGGTGCTGACGGCGCTATACCGCGATCCCCTGCTGCAGACAGAGCTTTTGGAGTCCCTGCCGCTGGCCGGGGTGGACGGCACCCTTTACCGCCGGATGCAGAGCGGCGGAAACAAGGTCAGGGTCCGGGCCAAGACCGGCACCATGACCGGGATCTCCTGCCTGGCCGGGTTTGCCTTTGGCCCCGATGACAAAGTTTACTGCTTTGCCATGATGTTCAACAATTATCCCGGCCGGGCGGCCGAGGTCCGCCGGGTGCAGGACGCCGTCTTGGAAAAGCTGCTGGAGATTGCGCCCTGATCCCTAAGGGCTTTTACGGGACGCTGATAAGCGCAGATCAGCATGATTTATCAGCGGTTGAGAATTCTAAGGGGACGCGCCAGTGTGACATCTCTATCAGCTACGGCATCTGAGACCAGTGTTCGGCGGAACTTTATCCCGAGTTTTCAGGGCCCGGGAAAACAGGGGTTTGATTGGGGTTGAAATAAGGCCGGAAATACCTTATAATCAAAATTTACCTCAGTCCTTAACCGTCCCGGCCGGGTTTCACTTTTATAAAAGGGCAGGCATGGAGAAGGAAAAAAAGATACTGGTGGTGGAGGATGACGACCATCTCCGCCGGCTGATCACCCTGGCCCTGGAAAAGAAAAAATACCTGGTGTTTGCAGCCTCGGACGGCAGCCAGGCCATCGGGGACGCCGCAAAACTGCACCCCGACCTGGTGGTGCTGGACCTGATGCTTCCGGGGAAGGACGGAATAGAGGTCTGCCGGAGGCTGAAGGCTTCGGCGGAGACCAAGGACATCAAAATAATAATGATGACCGCCCAGAAGAACTCCGTGGTAAGGTCGGCCGGCCTGGCCAACGGGGCAGATTTTTTCATGAACAAACCGTTCAACCTTTCGGAACTGGTCGAAAAGATTGAGGCCATCGTCAACTGACTTTTCCGGCGTCCTGTTTTGATCACTAAAAATATTAAATATATTTCTGGACAGGAGAGAGATGGAGAAAAAAACCCCGTTTTACCAGCACCACGTCAAGGCCGGGGGCAAGATGGTGCCCTTCGCCGGATTCCTGATGCCGGTGCAGTACCAGGGGATCATCGAGGAGCACCGCCACGTCCGCTCGGCCGCCGGTCTGTTCGACGTTTCCCACATGGGCGAGATCGAGGTCCGGGGGCCGGAGGCCCTGAAGTTCGTGTCCTACTGCACGGTCAACGACCCGGCTGCCCTGGCGGTCAACCAGGTCCAGTACTCGGCCATGTGCTACCAGGACGGCGGAATAGTGGACGACCTGTTGGTCTACCGCTACCCCGAGCATTATTTCCTGGTGGTCAACGCCTCCAACCTGGCCAAGGATTTCGCCTGGCTCCAGGAGCAGTCCAAAGGTTTTGATGTCACCCTGGCCAACACCAGCGATCAGGTGGCCCAGCTGGCCCTGCAGGGACCCAAGGCCGAGCCGCTGCTGCAGAAGATCTGCGACCTGAAACTCTCCGACATGAAGTTCTACTGGTTCGGCACCGGCAAGGTGGACGGGGTCGAGATGCTGGTCTCCCGCACCGGCTACACCGGCGAGGACGGCTTTGAGCTGTACTTCGACATCAAATACGCCGACCAGATATGGGAAGCCCTGTTCCAGGCCGGGAAGGAATTCGACCTGCGGCCCATCGGCCTGGGAGCCCGTGATTCCCTGCGGCTGGAGATGAAATACTGCCTGTACGGCAACGACATCGACCAGACCACCTCGCCGCTGGAGGCGGGCCTGGGCTGGATCACCAAGCTCAAAAAGGCCGGCGAGTTCAACGGAAGGGATGTGCTTTTAAAGCAGAAGGCGGAGGGCGTAAAGCGGAAACTCATCGGCTTCGAGCTGGAAGGCAACGCCTTCCCCCGCCAGCATTACAAGATGTTCAAGGACGGCGCCCAGGTGGGCGAAGTGGCCAGCGGAGTGTTCTCTCCTTCCGTTTCCAAGGGCATCGGCACCGGGTACATCAAGGCCGAGTTCTCGGCGGCGGGCACGCCCTTCCAGGTGGAGATCCGGGGCAAGATGGTCCCGGCCCAGGTGGCCGAGACCCCGTTCTGGAAGAATAGCTCGATAAAGAAATAAAAAACTTGTCCTGGGATAGACAACCTTGCTTTGCTTTCGAATGGATAAAATATCAAAAATCAAAAATATATTTGGAGAGATGAAATGAACATTCCCAAGGACCTGAAATACGCCGCCAGCCACGAGTGGGCCCGGATCGAGGGCGACACCGCCACCATCGGCATCACCGACTTTGCCCAGGGCGAGCTGGGCGACATCGTTTTCGTGGAACTGCCGGCCGTCGGCGCCAAGGTCACCCAGAACAAGCCGCTGGGCACGGTGGAGGCGGTCAAGGCGGTCTCCGACCTCAACGCGCCGATGTCCGGCGAAGTGACCGAGGTCAACGGCGCTTTGGAGGGGACCCCGGATGTGGTCAACAAGGACGCCTACGGCGCCGGCTGGATGGTCAAGATCAGGATCTCCAATGCCGCCGAGGCCGCCAACCTGATGGATGCCGCCGGTTACGACAAGATGGAGAAGCACGGACATTAAAACTAATTGCAAATTAGTAATTAATAATTAGTAATTTATAATTTTCAGATCATGCCCTACATACCCAACACCGACCAGAACCGCCAGGCCATGCTCAAACGGATCGGGGTCAAAAGCTTTGACGAGCTGGTGGCCGACATCCCTACGGAGATAAGGCTCAAGGCCGAACTGAAACTTCCCCGGGCCCTGTCCGAGATGGAAGCGGTCAAAGAAATAAAATCACTGGCCGGGCAGAACAATCCGGCCTCCTCCCTGATCTCGTTCCTGGGCGGAGGGTCTTACGACCACTACATTCCGGCGGCCATAGACCACATCCTGCTGCGCTCGGAATTCTACACCGCCTACACCCCCTACCAGGCCGAGGTCAGCCAGGGAACTTTGCAGGCCATCTGGGAGTTCCAGAGCCTGATCACCGCCCTGACCGGCATGGACTCCGCCAACGCCTCGATGTACGACGGGGCCACCGCCCTGTCCGAGGCCGGAGTGCTGGCCTGCAACCACACCAAGCGCAAACAGCTGATAGTCGCCCGGACGGTCAATCCCGCCTACCGCCAGGTCCTGGCCACCTATGCCGGGGGGGCCGGGATCGAGGTGACTGAGATCGGCTTCAAGGACGGAGTCACCGATCTGGAGGCCTTAAAGAAGGCCGTGGGCCCGAACACCGCCGGAGTGCTGGTCCAGCACCCCAACTTCTTCGGCCACCTGGAGCAGATGGACGAGATCTCAGGCTTAGCCCACCAGGCCGGGGCGCTGCTGGCGGTCTCGGTCGATCCCATTTCGCTGGGCATTTTAAAGACCCCGGGAGAATACGGGGCCGACATCGTCACCGGCGAGGGCCAGCCCCTGGGCATGCCCACCAGCCTGGGCGGGCCGTATCTGGGGCTGTTCGCCGTCAAGACCAACCTGCTGCGGCTGATGCCGGGCCGGCTGGTGGGGCTGACCACCGACGCCAAGGGGCAGGAGGGGGCGGTGCTGACCCTGCAGACCCGGGAGCAGCACATCCGCCGGGAAAAGGCCACCTCCAACATCTGTTCCAACGAGGCCCTCTGCGCCCTGGCCGCCGCGGTCTACCTTTCCCTGATGGGCCGGTCGGGAATAAAGCAGGTGGCGGAGCTCTGCCTGCAGAAGAGCCATTACCTTTCCCAGAAACTGAAGCCTTCCTTCAGCGCCCCCTTCTTCAAGGAATTCGTGATCCAGCCCAAACAACCGGTGGTCAAACTGCTGGAAGAATTAAAGAAGGACGGGATCCTGGGGGGCCTGGACCTGGAAAAGTTCTACCCCGAATTAAAAGGCCACCTGATGCTGGCTGTCACCGAGAAGAGGACCAAAGAGGAACTGGACCTGCTGGCCTCAAAGATTACCGTTTAGCCCTTTAAAATTAAATGCCGTCCCTCTTAACCCGGGGCGGCATTCTGGTAAACACATAATAAGTTATGCATTATCTGTTATCGTTTTTCGGAGCGGCCATGCTGGCCCTGGGCCTGACCCCGCTGGCCATGGCCCTGTCGGTCAAGCACCAGGTCTTTGACCGCCCCGGCCTGCGCAAGGTCCACCAGAAGGAAGTTCCCTGCCTGGGCGGGGCGGCCGTGGCGGTCTCATTTTTCATCTGTCTTTGGCTGGCCAGGGGCTTATGGCCCCAGGTGTTCGAAACAATGGACCGGAAGCTGCTGGCTTTGACCCTGGGCGGGCTGATGATCTTCGGGATCGGGCTGTACGACGACCTCAAGGACGCCTCGGTGGCCTTGAGGTTCCTGGTGCAGTTCGCTTCGGCCGGGGTGCTGATCTGGGGGGGATTTCTGATCACCATGCTGCCCAATCCCCTGGGAGGAAGGCTGGAGCTGGGCCTGCTGAGCTATCCCTTCACCGCCCTGTGGATAGTGTTCCTGATCAACGCCCTCAACTTCATAGACGGCCTGGACGGGCTGGCCGCCGGGATCAGCGCCATCGTGGCCCTCACCATTTTCTTTGTGGCCGAACAGACCGGCCAGCCGCTGGTGGCTTTGACCTCGATCCTGATGCTGGGGAGCCTGCTGGGTTTTTTGCCGTTCAACTTTCATCCGGCCAAGATATTCCTGGGAGACTCCGGGGCCACCCTGATCGGTTTCCTTTTCGCAGCCATGACCACTTTGGGGACCATGAAAAGCGTGGCCACCATTTCGTTACTGCTGCCCATCGCTGCCCTGGGGGTACCGATATACGACACTATCAAGGCGGTACTCAGGCGGACCCGGCGGGGGCAGAAATTCTACCAGGCGGACAAGGAGCATATCCATCACCTGCTTTTATCGGCGGGTTTTTCCCACCAGGGTGCGGTGATGTTTCTTTACGGTTGCACTTTCTTCCTGTCGGTGCTGGCCATCATGGCGGCCTCGGCCGACCGCCGGCTGATCTCCATCCTGGTGGCGGTGTTTGTGATCCTGATCCTGGCGTTCTTTAAAAAGTGGCAGAAGAGCCGAGAGTAGGGATTTCAGGAAACCAAACGGGACGCTGATCCCACAGATCGCATTTCAAAAAACGGTGCTATCAAGAGATCACTACCAACTGTCATTCAGGGACCACCTCATAAAGAAAACGGTCTGTCTCCGTTTGGCCGGATTAAATTCACCAAAACAATTCAGGATACAATTTGGGAACTGCGTTGGACATCAGCCAACTTAAGGGCCGGGCGGTACTGGCGCCCATGGCGGGCATCACCGATTCGGCCTTTCGCGTTATCTGCCGCCGGCACGGCGCGGCCCTGGTATATTCCGAGATGCTTTCCACCGAGGCCCTGTCCCGCCGTCACAGGAAGACCCTCAAAATGGCTGGGTTCCGGGAGGAGGAGCGCCCGGTAGCCCTCCAGCTTTTCGGCAAGAGGCCCCAGGCCTATGCCGATGCGGTGGCCCTGCTGGAGCCCCTGGCCCCGGATTTCTACGACCTGAACTTCGGCTGTCCGGCCCCCAAGATCGTCAAGAACGGGGGAGGCTCGGCCCTGCTTAAGGAGCCGGAGCTGGTGGGGCAGATCGCCGCGGCCGCGGTCCAGGCCTCGCCCCGTCCGGTACTGGCCAAGATCCGGAGCGGCTGGGAGGTGGGGGCCGAGAACGCGGCGGAGATCGCGAAAATACTTGAGTCCAGCGGCATCGCGGCCATAGCGGTCCACGGTCGCACCAAAAGCCAGATGTTCTCCGGCACGGCCGACTGGGCGGTGATCGGCCGGGTCAAGCAGGCGGTCAAGATCCCGGTGATCGGCAACGGCGACGTCCGGAGCGGGGCCGACGCCGCAAGGATGGCGGAGGAGACCGGCTGCGACCTGGTGATGGTGGGCCGGGCGGCCCTGGGAAACCCCTTCCTGTTTACTGAGATCAACGAATGTTTGAATACAGAAGGCGGAAGGCAGAAGGCAGAAATTGCAGTGGCCTGGCCGGAAAAGCTGGCGGTCATAATCCAGCACATAGAGATGGCGGTGGCCGACAAGGGGCAGCCCCGGGGCATCCGGGAAATGCGCAAGCACCTGGGCTGGTACATCAAGGGCATTCCCGGGGCGGCCGCCCTGCACCAGGAGCTGATGCGGGCCGAGACCGGGGAGGAAGTGCTGGGTTTGCTGGAGAAACTTCATAGTTCAATGGTCCACCATCATTGCGGTGAAAATGAACAAGCGCCGGAATAAACAATCCCGCCCGGGCATCGATTTTCTGCTGGCGGCCCTGACCCTGGCCCCGGCCCTGGCCAATTGGCTGGGGCTGTGGATATTGAACGATGCCTGGCTGGCCATCATCCTGTGCTGCCTGATATTTTACGGCGGGGCCTACTGGGTGATCAGGGCCTTCCGGCTTAGATCCATGCTGGCCATCAGGCCCCGGAATATTCTAAAGAGCCTGGGCTGGGGGGTCTTATCGGCTCTGGGAGCGGCGGCGCTGATACTGGCACTGGGGATCCTGTTCTTCACCCGGGCCATTTCCGGGAACATGCTGCAAATCTGCTCAGAGCGCCTGGCCCACAGCCAGGCCCTGCGTTACAGCTTTTGGCAGTTCTTTCTGTTTGTGGGGATCATAGTTCCCGTGGGCGAGGAACTCTACTGGCGGGCCGGGCTGCAGGGGTTGTTGCGTCTGAGGTTTTCCAGGACCAAAACGGTGCTGTTCTCGGCCCTGCTGTTCACCTTTTATCACCTGGTGACGGTGGGTTTCCTGATACCGGGAGTGCCCGGCCTGCCCCTGGTGGCGCTGGTGTTCATCAGCGGGCTGGTCTTGGCCTGGCTGACCCAGCACACCAAGAACATCTGGGCCGCGGCCATCTGCCACGGGCTGGGGGGCTGGGGAGCCATCATCTTTATGGTGTGGAAGTACCTGAGATAACCCGAGGCCGGAAAGATCCAAAAGCCAATATCGAAACTCTAAACAAGCACGAATCTATATACCTCAAACAGCCGGGTAATTGGATAAATTGATCATTGGATTTTGTTTAGGATTTAGCGTTTAGTGCTTGAAATTTAATCAACTCCAGCCATTATGCAGATAGTCATCGCCACCAGGAACGCGCACAAGCTCAGGGAGATCTCTCAGATACTGAAAGTCGACGGGGTGGAGTTCCTGAGCCTGAACGATCTTCCGGAGTACCCGGAGGTGGAGGAGACAGGAAAGACATTTACCGACAACGCCCTGCTTAAGGCCCAGACCGCAGCCTATCGCTCCGGCTGCTGGGCCCTGGCCGATGACTCCGGCCTGGAGGTGGATGCCCTGCAGGGCAGCCCGGGGGTGCAGTCCGCCCGCTATGCCGGGAAGGAGGCCGACCCCGTAAAGAACCTTCAAAAACTGCTGGCCGAACTCAAAGGCCTTCCCCCGGATAAAAGAACCGCCCGTTTCATCTGCGCCATGGCCCTGGTCTCCAACCACAACCGGGCCTATTTTACCGAGGGAAAGATCGAAGGCCTGATCACCGAACAGCCCTTGGGGCAGAACGGTTTCGGATACGACCCCGTGTTCTGGCTGCCGCAATTTGAAAAGACCATGGCCCAGCTTTCGCCGGAAGAGAAGAACGGGATCAGCCACCGGACAATAGCCTTAAGGAAAATTACCCCGCTGATCGCCAACCTGTCGGGCCATGACCGATCCAACTGTCCTATTATCTGAATGCCCGGGTTAGGATCGAATCCCGGTATTGCTTGACATGGCTGGTAAAAGTGTTATATAATTACAGGTTGCTGTTTAAAAGCGGGGTGTGGCGCAGTTGGTAGCGCGCTTGCTTTGGGAGCAAGAAGCCCCCAGTTCGAGTCTGGGCACCCCGACCAGCCACAGATGGAGGAACCAAATTACAGGTTACTGGGTTCGGATGACGAATGGAAGATAATGGATAATGGTGTTTCCCGTTATCCGATGTCCATAGTCCAATATCTAAAATGCGCCTGTAGCTCAGTTGGATAGAGCATCTGCCTTCTAAGCAGAGGGTCACAGGTCCGAATCCTGTCAGGCGTACCATACTCAAGGTTGGGATAAAATGGGATGTTTTCTCTGACCCGAACCATAATTTTTCAAGTCATAAAGTACATGGTGGATGTAGTTCAGCTGGTTAGAACGTCGGATTGTGGATCCGAAGGCCGGGGGTTCGAATCCCCTCATCCACCCCAAAAGACATCAATCAAGGTTCACCTAAAAAACATTCAACAAAAGGAGAGCTAAAATGGCAGCAGGCGGAACCATCAAGCTGGACGCAACCCTGGCCAAAGTGTTCAAGAAAAAGGAAGGGGCTACCATCACCGGCATGGAATTGACCAAAGGGCTCTGGGCTTACATTCGGGAAAACAATCTCCAGGTAAAAACCACCAAATAAAATCAGGTCTGGTAATGAGGTCCTTCCCGGCAGACCAGGCGGCCGCAAAATATTAAAGCCCGAATGAGAGATCATTCGGGCTTGTTGCATAACCTTTTATTTTGCGCCTGTTAGTTCGTTCCAGGCAGCCATTCCCAATGAATTGGCCAAACTTTCCATTATTTTTTGTAGGCCAACTATAGCATCTAAAAGACCCATCATTGCATCATTCCTGATATAAGCCCCGCTATCGAGATCCATTTTACCTAAGGACCAGTCAGAGAAAAGCCTCCTGTCAACGTTATTTTCCTCCGCTAACAATATTACATCCGTATGCCTTCGATCGGCAGTTATTTTGCTTAACAGCGCGTCAATATTTTCTTCAGGACCCTCAATTATCTGAAAAAAGATACCCCCAGATGTAAGCAGAACGCCAGTTATACCATTCTCTTTATTGTGTTTCGAAGATGTTGAAACCAGATTATCAATGGCTTGATAAGTCATAGGTCTGGTAAAACGGCTTACATATTTTACCCTTTTCATGCTTTCCTCCTTATGCTGTTAGTAATTCTCAATTTTCAATTTATAATTATGGTGTGTGTTTTCAAGTGAAAATATGGTGTTCTTTGACTTTGGATCCTCAATATACTTCGCCAACATCCAGTTATAGGCATTAAAAAAGCGGCCAAACTCTGCGCTCAGTAAACACCTACTGATCCCTTTAGCCTATCAGATCAATTACCGGTGCTCTTCCTCGCCATAAAACCTATTAGCACCGATCACCAGGTTGTTCAGCAGCCTAATCCCCAAAATTTTGCAAGTCTCTCTCATGTTCTTCCAAATGCAGTCTGTTTTCGGTGGATGGTGTGGGTTCCCCTGATGGGTGGTTGTGTATGGCTATCACACCGGCCTCACCACTTGCAACTGCTCCCCTGAGTACAATGCCCGGTGATATGGCACAATGGTCTGCTGCTCCCATGACAGTAAGTTCCTTCTTTATGATACGATTTTTGCTGTTCAAATGCAAGAAAAAAACAACTACCGGTCGGCCAATCAGTCAAGGCCGGCCTTCAGCCGGGACCATTCTTCCGGCGATTTCCAATTCATTTTTCACATCTCCATCTGGGGCGACAGGTGGAAAGTCCCCTGGTCCGGTTTGCCGGGAACCGCATGGCATTTGCGGCAGCGGGCCTCGTATTTTTCGGTTGACCCGACTGAAACCACTTCGCTGTCATATGGCGCCGGGTGGCCGTCCAGCAGCCGCTGGGTGCGGGTAGCCGGCTCTCCGCAGACGGAGCAGATGGCCGAAAGCTTGTCCACCTGCTCGGCCATGGTCAAAAGCCGGGGCATGGCGCCGAAGGGCTGGCCCCGGAAGTCCATGTCCAGGCCGGAGACGATCACCTTGATGTCCTGGCGCAGGATCTCCTCGATGGCCGGCACTATCAGCTCCCCATAGAACTGGACCTCGTCTATCCCCACCACCTGCACCCCGCGTTCTATGCCCCGGATGATGTCACCGGCCTCCCGGCAGGGCACGGTGGGCAGCTTCAGGCCGTAATGGGTGGTGATGCTCAGTTCATCGTAGCGGTTGTCGAAGGAGTGTTTGAATATCTGGACCTTCTGACGGGCGTAGGAGGCCCGCTTGAGCCGCCGGATCAGCTCCTCGGTCTTGCCGCTGAACATGCAGCCGCAGATCACTTCCAGTTGTCCGTTGATCATAAGTATAGGGGACCTTTCTTTTTAAAGCTCTGGCTGATAAAAACAACTATACAATTAAACCAGCCGGTAAATCAAGACCCAGGGACATCTTTTTAACCAAGTATTTTTCTTTACCTGTGCCAGCGGTCTAATCTGCCGGTGAGAAAACCACAAAAATCACTTGACATCCGGTCATTTTTGGGTTACATTAATGGCAGCGGAAAAGCCGGCCCGGCAGAATGCGGGTCGGCTATAAATTTCATTGACCGCCTAACCAGAAACCAAAAAGCAGAAGACAACATGACCCATAAACCGATCGAGATCCAGCTGGACGGCCAGCGGGTGCCCGCCAAGGCCGGGGAGCAGGTCCAGGCCATCTTTAAAAAATACCTGGAGAAATCGCCGGCCAAGATCCTGGCCGCCAAGATGAACCAGCAGCTGGTCAGCCTGGACGCCACAGTCCATTCCAACTGCCGCTTGGAGCCGGTGTTCTATTCCGACCGCGAGGGCATAGCCCTTTACCGCCGGGCCGCCTGCCTGATACTGTACGAGGCCGTCAAGGAACTCTATCCTTCTGCCCGGGTGGTGGTGGGGCAGTCGCTGGCCAACGGCTACTATTTTGATTTCAACGGGGAACAGCCACTGGACGAGGATATCCTTAAAAAGATCGAGGCCCGGATGAGGCTGATAGTCGCCGAGGACCGTCCTTTTGTCAAGGAAACCATCTCCATCGAAGAAGCCAAGGAGTATTTCGAGGCCGAGGGTTATCAGGACAAGGCCAAGCTTTTGACCACCATCCGCCTGACCGAGGTCCGCCTGATAGGCTGCGGAATATTCAAGGACATCTACCTCGGGCCGGTGGTGCCGGGAGCCGGGTTGATCGACCGTTTTGAGCTGACCCTGTATCCCCCGGGCTTCGTGCTGCGCTTTCCCCAGCAGCGCAATCCGGGACGTATCCCGGAGATCTCCCCCCAGACCAAACTTTTCCAGATATACAAGGAGACCAAGGACTGGAACCGGATCCTGGGGGTCAACAACGTGGGCGAGCTCAACGAGCATTGCCTGTCGGGGCAGATGAGCGAACTGGTAAGGATCGCCGAGGGCTTTCACGAGAAGAAGATAGTGGAGGTGGCCGACCGGATCACCTCCCAGCGCCAGCGGGTGAAATTAGTGCTGATCGCCGGGCCCTCGTCCTCGGGCAAGACCACCTTCAGCAAACGGCTGATGATCCAGCTCAAGGTCAACGGGCTGCACCCCATCGCCCTGTCCACCGACAACTATTTTTTGGGGCGGGAGCAGACCCCGCTGGGCGAGGACGGCAAGCCGGATTTCGAGTCCTTAAGCGCGGTGGACCTGGAGCTGTTCAACCAGCAGATGTCGGAGCTGCTGGCGGGAGAGGAGGTGTCCGCCCCGGTCTACGATTTCCACACCGGGCAGAGGTCGGAGAAGACCGGAAGGTTTAAGCTGGGTTCGGACGACATCCTTTTGGTGGAGGGCATCCACGGCCTGAACTCCAAGCTGACCCGCTCGGTGCCGGCCGAAAACAAGCTCAAGGTCTACATCAGCGCGTTGACCCAGCTGTGCCTGGACAACCACAACCGCATCAATACCTCGGACGTCCGGCTGATCCGGCGCATCGTGCGGGACCGGCTGTTTAGGGGCTACCGGGCCGCCCATACCCTGAAGGTCTGGTCCTCGGTGCAGCGGGGCGAGGAGCGCAACATCTTTCCCTTCCAGGAGGAGGCCGACATCATCTTCAACTCCACCCTGATCTACGAGCCGGCCGTGCTGCGGATGTACGCCGAGCGCTTTCTGATGGAAGTACCCACCGACGACCCCGCCTTTTACGAGGCCTACCGTCTGCAGAGGTTTCTGCAGATGTTCGTGCCGGTGTTCGCCGACGAGGTGCCCCATACGTCTATACTGAGGGAGTTCATAGGCGGAAGTACGTTTGAGTATTAAGGGAAGACAATTAACCACACTGAGCGATGCCGAAGTGTCGAGTCGAATGGGCTCAGAAAACACAAAACATTTCCTGGGACGTTGATGGTATCTAAAAAACCCGGTCATTATTGACCGGGCTTTTTAGTCTACCAACGCAGTTTAGTTTTGTTCCACTGTCTTCAACTCAAATATCTGCCAGTCCTCGGAAACCCCGTACTGCAACCGGTACAAATACCTCCGGTCCTTAACCACCTGCCCCAGCTCCTCCGGGCAGCGCCCGTTGATCATCCTGTAGATCTCAATTTCCTGCTGGTACTTGTCCCGGGCCGATTTCAACAGCAGTTCGTCCACCATGTTGGTCTTTGATTCAAGCAGCAGGTTTAACTTGTATCCCCCGAAGACCGCAGTGGTCAAAAAGATCAGCACTATTCCGATGCTGGCCGTCATGGCGGCGGCCGGCCCGACGTATTTCAACAGCGGGGACGGGGCTTTGGGCTTGGGCAAGGCCCTGATCGGAGCGGTGCTCTCGATGACCTTGCGCTCGATCATCCCCAGCTCGAACAAATGGAACAAGGCGTTGAAGGTCCGGAAACGGCCGAACCCCGAAAGCTGGATCATCTCGGAGATGGTCCTTTGTCCGTCAATCAGCTCCATCAGCTGCCTGGCCTCGGGCGGGGCGTCGTAGGGCAGCATGCCGTCGGGCTTGATCAGCAGCACTATGTCCTCGGACGGTATGGCCATCTTTATCCGGGGCCACTCGTCCTTGCGGCGCATGGCTTCCATCAAGAGCGTGGCAGGCGGGATGGTAACCTTGGTCCGGCTCTTGGCGTAGAGGTCGGCCTGGGCGTCGAATTTGTAGTGGGCGTCGCTCCAAGTGAAGATGTCGTCTATCACCTCCTGGATCTTGAAGGAGATCACCCCGAACAGCTCATCCTCGGTCATGATCTGTTCCTTGAGCATCACCTCGTCGATGCCCAGGTTGGTGTCCCGCTGGATCTGGGTCAGCTTCTGGATTGTATCAGGATTCAGCTTCTTGGAACGGAACAGGTAGTCCTGGAGCTGGTCCTGCCTGCCCTGTCGGCCGTAGACCGCGGCGGTGATGTCGCCGTTGGAGAAAGCGATGGAGGCGGTGTCGGTATGATGGTCCAGCAGCAGCACCCCGGTCTTCTGGCTGGTGGAGATGAACTGGATGACGTCGGCCAGGCCGAATTCTTTGACGTTACCTTCCATTGGGATCTTTCCTTAATTGATTTGGGGATCTAAGGGAGAATTTTAATCGCAGGTCTTGTTGAATAGCATCATGCAGTTTAACTTTAAAAACATTTTTTTTCATACTCATCCCCTCTGTCCCCTTCTCTTGGATAAATCAGGATTATCTTGATGTAAGAGAAGGGGAAGTGAAGGTGTTGAGTTCAGAACAATTCCCACTTATTGAGCTTAATCTCCAGGGTTAACTGTCAATCAGTCTTCTTTACAGGCTGGGCCGGATGGGCCAGCAGATTGGCGTGTTTCAGAAAAACGATCCAGGTGAAAAGCCAGCTCAGGGTCAGCAGGATTAACATCAGCCAGCCCGGTCCGGTCTGAAAGATGTAATACTGGAGGTCCTGGGGGAAAAGCAAAAGTTTCAAGCTGCAGAGGATTGTGAATGCCCCGCCCCAGAGAAAGGCCAGCAGCAGGCCTAAAGCAGTCATGTTCTCCAGCAGCAGCACCGAACCCGGCGCCAGCAGGTTGGAGATAACACCGGTCCAGACCCTGCGCCGGATCTTCTGCAGCTTCAGCTTGGCGGTCATTTTATCCTGCAGTTCCGGCGAAGTGGCGGCCGATATCACCTGGTGACATTCGGGGCAAAGCAGGTCCTGCTGGGCGGAGGTCTTCTGGCAATTGGAGCAGATGTTCCTATGGCAGACAGAACAGTGTTCAGGCGCCTGACCCTTGAAAAATACGATCACCGTTACCAGTCCCAACAACAGCAGGGCCAGGCCCAGCCAGGATGGCAGCCACAGGTTCAGGCCCGTAAGACTGGCCGACTCGGCCGGGCTGAAGCCGGATAGAGGATCCAAGCCCAGCCAGGCCTGCCCCCAGAAATAGGAGACCGGTATCAGCTCATCCAGCACCAGCCCGGCATCCCGGGCCCCGGCCCGCGATGATATCCCGGGCCTGTCCAGGGACATGGCATATTCCCGCTCCTGGTCGGCGGCCTTGAAATCAACCTGCTTGAAATAGGCCTGGGCCAGGTTGTAATGGGGCAGGGCCGCCGCCGGGTCGGCCTGGATGGCTTGGCGGTAAAATCCGGCGGCGCTGTCGATCTTTCCCTGGTAGAAAAGAATGTTTCCCAGGTTGTTCAAAACCTTGAAATTCTGTCCCCCGGCCGCCAGTAGCGTATCCAGGTACTGCCGGGCCTGAACGAAATTACCGGCCCGTTTTTCCATCAGGGCCAGGCAGAACAGCGGGGTCAGGTCCTCAGGGTATTTTTGCTGATATTCCGCCAGCTGCGCAGCAAGGCCGGCATCCGGTCCGGACCGGTTGGCCCGGGCCACTGTTTGCAGATGATCATCATTCAAACTGACGAACAGATGCCGCCCGGCGGTCAGGCCCAGGCCGGAGACGGCTAAAAGTATCAAAGACAGCAACAGAATGATCTTTTCCCTGCGGGAGGCATAGATCGAAGCCGTTATGGCCAGCAGGGCCACCGGCAGGACCAGGCTGATGAACCCCAGGATCAGACTTAAAGAAACCAGCATGGCAGCGGTGATCAGGCGGCGGCTGTATCCCGGCATGGCCTCCGGCAGCAGGTCGCTTAAAGCATGGTGCAGATAAGGCAGGTATTTCACCGCCAAAAACAGCAGGAATACCAGGCCTGTGACCAGCAGGAAAATTGAGAACAGGATCAGAATTTTGGCGGTAAGATCCAATTCATACCTGAAATATTTCCGGGCGTAGTTGAAATCGTGCCAAGAATCATTCAAAGCCTGGCTGAATCCGGCCCGGCTCTGCTGGATCCTGAAACCATTGTAGATCAGTCCGGGATAAGTGGGATCGGCCCTGAGGGCCAGCTGGGAATAGCGGTAAGCCATGGTCCGGTCCCGTTCCCGCAATTCCTGTCGGGAAAGGTATTTAAGATAACCGGCCTGCAGGGGCAGTCGGATGTCCAAAGCGGCAGCCTTGGCCAGGGCCGAATCGGCCAGATCCAAATGCTGCTCCGCGGAATCACTAGTCAAACCGGCCTGGCTTTTCTGCCATAACAGTGGCCAGTCCAGCAGACGGTAAAAGGCCTGGCTGTCTGCCGAAACCCTGGCTGGCGCTCCCACCGGGTTGGGGAGCGCCAACTGGGATTCTTCCTCCTCGTCCTGCGAGAAACAGGGAGCTGCAGACAGGATCAGGACGGCCAGGAACAACGGGATTCTTTTTTTCAGCATAAACGGATTTGGTTGGTGGTTTTTGTAAACATATTGGACTTTGACAAATATCCCCGTGCCTGCGGTCATTTCGAAACCGTCTGGCCGTTGAGTGCCCGGCCGGTCCTCGATGCAATTTTCAGCCACTCGGCCAACAGCGGGGCGTATCGAAACGGACCACCCGGCGCAATGTCTGTATCCTATATTTCCCAATAGTCAAAATTTGGCAAAGCCCACAACATATATAAAATGATAGGTTAAAGCGCGCCATAAGTCAAGCAAAAAATCCAAAATATTTTTCCGGTATTGTGAAAATGTTTTTTTGGTGGTATACTGATCTGGTAAAGTCATCAACGGGCATCGGGGTCCGGCCCGGGCAGGAACTATGGCGGCAGATGATCAGCAAAGGATGAGGATGAACAAGATAGAGATATCCGTCAGCGGGATGCACTGCGCTTCCTGCGTTAACAACGTGGAACAATATCTCAAGAGACTGAAGGGGGTGCAGTCGGTGGCGGTGAACCTGGCCACCGAGAAGGCCGGGATAGAATATGACCCCGGCCTGATCACTGTTCCGGAGATCGTGCAAGCCGTAAGAGATGCGGGGTACGAGGTCCCCGAAATGCATGCGACCCCGGAAGGTACATCTCTGGCCCCAGCGGCATCACCGGAAGAACAAAGGGACAGGTATTATCGTTCGCTTAAAAACAGGTTTCTGTTTGCTTTGGCTTTTTCCGTTCCTTTGTTCATGGGCGGAATGCATATGTTCCTGCCTTTTCTGCCCGGCTGGCTGCACAGCCCCTGGCTGATGCTGGCCCTGGCCGCCCCGGTCCAGTTCTTCTCCGGCTGGTTGTTTTACAAGGGGTTGTGGGCCTCCGTCAAAAGGCGCAATGCGGACATGGACACCCTGGTGGCGGTGGGCACTTCGGCCGCCTTCGGTTACAGCCTGCTGGCCACGATGGCGCCGGGCTTCTTCGCCCAGGCCGGGCTGCAGCAGGCCTATTATTACGATTCCTCGGCGGTGATCATCACCCTGGTCCTGCTGGGCCGGATGCTGGAGGCCGGGGCCCGGGGAAAGACATCCCTGGCCATCAAGCGCCTGATAGGACTGCAGGCCAAAACCGCCCGGGTGGTAAAAGACGGCCGGGATACAGAGATTCCTATCGAGCAGGTGGCAACCGGAGATGTCATCTCGGTCCGGCCGGGCGAGCGGGTGGCCGCCGACGGCGTGATCCTGGAAGGCTTTTCGTCCCTGGACGAATCCATGATCACCGGCGAAAGCATTCCGGTTGACAAGACGGCCGGGGACAAAGTGACCGGAGGCACCATCAACAAGACCGGGGCCTTCCGGTTTCAGGCGCAAAAAGTGGGGAGGGAAACAGTGCTGGCCCAGATCATCAAGCTGGTGGAGGAGGCCCAGGGCAGCAAGGCCCCCATCCAGCGGCTGGCCGACAAGATCGCCTCGGTCTTCGTTCCCAGCGTCATGGCCGTGGCCGCCCTGACCTTCATCCTCTGGCTGATCTTCGGGCCGTCCTTCAACCTGGCCCTTATCAATGCGGTGGCGGTCTTGGTCATCGCCTGTCCCTGCGCCCTGGGCCTGGCCACCCCCACCGCCATCATGGTGGGAACCGGGCGGGGGGCGGAACTGGGCATCCTGATCCGGCGGGGAGAGATTCTGGAAAAGGCCGGGAGTCTGAACACCATCGTCTTCGACAAGACCGGAACTTTGACCACCGGGAAAATTACCGTCACCAACGTGGCGGTGTCGGCGGACCTGGCCGAGGAGAAGCTGCTGGCCCTGGCTGCTTCGGCCGAAAGTTCCTCGGAACACCCCATCGGCCGGGCGGTGGTTGATTATGTCCGGATTAAGAAAATTGAGATGCTTAAAGCTTCCGACTTCAAGGCCCTGCCGGGATCGGGCCTCAGCTGTATGGTCGATGGCACACGGGTGGAGATAGGCAACTTGTCCCTGATGGAACAGATAGGGATGGATTTCTCCATCCTGGAAAAGCTGGCCGCCCGGCTGCAGCAGGAGGGCAAGACCGTGATCTATGTGTCGCTGGATTCCAAACCGGCCGGGATCATCGCAGTGGCCGATACCCTGAGGGAGAACGCCCCCCAGGCCGTTTCCGGCCTGCGGGTCCTGGGCCTGAAGACCGTCATGATCACCGGCGACCACAAGGAAGTGGCGGCGGCCATAGCCGGACAATTGGGAATGGACCGGGTGATCTCAGAAGTCCTGCCCAAAGACAAGGTGGAGGAGATCAAAAAACTGCAGTCAGCAAACTCGGTGGTGGCCATGGTGGGGGACGGCATCAACGACGCCCCGGCTTTGGCCCAGGCCGATATCGGTATCGCCATGGGCCGGGGAACGGATGTGGCCATAGAATCGGCCGATGTGATCCTGATGGGGGACGACCTGGACCTGATCCTCAAGGCCATCCGGCTGTCCCGGTCCACCCTGAAGGTCATCAAGCAGAACCTGTTCTGGGCGTTTTTCTACAACGTCATAGGGATACCGGTGGCCGCCGGCCTGCTGTATCCTTTCTTCGGCATATTGCTCAACCCGATGTTCGCCGCCCTGGCCATGGCCTTTTCCTCGGTCAGCGTGGTCAGCAACAGCCTAAGGCTGAAGCGCTGGAAGTGATATTTTAAAAAAGTTATCCTGGTTTGTCCACCCACAGTAGCAATGACTGTCGGGGGGCATTTTTTATTTTGATCGCAAATATTTTTTTAAATTTTCTTGACTCTTGAGACTTTAATCGCTATACTTCAACCATGCAAAGCAAGAAAATATATTTAGGGCATGCTTGCTTATTGGGCATAATAAAAGCCTTTGTCCGCAGTGGAAAAATTACGGACAGGGCTTTTTGCGTTTGAGCGAACAAAATGGCGTCTTAACAAATTTAGAGAGTACCAAAAAATGAAAATGAAAATTATTTTATTACTGAACTTTGGCAAAATCAAT
>DHVS01000032.1 GCA_002412795.1 bacterium UBP2_UBA5202 | reverse complement strand
TGATTTTGCCAAAGTTCAGTTATTAGTAACAATAAATGTCTAAATGAAAATTTTTATGAAAAAATTAAAAAATCACTTGCAAACTAAAATTAACTATGTTAAACTAAAATAAACGTATCAATTTGTTACAATGAATAAATTACTAAAAGGTCAGAAGGTAGGCACCAAGTATCAAGTGCTGGAATTCCTGGGAGAGGGTTCCAGCAGCCAGGTATATAAGGCTGTCGATCTGACCGGCGGCCAAACAGTGGCCATAAAACTTTTCCTGAGAGATTCCATCAACATCAACCTGGTCGGCCAGGAGTTCCGCCTTTTGGCGGAACTTAAGCACCCCAACCTGGCCGCGGTGCACGGTTACGAAAATTTCCAGGACGACTGCTTTTACGTGATGGAATACCTGCCGGGGCCGGACCTTTTATGCCGCTGCCGGGACCTGACCATTGAAGAAAAGGGCCGCAAGCTGATGGAGCTCTGCCACGCCCTGGAATACATCCATTCCCGGAATATCATCCACCTGGACCTGAAGCCGTCAAACCTTTTACTGGACGGGAAGGATTCCGTCAAGTTGCTGGATTTCGGCCTGGCCCAAACACCGGCCCGGTCACCCCTGAAGATGTCCGGCACCCCTTCCTACCTTTCCCCCGAGGTCATCTCCGGCCAGACCCCTGACGGCCGGGCCGACCTGTACTCTCTGGGGGTCCTGATGTACCAGATATTCACCGGGGTCCTGCCCTTTGAGGCCCCTTCGTTGAAGGAGCTGGTCAAAAAACACCTGAACCAGCCGCCCCAGCCGCCGCGGGTTTACAATGATTCCCTTCCCGAACCGCTGCAGTCGCTGATCTTAAAGCTTCTGAGCAAGGACCCCAATGCCCGTCCGGCCGGCGCCGGCGAGGCGGCGGACGAGCTGGCCAGGATCATCAAGCAAAGCCCCGGCCAATCGCCTGACGCCCCCCGCCCCCCCTTCGTCTTCAACAGCCGGCTGGTGGGCCGGGATAGGGAAATGGCCTCGCTGCGCCAGGCTGTCCAGAAAGCCATCTCCGGGCAGGGCTTCACTGTTTTCATCTCGGGCGAGACCGGGATCGGGCGCACCAAACTGCTGAACGAATTGTCCCTGGAGGCCCAGTTGTTGGACTGCCAGGTGCTGTGGGCCCGCTGTTACCAACCCGACGCCGCAGCCTATGACCTGGCGGGCCAGCTGCTGGGGCAGGTCCTGCCCCTGGCCCGGAACTTTTGTCCCCAGGCCGTTTCTGATTTTGGGACCAAGCTGGCGGAGATAGCCCCGGGTTTCAGGGGGCTGCCCGAGGTCAGCAGCCTGCCCGCCCCGGCAGCCCTGCCGGCCCCGGAGCAGCGGCTCCGGCTGCTGGACGCCGTGACCGGATTCATAGTAAAGACCATGGGGGCCTGTCCATCGCGGGCGGCGGTCATCGTGCTGGAGAGCATCCACTGGATAGACCGGGAAAGCCTGGAAGCCCTGGGCCACCTGATGCGCAACCTCGCCCGCTCCTCAATTCTGGTGCTGGGCAGCTTCAGGAACGATGACCTGGCGCCGGGGCACCAACTGACGGCGGCCATCGAGGGCCTGGTGGCCGAGAATCTGGCCGAACATATATTCCTGAAACGGCTGAGCCTGCCCGAGGTTTCCGAACTGTTCCGGAATGTTTTCCCCGGAATCCAAAACTCCGAACCGCTGCTGTTCAGGATACACTCCGAAACCGGGGGAAACCCCCTGCTGATAGAAGAGGCGGTGCGTTACCTGATGGACTCGGGGTTTATCCAACGGCGTCACGGGCAATGGCAGATATCAGGGCCGGCGGATGGACGGCTGACCCTGCCCGACGGTTTGACCAGGGCCTTTAAATTAAAGCTGGAAAAACTTTCTTCAGACCAGTTGCTGCTGATCCAATCCCTGGCGGTGCTGGGGAACCCGGCCACCGCCCGCCAGATCTCCGCCATCACGGCCCTGGACATCGGCCGGACCGGCCAGGACCTGCTGTTTCTCAAGAGCCAAAGTCTGCTGGCGGTCTTGGATGGGGAAAAAGGCGAGCCGCTGTACGGGCTGCATCACTCCAAGACCGCGGGCGAAGCGTTGCGGTCGGCGCTCCCGGAGCTGTTATCCAGACTGCACCGGTCCGCCGCCCTGATGCTGGAACAACAAAACAACCATTCGCTGCAGGAGCTGTCGGCCCTGGCCAGCCACTGGGAGGCGGCGGGGGAGACCGGCAAAGCCAGGGAGTACCACCTGCTGGCCGGCCAGGGCCTGGCGGAATTTTCCAAACAGCAGGCCATAGGGCATTACCGTAAAGCCATTGAGCTGTCTCCCTCCCGCCAGAATATCCCGGTGCAGGAAAAGCTGCAGAAGCTTTATTACGTTTCGGGGGACTATCAAATGGCGCTGGAAGCGGCCCGAACCCTGCACCAGGCCAGGGGTCCGCTGCCGGAGACCTGTTATAAACTGGGCCGGTGCCATGAGCGGCTGGGCAACTACGATTCCTCGATGGAATGTTTCAAGCAGGGGCTGGCCATATCCCAGGATGATCCCGTGTCCACCGCCCGCCTGACCGGGGCCCTGGCCGTCACCTGCATCAGCCGGGGCGAATACCGGACGGCGGAAAAATACTGCCAGGAGGCCTTAAAGCTGCTGCCCCGGAACAGCAAGGCGTCGGTGGAGGCCGAGATCTACAACACCCTGGGACAGGCCTACTGGCACCTGGCCGAATGGAGCCAGGCCCTATCGGTGCACCGGAAGAGCCTGGAGATCAAGGAACGGGAAGGCAGCCTTTACGGAATCGCCACCAGCCACAACAACCTGGGTCTGGTCTATTACCGGATGTATGACTGGGACCGGGCGGCCGAATCCCACCAAAAGAGTTTCGCCATCCGGGAAAAGATCGGCGACATCAGCGGGCTGGCCAGGTCATACAATAATCTGGCCCTGATCTCCAGGCATCTTTACGACTGGGACCGGGCCCTGGAGTACCATAACAAATGCCTGCAGACCATGGAACGGATCGGCTCGGGTTTTGAAACGGCGGCCTCGCTGGTCAACATCGGATTGATCCACAAAGCCAAGGGGGAATGGGACCAGGCCCTGTGGAGCTACAACCGGGCCATCCAGCTGGCCGTCACCATCGGAGCGAAAAACATCCTGTTGGACGCCTATATCCGCAAGGCGGAGTTTTACCTGGCCCTGGGCAGCTTGGAGGACGGCAGCCTGTTCTGCCAGAAATCTTTGGGCATGGCCGAGGAACTGGGCGGCCGCCTGGAGCTGGGCCGGGCCCTGAACATTTCGGGGCGGATCAGCCAGATGCGCCAGCAGTGGGACAAGGCCAAGGAGGACCTTTCCCGGGCCCGGGAAATATTTGCAGGGCTGGACATCAGGGCCGGAGAGGCTTTTATCCTGAAGAACCTGGCCGATCTGCACCGCGAGCTGGGAGAACTGGACCAAGCCGAGGCTTTGGCCGACAAATCCCTGAGCCTGGCCCAGCGGGTGGAGGAGCAGCAGCTGGTGTCCGAAGTCCTGCTGCTGAAGGGCGAGTTGCTGGAGGAGCGGGGCAAAAGCGGGCTCAAATACATGGAATGGGCGCTGGAGATCGCCAACAAGGTCAACACGGCCGAAACGGCCTGGCCCATTTTTTCGGCCATGGCCAGGCATTATGCCCGGCACAAGCAGCCCGGCCTGGCCCTGGAGCATTATCAGAAGATACTGTCCTGGTTCCGGCAGGCTCTGGCCCACATCAGCCAGCCGGACCTGAAATCATCCTACATCTTTGCCCCGTCCCGCCGCCAGCTGTTCAAGGACATCAAACTGTTCCGACAGGAGGTATCCAGCCATGCCGGTTAACCAAAGGGTCCAAAGCGCCGAAAACCTGGTGGTGGAGGCGGAACTTGACCTGGCCGCCGTGGCCCAGGCGCTGGAGGAGCATAAGAGCCTTTCCGTTTTGTTCGATCCGGACCATGGCCGGGAAAGGCTGGGCCTGCTGCTGGAGTCCTCCCGCCGGCTGAGCCGGGTATTGAACCTGGACCAGCTGCTGAACGTGACCATGGACTCGGTGCTTTCCCTGACCCGGGCCGAACGGGGTTTTTTAATGCTCTACGAAGGGGAGGTCCTAAAATTCCGGGTGATCCGGAACCAGAAAAGCCAGAGCTGGGAGGGCGAAGATTTCCAGATCAGCCATACCATCACCCAGCAGGTGATAGAAAGCGGCCAGCCGCTGTGGGTCAAGGATGCCTCCCAGGACGCCAACTACAGCCAGTCGGCTTCAATCGCCGGACTCAAACTGCGCTCCTGCATGTGCGTGCCGCTTTTTTCCGGCCAGGCCGACAAAAGAAAAATGCTGGGGTTGGTCTACGTTGACAGCCAGCAGATCCACGAAAGCTTTTCCCCCCAGGATCTGGACCTTTTTGCGGCCCTGGCGGCCCAGGCCGCCATCTCCATAGAGAACGCCGAGCTGGTGGAGAACATCAGCCGCCTGGAAAAGGAGAAGCGGGAACAGCTGGAAAGGGAGAACCTCTCGCTGCAGAAGATGCTGGAGGACCGGGGGGAGCTGCTGGGCCAGTGCCCGGCCATGGAAAAGGTCTTCTCCCTGGTCCGGCGGGTGGCCGGCTCCGAGGTAAATTTATTATTGCTGGGTGAATCCGGCACCGGGAAGACCCTGGTGGCCAGGGCCATCCACCAGCTGAGCCAGCGGAAGGAAAAGCCGTTCATAGTCATTGACTGCGGTTCCATCCCGGAGAACCTTTTGGAATCCGAGCTGTTCGGCTACGAGAAAGGGGCCTTTACCGGGGCTTTCGCCCGCCGCCAGGGGAAATTTGAGATGGCGGAAGGAGGAACGGTCTTTCTGGACGAGATCGGGGAGATGCCCACCGCCCTCCAGACCAAGCTGCTGCGGGTGATCCAGGAAGGGGTGGTGGAGCATATCGGAGGGAAGGAAACCATCAAGGTGAACCTGCGGATCATAGCCGCCACCAGCCGGGACCTTGAGCAGGATATCCAGAAGGGCCGGTTCCGGAAAGACCTCTATTACCGCCTCAATGTGATCACCATCCACCTGCCCCCGATGCGGGAGCGGGAGAGCGATGTCCTGCTGCTGTCGGGGTTCTTCCTGGAAAAATACTCGGCCAAGCACCGGAAGAACATCACCAGCTTAAGCGCCGCCGCCCGAACCGCCCTGATCAACTATGACTGGCCGGGAAACGTCAGGGAGCTGGAGCACAAGGTCGAGCGGGCGGTGATCATGTGCGACGGAAAGGAAATAACCCCGTCCCATCTGGAGCTGGGTCCCCCCGGTTTTGAGCCCAGCCTGGCCGGCGGCCTCAACGGCGCCAAGGCGGAGGTGGAGAACAAGATGGTGGCCCAGGCCCTGACACTGAACAACGGGGACATAACGGCCGCCGCCCTGCAGCTGGGGGTGGCCCGGCAGCAGATCTACCGGATAATGAAGCGGCACGGTCTGAAGAAACAAGCGGGCAAAAAGAAACAAACATCGGCAAAAGGTTAAGTAAAAATTTCTCTTGCATTTTCCACCGTTTTGCAATATAATATTAGGGACTTGATGATTAAGAGGAGAGCGGGTACAAAACCCGCTCTCTTTTGTCTTTAAAACCGATAGGCACAAAGAGGTACCTTGACTATAAGGAAGCCAGCCTGTCCGCCGTAGTGGCAAATAGGGTACAAGTGCAACGAGGGGGGGAGGACAGGAAATTTATTCTTGACTTTCTGGCAAAACCATTTTATACAACGGTTACTTCTAAGCAGACAACGTTTCACAAATGCCGAGCGAAGCAGAGATAATAAATAAAGTAAGCGACCTGGCCGGATCTTTTTTAAGTGAGATGGGGCTGGAGCTTTACGACGTGGAATATTCGTCCGTCTCCGGAAGCTTGCGGGTCTTCATCCAGCGCCCGCAAGCCGGGGTCAGCATGGGCGACTGCGCCAGGGTCTCCCGGAAACTTTCCGAGGAACTGGACAAGGAAGATCTGATAGAATCGGCCTATATGCTGGAGGTCTCGTCCCCGGGGTTAGACCGTCCCTTGAAAAAGGAGACCGATTACCAGAGGTCCCTGGGGCGCCGGGCCAAGATGAAACTGGTCCAGCCGGTGGACGGCAGCTATGAACTGCTGGGCCGGCTGCTGGAATACCGCCAAGGCACGGTCAAAGTAGGAATGGAGGGCCGGGAGCCGATCTGGATCCCGCTTTCCCAGATCAAGAAGGCCCGGCTGGAACTGGAGAAAGTCATAGAGAAAAAGATTATTTAACCACAGAAAGCACAGAGGACACAAAAATTGCAGATCAGGAAATTTAATCTGTGAGTTATGTGCATTTTGTGGCCATAGATAAAGAATATTTGAAAAACAAAAAATACATTTTGGAGAAAGACAGTGTCCAACATAGATATCATTGAGGCTTTGAACGAAATAGCCCGCCAGAAGAACCTGGACAAGGAATTCGTGATCGAGAAGCTTAAGGAGGGCCTGCTGCAGGCCTGCAAAAAGAGGTTCGGCACCTCCGACAACATCGTGGTGGAGATCGAGGACGAGGCCGGCGACATCGGGATCTTTGCCACCCGGGAAGTGGTGGAGGAGATCACCCGGCCGGGGCTGGAGATCACCGTGGCCGAAGCCAGGGACTATCTGGACGATCCCAAGGTGGGCGACACGGTGGAGGTGATCCTGCCCTTCGAGGATTTCGGGAGGCTGGCCATCCAGTCCACCAAGCAGGTGCTGTTCCAGAGAATCCGGGAAGCCGAGCGGGAGCAGGTCTACAGCGATTTCGCCAGCCGGATCGGGGAGATAGTCTCGGGCACCGTCCAGCAGATCAACCGGGGGGACCTGCTGATCAGCCTGGGGCATTCCGAAGCGGTGCTGCCGTTCAAGGAGCAGATCCACGCCGAACGCTACCAGCAGGGCCGCTCCATCAGGGCCTGCCTGAAGGAGGTCAACAAGACCATCAAGGGGCCCCAGATCATTTTGTCGCGCACCACCCCCGAGTTTGTCAAAAAACTTTTCCAGCAGGAAGTGCCCGAGGTCCGGGACGGCCTGGTGGAGATCAAGGCGGTGGCCCGTGATCCGGGCGACCGGGCCAAGGTGGCGGTCTACTCCAGGGAGAACAAGGTGGACGCGGTGGGAGCCTGCGTGGGCTTAAAGGGGGTGCGGGTCCAGGCGGTGGTGCGGGAGCTGGCCGGGGAAAAGATAGACATAGTGCCCTGGTCCTCCGACCCGGCCATGTTCGCCTCCCGGGCCTTGGCCCCGGCCAAGAGCCTGGATGCCTTCTCCGACGAGGAGCACAAGCGGATCACGGTGATCTCCCCCGACGACCAGTACTCGCTGGCTATCGGCAAGAAGGGGCAGAACGTGAGGCTGGCAGTGCGTCTGACCGGATGGAACATCAACGTGGTGACCGAGAGCGAATACCAGGAGCGGATGGAGGCGGTCAGTCAGGCTGCCATTCCGGTCAGCGAACTGGACCTGGCCGATAAGCTAAAAGCCAAGCTGTTGGAGGCCGGACTGGAAGACACCGAAAAGATCATCACCGCCGGGGAGGAAGGCCTGACCAACCTGCCGGGCATCGGAGAGAAAACCGCCGAGAAGATACTGGCCACGGCCAAGGAAGCCAAGGACCAGAAGCTGATGTCCTTGATGGAACAGGCCGGAACCAAGGCCGGGCCCAAAAAGGAGGCCCTGACCGAGCCGGACCGGGAGCAGGAGGAAGATGAGGAAACAGCTTCCGTCCCAGATGAACAGCCCGCAGAAGAACCGGCCTCCCAGCCGGAAGCAAAAGAACCGGAGCAGGAAGAAGAGAAGGCCCCATAGGCTTCCCGCCCCGGACATTAAAACACAGGACCAGTAATATTTTGACCCCAGAGGGACAAGCAAATAGGAGAAATCATGGCTGAAGACAAAAAAACCGCCGCTAAAAAGATCACTGCCAAGCCCGCCTCCGCCAAAGCTCCGGCGGCCACACCTCGACCCGGCTCGGCGCAAGCCCCCGCCGTTGCCAAGGCTTCGGAGCACAAAACTCCGGCGGCCAAAATTACTGCCCCCGCCAAGGCTGCGGCAGTCAGGCCGGAGGCCAAAGCCGCTCCTGCCAAAGCTCCGGAACACAAGCCTGAGCCGGCCAAAACGGTGGCCGCCAAAGCCGCCGCCCCCAAGGCCCCGGCCAAGCCTGCCGCAAAAGCCCCTTCGGCTTCCGCCAAAAAAAGCGCGCCCGAATCAAAGCCGGCCAGGGTGCTTAAGGTATTTGAGGCCGCCAAGGACCTGAAGATGTCGGGAGACGCCCTGCTGGGCATCCTCAAGGAGCTTAACTTCAACGTTAAGACCAGGATGAGCGTCATCACCGATGACATGATAGCCTCGGCCAAACTGCGGCTGGAGCAGGGCAAGCAGGACGTCAAGAAGGAACAGGAACAGCAGAAGAAGATCCAGGAAAAGAAGGAAGCCTCGGTCAAGGCCGAAGCCGACGCCCAGGTGTATGTTCCGCCCACCCCGGTGATAGTATCCCGGGTGGACTATCCCAAGGAATTTTCGGAGCCCTATCCCGAGGCGCCCAAGGGAATAAAACCCGGGGTTGCCCGCCCCGGCGGCCCGATGCGCCCCGGAACTTCCCGTCCGGTCCTGCGGCCCGGAACACCCTACACCGGAACCCCGCGCCCCGGCGGCCCGTTCACCGGAGCCCCGCGGCTGGGGGCGGTGCGTCCCAACGCGCCGCACGCTCCGGGAGCCCGTCCTCCCATGACCGATGAGGACTCGGAACAGCGGAGAAGGCGGAGACGCAGACGCAAGAAAAAGGAAAAGCGCCCGGTGTTGGACCAGGCGGTGGTGGCGGCCACGGTCAAGCAGACCATGGCGGCCATCCAGCGCGGCAAGGCCCGGCGCTCCTATAAATCCAAGGACAAGGAAGATATCCAGGGCCAGGAGACCCCGGAACAGGTGGTGCGCCTGCCGGAGTATTCCTCCATCAGCGACCTGTCCCACGCCATGGGGGTCAAGCCTTCCGAGGTGGTGGCCAAGGCGCTGGGGTTGGGGATCATGGCCACCATCAACCAGCGGCTGGACCTGGACACCCTGGCCACCATCGCCGATGATTTCGGCTACGTGGTGGAGGAGATGGAGGAGTTCACTCCCGAAACGCCCCAGGCCCAGGAGAATACCGCCCCCATGAAACTGGTGCCCCGGCCCCCGGTGGTGACGGTGATGGGACACGTGGATCACGGTAAGACCTCGCTGTTGGACCGGATCCGCAAGAGCAGCGTGGCCGAAGGGGAATTCGGCGGCATCACCCAGCACATCGGAGCCTACGAGGTCAAGGCCGGCAAGGGCAGCATCACTTTTCTGGACACTCCGGGCCATGCGGCCTTTACCGCCATGCGGGCCAGGGGAGCCCAGGTGACTGACATCGTCATCTTAGTGGTGGCGGCCTCGGAAGGGGTGATGCCCCAGACCCAGGAAGCCATCGACCACGCCCAGGCCGCCAAGGTTCCGGTGATCGTGGCCATCAACAAAATGGATCTGCCGAACGCCGACCCCATGAGGATTAAGCAGGAATTATCCAAGCAGAACCTGGCCCCCGAGGACTGGGGCGGCAAGACCATATATGTGGAGGTCTCGGCCAAGACCGGGGCCAACATCGACAAACTGCTGGAGATGGTGCTGCTGCAGGCCGAGATGATGGACCTGAAGGCCGATCCCGACTACCAGCCCCGGGGGGTGGTGATCGAGGCCCGGCTGGACAAGGGCAAGGGCCTGCTGGCCACGGTGCTGGTGCAGCAGGGGACTTTGCAGAAGGGCCAGCCCTTCGTGGCCGGCAACTTCAACGGAAAGATCAGGGCCATGTACGGCGAACGGGGTAATCTGGTGACCAAGGCCGGGCCGTCCTCGGCCGCTGTTATCCAGGGATTTAACGGCGCGCCCATGGTGGGCGACGTCTTTCAGGTGATGGACGACGAGTCGGCCGCCAAGGAGCTGGCCCTCAAGCGTCAGCAGCTGAAGCGGGAGCAGGAGTTCCGGCCCGGCAAGAAGGTGACCCTGGACGGACTGTACGACCAGATGCTGGCCGGCGAGATCAAGGAGCTGAAGCTGATTGTCAAGGGAGACGCCGGCGGATCGGTGGAGGCCATCGCCGACTCGGTGTTCAAGATGTCCACCGACCTGCTGAAGATAGCGGTGATCCACAAGGGGGTGGGCGCCATCACCGAGTCCGACGTGCTGCTGGCCGAGGCCTCGGGGGCCATCATCATCGGCTTCCACGTCCGGCCCGAAGAGCGGGCCCGGGAGCTGGCCGAGCGCGAGGGCGTGGACATCAGGATCTACAACATCATATACGACGCCCTGGAGGACATCAAGAAGGCCCAGACCGGGATGCTGGCGCCGGTGTTCAAGGAATCGGTGCAGGGCCGGGTGGAGGTGCGCGAGACCTACAAGATCTCCGGGGTGGGGACCATCGCCGGCTGCTTCGTGCTTTCCGGCAGCATCGCCAGGAACAACAAGGTGCGGCTGCTGCGGGACAACGTGGAGGTCTTCAACGGGAAACTGGCCTCGCTCAAGCGCTTTAAGGACGACGTGCGCGAAGTGCAGAACGGCTTCGAGTGCGGCCTGGGCCTGGACGGGTTCAACGACATCAAGAAGGACGACATCGTGGAGAGCTACATCATAGAGGAAGTGGAGCGCAAGGAGGAGAAGGCCTGAGGCCTGAATACGGAAGTCAGAAGATAGAATAATGGAGTTATAGGATAAACATACAGGTTGGTTCAAGGCTATTGAATCAACCTGTATTGTCAATGAGGGAGCATGAAGCTAAGAACATTATTCTTGTTAACAATTAAAAGATGAAATACTTTTTTCTCATAGCTGTAGTATATTTGCCTTTGTCTGCCTTCGCCCAGCAGGACTACTTCTACGTCCCCAAGGGTCTGAAAACACCGGCTCCGGCCCTGATCATCACTTCCTGCACCGGCGCCACCAGGAAGGACCTGGACTCCAACAAGGCCGTGGCCGACAGCCTGGGCTGGGTGATCTGCACCTCGGCCCGTACCAGGAACCACCGGGATCACGAGCTTAACGACGCCGACATCATGGCCACCTACGCTACGTTGTTGTCCGTATACCCGGTCAACCCAGCTAAAGTCTTCATCTACGGGTTCTCGGGGCAGGCGGTGCAGGCCATGATGGAAGTATTTCTGCATCCCACCAAGTTCAAGGGGGCGGTGGCCATCTGCTCTCATGCCGGGGCCCTGCAATATGCCAACTGGGAGATGCTGAGGGACAAACGCTTCTATCTGGTCTCCCGGGAGCGCGACTGGAACCTGAACGACAATAAAATGATGCACCAGGCTTTTCTGGAGAACAGTATTTCCGACACTTTGGTCATCACCCCCGGCCAGCATGGGCCCAAGACCAGACGGGAATTGTTTGAAGCCTGCAAGTGGTTACAAAGTAAAACAAAATAACAGAAACAACCCCTACTGCCCCTTCCCTTGTGGGGAAGGGGTTGGGGTTAGGTCAACCAAGCGCTTATGCCCATCATCCAGATCTTCGGCACCAACAAATGCCAGAACACCAAGGCTGCCCAGCGTTTTTTTAAGGAACGGCGGGTGCCGGTGCAATTCATTGATCTTACCGAAAAGGGTTTGAGCGAGGGCGAGTTCCAGAGCATCAAAAAAGCGGTGGGTTTGGAGAACATGATGGACCGGGAGGGCCGGGAATACCAAAAATTAAATCTAAAATATCAAAAATTTGATATAGAGTCAAAGCTGAAGGAGAACAACCTGCTACTGAAAACGCCAGTTGTCAGACAAACACCCAAGGCCACGGTGGGCTATGCGCCGGAGACCTGGAAACAGTGGCTGGCCCAGAGTTAACAGAAATACATCAATAAGGAAACCAGGAATACAGGAGAATATACGAATAAACCGTGTTGCACCGGACTTTTCATGGCATCATGGTTTCCTTATAAAAATTAATCTAACGAAGGAGACATCTTGCAGCAGCAGCCGTTTGCCGAACCTTACAAGACCAAGATGGTGGAGCCCATCCGCCGCACCACCCGCCAGGAGCGGGAGAAACTGATAGCCTCCGCCGGGTACAACCTGTTCAACCTGAAAAGCGATGACGTGTTCGTGGACCTGCTGACCGACTCCGGCACCGGGGCCATGAGCAGCGCCCAGTGGGCCGAGATAATGCTGGGCGACGAGTCCTACGCCGGGGCCAGTTCCTACTACAAGCTCAAGCACACCATCGAAGAACTTTTGGGCATGCCCTACTTCCTGCCCACCCACCAGGGTCGGGCGGCCGAGAACGTGCTGTTCTCCGCTTTGATGGGCATGGAGGCTCCGGGCTTCGTGGTTCCCGGCAACAGCCACTTCGACACCACCAAGGGGCACATCGAATTCCGCAAGGCCGAGGCCCTGGATTGCACCATCGACCAGGCCTTTGACACCACCTCCCCGCATCCCTTCAAGGGCAACCTGGATCTGAACAAGCTGGAGGCGGTTTTCAAGAAATATCCCAGGGAAAACATCCCGCTGTGCCTGATCACCGTCACCTGCAATTCATCGGGCGGGCAGCCGGTGTCGCTGGAGAACATCAGGGCCGTGTCGGCCATGTGCAAGAAGTACGGGATCAGATTGTTCTACGATGCCGCCCGTTTTGCCGAGAACGCCTATTTCATCAAAATGCGCGAGCCGGGGTATGCCGACAAGACCATCAAGCAGATAGTGCGGGAGATGTTCGACCTGGTGGACGGCTGCACCATGAGCGCCAAGAAGGACGGGATCGTCAACATCGGCGGGTTCATCGCCTTCAGGGACAAGGAGCTGTTCGAGCAGGCCTGCACCTTCAACATCGTGTTCGAGGGATACATCACCTACGGCGGCATGGCCGGGCGGGACCTGGGAGCGCTCTCGGTAGGCCTGCGCGAGGCCACCGAGTACGATTATCTGGAGGCCCGGGTGCGGCAGGTGACCCTTTTGGGTGAAAAGCTGATATCCTACGGCATTCCCATCCAGCAGCCGGTGGGCGGACATGCAGTTTTCATTGACGCCAAGAAATTCCTGTCCAATGTTCCCCAGGAGCAGTTCATCGCCCAGACGCTGGGGGTGGAGCTTTACAAGGAAGGCGGGGTGCGGGGCGTGGAGATCGGAACGCTTTTGGCCGACCGCGATCCCCAGACCAGGGAGAACCGCTATCCGGCCCTGGAGTTGCTGCGCCTGGCCATCCCGCGCCGGGTCTACAGCGACAACCACATGCTGTACGTGGCCGAGTGTTTGAAGAATGTTTATGACCGGAGGAACGAGATAAAGAAGGGTTATGCAATCGTGCACGAGGCGCCCATTATGAGGCACTTTACGGTGGAGCTTAAACCGGCCTAAGTATCAGGGTACCTTTTTGACAGGATTTACATGATTAACAGGATTTATATTTAAAAGGTGATAACGGAAAAGCCCCGCCAATGGCGGGGCTTTTTTGTTATGTATTTATTTTTTTATCTTGTCAAGGATCTCGTGGGTATTTAGCCACTCAAAGCGTTTTATTTTGCCGACAGTTATGTTAGGTTGCGTAGAATGACCAGTAAAGCAAATCACCGGAAAAACTTTTTGCCAATCAGGACGTGTGATTTCCCGGTCCCGAGTTACTTTATGGTCTAAAGAACATCGTAATTTCATCTTTTTGTTTTCTAAACTTGTAATGATCCCATTTATATCCCAAGGGTAGCCCCAAAATATCTTTTTATTTTCAATTATCACAGGATTGAAATAAAACATTACTTGGTCAGAACCTTTTTGCAAATCTTGGTCTATGAAACAATAATCGATCCCTTCGCACCACCCAGAAGCGGAGAATATTTCAGGTTCTGGATCATCATCAAGATTAACGAACCAGAAAAAATCATAATCTTGAAAAGGTTTATTTATTGATTTAATTATATTTCCTTCAGAAGATATCCATATTTCTTTAAAAAAAGTAGGACTTATAGTATCTTGATAACTCAGTTGACAGATATAATCTTTGGTGCCGTTACCATCAAAATCAACTAGAAATGTTCTTTTAATTTGCTCAGGCACCAGCAAAGCTATGTTTTCAGGTGCAACAATAGTGTCCATTTTTACGAATTCTTGCCCGTAAAGTGAACTGGTAAATATAAATAAGCTGAGGAGTACTGCTTTTCCCATGATGGCCTTTCTCAATTTATAATAATATCATGGCGTTGTCAATTGTCTTGAAACAAAAAGTATCTTCTTGTTTTCAGTTTGTATGCACGGTAGTTCATCCCGAACCTTTGCTCCAAATACTTTACCTCTCCCAGCGGCTTTGAAAACTGAGCATGGGAAGATCTTTCAGAATTTTACGGTTATTCCGGCAGTCAGGTAATGGAACAGGGAAAAGGTGTATACTTTTCCCCCGCCGTCGGCGCCACCCTCCAGCAACCGGTAGCCTATCCGGAGCGAGTGGCTTTCCTTGGGGCTGTACTGGAAGGCCAGCAGCACATCCTCGGCCCGGCCGTAGGGCGACCACAGGGCATCGCTTTCCAGCAGCAGGCCGGTCCTCTCCGTCATCTTATAACGGACCATCAGGTTTATCAGCGGGACCGCCCCCAGGTTGGTGCGGCGGGCATAGGCGGAGTCGCTCATCAGGGCGATATCGGCGCTGCGGATCTTGGCGGTCAGCCCGGCCCCCAGGCCGAAAGCGGGCTGGTCAATAATTGAGTAGCGGTAGGTAAGCCGGTAGGAATCGAAACGATAGGAGGAATTGACCTTTGTTCCCTGGTGAAACAGCCTGCCCTGATAGTTGATGTCCCGGTCCAGCGTTCCCTCACCTTTCACCGTCAGCGGGGCGGCCAAGGCAAATAACGTGTGCCTTTCCGCCAGGGTCACTCCGCCCCGGAACCGTAGGGCAATGGCCGGCGAGGAGACGATCTCATCGGCCAGGGAGAACCTGGTCCCGCTGTCGCTGGGGATCTGAACGTCATTGTATCCGGTGAAGGCCGCCCCGCCCTCGAAATCCAGAAACCACTCCGAACCACTTCCGGACCCCGCAAAAAGCAGCAGCAACAACAGTGGCAGAACAACCTGTTTCATATGACCTCCGGCATGATTTTTTGAAGGGCAGGGTTATTCCTGCTCTATCCGCTTTTTCAGCCCCTGCCAGCCGGCCGATTCCACCCAGGCGTGGCGGGAGAGTTCCACCTGGGTCAGCATGGCTTTGAATACTGTCATCTGGCCGTCGGATAGGATCTTTTTGGTGGAGAAGTTCTTGGCCCCTTCGGCGTAGCCGCAGGCCGCCAGTTTTTTAAGAAAGTCGGCATGGCGGGTCTTTATCCTGGCCACCTCGGCCTGCCAGCGTTTCCCGGTCTCGGCCAGCCGCTTGTCGGCCAGGGCGATATGCTTGTCGGCGAATTTCAATTTCACGGATTTCAGCAGAACCGGGTCCGGATAGCTCATCTCTCCGGTGGACAACTGCGGCAGTTTGCTGATCTCAATGGCCTGGAGGGAATCCAGTTCGGCATGGGACAGGTTATAGGCCTCCATCAGCCGGCCCTCTTCCTGCTGCATCGCCATTCCGCGCTGGAACTCCTCCTGGGTCTGGGCGTAAAGCACCTGCCAGGCTTCCTGGGCGGCCTTTACTGCCGGCGGTTCCATTTGAACCGGCTGGTTCATGGTGCCGGCCATAGCCATGGCCATGGCTATCTTCTGTTCCTTGGTCATGGACTGGATCCGCTTGGCATCGGCTTCGGTCATGCCGGCGCCCGGCATTCCGGCCGGCACACCGTTGGGGCTGGCGCCCATGGCCGCCTTGGCCTGTTCGGCGTAGGTCTCTTCAATGCTTTTTATCTGCCGGTCGGTAGCGGTGAACACTTTGTCGGCGCTGCAGGTGATGTTGCCTTCGGCGTCGGTCACTGCTGTTTTGGCGAAGGCGTCCTTGGAGCTGGCCGGCGGGGCCGGCACAGCCTCCAGCATCTTGATCAGGTCCTGCTTGACCGGGACCTGGGCCGTCAGCAGCGACAGGGGTATGGCCAACAGAACTGCGGCCAGAGCGAAATGTTTCATTGATTTCATTTGTCTATCCTTTCCTTTAAAACTTTGTGATCTCTATGTCCTCAATGGTCATTGGTTCCTGGGGCTTGTCATTGGCCCCGGTGGCGGTGTTGGCGATGGTGTCCAGCACTTCAAACCCCTCAAACACCTGTCCGAATACGGTGTATCCCTCTGCCGGGCCGCCGCCCTGGGGGTGATCCAAAAAGTGGGAGCCCTTCTGGGGATGGACGATGAAGAACTGGGAGCCGATGGAATTGGGCTGGGCTGTCTTGGCGTAGGAGAGCGCCCCCCGGATGTGGCTCAGCTCAGGGTGATACTGGTCGCCGATGTTGGTGCCGGGGCCCTTGTAGGAGTGGCCGCCGGTGCCGTTCTTGGCGGTGAAGTCACCGCCCTGGATCATGAAGTTCTTGATCACCCGGTGGAAGGGCACATCCTTGTACTTGCCGGTCTTGGCCAGCTCGGTGAAGTTCTTGACGCCTTCAGGGATCAGGTCTCCGAACAGGCGGGCCTTCATTACGCCTTGGTTGGTCTTGATCACGGCGATCAGGTCGCCGGTCTTGGGTGCATCCTTCTGCATGTTGGTCCTTTCGCTTATAAATTGCTATGATTATTTTACGTTTCTGCCCATTAAAAACACTAAATAATAGTTGCTGCCAGTTTTCGTGTATTTAGTGGGAAAGGGTGATCCGGTAACTGTTATGGTCTACAAATCCTGAAGATCTTCCAGCGTCTCTTCCGACAGTCCGAAGTAATGGCCCACTTCGTGGATGATGGTCTCCTTGATCTGTTCCCGGATCTCGTCATCGTTGGCGCAGATGCTCTCGATGTTCTTCTGGTACAACTCTATCCTTTCCGGCAGGGCACCGGAAATTGGATAGGGCGGCCGGCGGTTGTAGGGGATGCCGATGTATATCCCCAGCAACTGGTCCTTCCGCGGCCTGGGGTCCAAAGATGAAAGAATATCGCCGGACGGGTAATCCTCGATGGTCACCGCGATGTTCTCCAGCTTCTGGCGGAATTCCTCCGGCAGTTCCGAAATGGCCTGTCCGGCTATGTCCTCAAACTTTTTGCGGGTCATTTTCAACATTGCTCGTGTCTGGGTAGAAGACGGCTATCAGCCAGGTCAGTAGTATGGCCAGAACCAAACGGGGGATGGTGATCCACCAGAAGTTGGCTCCGATCACCACGAACAGCCCGGTGTCCTCCACGATCCCGTGGCAGGTGGCCAAAAACAGGCTGATCAGAAACACCTGGCGCTTGTCCAGTTGCTGCTCGCGGGAGGAGGAGATAATCAGGCTGGCCCCGAATACGATGCCGAAGATGAACCCAGCCAATAGCGGCATTCCCGACTGCTTCTTCAGTCCCAGGTGTTTGGTAAAGCGGTTGAGGCGGACCAGGCTGTCCTCCAGCATTCCCGAAGCCTTGATGAACTCCAGCAGCATAAAAAGGATCATCACTATCAGGAATATTTTAAGCGACAGGTCTCCCAAGCCCCAGAAATAATTTTTAAGGAAAGGTATCATGGAATTACCTGATGATGAAAAAGTGGAGGGACCAGCCCAAAAACAGCGACAGCGACAGGCGGAAAATGGATATCAGGATAAAACGGGTCTTGATCTGGGCAAAGACCGCGCTTTCCAGGATCTGGCTGTGGGAGATCAGCAGCATCAGCGAGAGCAGGGTCAGCTGCTGGGGCTGGAGCTTGAGCCCGGCGATCACACCGATGGCGGCGTAAAGGTTGACCAGGTTGCCCACTATCAAAGCCAGGGCGCTCTCGCCTGGCAGGCCGAAATATTTCATGGCCGGGGCGCAAAGATTGGCGAACCAGTCCAGGGCCGGAGTGGCCTTAAGGATGCAGATGGCGGTGTAGACCGGGGCCACCATCTTCATCAGTTCCCAGAAGGAGGCCAGGCCCTTTTTAAGGCCGGAAAGCAGGGTGACTTTAAAATTGATTTTATTCATTTTGCCACAAAGGCACAAAGGTATTTATTCATCTTTAGATAAATACAGATGGAGTGTTTGCTCGGACTGGATTGGATAATAATAGCATTTTTGGGGTGGGTTTTCAAATGATATCGGACAGGAAATAACAATTATTTTCCCGGAGGCTATTGACAAACGCGGCCAATAGTATTAGAATTAGGAAACTATGAAAACTAAAACAGTTTCCAATGTGCAAGAGGATGCGATCATGACCAGAACCAAGATCCCGGTGCGGGAGCGGATCATAGCCAACGCCGAGCCCCTGTTCTTTGCCCGGGGCTTCTCCGGCGTGACCATGGACAGGATGGCGGCCGAGCTGGGGATCAGCAAAAAGACCCTGTACCTGCATTTTGACAGCAAGCACCAGCTGCTGTACGCCGTCATCTCCCGCCTGATGGCCGAGAGCGAGGGCATTATCAAGGCCCTGACCGAGGATCCCAAACTGGACTACTTCCAGCGGATGGCCGGGCTGGTGGATCACATCTCCCGGCGGACCTCCAAGATCAGCCGGGAGTTCATGCTGGACCTGCAGAAAAGCGCCCCCGAGATGTGGGAGGAGATCAACGAGTTCCGCCGCCGGAAGATCTACCACAACTTCGGGCTGATGGTCCGAAAGGGCATGCGGGCCGGGCTGATCCGCCCGGAGGTGGATCCAGACCTGGTAATGCAGATGTATGCGGCGCTGGTCCAGCAGATGATCAACCCCCAGGCCCTGATGCATTCGGCCTACAGCCCGGGCCAGCTGATGAAGGCCATAGTGGAGCTGGTCTTTGCCGGAGCCATGACCGAAAAGGGCCGGGCCAGGTTCAAAAAAGATTTCAAGTAAGGCGCGAGGGTATCCGACAAGGACATTGGACATTAACGGACAAAAATGGACAAAGGAAATTCAAAACAAACACAGCAATATATGATGAGGTGAATATGATAAACAAGCGCATCCATGAAATACTGACGGCCATGCTGGTGCTGATAATGCTGCTGGCGGTCTCCTGTTCCCGGAAGGACCAGAACAAGCTGACCGGTTCGGGGATCATCGAGGTCACCGAGGTCACGGTGCGTTCCAAGGTCACCGGCCGGGTGGTGGAGATGCCGTTTGACGAAGGCCAGCAGGTGGAGGCCGGCCAGATGCTGGCCCGCCTGGCCCACGACGAGCTTTCGGCCCAGGAAAGCCAGGCCCTGGCGGCGGTTTCCTCGGCCCAGAGCCAGGCGGCGGCGGCCGGGGCCAATTTCAGCACGGCCGAGGATAATTACCGGCGCAACCAGCCGCTTTTCCAGTCAGGCACCATCTCCATCCAATCATTCTCCCAGATCGAAAACCAGATGAAGGCCGCCCAGTCGCAGTTAGCGGCCAGCCAA
Source organism: bacterium UBP2_UBA5202 (assembly GCA_002412795.1). Lineage (GTDB taxonomy): Bacteria > Edwardsbacteria > AC1 > AC1 > EtOH8 > UBA5202. Next base: position 113,009 of record DHVS01000032.1, on the reverse strand, counting down.
GGGATGCTGGGTCAGGCAAAGGCCGCACTGTCCCTGGCCCGGACTCAGGTGGGCAACGCCTACATCCAGGCTCCGGTCAGCGGCGTGATGCTGGAGAGGAACATCGAGGTGGGCGAACTGGCCCTGCCCGGGACGCCGGTCTGCAAGCTGGGGGACATCACCAAGGTTTACATCAAGATCTATCTGCCGGAAAAGGAGTATGGCAAGATCAAGCTGGGGCAGAAGGCGCAGATCTCGGTTGATTCCTATCCCGGTAAAATATTCGAGGGTACCGTGTCCACCATTGCAGGCCAGGCCGAGTTCACCCCAAAAGACATCCAGACCAAGGAGGAACGGACCAAGCTGGTGTTCGCGGTCAAGATCAATCTTTTAAATCCCCTGAGCGAGCTGAAGCCGGGCATGCCGGCCGATGCGGTGATAGACATACAGTGATCCTTTAAACCGGCCACTAAGGCACAAAGACACCAAGCCAAATCGTGAATCGTAAATTGTGAATAGTGAAAGTTAATATTTGTGCCTTGGTGTCTTAGTGGCAAAAAAGAAATCGTAAATGCTGGCAGTAGAAACAAATAAGCTCGGAAAAAAGTACAAAAGCCTGGAAGCCCTTAAGCCGTTGGACCTGGCCATAGAGCCGGGCGAGATATTCGGACTGGTGGGACCGGACGGGGCGGGCAAGACCACCGTCATCAAGCTGCTGGCGGCTCTGATCCGGCCGTCCTCCGGTTCGGCCAAAATATTCGGGCAGGACACGTCCAAAGACCCGGAAGGGGCCCGGCGTTATATCGGCTACATGTCGCAGAGCTTCGTGCTGTACCCGGAACTGACGGTGTCCGAGAACCTGGACTTCTTTTCCGACCTCTACCAGGTGACCGGCGATGAGAAGAAGAAGCGGATGGTGGAACTGATGGCCTTTTCCCGGCTGGGGCCCTTCAAGGGCCGGCTGGCGGGAAAACTGTCCGGCGGGATGAAGCAGAAGCTGGCCCTGTCCTGCGCGCTGATCCACACTCCAAAGCTGCTGCTGCTGGACGAGCCCACCACCGGGGTGGATCCCATCTCCCGGCGCGAGCTGTGGAAGCTGCTCTACGAGATCTGGAAGCAGGGGGTCACCATCATCCTGGCCACGCCCTACATGGACGAGGCCGAACGCTGCAGCCGGATAGCCTTTTTGAACAAGGGGCAGGTGCTGTTATGCGACAAGCCGGAGAACATCAAGGCCGGGGTGGGTTTCAAGGTTTACCAGTTGGAAGTTTTGGAACTTCAGAAAGCGTATGAACTCCTGGCAAAATCACAGATCGCCAGGAATGCCGGGCTTTTTGGGGGACACCTCCACGTCCATTTGGACAAGCCGGAGCAGGAACTGGCCGGGATGGCCGCGCTATTCAGGCAGAACGGGATAAAGGTCATCTCCCAAAAGCAGATAGAGCCCAGCATCGAGGATGTGTTCCTGTCGCTGATGTAACTTCGAACGATGGAGCGGCGAAGCAAGCGGGCAGAGCAATGACAAAGGGGCAAGGCTAAAGGCAAAACAACGATGGAGAAGCCCAGCAAGACGCTAAGCAACGTTTGAGTAGTTGGACAGGATGGCCGGGCAACGAAACAACGTTGGAGCAGGCAGGCAAGAAAGCCCTACAACGAAAGAACGATTGAGAAGCCCAGCAAGACGCTAAGCAACGTTTGAGTAGTCGTACAGGGTGGCCGGGCAACGAAACAACGATGGAGGAGCCAGGCAAGATAGACGGACAACGACGGAACGGAGCCACTGTCAACGATCGAACGTTGCTTGGCAGAATAGTTTGACATCTCGATCATTGCCGGGCTTAGTATAAAGACGACTCTAACGTTGTCTGGCAATCAGGTAAAGCATCTCCAGCATCTTAGAAGGTTGACAGCATTTAGAATGTATTCCATAGACGTAAATAATCTCACCAAGCGCTTCGGCGATTTTACCGCGGTGGACCGGGTCTCGTTCTCGGTAGAACCGGGGGAGATCTTCGGGTTCCTTGGCCCCAACGGCTCCGGCAAGTCCACCACCATCCGGATGCTATGCGGCATCATCGGCCCCACCGAGGGCCGGGCCACGGTGGCCGGGCACGACATCACCGCCAGCCCGGAGCTGGTGAAGCAGAACATCGGCTACATGTCGCAGAAGTTCTCGCTGTATCCCGAGCTTTCGGCGGAAGAGAATTTCACTTTCTTTTCCGGGATCTATGGGAAAACTTCCGAGGAGATCGGCGAGCTGCGGCAGAAGGTCTTCGGATCCTTGGGCCTTTTGGGTTTGGAGGGCAGGATCGCCGGAGACCTGCCGGGCGGGTACCGGCAGCGTCTGGCCCTGGCCTGCGCCATCTCGCACGGACCAAAGGTGCTGTTCCTGGACGAGCCCACCGCCGGGGTGGATCCGGCCGCCCGCCGCAGTTTCTGGAGCATCATCCAGAGTCTGGCAGCAGAAGGCATGACCATCTTCGTCACCACCCATTACATGGACGAGGCCGAGTACGCCGGGCGGTTGGCCTTCATCTACAACGGCAAGATAGTGGCCCTGGACACGCCGGAAAAACTAAAACAAGATTACAAGCAGAAGCTCTACCAACTATATGGACCGCCGCCGCTGGAGATGATGGAAAGGATCTCCCTGGTCAAAGAAGCCTGCCAAGTGGCGCCGTTCGGCAACGCCCTGCACATCTCCTGCCGGCCGGAAACGGACGTGGCCCCCAGGATCAAGGCTTTGCTGGGCGATCAGAAATATACGCTGGAACAGATAACGCCTTCGCTGGAAGACGTGTTTGTGGCGCTGATAGACCGGCCGCTGGCCACACCCCTCTCCGATGCGGGGAGGGGTGAAGGGGAGGGGTCAAAACCATGATACTCCTCAACCGCAGACTATACGGGGTGTTCCGCAAGGAACTGCTTCACATCCGGCGCGATCCGCGGACCCTGTTCCTGACCCTGGCCTTCCCGGTGATGATGATGCTGTTGTACGGTTTCGGCATCCGGTTCGACGTCAAGAACCTGCCGCTGGTGGTGCTGGACTACGACCGCTCGGCCTTCACCCGGGAATACACCCAGAGCCTGATCAAGAACGAGGCCTTTGCCTACCAGGGCCACGTGATGAGCTACGCCGAACTGGAGCGGAAGCTGGAAAAGGGACAGGCCCGGGTGGGGCTGGTGTTCTGGCCCGGCGCCTCCCGCCGCCTGACCCGGGGCCAGAGCGTGCCGGTGCAGGTGGTGATAGACGGCTCGGACGCCAACACCGCCAACATCGCCATGGGGTACTTAAGCGCCTTCGGCCAAAACTATTCCCAAAAACTCCTGCAGAGCGGACAAACCAGGCTGCCGGCCAGCATCAACCTGGTGCCCCTGAACATCCAGCCCCGGGTGTGGTACAACCCCGAGCTTCGCTCGGCTAATTTCGTGGTGCCGGGGATAATCGGGGTGATCATGATCATGCTGGGTGCGCTGCTGACAGCCTTCACCATCGTGGAGGAGAAGGAGCGGGGCACCATCGAAATGCTGATCTCCTCGCCCCTGACCCGGTTCGAGCTGATGCTGGGCAAGATCCTGCCCTACCTGATCCTCTCGCTTTTGGCCATCGCCATCATAGTGGTGATGGGGTACCTGATGTTCAACGTGCCCATCAAGGGCAGCCTGGCGGCGCTGGCCGTATCTTGCGTGGTCTACATGTTCAGCGTGCTGGGGCTGGGGGTGCTGATCTCCAACCTTACCAGCAAGCTGCAGGAGGCCATGTTCGCCGCGGTGATGATCTCCCTGCTGCCGGGGATCCTGCTTTCGGGCTTCGCCTTTCCCATCGAAAGCATGCCGGCCTGGATTCAGCCCCTGACCTACCTGGTGCCCACCCGTTATTTTCTGGTGATCATCCGGGGCATCTATCTTAAGGGCATCGGGCCGCTGGTGTTGTGGCGGCAGGCCCTGCCGCTGATAGTCTTCGGGGCGGGGATACTGGTGTTCAGTGCGCTGAAGTTCAAAAAGAGCCTGGATTGAAACATTTAGCCACTAAGACACAAAGGCACCAAGAGGCCAATCCGATTGTGAATTGTAAAAAGTGAATAGTAATCATTTGTGTCTTGGTGTCTTGGTGGCAGAAAAATAAAATGAACAAACACCGCCTGCAATTCCTGATTCGCAAGGAGTTCATTCAGATCTTCCGCAACCCCATGACCCTGCGGATGATCCTGATCATTCCCATCGTCCAGACCCTGCTGTTCGGCTACGTCACCACCACCGATGTCAAGAACATCAAATTGCTGGTGTGCGATCTGGATAAAAGCGCCTATTCCCGGGAGCTGGCGGCCAAGCTGACCAACACCGGCTATTTCACCAAGGCGGCCGAGGTCACGGACCTCAAGTCCATAGACCAATACCTGGACCAGGGCCGGGTCAAGGCGGCGGTGGTATTTCCCTCGGGCCTGGCCTCCGACGTCACCGCCGGGCGGACCGGGAACATCCAGATCATGATCGACGGCAGCAACTCCAGCGAGGCCAGCATCGCCCAAAGCTATCTGCAGAAAGTTCTGGCCAACGAGTCCCTCCGCCTGATCAGGCGGCAGCTCTCCGGATCGGGAGCCGCCGGCAGATTGGAGATGCCCATAGACACCCGGCCCCGGGTCTGGTTCAACCCCGAGCTGAAGAGCGTTTACTACATGATCCCGGGGCTGATCTGCATGATATTGTTTCAGATGACCTCGATGCTGACCGCCCTGGGCATAGTGCGGGAGAAGGAGCAGGGCACCATGGAGCAGATAATAGTCAGCCCCCTCACCACCTGGGAGCTGATCGCCGGCAAAACCCTGCCCTTTGCCCTGATGGCGCTGATAGACATGGTGCTGGTGATGCTTTTGGGAACCCTGTGGTTCGGGGTGATGCTCAAAGGCAGCCTGTTCCACCTGTTCGGGGCCTCCATAGTATTCATCTTCACCGTGCTGGGGATCGGGATGCTGGTCTCCACCGTCTCCCACACCCAGTCCCAGGCCATGATGATTAATCAGTTCTTTATGGCCACCAACATGCTGCTTTCCGGGTTCATGTTCCCCATCAGTTCCATGCCCCAGGCCATGCAGTATTTCACCTACCTGGTGCCGCTGAGGTATTTCCTGGAGATCGTGCGCAGTATCTTCCTTAAAGGGACCGGCCCGGCGGCCTGGTGGCCCCAGCTGCTGTTTTTGGCGGTGTTCGGGGCGCTGACCTTCGGGTTTTCGGCGCTGATGTTCAAAAAGAGGCTGGATTGAACATAAATCGGTCATTTTTCCTGCTAGTTGTAGTTCCCTATAAATGTTTATGTACCCCTTGCATTTCTTTTGTTATTTTGCTATAATGTTGTTGCTTGATAACAGGTTATCATAGCATTAAAAGCATCTTGCTATTTTTTAGCAAAATAATCAGAATCAAAAGCAGAAGCCACACGCGCCAAAGTTCATTCTTTGGCTCGCTTCTCACCGGGCGGCGCACAAAAATGCTGTCAGCTCTGGTACAAATGCAGAGGGTTTCCATTTACCGGCCCTCAAAGTAAAGCGGGTGGCATTGTTTTTTGCCATCGGCTTTTTCCTTTTTTACCGCCAGGACTGCCACAAAGACACAAAGGCACCAATTTCCCATTTTATATAATTTGGCTTGGCGTGTCTTAGTGGCAATGAGTCCCCAGTAATCAATACAAACTTTTAACGGAGGGATCACCTATCAGCAAGGATTATCGGGTAAATAATAAGATTCGGGTCCCGGAGGTCAGGGTGGTGGGGCCCGATGGTCAGCAGATAGGCGTGCTGCCTATCGCCGAGGCCCTGCGCCAGGCCGAAGACAAGGGGCTGGACCTGGTTGAGATAGTGCCCGAGGCCAAACCCCCGGTCTGCAAGATCATAGATTTCGGAAAATTCCTTTATCACGAGGAAAAGAACAAAAAGGAAGCCCGAAAGAAGCAGCACGAGGTCAAGGTCAAGGAAGTCAGGCTGGGGCCCAAGATCGGCGAACACGATTACCTGGTAAAATTCAACCACGCCAGGGATTTCCTGGCCCACAAGGACAAGGTCCGGGTCTCGATGCGCTTTAGGGGCCGGGAGATGGCCCACATCGACATAGGCCGGCGGGTGATAGACCGCTTTATGGTGGAGATCGCAGACGTGGCGGTGATCGAGCAGCAGCCCAAATTGGAGGGAAACACCATGGTGGCCCTGCTTTCGCCCAAGAACACCGCCTGACCTGACATTTTCCGGGTCGCCGGTGGTTGAGTGCCCCGCTGTTGACTGAGTGGCCGGCATTTCGATACGTTCACACTACTCAATGTCCGGCCGTACTTGTGCTGAGTGTGTCGAAGCATCGAAGCCAAGCGGGGCGTATCGAAACCACCGGATGCACTGATATCCGGCCGGGATATTCTTGTTTTGGGAAGTGATTTATCTATAAGGAAACCAGGAATCACAGGAATCAATTTTTTATTGCATAGTATTCATAGTTCGACTAGCTCACCACAAGCAGTTCGGCATACTCACTACAAGTGGTTTCATGGATTCCTAATAAAAAGCTCCGTATTAACGGATTCAGTAAATATAACAAAATAATATAAACAACCAAAGGAGAAGCCATGCCAAAGGTAAAGACCAGCCGGGCGGCGGCCAAAAGATTAAGGATCACCAGCAAGGGCAAGATCAAGCGCAACAAGGCCTGCAAGAGCCACAAGCTGACCACCAAGACCCGCAAACGCAAGCGCAACCTGCGCCAGGGCGGCCTGGTGGACAGCGCCAATTCCAAGAGGATCAACCGGCTGCTGCCCAACGGATAGAAACCGGGACTTTCCCACGCTTGCGCGCCAAAGCGCTACAGCGCGCAGGCACGAAACACACTAAAAGGCCCCAAAAACCAGGCTAAAATTCCACCAGGAACTGTCCGCTAAAAAAGTGAAAAACGCTAAATCTGATATAACCCTAGTTTGTAAATATTTAGTATAATTTTCGTGCTTTTTAGTGGGCGATAAAAAAAGTAAAATCTAACACAGATCATAGAGATCATCAGAAAGGATAGGTAAGAGACCATGTCCAGAGTTACCACCGCCGCCGCCACCAGGCAGAAAAAGAACAAGATATTCAAGAAAGCCAAAGGCTTTTGGGGAGGCAGGCACCGCCTGTACCGCATAGCCAAGGAAGCCGTGATGCGGGCCGGGCAGTTCGCCTACCGCGACCGCCATAACAAAAAGCGCGATTTCCGCAGCCTGTGGATCATCCGGGTCAACGCGGCCTGCCGCCTGAACGGAATCAGCTACAACGCCTTCATCAACGGGCTTAAGAAGAACAACATCGCCCTGAACCGCAAGGTGCTGGCCGAGATCGCCATCACCGACCCGGCGGCCTTTACCAAGGTGGTGGAAGCGGCGAAAAAGTAAGCTGCCAAACAAGGCGGTTTGTTAAAAATGCTCGAAACAGCCTGCCCTGAGTTTGCTTCCATGAATTGCTTTCGAAGGGTTTGAGAAGCCAGACACGGAAGACGAGCGATGTTGGAAATGGCCTGCCCTGAGCAAGGCCGGCATGACTGACGAACGAATGGGTTTGAAATTGTTTAAATGATAGACAAGCTGAACAAAATAGGCGAAGAAGCCAAGCAGCAGATATCCGAATGCTCCACCCTGGAAAAACTGGAGGAGCTGAGGGTCCTTTATCTGGGCCGCAAGGGGCAGGTGACCGAGCTGCTGAAATCGGTATCATCGGTGGAACCGGCCCAGCGCCCGGCTTTCGGGGCTTCGGTCAACCGGCTCAAGGTCGAGCTGTCCGACCTGCTGGACCGGAAAAAACAAAATCTGGAGTCCGCATCCCAGGGGGCCGCCCGGCAGAAGGAATCATTGGACGTAAGTTTGCCCGGGAGAAAACTGCTGCCGGGACACCGGCACCCCCTGCACCAGATCATGGCGGAGATGACGGGGATCTTTCACGGCCTGGGGTTCACAGTGGCCGAGGGTCCGGATGTGGAGACCGAGTTCAACAACTTCGACGCCCTGAACACGCCGCCCGACCATCCGGCCCGCAATTCCCAGGACACTTTCTACCTGAAGCAGGCCGGCCTGCTGCTGCGGACCCACACTTCCCCGGTCCAGATCAGAACCATGCTGTCGCAGAAGCCCCCGGTGCGGATCATCGCTCCGGGCCGCTGCTACCGCCGCGATGCCATCGACGCCTCGCACATGCCGGTGTTCCATCAGATCGAAGGCCTGTACGTGGACAAGCAGGTCTCCCTGGCCGACCTCAAGGCCACCATCACCCATTTCGCCCGGGCCCTGCTGGGCTCCAAGATGAAGATCCGCTTCCGTCCGCACTTCTTCCCCTTCACCGAACCCAGCGTGGAATACGATTTTTCCTGCGTGTTCTGCCAGGGCAAGGGTTGCAGGGTCTGCAAGCAGTCGGGCTGGCTGGAGATCTCCGGGGCCGGGATGGTGGACCCCAATGTCTTTAACAACGTGGGCTATGACCCGGAAATATATTCAGGATTTGCCTGGGGCCTGGGAGTGGAGAGGGTGGCCATGCTGAAGTACGGCATCAACGACATCCGCCATTTTTATTCGGGCGATATCAGGTTCCTGGAACAATTCTAATTATAATCCCGGCTTATGGCGCCGGAGCAAAGAGGTTAATATGAAGCCAATAAATATAGGGGACCTGAAGATCAAACTGCCCCTGGTCCAGGGTGGAATGGGGGTGGGGATCTCACTGGCCGGGCTGGCCTCGGCGGTGGCCAACGAAGGCGGGGTGGGCACCATTGCCACGGCCGGCATCGGGATGAACGAGCCCGATTTTGCCACCAATTACCTGGAGGCCAACCTAAGGGCATTAAGAAAAGAGATCCGCAAGGCCAGGACCATGACCAAGGGCGTGCTGGGGGTCAATATCATGGTGGCCCTTTCCAATTACGCCGATCTGGCCAAGACCTCGGTGGAGGAAGAGATCGACATCATCTTCTCCGGGGCCGGGCTGCCCTTTGATCTGCCGAGATTCCTGACACCGGATTCCAAGACCAAGCTGGTGCCCATCGTTTCCTCGGGACGGGCGGCGGCCATCATCGCCAAGAAATGGTTCGACAAATACAACTACCTGCCGGATGCGGTGGTGGTGGAAGGCCCGCTGGCCGGGGGGCACCTGGGATTTAAGCCGGAGCATCTGGACGATCCGAAATATTCACTGAAAAACCTGATCCCCGAAGTGATAGAAGCCTTAAAACCCTTCGTGGAAAAACATAAAAAACCCATCCCGGTGATCGCCGGGGGCGGCATCTACACCGGGCAGGACATCCGGGAGGCCTTTGATCTGGGAGCCGACGCCGTGCAGATGGGCACCCGGTTCGTGACCACCAACGAATGCGACGCCTCCGAAATATTCAAGCAGGCCTATCTGGATTCCAAAAAAGAGGACGTGGTGATAATCAAGAGCCCGGTGGGAATGCCGGGCCGGGCCATCCGCAACCAGTTCCTGGACGATGTGGTCAAGGGCGAGAAGAAGCCCTTCAAGTGTCCCCACCAGTGCATCGTCACCTGCGATTTCAAGAACACGCCCTACTGCATCGCCCTGGCCCTGATCAACGCCCAGCAGGGGCTGATGAAGGACGGCTTTGCCTTTGCCGGGGCCAATGCCTTCAGGAACAACTGCATCATCTCGGTAAAAGAGACCATTCAGGCCATCATCAGGGAGTTCAACGAGAGCGTCAGTCTGGCCGGGGCCCAGCCGGCGGTAGTGCCGTCGGCCTAATTTTAGAAAGGGGCATATGAAAAAAGCAATTGCGGGCTTGCTTTTCTCGTTGGTGCTATTGTCTTCCAACCTTGTTAAGGCGGAAAACTGGCACCAGATATTCCAGGGGCGCAATTTTACCAAAATAGTTTTTGCTGACAGTATGCTGGGTTTTGTTGTATCCAATGCACCGGATAGCGATAGCTGGTATAAATACTATAATGATTGTATATTTAAAACAATAGATGGTGGTAAGAACTGGGTTATATGCAGAGATTATAGAGGTGATAATATTTCACAATATAACTTCAATTTAATATTTTGTCAAAATACAGTTTATATTTCGAGCTACTTACTAGGCTTTGATGGCAATCCTGTAGGACCAAAAATAGAGTATAGTTCAGACTTGGGAGGCAACTGGTTACATTATGATACGTATTCATTAAATTCTGATTTAGGGGTAAAAATAGCCGTTGTAGATACACAAAACATATGGGCAAATGGATATTTTATAGCTAAATGGAATTTTATAGATAATCAATGGGATTCTTTGTCAGATTTGTCATTGACGGGTTACGATAAAGGTGGCATATATTTCTGTGACACTTTAAACGGTTTTATTTCGAAAGGTTATTTTTATAAAACAAGTGATGGAGGTTATAGCTGGGACACATTGACCCCACCGTTTGCTGCAGGGGAATTTGTTTGTAGTGGTGTTGAAAATATTTGGGCTATAAGCGGAAGCAAAATAGAGTATTCTTCCGACACGGGGAATACCTGGCAGGAACAAAACACAGGCATTACAAGCAATATCAATTGCATATACGCTTTAAATGATACGGCGCTTTGGGCCGGGGCAGACAGCGGGCGGTTCATATACACTAAAAATGGCGGGTCAACTTGGTTCAAGGATAGTTTAAGCACGACCAGTAGAGTTAACTCCATATTTTTCACCGGAGACTCTTTTGGCTGGGTATCAACAGGAGACGGCATTCTTTGGGGCTTTGGCCGGGCCGGTTTGGGGGTAGAAGGCAACAGGCCAGAGATCGCTGCAACAATGAATAAAATATTTTTACAAGCCAGCCCAAACCCCTTTAGGCAAAATACCACCATAGCTTTCGAACAAACCTCCAGAGGTCCGGTAAATGTAAGTATCTACAGCATTACGGGGCAACTTGTAAAAACCCTGGTTGACGGGGTTAAAATTCCGGGAAAGCATCAAATTTCATGGAACGGACAGGACAATAGCAACCAAACGGTTTCGCAAGGCGCTTACATCTGCCAAATGAAAAGCGCCAAACATTTAGCGACTAAAAAAATAGTTTTACTCAGATAACATGAAGATCTCCTATAACTGGCTTAAAGAATTCATAGATTTCAACTGGTCCGTCAAGGAACTGGCCGGAAAGCTGACCTTTGCCGGGGTCGAGATCGAAGGCATCGAGGAGCTTCCCTCCGGGGACTTCCAACTGGACCTGGAGATCACCCCTAACCGGCCCGACTGCCTGTCGCTTTTGGGCCTGGCCCGGGAGATCAGGGCTCTTAATGGCGGACAGATAAACGTCCCCGGATGTCAGGTGACCGAAGGACCGCAGGATGTCAACTCTTTGGCCAAAATAGAGGTGGAGGACAAACAGGGCTGCCCCCGTTATCTGGCCCGGGTGATAACCGGGGTCAAGGTGGCGGAATCGCCGGAATGGCTGAAGAAAAAACTGGAGAGCATAGGCCTGCGGCCCATCAACAACGTGGCCGACATCACCAACCTGGCGCTCTACGAATTCGGCCATCCCCTGCACGCCTTTGACCTGGACAAGCTTTCCGGGCACAAGATCATTGTGCGCCGGGCCAAAGCTGGCGAAGCCATGGTCACCCTGGACGGAACTGAGCGCAAGCTTACCCCGGAATACCTGGTCATCGCCGACTCCAATCGTCCCGCGGCCATTGCCGGCATTATGGGCGGGCTGGAATCAGAGATCTCTTCAACCACCAAAAATGTTTTGCTGGAGAGCGCCTACTTCGATCCGCCGCTGATCCGCCGGGGCAGCAGGGATCTTGGTTTAAAGAGCGATGCCTCCTACCGCTTTGAGCGGGGGGCCGATCCCAATATATTAGAGCAGGCAGTCAACCGGGCGGCCCGGCTGATCTCGGAAATTGCCGGCGGACAAATTGCCAAGGGGATCATAGACGTTTCGGCCAAAAAATTCCCGGCGGACTGGGAGCTGAAACTCAGGCCGGAGAAGGCCTGCAGCCTTTTGGGGGCGGATATCAAGCCTGAAAAAATGGCGGAGATCCTCAATGCGCTGGAGCTTAAATCAAAGATCTCCGGAAACGCAATAAATGTGCAGGTTCCCAGCTTTAGGGCCGACCTGAGCCGGGAAGCCGACCTGATAGAAGAGATAGGTCGGATCTACGGCTACGACAACCTGCCAGCCGAGGGGATAACCCCCTGGCCGGTTCCCGGAGTGCAAAGACCCAGGGAAAAGGCCGTGGAAAAGATAGTGGATTCAATGGTCTTCCAGGGATTTTGCCAGCACTACGGCCTGCCCCTGATGGATCCATCGCATTACACCAAACTGGGCCTGGCCCGGGAGGACAACCTGGTGGAACTGGACAACCCGCTTTCCTCGGACCTCTCGGTGCTGCGGCCGGTGCTGCTGCCGGGGCTTTTGGAAGCGGGGCAGAGAAATTTGAACAACGGGCTGAACCGGGTAAGGCTGTTCGAATGCGGGCTGGTCTTTGCCCCCGGCAAACCGGCCCCGTCCGAATCCCTGAAACTGGGGATCCTGGCCTGCGGGGAAAGGGAGAACCAGAGCTGGGACCGGAAGCCGGGAATTTTTGACTTCTTTGACCTGAAGGGAGCCCTGGAGTTCTTGTTTGAGTCCCTGAAGATCAAAGGGGTCTGTTATTCTCAAAACTACAAAAACCCCAAACCTTTCCTGCATCCCGGCCGTTCGGTGGAGTTGCTGCTGGACGGGGCGGTCATCGGCTGGGCGGGAGAGCTGGACGCTTCCGTTCTCAAGGTCTGGGACATCAAGGAAAAACTATACTGTTCGGAGCTGGAGCTGGAGCCCGTCCTTAAACTGATGGCCGGGGCCGTCTCCCAGTTTTCCGAGATCCCCAAATTCCCTGGGGTCAAGCGCGACCTGGCCATCATGGTGCCCCGGCCGGTCACCAGCCGGGAGATACTGGAAGCCGTCACAAAAACCGGCGGGGCCATTTTGGAGCGGGCCGAGCTGTTCGACCTGTACGCCGGGGACCAGGTGGAAAAGGGCCAAAAGAGCCTGGCCTTCTCGCTCTCCTACCGTCATCCCGAGCGGACCCTGAACGACGCCGAGGTCAACCAGGTGCACCAGGAGATAGTCAAGGCGCTCAAGGACAAGTTCGGAGCCGGGATCAGGTAACCTATTTTATTACCTCAGTACCAAATTAAATTTATCTGCCACTCTCTTCAGGTTAATTAATAATGAAAAAGAAAATAAAGAAAGTCTGTTGCGAGAGATTTAACGAGTGGTATCAATCCGGTGAGATTTGTTATGCATACGAAGGGAATCAAGCTATTGATGAAACCGAGTGGTATATTGACGGCATAGGACATTTATACTATTGTCCCTTCTGCGGAGCCTTCATAAAAGGGTATGGATTTGGTAATTATGATGAAAAATATTCTCCAAATAAAAAAACACGGGTCTTTAAACAAAAATAGATTTTACATTTAAATTGAATTTTAAGGTTAATAGGTTTATCTTTTCGTGACTCGGCGGTAAAGTTGTTGCATAGTTATACCGAAATACCCCAACAGGTTTTTAATATATAATTCAAAAGCGAGGACATCAATATGAGCGGAGATCCCCTGGCGATATTGGAGGAACGGATCAACCGGGCGGTTGACAAGATCACCGAATTGAAGAACCAGAAGGAAAAACTGGAAAAGGACAACCAGGACCTAAAGGACAAGATAGACCACCTGACCAAGAGGCTGAAGACCATCGAGGACGAGAAAAAACAGCAGAACAATCTGGAGGACGAGAACCAGAAACTGCAGCAGTCCCAGGAGGAGGCCAAGAAGCGCCTGACGGAGATCATAGGCAAACTGGAAAAACTTAAGGACTAGTTTTCAGGGCATTAGAGACCGCAGGGACCAAAAAAGAAAAACCAAAATATAGGGTAACATGACCGTATCCAAAAACGGGATCAAAGTGGAGATCTTTGGCACCGAATACCGCATCAAGGGCGACGCCAATGCCGATTACATCAAGCAGGTGGCCGGGCTGGTGGACGAGCGGATGCGCCAGATAGCCGATGCCTCGGTGACCGGATCAGTGGCCAAGATCGCCATTTTGGCGGCAGTCAACATAGCCGACGAGCTTTTAAAGGAGCGCCTGGCCCGGGAATCAGCCATGGACAAGCTGTCGGAACGCCTGAAGCAGGCAGAGGAAAACGGACAGGAATAATTTTTCACTTTCCTCTTGCATTTTTAGCTTTGGGGTGTTATATTAGCCGAAGCGGAGGATGAAACGCCTCCCGGTTTTTGGTATATTATTAGTTCTTTATTTCCCTGCGGTGTCCGTATCGATCGGATTATTTTTGAGCCAACACCTGTTCATTTAGGGCCTAAACCTTCGGGCGCGGTGTGCATGCCTCCCTTAACTGGGGGGAAGCCTTAACCGTCTGAGGCGGCACCATTTTTTGAATAGGTTCAAAATGTCCTTTCGACCGGCACAGGCGGGGAATTTTTATTTCCGGGCACCAAAAAGCGCGACTCTACCACGGAAACACCGAAATCATGGAAAACACGGAATTGAATTATCTCAAAGATTCCGACATTCCGTGTTTCAGTGGTAAGGATTTTCGCACAACTCTCAAACCATAACAAAAATCATTACCAAGTTATTGACCGACCCGGAACGAAAAGTCCGGGCAACATGAAAAGGAAAGGAAAAAATGCAGATAGTGCTGTGGATAACGATATCTCTGGTATGCCTGGGGCTGGGCTTCTTCTTTGGGTACCTGCTGCACAAGAAAATGGGCGAGGCCAGGATCGGCGACGCCCAGAAGCTGGCCGAGAAGATGATCAACGAGGCCCAGCGCGAGGCGGCCACCTACAAGAAGGAGGCCCAGGTTCAGGCCAAGGAAGAATGGTACAAGCTCAAGAACAATTTTGAAAAAGAGACCCAGGGCAAGCGGAACGAACTGAAGGATACCGAGAACCGGATACTGGAAAAGGAAAAGCAGAACGACCGCAAGGTGGACATCATCAACCGCAAGGAAAAGGAAGTGGAGATCCGGGAGCGGGACCTGGTGGCCAAGGAGCGGGTGATACGGGCCAAGGACGAGCGGCTGACCATCATGATCGACGAGCAGAACGCCAAGCTGGAGCAGATAGCCGCCCTGACCCAGGAGGAGGCCAAGAAACAGCTGATGCAGAACCTGGAGACCCAGGCCCGGCACGAGGCTGCCCAGCTGATCAAGACCATCCGGGACGAGGCCCGGGACAACGCCGAGAAGGAGGCCAAGCAGATCATCGGGCTGGCCATCCAGCGCTATGCCGGCGAGCACACGGCCGAGACCACGGTGTCCGTGGTGCCCCTGGCCTCGGACGAGAT
Source organism: bacterium UBP2_UBA5202 (assembly GCA_002412795.1). GTDB lineage: Bacteria > Edwardsbacteria > AC1 > AC1 > EtOH8 > UBA5202. The sequence goes on along the minus strand of DHVS01000032.1, from coordinate 97,699 downwards.
GAAGGGCCGGATCATCGGCCGGGAAGGCCGCAACATCAGGGCCTTTGAGGCCGCCACCGGGGTGGAGGTGCTGATAGACGACACGCCGGAGGCCATCGTAATCTCGGGCTTTGACCCGGTGCGCCGGGAGATAGCCCGGATCGGAATGGAGAAACTGATCTCCGACGGCCGGATCCAGCCGGCCCGGATCGAGGAAGTGATCGAGAAGGCCAAGCAGGAAGTGGACCGCAGCATCCGGGAGGCCGGCGAGGGCCTGGCCCTGGAGGTCGGAGTGGCCGGCCTGCACCCCGAATTGCTGGTCCTCCTGGGACGGCTGAAATACCGCACCAGCTACGGACAGAACGTATTGCAGCATTCCAAGGAAGTGGCTTTTTTGGCCAGCGTGATGGCCGGGGAGCTGGAACTGGACCAGTCCATAGCCAAGCGCTGCGGGCTGCTGCATGACATCGGAAAATCCGTGGACCACAACATAGAGGGCACCCACACCCAGATCGGGATGGACCTGGCCAAGCGCTACGGAGAATCGGCCCTGGTCATCAATTCCATCGGGGCCCACCACGAGGACATCGAGGCCACCTCGCTGTACTCGGTGCTGATCGCGGCCGCCGACGCCATCTCCGGAGCCCGGCCCGGGGCCAGAAGGGAATCGCTGGAGGCCTATGTCAAGCGGCTGGAGAAGCTGGAGGAGGTGGCCTATTCTTTCAAGGGCATCAGCAAGGCCTACGCCATCCAGGCCGGCCGCGAGGTGCGGATCATGGTGATCCCCGAGGACGTCAACGACAACCGGGTCACCGAAATGGCCGGGGAGATCGCCCATAAGATAGAGCAGTCGCTGCAGTACCCGGGGCAGATCAAGGTCACCGTCATCCGCGAGACCCGCGGAGTTGGTTACGCAAAATAACTTGCCCACGAAACACACTAAAACCCGCGAAAAGGGATGACGTATTATTCAATTACTTCAGGGAATACCAAGTTTCAAAAAGGTTCCCGAGTAGATTAAATAATTAAAATGTTTTTAGGGTTCTTTCGTGTATTTAGTGGGAAGAATGAAAATACTGTTTAACATGCCCACGAAACGCACTAAAACCCGCGAAAAGGATTAACAGATTTCTTGTTCCTTTAAGCGAAGTTAAAGTTAATTTTAGTGTTCTTTCGTGTATTTAGTGGGAAGAATGAAGATTCTGTTCATCGGCGACATCATCGGGAGCCCGGGGCGGAGCGCGGTCAGGCACATCATGCCGGAGATCGCCAGGGAGCACGGGGTGCACTTCGTGATCGCCAACGGCGAGAACGCGGCGGCCGGCTTCGGTCTGACCGTGACCGTGGCCAAGGAGCTTTTTGCCCTGGGGATAGACGTGCTGACCACCGGCAACCACCTATGGGACAAGAAGGAGATCATTCCTTTCTTGTCCAGTGAGAAGCGGATCCTGCGGCCGGCCAATTATTCCGACCAGGCGGTGGGTTTCCCCTACGGAGTTTACAAGGCGGGGAACGGCGCAAAAGTAGGCGTGCTGAACCTCCTGGGCCGGGTGTTTTGCTCCACCACCGACTGTCCGTTCAAGGCGGCCGACAAGGCGCTGATGGAGATCAAGAAAGAAACGGACATCGTAATCGTTGACATCCACGCCGAGGCCACCTCCGAGAAGATCGCCATGGGCTGGTATCTGGACGGCCGGGTGTCCGCGGTGATCGGCACCCACACCCACGTGATGACCGCCGACGAAAGGGTGCTGCCGCTGGGCACGGCCTACATCACCGACGCCGGGATGTGCGGGGGCTTTGACAGCGTGATCGGAATGGATAAGGAAGGGATCATCAAGCGCTTTTTGGATCAGATGCCGGCCAAGTTTAAGCCGGCCGAGGGGGACGTGAGGTTCAACGGGGTGGTGGTGGAAGTGGAGGAGAAGAACGGGAAGGCAAAAACAATAAATGTTATAAAAGAATGCCTGTAAAACAAGAAGGAATACTCTGGCGTATATGTTGGCACTTAGCACCTATTTTTGTAGCCGCTCTTGCCGTAGTTCTAATTCTTATTATTAAAGGGATATTTTTTGACAACTACTTACCAATATGGGTGACACTTATTTTTGCATTCATATTAATAATTGTACTCTTAGTTTTCCCATTTTACTTAGCACAAAAAAAGAGCAAGTAAATATATGGCCACCATCATCGACGGTAAAAAGATAGCGGCGGATATCTGCCAGGAACATAACCACAGGTAACCAATGGCAGGCTTGCTTCAGCAAGCCTTGATGGAAACTAGCGATATCGTTCACGGTATCGCTAAAACCGAGGGAAATATATTTTTGTAATGCCGTTTTGTTTGCGATAGCCTTACTCCTTCGCCAAGGCTTCGGCGGATAAAGAAGACTATCGCTATTAATCATCAAGACCGCTGGTGCGGCCTAAAACGAAGGTGAAAAGCAATCAGAAGCAATATACCATGGCCACCATCATCGACGGGGAATATAACAGGTAACAGGAGTGGGGTATGAAACTGAATGAAGCATTGGACAAGTGCAAAGATCTGGAGCTTAAGATGTCCGAGGTCTACCTGTGGTGCTCCAGCCATTATGAAGGGATCGAACTCCGCCAGTTATTCTTTGAGATGTCCAACCAGGAACAGGCCCACGCCAGGATGCTGGACGAGATAGCCAGGGCGCACAAAGGATCGGAGATAAAGATAGAACTGACAACAGATGTGATCGCCAGGGAAGAGGATCTGCTAAACAAGATGATCCAGTTCGTGAAGCTGAAACCAGAGCTTGACGAACTACTTCTGCGGATAGCCGACATGGAATCGCAGGAAGTGAACCTGATATTCGAAAGCATCTGTCAATCGGATATAATAGGGACCAAGCTGTCAGGATCCGCCGGCATAAATACCAAGTTCCATATCAATTTGCTGAAAAAAGCCGTGGAAAGCCTTCCCCTGAAGGAGGCCACCAAGCAGGCAATCTATGGCATCCAAATCAGGGACAAGCACTATTACAGACTATTCAATTCTTAAAGCATATATTTTAGGGCATATAAATGGCTCAAATCATCGACGGAAAAAAAATAGCGGCGGACATCCGCCAGGAAGTCAAAGCCGAGGTCTCCGAGCTCAAGACCAACAGGACTGAGCCGCATTTGGCCGTGATCATCGTGGGCAGCGACCCCGCCTCCCAGGTCTATGTCCGCAACAAGCACCAGGACTGCGAAGAGGTCGGTATTCGTTCCTCGGTCATCGAACTTCCGGCGGACACTACGCAGACTCAATTACTGGACAAGATCAAAGAACTCAACCAGGATCAGACCGTCCACGGCATCCTGGTGCAGTCGCCGTTGCCCAAGGGCTTGTCCGAAGAGCAGGCCTTCCAGTCCATTTCCCCGTTAAAGGATGTGGACTGTTTTCACCCCGAGAACGTGGGTCTGATGACCCTGGGGCGGCCGCGCTTTCTGCCCTGCACCCCGGCCGGGGTGGTAGAACTGCTGGTCCGCACCGGGATCGAGATCTCCGGCAAGTACATCGTGATAGTGGGCCGTTCCAACATAGTGGGTAAGCCGCTGGCCAACATGCTGCTGCAGAAGGCCAAGAACGGCAACGCCACCGTCACCGTCTGCCACACCGGCACCAAGGGGCTGCCCTACTACACCAAGCAGGCCGACATCGTGATCGCGGCGGCCGGCAGCCCGGGGATGATCACCGGCAGCATGCTCAACAACAACTGCGTGGTGATAGACGTGGGGGTCAACCAGGTCACCGACCTCACCAAGAAGAGCGGGGTGCGGCTGGTGGGCGACGTGGACTTCGAGTCGGCCTCCAAGGTCGCCTCGCACATCACGCCGGTGCCGGGCGGGGTGGGCCCGATGACACGGGCCATGCTGCTGAAGAACACGGTGAAGGCGGCGACCTAACCCCCACCCCTTCCCCGCATGGGAAGGGGCAATAACGCACTCCCCGATGCGGGGAGGGAGTGTTTAAAGAAATTCTCCGTACCTCTGCGTCATTTCGATAAAACTTCGACAAGATCAGTTTGGCAACTCGGTGCATCGATCTGTGGCTAAAATATGAATGATGACAAGCAAATAACCTCATCGATCCCGGTCTTCAAGAAAAGCCATTTTGTCCTCGTCCTGGCGGCGCTGACCATGCTGGTGCTGGCGGTGTTCTCGCCCTGCCGCAACAACGGGTTCATAAATCTCGACGACAACAGCTACATTGTTGAAAACAGCCTGATCCGGAAGATTTCACCGGCCAATATAAAAAGCTGGTTCAGCTCTGGATATGACGGCAATTATTATCCGCTGGTCCTTTTAACTTACGCTCTGGAATATAAGATCAATGGCCCCGACCCCCGGGTCTACCATATAACGAGTGTTCTCCTGCACTTATTGAATGCCTTCCTGGTCTTTTGGCTTTTCTTCTCTCTGCTGAATAACGGCTGGACAGCCTGGATCATCGCAGCCCTCTGGGCAGTGCACCCCTTGAGAGTGGAGCCAGTGGCCTGGGCCGCCTCCCAGAAAGACCTGATCTACGCCTTCTTTGCCCTGCTTTCCCTGATAACATACCTCCGTTACAAGCTCCGGGAAAAGACCGCAGATTATGCCGCTTCGCTGTTCTTGTTCCTGCTGGCTTGTTTCTCCAAGGGCATGGCGGTGGCCCTGGTCCCGGTTCTGTTTCTGGCGGACCACTTTCTCGGCAAACAGTTCAACCGGCGGTCATGGCTGGAGAAAGCCCCGTATGCGGCCCTGGCAATAGCATTCGGAGTGATCTCATATTACGCCCAGGGACAAAGCCAGTACATCCAGACCAGCCGGCCTTTGGCCGACAATTTACTGACGGCCGGTTACGGTTTCGTTTTCTATATAATAAAATTGGCTGCTCCTTTCCGGCTTTCGGCCTTTCATCCCTACCCCGGAACGCCCCTGCCATGGACCTTTTACCTGGCTTCGATCGCCAGTGTTCTAATGATTGCTGCACTTTTAAAATGGGGGCGCAGGAACAAGACGGTCTTCTTCGGGGGGATGTTTTATCTTGTCACAATATTGCCGGTGCTGCAGATCGTTCCGGTGGGCGGTTTTGCCGCGGCCGAACGCTATTCGTATTTTGCCTCGCTGGGCCTGTTCTTTCTCGCCGGGTCGTATCTGTATAAGATGTTCCGGGGCGGATCCCGGCAGGTCATGGCCGCTGCCGCGGTCCTCCTGGTCCTGATTACTGCGGCAGAAAGCATTTCCGCGTACAAGCGTTGTTTTGTCTGGCGGGACAGTCTGACATTGTGGAGCAATGCTATAAATAAATATCCCGGAGCCAATCCCTTTGCGCATAACCACCGGGGCAACGCTTTTGACATAATGGGCCGGAATCAGGAAGCGGAGGATGATTTTTCCAGTGCGGTGGCCATAGATCCGGCCAATATTGCTGCCTGGTACAACAGAAGCTGCACATATCTCAAATTAAACCGGCCCGATGAGGCCATAGAAGATTGTTCCCGGGCCATCGTTCTTGATCCGGCATATGCCAAGGCTTACAGTGGCAGGGGCCTGGCCTACGGAATGAAGAGACAATATGATTCATCCCTGTCCGATCTGTCCCGGGCCATAACCCTTTCCCCGAAAGACCCATTGTTCTACTATAACCGGGCCACTACTCACGGGCAAATGAATAATTATCTTTTAGCCATTGCCGATTTCAGCCGGGCGATAGAACTTGACCCCGATTACGGACAGGCTTATTATTACCGGGGCTATACATATTATATGACGGGCGACCGCAGCCGGGCCGAGCAGGATGTCCAGAAGGCCAAACGCCTGGGCTTCATAGAGTGATCTTTTCTCCGAACAAATGCCTGACGACAAACAAATAATCCTTTCGGTCAGCCAGCTCAACGCCCAGGTGCGGCGGGTGCTGGAGTCCTTCATCCCCCGGCTGTGGGTCAAGGGCGAGGTCTCCAACATGACGGCCCATTCCTCCGGCCATCTGTACTTCAGCTTAAAGGACAACGGGGGGCAGGTGCGCTGCGTGATGTTCAAAGCCGCCGCCCAGTCTTTGCTGCTTTTGCCCCAGGACGGGATGCAGTGCCTGGCCCTGGCCGACGTCACGCTGTACGAGCGGGCCGGGCAGTACCAGCTCAACATCCAGCAGCTTCAAATAGCGGGGCAGGGCGAACTGGCCCTGGCCTTTGAACGATTAAAGAACAAACTGTTCCAGGAAGGGCTTTTCGATCCCGAACACAAGCGGCCCATTCCCAAATATCCCACTGCCATCGGACTGGTGACCTCGCCCACCGGGGCGGTTCTGCGGGACATCATCAAGGTCATAAAACGCCGCTGGCCGCTGTGTCAGTTGATCCTGAACCCGGTGCCGGTGCAGGGGCTGGGGGCCGGGGACAAGATCGCCCAGGCCATAGAACAATTCAACCGCTTCGGCCGGGTACAGTTCCTGATAGTGGGCCGGGGCGGGGGATCGGCCGAGGACCTATGGGCCTTCAACGAGGAAGCGGTGGCCCGGGCCATCTATGAATCCAAGCTTCCGGTGATCTCTGCAGTTGGGCACGAGGTGGATTTTACCATCGCCGATTTTGTGGCCGACCTCAGGGCCCCCACCCCTTCGGCCGCAGCCGAACTGGCGGTGCCGGACCTGGCCGAGGTCAGATCGGGTCTTTCGGATTTTGGCGTCAGAATGAAGAACGCCCTGCTGTGGCTGGCCTCCCGGTATGAGCAACGGCTGAAAGCAGCGGGCCGCAGTTACGGGATGATGAGGCTGGCCGACCTGGTGGAACAGAAATCGCAACAGCTGGCCCGGACCCAGAAACAACTGGGCGCGGTCATGTCCTGGCAGGTGGGATTATTGAAAACCAGGCTGGACGGATTAAGCCTGTCGCTGGCGGCTCTCGGTCCCGGCTCGGTGCTGGCCCGGGGTTACAGCATCTGCCGCGATCAGCAGGGCCGGGTGATCAAGGACTCAAAAACAATTAAACCGGAAGACAGTTTGACCGCAGAGTTTTCCCGGGGATGGGCTAAAACGACAGTTAAGGAGACGGGCCGATGAAAGCCGCAAAGAAAAACCAGCCGAAAGACTTCAAACTGGAAACAGCATTGAAGCGGCTGGAGCAGATCGTGGAGAAGCTGGAATCCGGCGAAGTGGAGATAGACCAGGCCCTGGGCCTGTATCAGGAAGGTATGGAACTGATGGGCCAGGCCAAAGCCTCCCTGAACGAGGTGAATTTCAAGATCAAAAAACTTACCCTGACCGGCCAGGGGGAATTTAAAACCGAAGCAATGAAATTGGAGGAGGGTCCCAATGAGCAATAGTAAAACCAAAAAAGCGAAAACGGTAAGATCCAAGACCCCTCCCAAGGCTGCCGCCAAAAAGCCCGTAGCCAAACGGCCGGTCAAGCCAGTTGTCAGGAAACCAGCCAGGCCTGCCGCCAAGAAGGTGGGCAAGCCTACAGCCAAGGCCCTCCCGGTCCCGATCAGCCCCCTGGCCAGGCTTTTGGAAGAGGTCAAGAAGCGCAAGGAGAGCGTTCACCAGTATCTTAAATTAAAAGACAGGCCCGACAGGTTTTTGCCCGAGGACATCTACCGGGGGATGCACAGCTACCTGGGCATAGGAGGCAAATCATTGCGGCCCGCGGTCTGCCTGTTCTGTTGCGGGGCGGTGGGCGGCGACGAGGAAAAAGCCCTGCCGGCGGCGGCGGCCATCGAGGTCTACCACACCTGGACCCTGGTCCACGACGACATCATCGACCGGGACAAGCTGCGCCGGGGCGCGGCCACGGTGCACGAGGAGCTGACCCAGCGGGCCGCCAAGCGTCTGGGGCTTAAGGGCGAGGAGGCCCGGCACTACGGAACCTCCATGGCCATCCTGGCCGGGGACCTGCAGCAGGGCTGGACCATCGCGCTGCTGACCGAACTGGTGCGGGAGCGGGGGGTGAACCCCATCCTGGTGCTGCAGCTGATCCTGGACCTGGAGATCGACGTCCAGTCGGCCCTGATCGAGGGCGAGGCTTTGGATGTCCAGTACTCCAAGATGCCGCTGGAATCGCTGAACGAGGAAAAGATCCTGGCCATGCTCTGGAAGAAGACCGGGGCCCTGTACCAGTTCGCCGGCAAGGCCGGGGCCATGATCGGGATCGACCAGCCCAACAACAAGCACCCCTATGTGGAGGCCCTGTCCCAGTTCACCTCCCACTGCGGAATGGCTTTTCAGCTCCAGGACGACATCCTGGGCATTCTGGGTAACGAGAAGACCCTGGGCAAGCCGGTGGGTTCGGACATCCGCGAGGGCAAGCGGACGGTGATAGTCTACCATTCGCTTAGTGCGGCCTCCAGGTCCGAAAGAAGCCTGATCCTGAAAACTTTGGGCAATCCCAAGGCCACCCCGGCCCAGGTCAAAAATGTGACCAAGCTGTTCGTAAAACTGGGCGGCATCGAGCACGCCGCCGAGCTGGCCCAGAAATATGTGCGCAAGGCCATCAACGCGCTGGAGCCGATGCCGGAGACGGAGTACAAGCAGCTTCTGATGCAGTGGGCCGATTACATGGTCAACCGGACGTTCTAACTTAACCAGTTTGGTGTTTGCCGTTCATAGTTCACTGTTCATTGCTTATTGCTTATTGTCTTTTGTACACCAGGCCCTAATATCAAATCCCAACGATCCGTTCACTGACCTATGCCGTTCTGGGAGATCCTAAATAACAAGCTGCTGTGGGCCGTGGCCGCCAGCGGGCTGTCCACCCAGATACTGAAGGCCTTTGCCTCAATAATCTGGGAGGGCCGGCTCAACTGGAAGCGGACCCTGGAGCCCGGCGGGATGCCCAGCTCCCACGCCGCTTCCTCGGCCACCCTGGCCATCATGATAGGATTAAGCGCCGGGTTCGACAGCTGGCTGTTCGCCCTGTCGGCCTATGTGGCCTTTGTGGTGATGTACGACGCGGCCGGAGTGCGGCGGGCGGTGGGCCGCCAGGCCATAGCCCTGAACCGGATACTGGAAAGCAGAACCCTTAAAAAAAAGGCCCAGGGGCTGCAGATCATAGAACTGCTGGGCCACACCCCGATCGAGGTTTTGGCCGGATGCCTGCTGGGCATCGGCTGGGGTATTTTGTTTCACTACCTGATAGGATGAGCGAAAATGCAAATAGTTAAGGTAAGGTTTGTATTTTTTACAATTTGCGCAATGCTTTGTATATCGGGTCTTGTTTTTTCACAAAAAGAAAAAGGGAAGATCAAACTTTACCCAGTTGTCGTTAAAGGAAAATGGGGGTATATAGACAACAAGGGAAAAACAGTCATAAAGCCCCAATTTGAAAGTGCTGGTTATTATATTGATAGTTTAGCGGTCGTAAAGATAAATAATAAATATGGGTTTATAGATAGAATGGGCAATGTCGTAATCAAGCCTATATATGAACTTGCATATTATTTTAGTAACGGTTTGGCCGCAGTTAAAGTAAATGATAAATGGGGTTATATCAACAAAAAAGGTGAAGAAGTAATCACCCCAAAGTTTGAATATACAAATTTCTTCAATGATTCTTTAGCTGCAGTTATTATTGGCGGTAAGTGTGGTTACATTGATGAAAATGGGAATATTATAATAGTACCAGAATATAAAAATCCTACATATTTTTCTGAAGGGCTTGCACCTGTTGATAGTTTGGGCAAATATGGTTATATTAACAAACGGGGTGTTTTTATCATTAACCCTGTGTTTGATTTTGCTTTGCCATTTACGGAGGGACTAGGTCTAATAAAGGTTGACAATAGATATGGTTTTATTAATACCATTGGTAAAATCGTTGTTATGCCTCAATACGAAATTGCCAATAGTTTTAAAGACGGTGTAGCGGCCGTAAAAGTCAGCGAGAAATACGGATATACGGACAAAGAAGGTAGATACATTATACAGCCACAATACGAGGATGCATATAATTTTTCGGAAGGGTTAGCGCGTGTTAAATATAAGACCCGATGGTGTTATATTGACGTAAATGGTTTTATAAGGCTTACCACCAATTATGATGTGGTTAGTGATTATTTAGGTGAAGTAGCTATGGTGAGGTTCAAGGATCGGATTGGATATATCAATAAACAAGGAAAGCTAATTTGGAAATCTGAAAAAATGAAATCAGATGATTTAGATAGCATACTGAGAGATTGTTTGTAATCTTAGTAAATTAAAAACATGATTTTGGACAATATAAATAATCCTAGCGACCTGAAGGATCTCAACCTGCCCCAGCTGCAGCAGCTGGCTTCAGAAGTCCGACAGCATATCATCAGCGTGATTTCCAAGAACGGCGGGCATCTGGCACCCAGCCTGGGCACGGTGGAACTGACCATTGCCCTGCACTACGTCTTTGACACTCCGGAGGACAAGCTGATCTGGGACGTGGGCCACCAAACCTATGCCCACAAGATCCTGACCGGAAGGAAAAAGGAATTCTGCACGGTGCGGACCTATCAGGGCCTGAGCGGGTTTCCCAAGCGGGTTGAAAGCTGCTATGACTGCTTCGACACCGGGCACGCCTCCACCTCCATCTCGGCGGCCCTGGGAATGGCCTGCGCCCGGGACCTGACCGGGGAAAATTTCCGGGTGGCGGCCATCATCGGCGACGGCTCGCTGACCGGGGGCCTGGCCTTTGAGGGCCTGAATCACGCCGGCCAGTTAAAGAAGAACATGCTGGTGGTCTTGAACGACAACCGGATGGCCATCTCCAAACGGGTGGGGGCCCTGGGCCAGTATCTGACCAGGATCACCACCGCTCCGGCCTATACCAATTTTGAAAAAAACGTCTGGGATTTTCTGGGAACCCTGCCGCCTGACGTAGGGCTGCCCACCCGGGTGCTGTTCCGCCGCCTGCGCCAGGGGTTCAAGAACCTGATAGTGCCCGGCCTGACATTTGAAGAACTGGGCTACCATTACGAAGGCCCGGTGGACGGCCATGACCTGCAGGCTTTGATCAAGATACTGGACCGGATCAAGGATCTGCCCGGCCCCACCATGCTTCACGTGCTGACCACCAAGGGAAAAGGGTATGCCCCGGCCGAGAGCAATGCTGAAAAATTTCACGGAGTGGGGGCCTTCGATCCCGAGACCGGCAACTCCCGCACCCAGTCGGACATTCCCTCCTACACAGAGGTCTTCGGCCAGACCCTGACCGAACTGGGGCTAAAGGATCCACTGATCGTGGCCATCACCGCGGCCATGCCCGAGGGCACCGGGCTGGACATCTTCCGGGAGGCCATTCCGGAAAGGTTCTATGACGTGGGCATCGCCGAACAGCACGCTTTGACCTTTGCCGCCGGGCTGGCCGCCCGTGGTTTCCGGCCGGTAGTGGCCGTCTACTCCACTTTTTTACAGCGGGGCTACGACCAGATCATCCACGACATAGCGCTCCAAAAGCTTCCGGTGGTGCTGGCAATAGACCGGGCCGGGCTGGTGGGCGAGGACGGCCCCACCCATCACGGGCCTTTCGACATCTCCTATCTGCGCTGCATTCCCAATCTGCTTTTGATGGCTCCCAGGGATGAGCAGGAATTGAAGGACATGCTGCTGACCGCCCTCAAACATCAGGGCCCTTCGGCCATCCGCTATCCCCGGGGCAGCGGTTTCGGGGTCAGGCTGACCGCCCCGCAGGAACTGCCCTTAGGGCGGGCCGAAAAGCTGCGGGAGGGAAAGGACGGGGCCATATTGGGGCTGGGCATCGGGGCCACCCTGGGCCGTCAGGCGGCGGAACTCCTGGCAGCAAAGGGTATGGAGATAGAGGTATGGAACGCCAGGTTCGCCAGCCCCCTGGACGAAGAAACCATCCGCGACATCCTGGTCCGCCATAAAAAAGTACTGACCATCGAAGAAAATGTTCTGGCCGGGGGCTTTGGATCGTCCGTGCTGGAGCTGGCCAACCGGCATCATTTGAAAACCGATATCCAGCGGCTGGGCCTGCCCGACAGTTTCGTGGAGGCCGGCCCGCGGCCGCTGCTTTTGGAAAAGAACGGCCTCAGCGTTCAGGGCATAGCGGCTTCGGCAGAAAAATATTTTAAGGCCCGGACATGAGCAGTCAGCAACCGGAATCTGTCCGCAGCAGCGTTCAACTGCGCCCGGCCTTCGCGGGGGCTCCGGCAGGCAAGCCAGGACTCGCCGGACCCGTTAGCGAAGGCGGAGGCTCGGTTTACATCGTCAACAAGCCGCCGGGACCTACCTCCTTTGCCCAGGTAGCCAGTCTCAGGCGGCTTTTGGGCATCAAGAAGGCCGGGCACGCCGGAACCCTTGACCCAGATGCCTCCGGCATCCTGATAATACTGACCGGCCAGGCCACCCGGGCCGCAAGATATTTCGAGGCCCTGGACAAGGAATACCTGGCAGTCATCAAACTGGGGATAACCACCGATACCTATGATTTGAGCGGACAGATCCTTTCCACTTCAGACGTTCCCCAGTTCAGCTGGGACGAAATAGAGAAAGCGTTAAGCAGCTTTCGGGGCTCCATCAGGCAGGCACCGCCGGCCTTCTCGGCCATCAAAAAGGACGGCCAGCCCTTGTACAAGACGGCCCGCCAGGGAATAGCGGTGGAGCTGGTTCCCCGCCTGGTGGAGATCCGGCGGATCAATCTGGAATCGGTCGAATTGCCCGAGATCACCATTATAATCAAATGCTCCAAAGGGACCTACATCCGCTCGCTGGCCTTTGATCTGGGAAAATTATTGGGCTGCGGTGCGGTCCTGTCAAAACTGGTCAGAACGGCGGTGGGAGAATTCACCCTGGACCGGGCCGTGTCCGGAAATGCCGGCAGAGCAGAGCTGGCATCCGCTGCACTCTCCATAGACCAGGCCCTGTACTTTCTGGAATCCCTGGAATTATCCCCGGAACAGGCCCAAAGGATAAGCCACGGCAACCAGGTGGAATGTTCCCATCCCGACGCCGGACAGATCAAGGCCCGCTATCAGGGCCAGATACTGGCTTTGGGTACGCTCCAAAACAACGTGTTCAAACCGCAGGCGGTATTGGCACCGCAATGCTGACCATCACCCGCCTCAATAACTTCGGCGAAAAGCATCCCGGAGCAGTAGTGGCCCTGGGTGTTTTTGACGGCTTGCACCGCGGCCACCAGGCCCTGATAAAAAAACTGGTCGGCAGGGCCAAAGCGGCAGGCCATCAAAGCGTGGTGCTGACCTTTGAGCCCCATCCCCAGAAGATTCTCCGCCGTTCGAACCAGCCGTTCATTTTGACCACTGGAAACGAGAAGAAACAACTTCTTTCCCGGATGGGGGCGGATGTGATGGCCGTGATCCGCTTCTCTCAAAGCATGGCCGCCATGGATCCGGAGCAGTTTGTAAAAAGAATACTGGTCAACCGGCTGGGAGCCGCTAAGGTGGTCTGCGGCCAGGACTGCGGGTTCGGGGCCGGGCGCCGGGGAGACATCTTGCTGCTGAAGCAGCTGGGGCTGAAATACGGATTTAAGGCGGAGGGGATCGCCGCCTGCCAGTCACGGCAGAAAAAGATCGGCAGTACCCTGATCCGGAAGCAGATCCAGGACGGCCTTTTTAACCAGGCGGTAAAATTGCTGGGCCACCCCTACCTGATCGGCGGCCGGGTGGTGAAGGGGAGGAGAATGGGAAGGAAACTGGGTTATCCCACCGCCAACCTAAAAATCCGCGATAGACTGAAACTCATCCCCGGGGACGGGGTCTATGCCGCCAGGGCTTTGACTGGCAAAAAGGCCTATGACGGGATGCTTTATATAGGGAGCCGGCCGACCTTCGGCGGCAGAAGCGCCCGGGCGATAGAATTCAATGCCTTCGGGAACCCGGGAGACCTTTACGGCAAGGAGCTGATACTGGAGATTCACAAATTCATCCGGTCCGGCAAGAAGTTCGAAAGCCTGAGGGAACTGAAGCAGGCCATTGCCGGGGATCGGAAAAAAATAAAGAAAGTTTTTGCTTGACTTATATATATAAATGGCCTATATTTATATATATAGGAGGTATATATGAAAACATTGGTTGAATTGGACGAACATTTGTTGAAGGAAGCCTTTCGGCTGACCGGCGCCAAGACCAAGCGGCAGGTGTTAAACCTTTCCCTGGAGGAACTGGTGCGCCAGAAAAGGATGGTCAGCCTTAAGCAGCGCCTGGGCCGGACCGGACTGAACCTTACGCTGAACAAGCTGGAGGCATCCAGAAATGCCCGGTAGCGGATTGGTCCTGATAGACAGCTCGGCCTGGATCCTAGCCTTAAGGCCCAAGGGTTCAACGCAGGCCCAAGCATTGGTGGGGGACCTGCTGGAGCATGACCGGGCGGCCACCGCCGGAATGATCCTGGCAGAACTTTTACAGGGAGCCCGAAACGAGGGGGAGTATCAAGATCTCTCCAGCGAGCTGGGCTCCTTACATTATCTGCCGTTCCCGGAGGAGGAATGGAAGATGGTTGCCCAATTGGGCCATCGCCTGATAAGGGCCGGTCTAAGGATACCAACCACCGATCTGATCATTGCCCGTCTGGCCATAAAGTACCGCTGCCTGCTGCTGCATGCCGACCGGCATTTTGAAATGATGGCCAAAGAGACGGGTCTGGAGCAGAAAAGCATTAAGATATAAATTAGTTATTGTCCGGAAATTATGAAAAAGAGTTAGTTTCTTAGAACGGCGCCAAAGCGATAAACCAATAAATCAATATAAAATATCGGAGTCACCAGCCATGATCAAAGACCTTTCGGCCTTTTATTCCAAGAACGCCCTGAACATGAAGCGTTCCGAGATCCGCGAACTTTTGAAGTTCACCCGCCAGCCCGGCATCATCAGCTTTGCCGGCGGACTGCCGGCCCCCGACACCTTCCCGGTCAAGGAGATAGAGGAGATCTCCTGCCGGCTGCTGCGGGAAAAAGGGGCCACGGCCCTGCAGTACGGGACCACCGAGGGCGAGGCGCCCCTGCGCGAGGAGCTGGCCAAGTGGATGTCCCAGGAAAAGTCGGGCATCAAGCCGGAGAACATCTTCATCACCTCTGGCTCCCAGCAGGGGCTGGACATCGTGTCCAAGGTGTTTTTGGATCCCGGCGACACCGTGATCGTAGAACTCCCCAGCTACGTGGGCGGGCTCCAGGCCTTCACCGCCTACCGGGCCAAGATGGTGGGCGTGCCCCAGGACGATGAGGGGATGCGGATGGACAAGCTGGAGAAGGTCCTGGGCAAAATGGCCCAGAAGAAAAAGAAGCCCAAATTCATCTATGTGGTGCCCGATTTCCAGAACCCGTCGGGGATCACCATGAGCCTGGAGCGCCGAAAGAAACTGCTGGAGCTGGCCTACCGGTACGAAGTGCCCATCGTGGAGGACAGCCCCTACCGCGACCTGCGCTTCACCGGGGATCCGGTGCCGCCCATCTACAGCCTGGACACCCAGAACCAGGTGATAGTGCTGGGGACCTTCTCCAAGATCTTCTGCCCGGGCCTGCGCCTGGCCTGGATCACCGCCCCGGCCGAATGGATGGACCGGATGATAGTGGCCAAGCAGAGCATGGACCTGTGCAGCCCCTCCTTCAACCAGCTGATTACCGCCGAATACATGAAGCAGGGCCTGCTGCAGCCCCAGATCGAGCGGATCAAGCTGATCTATGGCCAGAAGCGCCAGGTGATGCTGAAAGCCCTGAAGAAGCACATGCCCAAGGGGGTGAAATGGACCAAGCCCGAAGGCGGGCTGTTCCTGTGGATCAGGCTGCCCAAGAACATGAGCGCCAACGAGCTTTTTCCCAAAGCCATAGAAGAGAAGGTGGCCTACGTGGTGGGCACCGCCTTCCATTGCGACGGCAAGGGCCAGAACGCCATGCGGATGAATTTCTCCTATCCCACCGAGGCCCAGATCGAGGAAGGAATCCTGAGGCTGGCCACCATGATCAGGAAGAATATGTGAGCTGAACCGGGATACAGAATATTGAAGTCAGAATACTGAAGGGTTGTCCGGTCTACCGTCTCCTAAATTCAATATTCATTCAAGCGTTTAAGAGGAGAGAGTATGTCAGAAAAACGCGAACAATGGGGCTCCAAACTGGGGGTCATTCTGGCCGTGGCCGGAAGCGCGGTGGGGCTGGGGAATTTCCTGCGGTTCCCGGCCAAGGCGGTGCTTAACGGCGGCGGGGCCTTTATGATCCCCTATTTCATTGCCTTTCTGCTTTTGGGCATTCCCATGATGTGGGTGGAATGGACGATCGGGCGCCTGGGAGGACAGCGTGGCCACGGCACCGCCCCCGGCATCTTTGACAAACTGGACGGGACAGGGCGCTGGGCCAAATACCTGGGGACCATAGGAGTGCTGGGGCCTTTCATCATCCTCATTTACTACATGTACATCGAATCCTGGACCCTGGCCTATGCCTGGTATTCTTTCACCGGGCATCTGCCGTTCGGAGGCGGCCAGGCCGAGATGAAGGCTTTCTTGTCTGGCTTTCAGGGACTGGCCCAGAACCAGTATTTCTCGGGGTTGGCCCCGGCCCTGGTCTTCTTTGCCCTGACCTTCCTGATTAATTTCTATTTCATCTATAAAGGAATTCAGGGGGGAATAGAAAAACTTTCCAAGTACGGGATGCCGGTGCTGATAGGAATAGGAATATTGCTGGCCATCCGGGTGCTGTCCCTGGGAACCCCGGATCCGGCTATGCCGGAACTTTCGGTGAAGAACGCCCTGGGCTTTGTCTGGAATCCGGATTTTTCCCAGCTCGCCAACGCCAGGGTCTGGATAGAGGCCGCCGGCCAGATATTCTTCACCCTGTCGGTGGGGATCGGGGTGATCCTGACCTACGCCAGTTATCTCAAGAAAAACGACGATGTGGCGCTGTCGGGGCTGACGGCTTCGGCCACCAACGAATTCTGCGAAGTGATCCTGGGCGGTTCCATAGTGATCCCGGCGGCCTTCATCTTCCTGGGCGGGGCGGCCGGAGCTTTAACCGCCGCCCAGAGCGGCACCTTCAACCTGGGCTTTGTGACCATGCCCATGATCTTCGGGAAAATGCCTTGGGGGGCAATGTTCTCCGGGCTGTGGTTTTTGCTGCTGTTCATTGCCGGAATAACTTCCTCGGTCTCCCTGATCCAGCCGGCCATCTCGTTCCTGGAGGACGAGCTCGGGTGGAGCCGCCGGAGATCGGTGCTGGCGCTGGGCGCGGTCTCTCTGACGGCCTGTCTGCCCGCCATCTTCTTTCTGGGCCACGGCTTCGTGGACGAGCTTGATTTCTGGGGCGGCACCCTGTTCCTGGTGGTGTTCGCCACCATCGAGATCATCCTGTTCTCCTGGGTATTCGGGATCGAAAAAGGATGGAAGGAGATGCATCAGGGCGCCCAGATGAGGATCCCCGCGATCTACAAACCCATCATCAAATACGTGACCCCGGCCTATCTGCTGATCCTGCTGGGGGTCTGGTCCTATCAGCAGTTCTGGCCGTTCATCGCGATGAAGGGGGTGGCCCCGGCCGACCAGCCGTACCAGTGGGCCGCCCGGGGATTGGTATTCGGTTTATGGGCGGTGATCATAGGGCTGGTGGCCTGGGCCTGGAAGCGAAAAAGCAAAGTTGAAAATGCCTGAAAGGTTAACACAAGGAGGCAGTATAACATGAATGCTTGGGGCACTCTGTTCATGGCCCTTTCCTGGGGCCTGATAATATTCTTGACGGTTTACAGCTTTGCCCATGTACTCAAAGGAAAATAATAACTTTCCGGTGGATCAATTAGCTTATAAGGCGGAAAAATGATATCAGAATATTTTGCCAAATGGCGCTGACAGTCAACCAGAACATAATGATAGCCGAAGACGAACTTTCCGAAGAGTTCATCCGGGCTTCGGGGCCGGGCGGACAGAACGTCAACAAGGTGGCCACTGCGGTCAAGCTGAAGTTCAATGCGGCCGGCAGTCTTTGCCTGACGGCGGAGGTGAAGCAGCGGCTGTTTTCCCTTTACCGGAATCGGATCAACCTGGACGGTTATCTGGTCATCGATGCCCGCAACCACCGGACCCGCGAGGCCAACCGGCTGGAAGCCCGGCAGCGCCTGGCGGAGATCATCAGGCTGGCGGCCGTCCGGCCCAAGATTCGCCGGAAGACCAAGCCCACCTATGCTTCCAGGGCCAGGAGGGTGGATGATAAAAAGAAAAAGGGGCAGACCAAGTCCCTGCGGAAAAAAGTTGGGAACTCCGGCGACTGACCGGCCAGGTCTTTCTGAAAACATCTTTTAAGGAGCAGATGCCCCAATCCCGGTATCACATAAACAAACTGTGGCTGGAAGCCGGCGGGCAGTACTATGCCTATTCGGTCTGTCTCAGCAAGGCCGATGTGCTGGAGCTGTCGGGCGAATGGCAGCAGGCGGAAGAACTGTTCCGGAAAAACCTGGAATTCGCCAAGCAGGCCGGAGCCCAAAGCCAGACGGCCGATTCCCAGATCAAGCTGTTCCGGATAATGCGGTACATGGGAAAGGTGCATGACCCGCTGGCCTCGCTTGACGAGGCGCTGACCATCTATACCGAGCTGGGAGACCAGCCCGGGATCAGCCAGACCATCAACAACATCGGGCTGGTATATGCCGCCCAGGGCAAACAGCAGAAAGCCGAGGAATGTTTCAATGACCTGATCGCCCGGAGCAGGCGCTTCGGGGACAGCAAGCATCTGATCAGCGGGCTGGGCAACCTCAGCCAGGTT
Organism: bacterium UBP2_UBA5202; assembly: GCA_002412795.1. Lineage (GTDB taxonomy): Bacteria > Edwardsbacteria > AC1 > AC1 > EtOH8 > UBA5202. Next base: position 79,043 of record DHVS01000032.1, on the reverse strand, counting down.
CATATGAGCCGGGGCCGGTTCGACCAGGCCCTGGAATGCCTGGAGCAGTGCGCCGAGGCCTCCTTGCGGGAGAATGACAGCCTGTTCCTGAGCATCACCTACGGGACCATGGGCAACGTCTATTTTTTCCAGGACCGGCTGGACAGGTCCCATGAATATTACAAGAAACAGCTGGACCTGGCCCAGCGGCTGGGAGACCCCGCCAACCAAAGCATAGCGGTGGGAAACATAGGGAACATCAACTACCGCCAGGGAAAGTACCGGGAGGCGGTGGACTGTTACCGGACCAAGCTGGAGATCTCACAAAAACTGGATTACAAGGCCGGCATCAGCCAGTCCTGCGGCAACCTGGGTATAGTTCATGCCGAGCAGGAGCAGTACCAGACGGCGCTGGAGTATTTTGAAAGACAGCTGAGCATCTCCGAAGAGGCCGGAGATCCGGAAGGCCGGGAGGGGGGATGTTGCGGGCTGGGAATGGTATACGCCAAGACCGGAGAATACGGGAGGGCCCGGGAATATTTTCTGAAAGCGGTGGAGATAGACCTGGAGGCCGGATTTGACAAGGAGCTGGATTCAAATTATCTCCAGCTGGCCGAAGTATGTTCCAAGGCCGGGGACAAGACCGGGGCCCTGGATCATCTAGAAAAGGCAAAGCTTTCGGCCCAAAAAAATAAAAGCGAGGATATCTTGGCCAAAGCGGAGATACTGGAAATAAAAATAGCGGCCGGGAACGACCGGCCCCGGATAGAAAAAATGCTTTTGGACCTTCTCGACAAACAGCCCGGGATTATACTGGAAGCGCTGGTTTACTTTGAATTGTCCGGCATTACAGGAAGCAAAAAGCATCAGGACCAGGCAATGTCTCGTTTAAGGGAATTATACGGCCAGACATTCGACCATGATTATAAACTGATGATCACGGAGCTTGAAAAAACCGCAGCCAGGGAGGAGAACCAATAAAATGAAGTCACATCACGGAGTAACGGAGCAGAAAGCATCCCGGGCCGCCGATCCCACCATCAGGCTGCTGCTGGAAAGGGGCAGCTGCCGCATTTTTAGAGGCAAGAAGATCCCGGCCAAAGTACTGGAGCAGGTACTCGAAGCCGGGGTGCGGGCCCCGACCGGGGGAAACCTGCAGCCTTATTCCATCATCAAAATAGAGAACCGGTCCGCCAACGCCAAGCTGGCCAAGTTGTGCGGACAGCCCTTTGTGGGCCAGGCCCCGGTCAATCTGCTGTTCTGCATAGACTGGCGAAGGCTGGAGCGCTGGTCGAAGCTATCAGATGCGCCCTTCACCGCAACCAGCTCCTTCCGTCATTTCTGGATCTCGTTCCAGGACACCATCATCAGCGCCCAGAACATCTGCACCGCGGCCGACGCTTTGGGCCTGGGCTGCTGTTACATCGGGACGGTGCTGGAATTCTTCCCGGCCCTCAAGAAAATGTTCAAGCTGCCCCGGGGAGTCTTTCCAGTGGTCCTTTTATGTATCGGTTACCCCAAGGCAAAACCGGTGCCCCGTAAAAAACTTCCGGTCAAGGTCATGGTCCATTCCGAAAGATACAGGGAACTGAGCGACAAGGAACTGTTCAAAGCTTTTGACGAATAATATCCCGGAATGAAAGTGGCCATTACCCCGGAAAGGCTCAAGGACATGGAGCGGGTTTGCCGCAATACCGGCGGCCCGGCCCTGGTCAAAAGGGCCCTGGCCAGGATCCAAAAACAGGGATACATCAACCCGGCCCAGCGCTGCTTCGGCCTGCACTACAGCGCAGACTACATGCCGGAAGGCAATGACGGGTATCTGAAAATGATGGAGAAGTTCGGTTTCCACTGGTTCAAGAAATATGTTCCTTTTGGGAAGAAGGCATGAGATACTGGCGTCATGGTCTGATGATCTTGACCGCCGGGCTGGTAGTGTCCTGCTCCCCGGCCTATGTCCAAAGAAAGGAGCCGGCCGGCGAGGAGATGCAGTCCAGGCAGGCTTTGGTCAATTATGCCAAGAGTCTTATCGGCGTGAAGCGGCTGAGCGAGATGGACAAAAGGTTCAAGAACGACTGCTCGGGATATGTCAACGGGGTTTATGCCGTGATGGGCCGCAAGATAAAATACAATTTCGTCCGCCAGGGCCGGCCGCTCTCGGAGTCCCTGTACCTTACCTTAAGGGACAAGAACCTGTCATACGTTGACATGCCGCCCCGGCCGGCCGACGCGGTGTTCTTCAAGAACACTTTGGAGAACAGCTACGACAAGATCACCCATGTGGGCTTGGTGGAGGAGGTGCAGGCGGACGGGACGGTGGTCATCCTGCACTACGGGTCGGGCCGGGTGGGCCGGATCAAGATGAACCTGCGGCATCCCTATGATTACAAGAACGACAGGGGCGAGATCATCAACGATTACCTGCGGAAAGGCGGGGGAAGGCAGAGCAGGGAGGATCTGGCCGGAGCGCTGTATTTTATGTTCGGGGATGTGTTCAGGTATACAGCCCAGTAAACATAAAAGGCACCCCTGCTCCCGCAATTGGAGCACGTATTACTACCATGCGGATTATCTAAATAGTCCCAGAGTGATGACCGATGCTACCGGGGCAGTGGTGTGGCGGCAGGATTATTTGGCTTTCGGCAGTGAGGCCGGGACGGTTGCTACGGGCAATACCCATAAGTTTACGGGGCATATAAAGGACGATGCCACCGGGCAGTATTACGCAAAAGCCAGGTATTTTACTACGGGTTTGGGCAGATGGAGCCAGCCGGAGCCGTTACTGAAGGGCGTGCCGGATATAAAGTTCTTGTATAATCCGCAGATGTTGAACCCGTATGTCTATTGTTTGAATAATCCTTTGAAATATGTTGATCCAGATGGAATGAAAGTATCCGTTGTTGGGTCTAAAATGCAAGCACGAGTTGTACAATTGTACTTACGTTCCGAAACCTTTAGAAATATTTATGATGCTGCAAGAAGGAATAACAAGGCAGAAGTATTACTGAGAAACATGTATGCAGCTGAACAAAAGAAATTTGGAAGCGCTCCTGGTATTTCATATTTTAATGATGTTATTGATGGTAAAAAGCAGATTTATTCGTTAATAAAACCTAGCAGTGGTTTATCAACAATAGGGCATGAATTTGCACATAATCTAGAAATGGCAAAACCCAATATTCAAACACCAAAAGACTACGAGAATTATATTGCAAAAAACGGTAGGACAACTGATGATCCCAACGTAAATGATTGCACTTGGGAGGCAAAAGAAATCGAGGATAAAATATTGGAGGAGTTGATAGATAACCCTAAAATTGATGAAAAATCAATCCCAAAAGAAACGTCTGATGAAATATTACAACCAACAATCGAATGAGAGGAGAAACATGCGAAAAATATTATTAAGCATATTGATACTAACACAAGGAACCATTTATTTTGCAAAAGAAAATTATGGATACATAAATAAAAGCAAAAACCAATTATTTATTGTTTACAAAAATAAACCATACATAATATCAAAATTAGATGAATCAACTTCATATTCTATAGTTGACGTAGCATGTTTTAAAAAAAGAGTATATGTTATGCTTGATGAACAGAGAAAAGTGCAACCTAGAAGGGTATTATATGAGTACGATATGATTTCCAATGAAAAATTATCTACATTAAGCGCAGCATCAGGTCATAATTTGTTTAGCATTAATAGAAACAAGATGATTGTGATGTTGAGCAAGCCGGATAGCATTAATGTCGTATATGAAAAACAAAACAATAGCTATAAATATTTAACAAAGGCAGTTGATTTTCCGGGCAACCTATCACTTTCACCTAATGGACAACGCTTTTTATACGGTAATGTAAATGGAATATTATTGTATGACTTTAAAAAGGATTCATGCAATTATGTGTCAAAAGGCATACTTGGGCCAATAGCTCCAAAATGGTTAGATAATAATAATTTCATATATTATGATGTTAACAAACAAATGATATGTAAAATGAATTTATGTACAAAAGAAGACAAAGTATTAATTGACAAGCCTTACGATGTTGTAACTATGGTTTATACTAATGGCCATTTAGTATTTGTTATTCAGATTGATGAAAAGATTAGCAAGTTATATGATTATGATATGAGTAAGAGTGAAACAAAATTACTAATCGATGACGGTGGATTCATCCTTGATCTAGTTCTGTTAAGTAAAAATATGATATTATATTCTTCAAATATTGATAATAAGTGGGATATATATGAATTGGACTTAAGGAATAAAAATACTAGGAAAATAACAGAAGGTAAAGACGATCACCTTATGCCTTTTAATGTACAATAGCAAAAATGCTCCTCCTAAAGCGAAGTATTTTTTCTAGTGAACAGTTTGTCTTATCCAACAATAATTGCTAAACATGAGCAATGCTCTGCCTTCTTTGCCAGAAAAAACTGGGACTGGAGGTCTGCAACTCCGCCAAAAAGCTCGTCGAGGGGCAGTCGTCCGCAACCGGATCACCGTAACTAGGCTCATCAATACCAAACATTCAGCCCCACCCGATACGAGGCTTTCACTAACAGCTCTATGAAAACAGCTACTACCAAGGCACCAACCACCTGTAAACCGCCAACGGCGTCACCCACACCTACGACGGCAACGGTAACCTGGTAAACGACGGGGTCTGGAATTACCATTACAACTATCTGGGCAAGCTGACCCGCCTAAGCCAATCAGTGGGCAACAGCACCACCCGCAACGATTACATATACAACGCAGAGGGCCTGCGCACATCTGCCATTAAGACCGTAACCGTCTCCGGCGGCACGGACCCCCAGAACGAGGTTGACAGGGTGGAGGTCTACGATGATCTTTTGGCTTCCGCCCCCAGCGGGGACGGCCACGACGACGCCCGGGACATGGGAACGCTTAAGGTCCACGTCAACGACAATTTCCTGTTCTTCGAGATCACCCACAAATATCTTTACGGCACCTCCCAGGGGAACTACGAGAACATCTACATCGCCCTGGACACCGACCAGAAGTTCGGCTCGGGAGCCTCCTGGCTGCCGGATGACATCAAGGCGCGGGTCACCGCCGACAACGCCTGGGAGCGTTTTAATTGTTCCCAAGCTTACCAAGGACAGGCTTGCTTTTTGCTTACATATTTGGGATAATTACCATATGGAGATCATACGTGAAAAAATAACCCTGGCCCGTCTGCAGGAGCTGGCGCAGGAACGGTTCGGCGACATGGTCAAGGCCGTGGTGGATGTGGAACGGAACCTGATGGCCGTCGGCGGCGAGCTGCATTCCGACGAGGAGGCCCTGTTGCTGGAGGCCGGTTCGCGCCAGCGCGACCTGTGGGGGATAAACTTTTACCCCGAAGTGAAAGGCGAAGACTGGCTGGAATTCGACTCCATGATCAACCTCCGGCCGTCGCAGGGCAACCGCAGCCGCGGGGTGGATGATCCGGAACTCCGGCGGCGCATCGCCTCGGTGGTGGAAAGGCTGGTGGCCAGGTGAGTTTCGTTCATAGCGAACTGGCTTCCGGCCGCTGGCAGACCCTGACCTTTGCCGGACAAATGGCCAACATCGGCAGCGAAGTGGAGCGGACCATCAAGTGGCGGGGCCGGGACGAGGGGATCAGCCGCCGGGCAGCCGAACGCGGGCTGGAACTGCTTTGGCTGACCATCGATGACCCCAGGAACAAAACGCGGCTGAAAGAGCTGACCAGGCTGTACGAAGCGCTGGCGGATTATTTCTGGTTCGAGAACAGTTTTTCCTCCACCGATGACCTGTGGCGCAGGTATTTCGGCGCCTTCACCTGGGCCGCCCGTGTGGCCCAGCGGCAGTGAATCGCCGGTACTTAGTAGTTTTCTTCTAACAAAAAGCCCGAAGGATAAAATCCTTCGGGCTTTTCTTTTTTCACAATGCTATTTCTGGGACACTCCCGGACACTTGGTGCACTGCATGCACCGGATGCACTTGGCCGAGACCGGGTCCTTTCTGATATCAATGTCCACCGGACAGATCTTGCGGCAGTCGGCCGGCAGGTGCAGGGCGTGATGATTCACCTTGATCTGCAGCAGGGAGACCCGGTTGAACAAACCGAAGATGGCTCCCAGCGGGCAGATGAACCGGCAGAAGGGACGCTTGATGTAGATGGCGGCCGCGATGGTCCCGGCCAGCAGTCCGACCTTGACCCAGAACAGCCAGCCGGTCATGCCCAATATCGTTGAATACTGTCCCAGCGCCTTGGTCTTGAAGAAGGCCCAGCCCACTATCGGTATCCCGGCCTCCAGCGTTCCGGCCGGGCAGAGTTTGCTGAACCAGGGCTCCTTGGTGATGGCCGGAATTATTATGGCCACGCCGACCAAAGAGACATAGCGGCCCCAGCCCAGCCAGGTGGGCATCTCAAGCTTGGCCTTTCTTATTTTGGCCAGCAGATCCTGAAATAATCCGAAGGGGCACAGGTAGCCGCAGGCCCATCGTCCCAAGAACCCTCCCACCAGGAACAATATTCCCAGCAGCAGGAACGGGAAGACCCCGATGATCACGAAGTACTGCAGGGTCCCGATGGGGCAGGCGAAATTAGCCGCCGGGCAGGCGTAGCAGTTCAGCGAGGGGCAGGGCAGGTATTTCAGATAAGGCGCCAAAAAGTAGCTGTTGGTGACGATGGCGGCGGTTATCTGAACATACAGCCTTTGAACGGGAATGCTCAGGTTTTTAAACATGGCGTTTTACGGTTGGTTGAAAAAATAACTCCCCTTGCGGTCCACCATTATCCGGGGAACGGTTTTGTTGGCTCCAAAAAAATCATAACCCTGTTTCAGGTTGTCCCAGAACCTCAAGAGAACCGGGTCTTCCCGATGTTCCTCCAGCATTTTCTGATAGCTTGACCCCTCCATCCGGCAGGGAAAAAGGTGGACGGGGATCTTCTCCTGCCCGCCGTTTCTGGCTTCCAGCGCCATCAGGTACAGCTCCTTGATCCCCTCGTCGGTGATGGGGATGCAGCCGATGGTCACGCAGTCCCCGTGGATGTAAATGGCGCTGCCGGGGTCGTCCCGGTCGCCCAGCAGCTGGTCGGAGCGGTTGGGGTAATCAAGTCCCAGGGAAAGGTGAAAGTTGCTGGCGGGATTGAAATGATTGATGGAGTAAAAGCCCTCCGGCACCTGGCCGTCGCCGCGCTTTCGCTTGGGACCGGGCTCCCCGGAAGAGGCGCAAACCGGATATTCTTTTACCGGGATCATGGCCGTTCCGGCAGAATCGGCGGCCCAGAGTTCCAGCAGCATTTCCTGCTTGAATATTCTGATCAGGATCTGCTTTGGGGGATAGGTAAGTTCACGGGCTTTGAACAATGCTTTTACTCCCGGCTCTTTTTGGACATAGGCCTGCCGCACCCTGGGGTTCCGCAGCTGCATCCGTTTAAAACCGGTTTGGGCTGAAGCCGCGGCAACCAACAGGGCCAGCGATAGGGTTAAAAGAAGATAGACCTTCATTCTGCGGTCAATGCAGTTATTGCTTGTTTGCATTTTGGGTAGAGCTTCAATAGTTCTTTCCTGCTGCCCTGCCGGTAATCGGCGAAATCGAAGCCCGGAAAAACAGTGGTGCCTAGCAGGGCGTACTTGCCGTCTCCTTTAAGCCGCGAACCCTGCCAGACATTCTTGGGAACCAGGAACTGAGGGTGTTGGCCTTTTTCGATGTCCGGTCCCAGGATCACTTTCCGGGACCTGCCGTTAGGGTAGAGCAGCAGCATCTCCACCGGATCGCCGAGATAAAAGTGAAAGATCTCATCGGAGGAAACGCGATGCAGGGCCGAAAATCTATCCGGGGTTATAAGATAGTAAATTGAGGTTCCCACGCTGCGTTTGGCCCCGGTTCCGCAATCTACCTTCAAGGCAGAACGGTAGGTCTCCCGGTAAAGCCCGCCTTCCTGGGGCAGGGGCTTGAGCTTTAAAAGTTTTATTATCTTTTGGACGGTCGGCATCAATGTTTTCCGATTACTTTTATGATTATCCATGCTAACAAAGCCAGGATCAGCGGCCAAAGCGCCAGCACCAGATCGTCCAGATAACCGGTCACCGGGATGAAGTCCCGGATCATCCTTCGGTCTGTCGGGCAGGGTATTGGGCATTACGAATAAATCAATGCACCGCTCAGGATGACAGGTTAATTATATATGGACGGGGCGAATTATGCAACCAAAACAAAAAATAAATTTTGACAAATCACGGTCCTTGGGGTATAATCAAAACATGAAATACAAATACATAGTTCTGGGGGCTGGCCGCCAGGGAGTGGCCATAGCCTATGACCTGGCAAAGTTCTGCCAGGCCGGGCCGGTCATATTGGCCGACCACGACTTGAAACTGGCCCGGACCGGCGCGGCCCGGGTCAACAAACTGGTGAAGCCGGGGATCTCCAGGGCGGTCAAGGCCGACGCCGGAAATCCGGCGGCGCTCAAAAAACTGTTCGCCGGGGCCGACTGCGTGGTCAGCGCCGTGCCCTACCACTACAATTACGGAGTGGCCAGGGCCGCGGTGGAGGCCGGGGCCAACTTCTGCGACCTGGGCGGCAACACGGATGTGGTGATGAAAGAGCTTTCGCTCCACAGGCAGGCCAGGGCCAAAGGAATCACCATCGTGCCGGACACCGGACTGATGCCGGGCATGGGCAACACCCTGGCCGCCTACTTCATCAACAAACTGGACAAGGTGGACGAGATCCATATGCGCTGCGGGGGCCTGCCCCAAAAACCCAGGGGGCCGCTGAACTACAAACTGGTGTTCTCGGTGGAGGGCCTGATCAACGAATATTTCGGCGAGGCCTACATCGTCAGGAACGGCAAGGTGGCCAAGGTCCCGACCTTTGACGGTCTGGAGACCATTGAGTTCCCCCAGCCGGTGGGCAGGTGCGAGGCCTTCGTCACCAGCGGCGGCACCTCCACCGCGCCCTGGACCTTTGCCGGGAAGGTCAAAGAGTACGACTATAAGACGGTGCGCTATCCCGGACACCACCAGAAGATCAAGACCATGCTGGAGCTGGGGTTCTTCGACCAGGTTCCGCTCGACGTCAAGGGCCAGAAGGTCATCCCCCGCCGCCTAAGCCATGCCCTGATTACCAGGGCCATAGATTTCCCCAAGGACAAGGACCTGATAGTGCTGCGGGTGACGGCCCTGGGAAAGCTCAACGGCAAAAAAGTGGAGGCCAAGATAGACATCATTGATTTTCAGGACGACAGGACCGGGTTCACCGCCATGGAGCGGACCACCGGGTTCCCGGCGGCCATAGTGGCCCACCACCTGGTGCAGGGTCTGGCGCCCAAAGGCGCGGTGCCGCTGGAGAAGTCCATCGATCCGGTGCTGTTCATAAAGGATTTTAAGAAACGGGGCATACAGTTCAGGGAAACAGTCAGGAATATGTGAAGACGGGAAGCAAAGCCAGGAACAATAAAAAACCGGCGTATATATAAATACGCCGGTTTTTTATATACATCCTTTATATCTTTTACTTGGTCACATTGGTCTCGCGGCATTTCCTTTACGAACATCACGCAATGGCAGCTTAGAATAAGGCTGTTTTCTCCTTGATTGTGCAGGAGCCTTGGATCGCAGTTTATATTTTCCAGGATTCTCGAGATTATCTATTTCCAGGTCAACATCCAGGTCCGGCCAATATAAATGGTAACCATGCAGCAACTGGACCTTTTGTATGGAATTCAATGTCTGGTCTTTGAAATAAGGATACTGTTGAAAACTCATAAAGTATTCTTTTCCTTTTACAAAGAGCCAAATGCCGAAAGGCGTGATATTCTCAACGCTCAATAAAATGTTTTTGCCAGGCTTTAATGATCTCATCTTTGTGTTTCTCCACGATATGCTGAATGTCCTTCAGTTTTCTTTGGTTTAATCCATGGTTTACTGCCAGTGAGACGATGGGCTCAAGCCAAAATTTGGCTTCTCCGGTTTCGCAGGTAACATGGACGTGTATGCGTTCTTCCTAATTGGAGAGAAAGTAAAAGCGATAACCTTTTTCCCTAAATATTGACGGGCTCATGTTTAAAAACAAGACAGATTGTTAAATTAGTTCAGCCCTTCAAAACATTCCACCATTTATGCTGCCGGTCCCGTTTTTTCTTGGCGCCGTCCTCGGCATAATAATAATTGTAGTGGTAATAATAATCGTAACTACCGGCCAGACCGGAAAGCTCGATCTTATTCAGCACCACGCCCAAAATATTGGCCTTGAGATTGGTCAGAATGGTCTTGGCACGCAACAAAGCCCGCTTGTCGGTGGCATGGGATTTTACCACCAGCACCAGCCCGTCCACCTGGGGACTTAAGACCGCCGTGTCGGTGACGGTGATCACCGGCGGGCTGTCGAACAGCACCAGGTCGTACTGCTGGCTCAGCAGCTTGATCAGGTCCCGCATCCGCTGGGAGCCCAAAAGCTCCGAGGGGTTGGGCGGGATGGCCCCGCAGGTTAGGATGGAAAGGTTTTCTATTCCCGATGGTTTGATCACTTTCTCCAGGGCCAGGCGTTCGGCCAGCAGGTTGCTTAACCCCGGCTCCCGTTCCAGCCCGAACAGGGAGTGGATCACCGGCCTTCTGAGGTCGGCGTCCACCAGCAGGGTGCGGATGCCGGACAGGGCGGTGGTGATGGCAATATTGGCGGCCGAGGTGGACTTGCCTTCGGAGGGCGCGGCCGATGATATGACCACGGTCTTCAGGGGGTCGTCGATCCGGGAGAACTGGATGTTGGTTCTTAGGGAGCGGTAGGCTTCCGACACATGGGAGCGGGGTGTGTATTTGGTGACCAGGGTGGCCGAGATCCGGGCCACCTCGTCGCCGCCGTTCTTGCGGCCGTTCTTTCCTCCCTCGGAGTGAATGGCGGGGATCAGTCCCAGCACCGGCAGTTCAAAGTTATGCTCGATGTCCTCCACCGTTTTTACCGAATTGTCCAGGGAATCCAAAAAGAAAGACAGTCCCACTCCCAGGGTCAATCCCACCACCAGGCCGATGGCGAAGTTCAGCACCTTGCGGGGCTTGATGGGGAACTGGGGCGGCTGGGCCGGGTCTATCACCCGGACGTTCCCGATCTTCCCGGCTTCGGTGATCTTGGCCTCCTCGTGCTTCATCAGCAGCAGCCGGTAGACGCTCTCCCCCACCTCCTTGGCCCGCAGCAGCCGGGCCAGCTGCAGCTCTTTGTTGGGAAGCTTGGAAAGGCCGAAATCGTACTGTGACAGGATGGTCTTTAAGGCTGTTTCCCGGGCCGACATGGTGGCCCGCTGGATCTCCAGCGGAGGGATCTGGTCCAGCAGCGACTGGATCTGGGGCATGGGCGAAAGCCGGTTCTTCTGGGTGATCTTCTGCAGTTCCTCCAGCAGCCGGGACTTGACATTGGCGATCTGGGCGTTGAGGTTCCTGATCTGGGGGTGGTCCGGAGCGTAGCCCTTGACCTGCAGCTTGATGATCTCCATCTGCAGGTTTACCAGGCTGCTGCGCAGGCTGTCGGCCATGGAGCCGGCGCTCAGGGGCAGGCTGTTCTCGGTCAGGGCGCCCTGGGACTTAAGCTGGTCATAGATGGCGGTCAGCCGGCCTTCGATGCTCTGGCGTTCGGTGGAGGCGGCGATCATCTGCTTGTCGGCCTCGGTGGCCCGGGACAGGATTTCCTTGCCCTCGTCGGAGAGCGAGACCACCTGGTTCTGGGATTTGAAGTTCTTGATGGCCTCTTCGGCGGTATTCAGGGTGGCCTCCACCGAGGGCAGCTGGGCCTCTATGAATTTGCGGGTGGAGGAGGCCTGTTCCCGCTTGACCGAAGCGCTCCGTTCCTTGATGACCTCGGCCACCAGGTTGGCGATGTTGGAGGCCGCCTCCGGGGTGGGACCCTGTACTTTGACCAGTATCACGTCGGAATCGCGGATGGGCTCGGCGGTGATGCTTTTTTTGATGATCTGGGTCAGCCGGTAGTCCTTCCTCTCCTGGCTCAGGCTCCGGTCCCGCCCCCGCAGCAGCAGCAGGGAATATTCCGGGTCCAAAAGCCGGACCACTTCCTCGGCCAGGCTGCGGGACTTGATCTCCTCGATCTGGTTAACTATGTAGCTCTTGCGGGAGAAGGCCTCGGAGATGTCGAAGGAGGGAAGCGGCTCCCGGCTCTGCTCAAAGATGATGGTGGTTTGGGCCTCGTAAACCGGCGGCATGGTGAAATTGGCCAGGACGATGGGCAGCACCACTCCCAGCAGACAGGCCGCTATCAAAAGCCGCCGCCGCCACAAAAGGTCTATCAGCTCATAAATGTTGGACTCGCTGGTCCGGGTCTTTAATTCCTGGTTCAAATGTCTGGCTTTCATCAAAGATGTTGATAGTTCGGCAAAAAATAATCTCTTTACGGACCGTATTCTCTGTTAGCTTGCGGTGAACCTGTGCCGGTTCAACGGTTCCGGGAGATAAGGTAGTATACGTTGGCGATGACCGCCAGGTCGGCCACGAAGCGGACCGCGTCCTTCCAGAAGAACCGGGCGTTGCGGGGGACCATCACGGCGTCTCCGGGCATCATCACCATCAGGGTGTCGGCCTTCTCCTTGCTTAAGTACTTGTCGAGGTCGGATTTCTCGGTGCGGGGGTTTTGTCCCAGGGTATGCGAGACCTTGATCCGTCCCAAAGCCGCATACTGGGTCGGTCCGCCGGCCCTGGAGATGACGTCCAGCACGGTGGAGCCGTCCGGCACCCGGTAAACCCCGGGCCGGTTGACCTCGCCCCAGACGTGGATCTCTATCTCCAGCTGCTGGTTTTGGCCCAGGTAAAAATCATCCTTTTTGAAGTCGGACGGCTGGGCAAAAACATTGACGGTCAAGAGTGTCAGGACGGCCCAAAGAACCCCGGTTAGAAATGACTTGTTCATGGTTGCACCTAATCAGAAAGACGCAAGGGCAAATAGATGGCTTAAGTTATCCTTGGCGGCCTTGGCGTCTTCGTGGTTCAATTCATCCCAGGCGGATTGCATGGAATGTAAGATTTTACGGCTACTTGCTCTTTTTTAAACGGTCCCTGGTCTTGCCCAGGTAGTCCTTGGCCTTGGCGTGGCCTGGATCATTGGCCAGCACCTGTTTGAAGGTCTTTTCGGCCGCGGCATATTCCTCGTTCATGAACTGCTGGACCCCCTTCTTGTAAAGCGCGGTCACTTCGTCGGCCGACATCTTGGCCGGTTTGGCTATGGCCGGAGCTGCCGGTTTTGGGGCTGGTTTGGCTGTGGCTTTTGGCCTTTCCGTGGGGGCCACGGAAGTGGGTGAAGCCGGAGGCTGGTAGGCCACCGGGGCCAGGGGTTGGGCAGATGGTGTTTTGGCCCTTTTGCCCGAGGCCGGGGCCGCCACCACAATTTCTTTCTCCAGCGTTATCTGGCGCTCGGTCTCGGCCTTGTCCTTGAGGGTCAATTCTTCTTCAAAGTTCCGATAACCCTCCAGGCTGACCGATATTTTATATTTCCCCGGGGCGACCACCGTGGCGAACTGCCCGGTGGCGGGGTCGGCGCTGACATCGCCGGCCCGGCTGCTGTTGAATGAGACAATGGCCGGCAAAGGCTGGCCCGAGGCCCGGTCGACCACTTTGCCCTTGAATCCGGCGGTCTTCCGCTTCAGGGTCAGGTCCCATTTCTCCACCTTGCCTTCCTTGACTTTTATCTTCCGTTCCAGCCAGCGGTAGCCGTTGGCGTAAATGTGGACCTTGTACTCGCCCGGGGGAAGCTTGGCCTGGTAATCTCCGGCTTCGTTGCTGACCAGTCCCGGCAGGTTGGAGCCGGGGAAGGTGATCATGCCCTTCATGGGAACACCGGTCTCCCGGTCTTTGATCAGGCCGGCCACCGCGCCGCCGATCGTCCCGGAGACGGCCTTGCCGGCGGCGGCGGGAAAGTCAAACCCCAGGATCAGCTGCCAGGGAGCTGTAGCCTGGGTCATCCCGATATCGCAGGCCAGATTGATCCCTAAAAACGGCAGGGGGGAATACCTGAGGCCAGGGGTTACCCGTAATTCCGTCCGATCGGCCCCCCGTCCCCGCAAAACCAGGTCATCGGGGATTGAGTCTTTTTGGGCGCCCAGCCGGTATTCGCCCGAAACTTCCAGAAAGGCGGAAAAGTTTTCCTTGAATGAATATTCGGCTCCGGCCCCGAAAGGCAACTGGGGCCGCTGGTCGCCACGGGTCAAAAAGCCGGCGTTGACGAATACCATTGTCTGGCCCAGGTTGATGTCGGTCAGGACCTTTGCCCCGAAATCCAGTTTGCCGGTTTGGGACGGGCCGTCCTGGTATTTTTCCTTATCCATCGGCACCGACAGGGTGGGCATCAAGCCCAGGTCCAATTTTCCGGCCATCAAAGGCAGGCAGTATTTTGCAGCCAGCACCACATCGCCGGGGCAGCCCAGGCTTTGGTCGGCGGGCCGGCTGGTGTCGGGAGCCGCCACAGTCCATTGCTCGGCATGGCCCACACCGGCCGCCATCAGGGAAAAGTTCTTTACCGGCACAAAATACAGGGTGTTAAAGCTCCAGGCATCAAGCAGGGCGTCCTGGTTTCCCGACTGCCCATAGTAGTTCTGTCCGGAATAAGATGTCAGGGCCGCCAGGCTGCGACCCCCGTAACCGATCCCGGTCTTGGCGGATTGCAGATGGATCAGTCCCGGCCCGCCAAAAAGCGGATAGCGGGCGGCCCCGGCCAGTGACGCTGACAATAAGGTCAGGCCCAGTAAAACATACTGCCGTTTCATTTTTTAACCCTTAAAGTTTGAGGGACCTTAACTATAAATCCGGAATCCGGAACTGCACCAATAGGCAGGCCCGGGAACCATTGACCATGGTTTATTTGGAAGTGGATCTATCCCTTTGACTTTTTCAGCCTGTCCCGGGTCTTGCCCAGATAGTCCTTGGCCTTGGCGTGTCCGGGATCGGCTGCCAGCACCTGTTTGAATGTTTTTTCCGCCGGGGCATATTCCTCGTTCATAAACTGCTGGACGCCCTTCTTGTAAAGCGCGGTCACTTCCTCGGCCGACATTTTGGGGGCGGTCGGGGTTGCCGGTTTGGCCGGCGTAGCCGCCACCGGTGGTTTTGTTGCGACAGGCTTCGGTTTGACTTGGGCGGAGGCCGCGGAAGGCGTTACCGGCTTGGGTGGTACAGCCGCCTGAACCAAGGGCTGCAGGGCAACCATCTGCTGCAGGTCCTCCTTGTCCTTGATGGCTATGGCTACATTTTGGGAGATATAGCCGGGAGCGCCCACCGTCAGGGTATAATTTCCGGGAACCAGCTGAGCCTGATACTGTCCCGAGACAGGATCGGTACTGTAGGGCTGCGTGCCGCTGGCGCCAAAGATTAGCGAGGCCCTAAGCGGGGTTTTTCCGTCGGCATCGGTAACTTTCAGGGTCAGCTGCCCCAGTTTTTTGTTAAGGTCCAGCGCCCAACCGGCGTCCTGTCCGGCCTTCACTTCCATCTCCCTGGAAATGGTTCGGTATCCGTCAGCTTTGACCTGGATCTTATAGCGGCCGGGTTTGAGTTTAAGTCTATAGGCTCCTTTGGCGTCGCTGATCACCGCCGGGATATCCTGGCCGGGGAAGGATATTATCCCCTTGATGGCGGCCCCGGAAGAGTTGTCCTTGATGATGCCGGCCACCGCTCCCCACAACGGAGCCACCAGCGACCTGCCCGCCGTGGCGGGAAAATCAATGCCGATTACCGCCTGCCAGGGGGCCGCGGCCCGGCTCAGCCCGATATCGCAGGCCAGGTTCAGCCCCAGATAAGAAACCGGGGCAAAGCGCAGGCCCGGTGTAATCCTGGCCTCGTTTCGGTCGGCTCCCCGCCCCCTATTAATCAGGGAGTCGGGGCGGGAATCTTTTTGGGCTCCCATTCTAAGCTCAGCCGACGATTCAAAAAAGGCCGAAAATTTATCGCTAAAGCTATATTCAATTCCCACGCCCAGGGGGAGCTGGGGACGTTCATCCCCCCGGGTCAGGAATCCGGCGTTGACCAAGACCGCCAGATTGGAAAAATTGATATCCGACAACACCTTTCCGCCGAAATCCACCTTGCCGCTTTGCGACGGAGAATCCTGATATTTGGCGCGGCTCATAGGTATGGTTACCATGGGCATAAGCCCCAGGTCCCAACGGCCGTCCTGCAGGCTCCACTGGTATTTTATTGCTACCAGGGCATCGCCGGGACAACCCAGGCTTTTGTCGGCAATAAAACTGTCTGGCATGGGATTTTTGATATTCCACTGCTCGGCGTGGGCCAGGCCTTGGCTTATCACCGCCAGGCCGGGCAGCGGTGAATAGCTGATGGAGTTGTGACTCCACAGGTCGGTGAAGGCGTCATCCGTTCCCTGCAGGCCGTAAAAGGTCTGATTGGAATAAGAGGATACGGCGGTCAGACTGCGGTATCCAAACCCCGGCCCGGCCTTGGCCGATTGCAGGTGAACCAGCCCCGGGCCTCCTATCAGCGGATACATGGTGGCCCAGGCTAAGCTGGAGGCCAGGAAAACAGCGGCAGAAAGAATAATTTTCTTCATGAATGGAACCTCCTATTTTTTTGAGTAATATCCGCTTAAAAGACTTTTCTTTTTCCGGCCCTTTTGGCCTTTTTTGCGGTGGCCGTCCTCGTAGTAATAGTGATAATAATAACTGTAGCCTGCCAGCATGTCGGAACTGATGTTATTCAGCACCGTGCCGGCTATCCTGGCTTTGACGTTCAACAGAAGCGTCTTGGCCCGCCGGGCGGCTTCGCGGTCGGTCTTGCCCGATTGTACAACCAGCACCACGCAATCGGCTTCGGCCGCCAGCACGGCGGCGTCGGTGACGGTGATCACCGGCGGACAGTCCAGGATCACCAGATCGCAGCATTTTTTCATCTCCTGGATCAAATGTTTCATCTTCTGCGAGCTCAGCAGCTCGGACGGGTTGGGGGGGATCGTTCCGGCCGGCAGGATGAAAAGGTTTTCAATATCGGTGGAGACCATGGCCTTTTGCAGGTCGCCGCCCTTGACCAGCAGTTCTGTCAGTCCCGGCTCCTGGGGAATGCCGAAAACACCGTTGACCATGGGACGCCGCAAGTCGGCGTCAACGATCAAAGTGCGGGAACCCACCTGGGCCATGGTAATGGCCAGGTTGGAGGCGGTGGTGGTCTTTCCTTCCGACGGCCCGGAGGAGGTCACCAGGATGGTCTTCAGCGGGGCGTCGGGGTTAAGGAACTGGAGGTTGGTGCGCAGTATCCGATAGGCCTCGGAGATGGGGGACTTGGGGAGGTGGTGGCTGATCAGGCGCTCGGCAATGGAGGTGGCCCCGTTAACTGTCTTTCCGCCATCGGTCCGGCTGGCCACATCCTCCTGGTCTATGGCCGGGATCATCCCCAGCACCGGCAGGGCTAAAAACTGCTCGATGTCGTGAATGTTCTTCAGCGAGGTGTCCATGTATTCCATCAGCAGCACCAGCCCTATTCCCAAGGCCAGGCCCAGCATGCCGCCGAACAGGATGTTGAGTTTGCGACGGGGGCCCACCGGCTCCTTGGGAACCTGGGCCAGGTCGATGATCTTGACATTGCCCAGCTTGCCGGCTTCGGAGATGCGGACCTCTTCGTATTTCTCCATCAGCATTTTGTAGATGTTGTCGCCCAGTTCAAACTGGCGGGTCAGCCGGGCCAGCTCCACCTCCTTGGGCGGAATGGCCTTCAGTTTCACCAGGTAGTTGCTGATCACCCTTTGCTGGGCCAGCTCCTTGGCCTTGTAGGTCTCGATCTCCACCTGAAGATCCAGGATCTTGCCCACCAGTTCTTCGGACAACAGAATGGGGTCTATTCCGCCGCTCTCCTGGGCCACTATCTTGGAGATCTCTTCCTTGAGCCGGGATTTGGTATTTTCAATTTTCTTGGCCAACTCTTTCATCTTGGCGTGGTCGGCCGGAAAACCCTGGGAGGTCATGGTGGCCATCTGGGTCTGGAGGGTCAATAGATCCTGGCGCAGGCCGGAAGCCAAAGGCGAAGAGACCTGGGACACATTCTCCAGCATGTTCTTCTTCTGGAAATCCAGCTGGTTCTGGAGATAAGCCAGCCGTTTTTCGGCCGATTCCCGTTCCACCCCGGTCAGGTTGAACTGGGCTTCGAAGGTGGTCAGCTTGTCGATCAAACTTTTCGATTCGTCGGAAAGCGATATTACCTGGTTGGCCTGTTTGAACTGGCGGAGCTGATTTTCCTCGCTAAAAAGCTTTTTCTCGATCACCGGCAGCTGGACCTCCAGAAAACGCCGGACCTCGGTAAATTCCCCCCGGCTGTAACTCAGGTTCCGGGCAATGTACGCCTGGCCCACGGTGTTGGCAATGGCCGCCGCCTGGGCCGGATCGTTGCCGGTGGCGATCACGGTTATAATGTCGGTGGTGCGGGCCGAAAGCACGGTGATGGAATACATGACGAACTCCGCCACCTGGTTCAGGTCGGCAAAGCCCATCTCTTTGGCATCGGGCCGGGCCAGTAAAAGCTGGGCGGCCTCGGCGGCCAGGCTGCGGCTGCGGATGATCTCCACCTGGTTGTTGATCAGGTTCCGGCTCTGCTCGGTTTCCAGCATCATCCCCAAAATGGGCTTGTTGTCCCGCTGGACCAGCAGGCTGATGCTGGCTTCGTAAATATTGGGCTGGCGGAAAGAAAAGATGATAGAGGAAATAAGCACCGTCAGAAATGCTCCCAGCACTATCCACCGCCGCCGCAGAATTATCCGCAGCAGGTCCTGCAATCCCGGCTGGGAGGACTCAGCGGGGTTAAGCTTGCCCTGGGCTAAATCGTTTCTCATCTTCGGCTACCTCACTCCGGCCACTAC
This sequence comes from bacterium UBP2_UBA5202, assembly GCA_002412795.1. Taxonomy (GTDB): domain Bacteria; phylum Edwardsbacteria; class AC1; order AC1; family EtOH8; genus UBA5202. Next base: position 60,237 of record DHVS01000032.1, on the reverse strand, counting down.
CAGGTAGGCAGTGACTATTACCGCGGCCTGGCTTAAAAAGCCTGCCGCCCGCATCATTTTATGGAAGAGGGTGGAGGGCACTATCACCACATCGCCCTGCTCCAGCATTGGTATCAGGGATTTGTCGGCCCTCCCGGTATATTTGGAAACGTTAACTTTTTGGGTCTGTCCTGGTCCAAAAGCCCCCCGTACCAGTTTTACCCGGGAAAGGGCGGCATCCTCGGTGGGGCCGCCGGCGTACGATAGAAGTCCCACCACATCTGTGGTCACCGCCACCCGGTAACGGCCCGGCCGGGAGACCTGTCCCCAGATCTGGACCTCGATCAATACCTCGCGCTCGTAAATATCGCCGGTAGTTCCGGCCTGGCCCTGCGATCTTTCCAGGTACCCGCCGGACTGGGCAAAGGCCAGACTGGCTCCGCCTAAAAGCCAACAGGCTATCAGTGTTGCCGCCTTTAATTTAACAGAAAAAAATCTCACCGCCCAAAGTCTCCTTAATGTAGCGTTGAATTGTTGCAAACCCTTTTAGGGCAAACAGGTTATAATCAAATAAAATTAACATATTTCAAGGACAATGTCAACAACTAAAAGCATAAATTTAAAAAATAAAAATGCTTCCCCGCATATTGCAGGGAAGCATTGGACCGGGATGAAAGTCAAAAGGGTCCGCCAATTTTTTTATTCCTGGTTTAGTCTGTTTTTTGCGGAGTCTTTTTAAGGTAAGAGAGGTCGTAACCGTGGACTTCCTGCAGCCGTCTCAACAGATCCCCATACCGCCCTTCATCCATCTCCGGGGTCCGGCAGAGAATCCACAGGTAATTGCGGTTGGGATGTCCTACCACGGCATACTGGTATTCAACGGAATCCAACTCTATTATCCAGTAGGAACCCGAGAAGGGCCAGAAGAACTGGACCTTAAGCTTGGCATAGGTCTCTTTGTCAACCACCCAGGCCTTGCCATGGACCTGTTTGTGCTTTCCGTTCAGAGAATCCTTGTAGCATTGGTTGAGCACGTCTATCTTTCCGTCCTTACGCAGGGAATAAGTGGCGGTGACGCCGGTGCAGCCCTTTTGGAACCGCTGGGGGATGGTGGCGATCTCGTACCAGGTTCCCAGGTAGCGGTTCAGGTCAACCTTGGGGACGGTCTGAAGAGGTTTTGTCTGGGCCATAGCTAGAACCGGCACAACGGTGAAAATTAGAAGAAACAGGCTTTTCATGATAACCTCCCAAAATAATTTTTGTTTGGAACATAACACATTCTCAATTTTCAAACCTGAGGACAAAATCAGGATAAATGCTTTTTAATTTTCTCCGCCACCAGCTCCGCAGTAAAGCCGAACTCCCTGGCCAAGACCTTGTCCGGGGCACTGGCCCCGAAATGTTCGATCCCGATGAACAGGCCGTCCTGGCCGATCACCTGGTGCCACAAAGCCCCGCGGCCGGCCTCCAGGGCCACTTTTACCGAGTCGCCGGGTATCACCGATTCCCGGTACTCTTCGCCCTGTTCCAGGAACAGCTCCAGGCAGGGCACCGAGACCACCGAGATCTCCATTTCCTGAGAAGCCAGCAGTTTGGCGGCTTCCACCGCCAGGCCGGACTCCGATCCGCTGGCCATCAGGGTTATTTTGCGGCCCCGGCCGTAAACATGCAAATTATATGCGCCTCGGAGAACATCGCCGGGCTTAAAACTATCAGAACACTCCAGCGCCGGCAGTTTCTGACGGGTCAGGATCAAAGCGGTGGGACCGTCCGTTTTCTGCAGGGCCAGGGTCCAGGCGGCGGCTGTCTCCATGGCATCGGCCGGCCGGATGACCTGCAGATTGGGGATCATTCTCAATGCGGAAACATGTTCAATGGGCTGGTGGGTGGGGCCGTCCTCGCCCACATAAAAGGAGTCGTGGGTGAAAATGTAAACCACGGGCAGTTTCATCAGGGCCGAAAGCCGGATGGCCGGGCGGCAATAATCCGAGAACACCAGAAAAGTGGAGCCGAAGGGGATGAAAAACCCGTAAAGGGACATGCCGTTCATCATGGCTCCCATGGCGTGTTCCCGGATGCCGAAATGAATGTTGCGGCCGCTGAAATCTTCCGCTGATACGTGGGCCGATCCCTTGATCTCGGAATTGGTGGAGCCGGCCAGGTCGGCCGAGCCGCCGGCCAGTGAAGGAATGATCCCGGCGATCTTCTGGATCATCTCTCCGGAAAGGCTGCGGGTGGCGGCTGATTCGATTTTAATGGCGGCTGATAAAATGCCGTAAATGTCTGCGGGGATCTCTTTTTTCTCCAGCTTGTCCCAAAGGCCGGCCTTTTCCGGGTTCTGCAGTCTCCAGGCGGCCAGTTCCTTCTGCCATTTGTTGTGTCCCCGTTTGTTTCCGGAGGTCTTCTTCTGGCACAGAGATCTCACTTCCTCGGGGATGTAAAATGTCTGTTCGGGCCACCCTAAATTTCTGCGGGTGGCGGCCGCTTCGTCCTTTCCCAGCGGCGAGCCGTGGGCCGAGGACAGATCATGTTTGTTGGGGCTGCCCTGGGCTATGTGGGTCCGGGCCAGGATCAGCGAGGGCTTGTCCGAGACCTTTTGGGCTTTCTTGACTGCCTTGTGGATGGCCACATGGTCGTGGCCGTCTATACTCTGGATGTGCCAGCCCAGGGCCTTGAACCTGGCGCCCACCTCCTCGGAAAAGCTGTCCTCGGTACGGCCGTCGATGGTGATATGGTTGTCGTCGTAGATGTAAATGATGTTGCCCAGCTTCAGATGCCCGGCCAGCGAAGCCGCTTCGGAAGAAATGCCTTCCATCAGGTCTCCGTCCGAGACCAGGGCGTAAATGTAATGGTCCAGGATTTTCTGCCGGTCAAGTCCCAGCCGGGCGGAGGCCATCTTCTGGGCCAAAGCCATGCCCACTCCGTTGGCAAATCCCTGTCCCAGCGGGCCGGTGGTCACCTCCACGCCGGGGGTGTGCCCGGCTTCGGGATGGCCCGGGGTCAAACTCCCCCACTGGCGGAATTTTTTAAGTTCTTCCAGGGAGACATCGTAGCCGAACAGGTGCAGCAGCCCGTACAGCAGGGCCGAGCCGTGGCCGGCCGACAGGATGAAACGGTCGCGTCCCGGCCACTTGGGGTCTTTGGGGTTGAACCGCAAAAAATCGTGCCACAGCACAAAGGCAAAGTCCGCCGCGCCCATCGGAAGCCCGGGATGGCCGGAATTGGCCTGCTCCACCGCGTCCACCGCCAGCATGCGCAAAGTATCGGCGGCTTTTTTGTACTGCTGAATGGTCAACTTGCTCATAGATGTAATATGTTCTTTCAGGTTTTAATTTGTATAATCATATCATTTTTATTATGGATTTTGCAAACAAAAAAGCTTCAGCCGGAAAAACAATTATGAAAGGATACGGGCTGTAAATTTTATAGATACCAACCCCCTTGACAAACATATATTTCACTGCTATCATTGAACAAGAAATATTACAAAAAGGATATATAAACCATATGAGCGACCAGAAATCCCGCCAGGAACTGGAATTTCTTCTTTCCTTCAGCAAATCGCTTTCTTCCACCCTGGATCAAAGCCAGCTGCTGGACATCATCATTGAGTCGGCCAAAACGCTGACCGTGGCCGAGGCCAGTTCTCTATTATTGCTGGACCAGGCCACCCAGAACCTGCATTTTGCCCATGCCACCGGGGAGGTCTCGGAGGAGCTGAAAAAACTTTCCATCCCCATGGGCCAGGGGATAGCCGGGTGGGTGGCCCGGGAGCAAAAGCCCCAGATCGTGAACCAGGCCGAGCAGGACGAGCGCTGGTACAAGGGAATAGATGAAAAGACCAAGTTTATCACCAAGTCCCTGCTCTGCGTGCCGCTGCTTTCAAGGGGCCAGACCATCGGCGTGATAGAGGTGCTGAACAAAAAGGACGGCCAGCGGTTCGACCAGCAGGACCAGGAACTGCTTTTGAAATTCGCCGATCTGGCGGCCCAGGTGCTGGAGAACGCCGACAAATACAGCCGCTTGAAGGACGAGAACGTCCAGCTGCGTGACGAGCTGGCCAGCCGCTACACCATCACCGGCAAGAGCCAGGCGGTGGAAGAGGTGCTGGGCCTGGCCCGCAAGGTGGCCTCCGGGAACACCACGGTGCTGCTGCAGGGGGAGAACGGGACCGGCAAGGAACTGCTGGCACGGTTCATTCATTACCAAAGCCCCCGGGCCGAAAAGGCCTTTGTGGCCGTCAACAGCGCCGCCATCCCGGTGGAACTGCTGGAATCCGAGCTGTTCGGACACGAGAAGGGCGCCTTTACCGGGGCCGGCAGCCGGCGCAAGGGACGGTTTGAGATGGCGGCCGGAGGCACCATCTTCCTGGACGAAGTAGGGGACCTGCCCCAGGCCATTCAGGCCAAGATCCTGAGGGTTTTGCAGGAGAGGGAATTTGAGCGGCTGGGCAGCAGCGAGACGATAAAAGTGGATGTCAGGATCATCGCCGCCACCAACAAGGACCTGCTGCAACTGGTGAAATCCGGATTATTCCGGGAGGATCTTTATTACCGGCTGAATGTTTTTCAAATATTCCTGCCGCCGCTGCGCCAAAGGGCGGAGGACATCCCGGTTTTGGCCCGGCATTTTCTGGAACAATTCGGCCGGGAGACCAAAAAGCAGGTGAGGGAATTTACCGAGGAGGCCGCCCAGGCCATGCAGAACTATTCCTGGCCGGGAAACATCCGGGAGCTGCAGAATGCGGTGGAGAGGGCGGTGGTGCTCAGCTCCGGCCAGACCATAACCCTGCAGAACCTGCCCCGGCTGATTGACGATACTTCCACCAGGGATGGCATACCGCCCACCATGACCTGGGACGGCGCCCAGGATGTGTTCAAGCGGGAATATATGATAAAAGCGCTGGAGGCGAACAACTGGAATCAAAGAAAAACTGCCAAGGTTTTGGACATTCAGCCATCCTATCTTTCCCGGCTATTAAAGGAGCTGAACATCATCCGGCCCCGCAACAGAGAATAAGTCAACTAAGATTCAATGATTACTCACAAAGCTATTTACAAAAAGGCCTTAGCTTGTGTTAAGGCCTTTTTACGTGCAAGAAACCATAATAAGATGTAAAATTTACATCTTATTATAACTATTTGAAAGATATGGCATTGATGAAACAGGAGTGTAAATATTACACCTCAATATGTTGTTTGGTAATAACGAGCAGGGGGCTAAATTGTTGATAATAAGATAGATAGAAAATATATAAACAAAATTAATAAAAGGCACAAAAAATGCATTATTAAAATAAATTGTGCAAATGTAACCAAAGGTAGACAGTACATTTTTTTATTGACGTTATATATAAATACAACAATTCAACCAAAAGCATAAAATCAATAAGTAACATAAGTCCAGTTGTTGCATGGTAATATAAATTGATAAACTAGTTGGCATAGTTTTTGCATTATATTGTTCTCAATAAGAGATAACTATGCATAGCGATAATGAAAATAAAGACTTAGACTATTTCATCCAAAGGTCGATCCACAGCTTCACTGCTTTGGACATTGTTTTGCATTATGCCCGCCAGCCCAATGCCCAGGAAACCCCCAAAAGCATTTCCAAGTTGTTGGGCAAAAGCCATGACGAGATCAGTTGCTGCTTGGAGCAATTCGTAGAGGCCAAAACACTTCAGAAGATAAAAAAGAAAGGCGAGAACTGGTACCTTCCCACCTCCGACTTAAAAAAATCAGATATACTTAAACTGCTAAAGCAGTGTTTGGACGACAAAGATAAAAGAATAAAACTGCTCTCGATGGCTTTGGCTGCCATCCGGGAAAAAACACCAGGGAAAAGGAGAAAAACCCAGTGAAAAAAATAGTAAGTCTATTGTTCGCGGTAATGGCCGTGTCCTCTGCGGCCCTGGCCGCCAAAGACACCTGCAAGATATTCCTTTGGGACAACGATGCCGGCGAGACCGCCCAGGAGGCGCCGGCGGCGGTGATGGACCGGGACTACAACTCCACTTACGTCTGGGCCGACCGCCGGGACGGCAACTGGAACATCTACGGCCGCCTGTGGCAGCGCAAGCCCGCCCCGCTGACGCCATCCTTTCTGGTTAACACTAAGGCCCAGGACAACCGGGACCAAAAGGCTCCTGACTTGGCCGGTAAGTCGGGGGATTATGTCTTTGTGGTGTGGCAGGACTCGATCTACAAGGATCCCTTCTGGCAGATCTACGGCCACAAGATGAAGCCCGACGGTTTCCCGCTGTCCGAGGATTTCCGTATCAATCGGGTAGTAGCCAAGCACGCCAAGTTTCCCAAGGTGGCGGTCAACCCCATTAACCAGCGGTTCGTGGTGGTCTGGCAGGATGAACGGGACGGCGATTGGGACATCTATGCCCGGCTGTTCGACTACGACTGCAAGCCGATCAGCGACGATATCAAGATCAGCCAGGATCCCGACAAGTACCATCAGGTGCTGCCGGCGGTAAGCTATAGCGAGAAGTACATCGCCATAACCTGGCAGGACCACCGCCCATCCCGGCCCAGCATTTTCTTGCGCTACTACAAGGCCGACCTCAGCCCCCTGACCAACGAAGCCCGGATCAGCGAGAACGTCGAAGTGCCGCACCTCACCCCGGCCATCGCGGCCAATGACACCGGCTTTTTCACCATCGCCTGGATAAATTATACCGGCAATGTTCTGGGTAATATTTATGCCCAACGCTTTGACCCGGATGCCAAGCCCATCGACAAGAATTTTCAGGTTAACCTGCCGGTCTATCCGGTGGCCTGCCGGATACCCTCCATCGTTATGAATGCCGACAATGTCTCCTTCTGGGTCAGCTGGGCTGACTCGATGGGCTCGGATCGTTATGAGATCAAGTCCCGCTATTTTGACTACGCCGCCAGGTGGGAGAAGGTCAAGCTGGTCAACCAAAACCCGGCCAACGGCCAGCGGGCCCCGGCGGTCTGCCGCTTCGGGGAATGGTTCTCGGTTGCCTGGATGGACTCCAGCCGCACCACCGGGCTGGGCGACATCTTCGGCCAGTATTTCACCAATTCGGCCAAGGCGGAGCAGGACACCCTCAAGAAAGTGGACATAAACTACCACATCAGCAAGGACAAGGAATCGGGGCGGAAGATCTGGTACCACCCCAAGAAGAGCTACGATGATCCATCAACCCCCGGCTGGAACGAAGATCCCATCGCCGAGCCGGAATCCCTGTATATCCCTCTGGACTCGGCCTATGTGCTGGCCTTCAAGGAACGCAACATCCCCAATCAGCAGTTCGTTCAGATCACCAACACCGACATTTTGGAATACGCCTGGCGCAAGCAGGGCAAGCTTAACAGCAGCGAAGCCTATGATCTCTGCCTGGTGGACCTGGGTTACGCCGAGGATGGCAGCACAGCCGGAGTCATCCAGCCGGAGCAGCTTGATTCCCTGGTGTCCTTCGCCGACGACAGCCTGAAGTGCCTGATAATGGCTGGCAACGACTTCGGGCAGATGTACAACACCACCACCCTGTTCTCCAGGTTCGGCTCCAAGTATGTCGGGCCCGGCAACCCGGCCGCCACCGGAAACATCCAGAAGATCTACGGCCTGGCCGGAACCTTTACCGATGGCATGATGTTCGATTATCCTTTCCAACAGGGGCCAGACAATTCGGTGGACATCATAGAGCCGTATGCTTCAGGCTCAAACCTTCTCATGACCAGCGAAGGCCCCGGCAAGATCACCTACGGCCGGGCCACCTCCTACGGTGACTATTACAAGGGAACCAAGGCTTCCGTCCACAACAACGTCTACCTGACATTTTCCATCGGCTCACTGACAAACGGCATATTTCCCAGCACCGCCTCGGAGCTGACCCGGCGGATCCTGGCCTACCAGGGCTTTAACGTGGAGCCGGAGCCGATCGTGGATCTGGTGGATTCTGTTTATACCGGAACCGTCGAGGGCACAGTTGAGCTTTCCTGGACTGCCGTCAGCGACGACAACGCGGCCGAAAAAGCCAGTAAATACTGGTTAAAATACACCAAGTACAATGCCTCCGCCTCGGATTTGGGCAAGATGAGCTCCGAGGAAGATTTTATTGATACCGGAATGACCTATTATCAGGCTTGGGTGCCGGCAAACGTGGATGTCCGGGAAAAGAAAAATGTCTTCGGCTTCGCTCCGGGCGACACCCTGATATTTGCCCTGAAAGCTGGCGACGAGAGCTCACCCGTAAGATGGGGTACCTTGGGCAACGAGCCGAGAATCATTGCCACCGGCGACACGGTCACCCCCCACACGATCAGGCTGGGCTACACATACGGCTGCGTAAACGATTTCACCAAGAGCGAAAGGATAGGCATCCGTCTCGGCGACACCCTGTTCACCACTTGGGATGCATCCAATCTCTATCTGGGATACAGCCGCTGCGATTGGCGAACCGCCGGCGACATGTTCATTTATTTCGACACCCGGGCCGGCGGAGCCGATTCCACCTGCACCTATAATGCCGGGGATTCCTGTTCCGGTTTCGATCCCGCTTTCCGGCCGGATTTCTGCCTGATAATAGAGAACGGAACCACCGCGGTGCTGAAAAAATCCACCGGCAGCAAGACCTGGGTGGACTCCATAGCTTCATACAACACCAGCTATTTGTCGCTGGACAGCATAAATAAATATAATTACCTGGAGGTCCAGGTGCCGTTCGCCTATTTGAAATATACCGTAGGCAATGTCTTCAAATATCTGGTGGTCTGCAACAACGAGGCCAACGAGCATTCCTGGAACGCCTTCCCCACCACCAACAACATCGGCAAAGATTCCAAGGCCCCGGTGGCCAAGTATCCCTATTTCTACCAATTCAACAGCTTGGCTGCCGGGGTTTCGCCCCGGGCTATGGCCACGCCTTTGGCGGTGGAACTTTCTGAATTTGCCTGCCAGAGCGGGGACGAGGGGATAACATTGATCTGGCAAACCGCCAGCGAGAAAGACAACTATCAATGGCTGATAGAGCGCTCAATCAGCCCCACCGAAGATTTCCAAAACATAAAAACCATTGAGGCCGAGGGCGGATCCTCGGTGGGCAGAAGCTACAGCTACACCGATGCGGAGGTATTGCCCAACACCACTTACTATTACCGGCTGGGGGACAAGGACCTGAACGGGCAGGTGACCTGGCACGGCCCGGTAATGGCGGTAAGCGGAGGTCTGGTCTACGATAAGCTGCAGTTGATGCCCTGTCATCCCAACCCCTCCTCGGGTGCGGTTGTAATCAAGTATGCCCTGCACAAACCAGGAGCGGTATCGCTAAATGTCTACGATATCTGCGGACGGAGGGTAAATACTTTAGACCAGGGTCAAAAACAAAGCGGAGCTTACAGCCTGACCTGGAAGGGCGACGACAGCCAGGGAAGGATGATGCCGGCCGGGGTGTATTTTTACCAGCTGAATTTTGAAGGGACCAGCCTTACCCAAAGGATGGTGCTGCTAAGATAACAGCATTCAGATAAAAAGGGCGGCCAAATGGCCGCCCTTTTTTAATCCTTCCACATCCCATTTATTAAAAGGCCGTGAACGGCCTGAAACTCCAGTATAGTGTCTGTGTTTAACCCAGCCCTTAAGGGCCGGGTTAATGATGCCCGCCGCAGGTGACCAAGGCCATTTATGGCCTTATGGTTGTTCTTGGCCCCTCGCGTTAGTAAACGCAAGCTTGCGGGAAGTTTTTTCTATAAAGCCGTCTCTAACAACCTGGGGCAAACTGCTTTCCATTTGCTTGATTATATTCTGCGCGTTTTCCAGCTCCTTTTCAGCTTGTTCCCTATTTTCCTTCAGGTCATATAACTTGCTGAGATAATAACCGGTCTGCCACGAAAGCTCAGGAGATTCCGTTTTCTTGGCCATTTCCGAAGCATCCTTCAAATAGTCTTCGGCTTCCCTGATATTGCTGGCAAGTAAGGCCTTTTGGGCAAACAGCAGGTAAATCCGGCCCAAAAGAAATTTGTCCTTAAGTTCCTGGGCCAGGACCAGGGATTCAGAAAGCGGCTGGGTCATTTCTACAGATTCGCCCTTCTTCATCATCAGGGCTGATAAATTTAACAGGCCGTAAGCCGTCTCCCTTTTGTTCCGGGTTTTTTCGGCCAGCCCCAAAAGGCGGTTAACATGCTCTTCGGCTCCGGGAAGATCTCCGGTGGCCAGCTTGAACTCCACCAAACCCCGGGCTGCGGCCAGGATGACCTCGGGGTCACGGACCTGGCGGGCTTCTTCCAGAGCTTCGGTTATCGATCTCTCCGCCTGCTCCGGCCGGCCCAGCAGGTGGAAAAGTTCTCCCAGGTTGGCCTTGACATAGGCCTGCATCCGGGGGTCACCGATCTTAACTGCCAAGTCTGCCGCCCCTTCAAACTCCTCCAGGGATTCCCGGTATCTGCCATGCAGGGCCAGGTCCAGGCCCAGGTTCCTCCGGATCTCCGCCTCGGTATTGCGGTCCTTGATCACCAGTGAGATCTTGAGGGCCGCGGCGTGCTGTTCTACTGCCGGCTGGGCGTCACCCCAGATCTGATAGACCGAACCGATATTGCAGGAGATGTTCATCTGCTGGGCTATCTCCCCGATCTCTTTGGCGGACAGCAGCGCCCGCTCATAATGGTCATAGGCCGCCGTATAGCTGCCCAGCATAAACTGAATGTTTCCCAAGTTGAAACCGGCAAAGGACTCTATTCTCCGGTCGCCTATCTTTTTGGCGGTTTCCAGCGCCGCGGCAAAGTGTTTGCCGGCCTCCTCGACTTCGCCCAGCATCAGCAGGGGGTTCCCGATGTTGTTGTTCTGCAAAGCGATTCCTTCGGTGTATCTTACGGAGGTTGAAATTTCGATGGCCTTCCGGTAATGCTCCACCGCCCGGGGCAGCTCTCCGGTCAGTTCAAAGGCCTTTCCCAGGCTTCCCTGGATCTGGGCGATCTCCCGCTCCTTTTTCAGCGCCTGGTAAATCGAGAGGGCTTTGGAAAAGGAGTCTATCGCCTCATTGTTGTTTCCGCCGCGCAGCAACAGATTGCCCTTGTTGTGCAGGGCTACCGCCTGGGCGATCTGGTCCCCCGAACCCTCTGCCGTGTCCAGGACGTTGTCGATGATATCCCGGCTCTTCTGTGGCTGCCCCAGCATATCGTACACTATTCCGGCCGAGAGCAGGTATTTCCTTTCGGCCTTGTCGTCCTTCTCCCGCTGGGATATCTTGGCGGCGGTGAGGAAGTTCTTAAGGGCCTGGTCCCGCTGGCCTGTCAGCCGGAAAATGGCCCCCTGGGCCCCCAGCAACTCGGCGGTCTCCAGCAGGTTGGGGCGGCTCTCCTTGAGCAGCTTGACCAACTCCAGCCCCTTGCGGTAGAACTCCACCGCTTCGGGATTGGCATAAAGCCCCCGGGCCTTGTCCCCGGCCCGGTGCAGGTAGTTTACCGCCTTGTCGCTGTCCTTGCTGTGGTAGTAGTGGTGGGCCAGGTCTTCGTAGTGGGAGTAGAGATCCTTTTGGTGTTCCCGCTCCAAGGCCTGGGCGGCCTGTCCGTGCAGCTCCCTGCGCCGGCCCTTAAGCAGGGTGGAGTAGGCGGCCTCGTGAGTGGTGGTGGAGTGGAACTCGTAGGTCCGTTTTCCCTCCAGCAGTTTGGAATACAAAAGCCCTTCAAAATGCTCCAGGTTATCCAGTATGGGCTGGATCTGTTCCGGGTTCTGCCCCGAAATTTTTCCCAGCAGGCGGCTGTCGAATTCCTTGCCGATCACCGCGGCGTACTGCAGGGTGCGGCGGAACTCTTCGGAAAGCTTGTCTATCCGGCCCAGCACCATGGCGGCCACCGTGTTGGGGAGGGATATTTTTTCAAAGCGCTTGGAGGCCTGCAGATTGGGGCCGTCCCGTTTGACCAGCCGGCGGGAGAGCAGGTTGCGGATGGTTTCCTCAATGAACAGGGGATTGCCCTCGGTCCGTTCCTCTATCTTTTTAAGCACCTCTTCGCTGACGTCCTGGACCTGGGCCAGTCCGGAGATCATCTGCAGTGTCTCCCGGACGTCCAGTTTGTTCAGCACCAGGCTCGTGCAGTTGGAACGGGCGATGAAAGGCAGGGCCAGTTCCGGCCGGTAATCGCAGCAGACCAGCGCCGGTTTCTTTTCCAGGTCTTCCACCAGGCGCTCCAGCAATTCCAGGGTGATGGTGTCCGCCCAATGCAGGTCTTCAAAAGCCAAAACCAGCGGCTGTTTGGCTGAGGTTTTGGAATAAAGCTGCGAGAAGGCCTCGAATGTTTTTCTCTTGCGCTTTTCCGGGTCCAGGGCTTCGATGTCGGGATAGCTCAGCCCCAACAAAGCGCCCAAATAAGGCTCGAACTCCAGCAGGTCTAATGTTTGGAGGCAGGACTGCAGTTTTTCGGATTTCTTGGGACCGGGATCAGAGTCGGCGATACCGGCCAAGACATTCAACTGGCGGAGGAACGGCAGATAGGCGACGCCAGAAGCGTAGGAGTAGCATTTGCCCTTGATGAATTTAAAGTTATCCTCCCGGGCCAGAAGCTCCAGCTCCTTGGCCAGGCGGGATTTCCCAAGCCCCGGTTCTCCGGTGATGGCTACGATCTGTCCGGCTCCGGCTTTGGTTTTTTGAACCGCCTGACGGATCCCGTTCATTTCGGCCTGGCGGCCCACCATCTTGATGGAGCCGGAACGAAGGGCTCCGGCCTTTTCCTCGGCTTCCACCCGTCCCAGGATCAAATAAACATTCTGGGCCTTGGATTTTCCCTTGACCATCACCGGCTTCAGTTTTTTCAGCCGGATCTTTCCCTTGACCCTCTTATAGGTATTCTCGCCGATCACGCATTCCCGGGAGTTGGCCACCTTTTCCAGCCGGGCCGCCAGGTTGACGGCGTCGCCGATCACGGTGTATTCCATCCTTTCCCTGGATCCCACGTTCAGGGCCACCACTTCGCCGGAATTAAGGCCGATGCTCATGGCCAGCGCCATCTTGCGCTCGGCGGCGAACCGGTCCATGGCCTCCAGCATCTCGATGGCCGCCAGACAGGCCCGCAACGGGTCGTCCTCATGGACCACCGGCGCCCCGAACAGCACCATCAAGGCGTCGCCCATGAATTTGTCTATATGCCCGCCGTAGCGGGAGGCGATCTCCACCATGGCATCGAAGTACTGGTTGACCACCTCCACCACCTGTTCCGGGTCCATGGTCTCGGACATGGAGGTAAACCCGGAGAGATCCCCGAACAAGACTGTCACCGGGCGGCGTTCGCCCTCCACCTGGGTTCCTTCGGGGTTGAGCAGGATCTTGTCAATTATCCGCCGGGGCAGGTAACGTTCGATGGAACTGACGATCTTCTCCACCTGGTCCAGCCGCACAAACACCGTCTGTTCCTGCTGATCCGCCGGGACGGCCTGTTCCTTGCGGGTGATCTGACCCAGCCTCTCCAGTATTCTACTGACCAGTTCGGTTCGTTCCATTTGGCAAACTCCGGTTACAGGGTGGATGGTTTTTTTCCGCTGCGGCGCTCGTCCATTTCTATGGCCAGCATCAGTTTTTTCATCTGGTATTCCTGGCTGACGAAATGTTCCTCCAGCTTCTGGCTCCAGGCATGGATCCGGTCGGTCAGCTCCACCGCCTGCTCGTCGCTGATCAGCCCGCCGTGGCGGGCGTCCAGGATCTTGTTCATCAGTCTGGGGCCGAATTCCAGGTCGCTCTGCCTCTTCAACCGTTCCAGCACCTTGACCATCCCCAGGTAATGACGGTATCCGGCCCCGCCGGTGGTGTCTGGAGTTTCCGTAACAACGGCGTCTTTATGCTGCTTGTTCATGGTCTTTAAAATAAATGTTTTCAGATGCGCCTTACCGGCTTGACAGGGAGAGAGACTTTTGATATGCTATGATTGTCCGGGGTGGTCAACCGGCCGTTAGGCCGGCTTCAAGCTCTTGAATTTTTCGTCGGTGGAGCGCAGCCGCCCCAAAGCCACTTTAAGCAGGGCCACCAGCAACTTGGAGGTGATGCCGGGATCGGTCAGCAGCATCTGGTCAAAGACCTTTTTGGTGATCACCACCAGTTCGGCATCCTCGGCTATCCGGGCGGTGGCCGAGCGGGGCTGGGCGTCCACCAGGGACATCTCGCCAAAAAAACTGCCGGGTTTGAGTGTGGCCAGCAAAAGGTCATCCTTTCCGGGAACGGATTTGTAAATGCCCACCTGCCCGGAATGGATCAGATACATCACCTCGCCCGGAGTGCCCTCAAAGAACAGGGTGCGGCCCTGGCGGTAGCTGCGCAGAAAGATCAGCTTGGCAATTCGCTCCAGTTCCTCCGGGGTCAGCGAGGAGAAAAGGTGGTTGTTGGTCAGGGCTTCGATGATCTGGGACATACCTTCAGACTCCTTGGTTTTAAATTGTAAAGTTCCTAAAAATCCATCACTTCATCAAACAGGAGGGGAAATGAGCTCCATCAACAACCTCAGGGATTTCCTGCTGTTCCAGGAACTGGCCGAAGACGAGATGATGCGCCTGACCCAGCTTTTTTCCACCGAGGCCGAGGATTTCATGCCCGGGTCCATCATCTGCCAGAAGGACGCACCCGGCGACAGCATGTACCTGATCAAGAGCGGCAAGGTCCAGATCAGCCTGCCCACCGACCAGGGGGACGTGGTGCTGGCCGAACTGGGTCCGGGAAAGTTCTTCGGAGAAATGTCCCTGCTGGACAAGGCCCCCCGGTCGGCCAATGTCAACGCGGTGGAGAGCACCGAGCTGTATATTCTGACCCGCAAGCACATCGCCTTTCTGATGGACAAGGAGGCCAGGATAGCGGCCAAGATGATGCTGGCCATGTCCCGGATCCTTTCGGCCAGGATCAGGGTGATGGATGACCGGATCCAGGATTCGTTTGCCACGGAATAGCCCCGTTCAAGGGCCAGAACAGATCCCGGTCGGCCAGTTCCAGTTTCCCGGCCAGCTCCAGCGAATAGTCCAGCCGGCACATTTTGTCGGCGTCGTGCCCGTCCGAACCCAGGGAAAACTTCAATCCGGCCTCTTTGGCCATCGATGCCAGCTTCAGGTCCGGGACCAGCCACCGGGAGCTGAGTTCGATGGCCAAATTGCATTTCAGGGCCAGCTCCACCAGTTTCATCCGCCATCCGCCAGTGATGGCGTCTTTCTGCTCCCGGAAATTGCAGGGCAGCAGGCCGGGGTGGGCCAGGATGTCAAAAGAATATTTTTGGGACTGGAGCCCGATTATTTCCAGCATCTCATCCAGCAGAAGGGGCAGATCGATCTCAGTAATCCGGGGATCAAAGAAATCCGCCGTTCCCACTGAATGAACCCCGCCGATCAGATAATGGCAGCGTTTCAGCTCCTCCGGTGAAATGGGAATCTCCCGTCCCAGGTCCAGTTCCACGGCTCGGTAGACTGGCAGGTCCTGAATGGCTGACAGATATTTTTCAAACCGGTCCCGGCTGTCCAGCTGGAAATTTCCCGGGCCGCAGTGGTCGGCCAGCCCCACCCGGTACCCCTTGTCCGCAGCGATCCGCAGAACTTCTTGGGGCGAAAGCCGGCCGTCGGAAAAAACGGTGTGGGTATGTAAGTCGGCGATTGTTTTAAGCATACAACATTTAATGATAAGTCTAAATCGGGCCAAAGTCAAACAAAATATGCGTAATTTTTGCTTGTTTTTTTGGGCAGTTTGGGTTATCCTAATAGGGCAATGAATTTTTCAGATATCATAAAGATCGCTTTCCTTTGGCCGGTCTCCCTGCTTTACGGGTTGATGATGGAGCTGAGGGCGGGCGCCTATAGGGCAGGTTTGTTCCGGAGCCATAAGGCTGCGGTCCCGGTCATATCCATTGGCAACATAGTGGCCGGCGGCACCGGCAAGACTCCCATGGCGATTTATATCGCCAGGATGCTGATGGACAATGGCCTGAGAACGGCGATACTTTCGCGGGGCTACAAGAGAAAGGCAGAGAGCAGCCCTTCGGCATCGGCTTCGGCATGCTCAGCCTGGCAGCTCAGGGCAAGAAATCAAAAATCAAAATCACTGGTAGTCAGTGATGGGATCTCGATATTTTGTAAGGCCGATGAGTCGGGGGATGAGCCGTTTCTGATGGCCTTGCGGCTTCTCGGCACGAAGGGGAAACCGGGGGCCATGATCATCGTCGGCAAGGACCGGGTGGCCGGGGCGGGGAAGGCCGCGGAGATGGGGGCGCAGGTCATAGTGCTGGACGACGGCTTCCAGCACCTGCGGCTGAAGCGCGATCTGGACATCGTCCTGCTGGACAGCCAGAGACCTTATGACAACGGCTGGCTGCTGCCGGCCGGGATGCTGCGGGAGCCTGTCAGTGCGCTGCGCCGGGCGGAGGCCGTGGTGATGACCAGGGGCAACAACCTGAATTCAGAATTCAAAATTCAAAATTCAAAAGCCGCGATGTTTAAGACCCGGCATAAGACCGGACAGCCTTATAGATTTGCGGACAGGTCCACTCCCAGCATGGAAGCACTAAAGAGCTCCAGGGTCATTTTGTTCTCCGGCATTGCCAGCCCGGGGTCATTCGAACAAAGCGTCAGGCAGGCAGGGATTTCTTTTACCGCCCATCTGAAATACCCCGACCATCACAACTATTCCCGTGATCAACTGAAGGAAATTGCCGGGAAGGCAGAGGAGTGCGACTGCCTGCTGACCACCGAAAAAGACGCGGTGAAACTTCCGCCCGGTCTTGATCTCGGCAAGCCGTTGCTGGTGCTGCCGGTGGAGATAGGGTTTATGGACGAAGCTCAGCAACAAATATTCAATCAACTAGTGCTGGATGGGGCTAAACTAAAATGACGCTTGAAGAATACCAAAAACTACCGCCGGAAGAACTTTACACCGTGATAGCCGGGCTGAAAAGGCAAAAGGATGTGGTCTTCCTGGTTCACAATTACCAGACCCTGGAGGTGCAGAAGATCGCCGATTTCCTGGGCGATTCACTGGCCCTGGCCCAGGCCGCGGCCCAGACCAAGGCAGGTATCATAGTCTTTTGCGGGGTGCACTTCATGGCCGAGAGCGCCAAGCTGCTGAATCCCGGGAAAAAAGTGCTGATGCCGGACCGGAACGCCGGCTGCCCCATGGCCGACATGATCACGGCCGAGGCACTGATCGCCGCCAAAAAACAATATGGCGATCCGCTGGCGGTGGCCTATGTCAACAGTTCGGCGGCGGTCAAGGCCCAGAGCCATATCTGCTGCACTTCCTCCAATGCGGTGAAGGTGGTGAACTCCCTGCCCCGCGACCGGCAGATACTGTTCGTGCCGGACAGGAACCTGGGTTCCTATACCGCCAAAATGTCCGGGCGGGAACTGATACTGTGGCCGGGGTTCTGCTTTGTGCACAATCGTTTCACGGCAGAAGATGTGAAGGCCGCCCGGGAGGAACATCCCGGCGCCCGGCTGATAGTGCACCCCGAGTGCCGGCCGGAGGTGGTGGAGCTGGCCGATGAAGCGGCCTCCACTTCGGGGATGGTCAAGGCGGTCAGCGAACAAAGCGGGGTCAGTGAGTGGATAATAGGGACAGAGATGGGACTGGTGGAACAACTTAGCCAAAGTCATCCCGGCAAAGGGATATATCCTCTGGCCCGGCACGCGGTGTGCCAAAACATGAAAATGATCAACCTGGCCAAGGTGGCCTGGGCTTTGGAGAACGGTGAAAATGAGATAGGGCTGCCGGAAGAGATGGCGGAAAAAGCCAGGGAAGCTTTGGAAAGGATGCTGGCGGTTTAAAAACCCAATAATTCCCATATCCTTCATTTACATCTTGACTTAAGCCGGTTTTTTTGGTAAACTTACAATCTGTTTAGTTTTTTAGACGGGCCTGTAGCGCAGTTTTGGTAGCGCGCCTGACTGGCAGTCAGGAGGTCAGGGGTTCGATTCCCCTCAGGTCCACCAGATTTCGTCCGCATTTGGCGGACTTTGTCGGGCAAGCCAGATTTAATCCGGGGCTATAGCCGCGCTTGTCGGTTTTACACAAACCGGTCAACAATTCAATTCAACAAGCGTAAGATATTTAGACATTCAGGGCACAAGTATCAACGCTTGTGCTCATATTTTTATCCGGGAGGTGCCAATGCCGAGAATAGTCAAATGGATACTGTGGATATTGGTGGGCTTTGCCTTATATATGTCCATCGTAATATTGTTGCCCTATATTCGCTTTGCCGATATCAAGGAAAAGATCAAGGAGGCGGTGCTATCGGCCAATTCCGAGTCAGACATCAGCATTGCCATTAAACTATCCGAAAACGCCCTACTTGATAAAATTCCGATCAGCGGTGATTATTTTTATCAAGTAATCGGGGATGACGGCAAAAAGTTTTTCTACCAACCGGAGACTCCGGAACAAGAAAAGGAATATCTGGAACTTGCCAAACAATATTTCCTGGAACATATGACCAGGACCTCCGAGGGATTGGAGATGGAGATCAGATATACGGTGGAGATATACTTTCCGTTCAACATTTATACTCATAGAATCAACTTTGAGCATAAGGAGGGTGGAACTCAGCAGCAGTAGTCCTACATAACGGCCTTAACCGGCAGGTGCTGGTGCTTAACCAGAACTATGAACCGCTCTCGGTCTGCAATGCCCGCCGGGCCCTGCTGATGCTTTACCGCCAGAAGGCCGAGGTGGTTGAACAAAGCGAACATTTGGTGCGCAGCCTTCGTCAGAAATTCACTGTGCCCAGCGTGGTCCGGCTCAACTGTTACATCAAACGGCCCCGCCAGAACGTCCGGTTGAGCAAGCAGAACATCGTCCGGCGCGACAACCGGACCTGCCAGTACTGCGGCACCACCCAGGGGGCCATGACCGCCGATCACGTCATTCCCAAAAGCCAGGGCGGGGAGGACAGCTGGGAGAACCTGGTCTGCGCCTGCGTGGCCTGCAACAACAAAAAGGGAGATCTCAGCTTAAACCGGATAAAAATGAACCTGTTGCGCAAACCCAAAAATCCCCATTATATCACTTTCATCCAATATCATCTGGGGCTGCCGGACCAGCGGTGGCGGCCCTACCTGTTTTTGGGCAACAACCGATAAATAAAGATTTAAAACATTGACGCTTCGCCTGAATAAAATAATACTTTCGGCCTTGGCCATTATTTTGGGCGGGGCGTTGTTTTTTTGCTCCGGGGAGGCGGCCACAGCAAAAAAAGCAAAGGGCTCCAAAAAAACCAAACAGCGGCAGTCGGTGTCCTATATGCCCAAACCTACCGGTGACATTCAGGATGATCTGGACAAGCTGTTCGACCAAAAGCTGCCCCGGCTGGGCCGGTGGGGCATCGCGGTGATGGACCTGGAAAGCGGGGACATCATTTACCAGCATAATTCCCAAAGCAAATTCATTCCGGCCTCAAATGCCAAGCTTTTCACCACGGCGGCGGCGCTGGAACAGCTGGGTCCCAACTATTCCTACCAGACCGAGATCTTTGCCCTGGGCGAGATAGATTCCTTTGGGGTATTGCACGGCGACTTGATCATCAAGGGCTCGGGAGACCCCACCATCAGCGAACTGGCCCTGCTGGAGGAGTGGGCCGACAGCCTGAAATCCCAGGGGATAACGGCGGTGGATGGTGATATCATCGGCGACGAGGGAAATTTCGTGCCCCAGAAGATAGTTTCCATGGTGCCCCGGGCCACCAACAAGATGGTCAAATCCAAAAAACGAATGGCCTGGCAGATCTCAGGTCTTTCCTACCGGGACAATCTGGTGGCGGTCACCATTTCCGGGGGGCAGTTGGGCAAGCCCTTGCGGGTTTCCACCGATCCCCCCATGACCGTCAAAGTAAAGAACCTCAGCCGGACCATCAAGGGCAGCAGTAGCACCGTCACCCGCCAGGTAAAGGACAAGAGCGGCAAGATGGTTACCAAGTCCCGCAAGGTCTACAATGTGGGCAAGGCCTACGCCAGTTTCGACGGCGAGGCCCTGAAAATAACCGGAAAACTGGCCCAGGGTTCCAGTAAAAAATTCTTATTCGTGGCCAAGGATCCCCAGGGCCACTTTGCCCGGGTGTTTGCGGCGGTCCTGCAGGACAAGGGCATCACAGTCTCGGGCCAGGGCCTGGCCCTGAGCGAAAAACCTCTGGCGCTGAAACAGCAGGCGGAACTGATATACGCCAATTATTCGCCCCCGCTTTCCGAGATCATCAAGATCATCAACAAGATCAGCCACAACCTGTATGCCGAGGCTCTGCTTAACACCATCGGCTCCGAGATGGGAGGAGAGGGCAGCCGCCAGCAGGGCTCGCTCTCCGAACGGGTGATTACCGAACAAATGGGCCTGGGGACAATAGATCTTTACGACGGCTGCGGCCTCTCCCGGCTGAACACGGTCTCCCCCCAACAGGTGGTGAACCTGCTGAAGTTCATGTCCAATCAGCCCTACTGGGAGGACTTTTATAATTCCCTGGCCATCGGGGGGATAGACGGAACCCTGACCGGACGGCTTTCCGGCCCCAAGGTCTCGGGCCGGGTCTACGCCAAGACCGGCTCCATCGGAGGGGTTTCGGCCCTTTCCGGCTATCTGACCGCCAAGAACGGAAAGATGTTTGCCTTTTCCATTATGGTCAATAATATCTACCGGGCCAAGCTGGCCCGCCGGATAGAGGACTACATCTGCCAGATGCTGGTGGAATACCTGGGTTAAAAAACCATTACGGCGAATCATACAAACCCAAAAATACAGGAGGAATAAAGCCCATGCTTAAAATGTATTTCAATTTTAAGGACGTGTTCCGGGCGGCCCGGCTGGGCTTTTCGCCCAAAAAGATCTGGGCTTTCTTCTGCGGTCTGGCATTGGGCCTGGCAATTTACAACCTGTTCAGCTATCTGTCCCATGCCGCCGCCGGCCGGTCCCTGGCCGAAACCTGGGCTATGTTCGGGCTGCTGCCTCTGCCCTGGTCGGATTTTGGTTTTGGGGCCTGGGCTCTATGGTTCCTGGGAGCCGCCGGACTGGGAGTGGTCTATATGCTGACTTCGGCGGTGGTGGCCAGGATCACCGCCGAACAGCTCTCAGGCAACGAATTCTATGAGATCAGGGAAGCGGCCGCTTTTGTAAAACAGGGTTGGAAGGCGGTGCTGGGCGCGCCGCTGGTAATTGTTACTTTCATCGCTTTTCTGGTCTTGGGCGGTCTGGTACTGGGGCTGTGGGGCCGGATACCCTATCTGGGCGAGCTGACGGTCTCGGCTTTGGCCCTTCCCATTTACCTGGTCTGCCTGTTCATAGTCTTTCTGCTGGCGGCCCTGATGGTGGCCCTGTTCTATTCCCCGATAGTGGCCGGAGCGGCCAAGAGCGACACCTTTGACAACCTCTTTGAGATATTCTCCGCCATGACCTCCCAGCCCTGGCGTTTGGTGGTGTACAGCGGATTGCTGAAATTAGTAGTTCTGCTGAGTTTCGGGGTCTTTGTCTGGTTCAGCCATCATGCCGTGATGATCTCCTACAAACTGATGGGGGTCTTCATGGGGGAAAGATTTATGGACCTGGCCGCCGCCGCCTTCAATCTTTATACTCCGCCCATGGTGCTGAATATTATGTTGGGCGCCATGCAGGGCTGGGGATTTGACCAGGGGCTTTACCTTCTGAATACTCCGGACCTCAACTGGTCCGGCCATGTTTCGGCCTTTTTAATGGGGATGTCGCTGAACCTGGTCCGCTTACTGGTCCTTTCCTACGCCGCGGCCGCCACGGTGGTGGGCCAGACCATCATCTACGGCATCATCGTTATGAAGCGCGATGACCGGAATATATTTGAACGGCAGGAGGAAAAGGAGACCGAAGTATGCCCTCCAGCGGCGGAAGAGGAAAAAGAACACAAGGTGGTTAAGCTGGTAAAAAAAGCTGCGGCAGCCAAAAAGCCGGTCAAGGCCAAGAAGTAAATTTCGGAAGATAAAAAACAAAAAAGCCCCCCGCCTTTGGCGGGGGGCTTTTTATGTCCGGTCAAACCTTATCCCTAATTGCTCTTCACCACCACCGCTATTTTGTCGGCGATAACTGAACCGTTGATGGTGGCCCTGACTATCACCCAGCCGGAGGTCTGCCCCGGGGGATGACCGGCGGTAAACTGGCCGGTCTGGTTGATGGTGCCGAACTGCTGGCTGTTGGGATCGGTCAGCCACTGCAACTGGCCGACAGCAATGGTGTTTCCCATGGCATCGGTGACGGTGGCGCTGAAAGCATAAATGCCGCCGGAATTTACAGTGATGGGTCCGGGTTTTTGGTCGATCCTGGCCTTATATTCAGAGATGCTGACCAGCGCTGCCCCCTGGCCTGCACCCTGGCGGGGTGAGACCACCGCCAGTACCGATCCCTTTCTGCCGGGCTGGTCGCCGGCCCGAAACAGGCCGTTTTGACTGACGGTCCCAAATCCTTCGTGAGAGACCTTCCACAATATGTTTATTTCAGGCATCAGCTGGCCCTGGGTGTTGTATACTGCCGCGGTGAACTGCTGGGGCTGACCCGGCAGCAGCAGAGCGTTGGGAGGATCGATCTTCACCCGCAGCGGCTGGCCGGGTTTTACCCTGACAGAGGCGGCCGCCTGTCCCTGGCCGAACTGGGGGGGAAGCGAGGCCACTACTTTGCCCTGTCCGGATTTCTGCCCGGCGGTGAATATTCCCTGGGAAGAGATCTCACCCAATTTTTCCGGGATCACCTTCCAGGCCCAGTAGGGGGGAGTGACCAGGTTGCCGCTGTTGTCAAAGGCCTCGGCGGAAAATTCCAGGGACTGTCCCGGCTCCAGCGCCGATTGGCGCGGTTTTATCCTGACGGTATAACGCGGTGTCTTTTCGGTCACCACTGCCAGGGATTTGGCGGTTCCCGATCCCTTTTCGCTTTTGGCCAGCACTTTTACCGTTCCCACCCCCGGTTTGTCTCCGGCGGTGAAATTTCCGGAGCCGTCTATGGTTCCCAGTCCTGGCGGTTCCACCAGGAATTCAAGTTCCGCCGTTAACGGGTTTCCGTCCCGACCGCTGACGGAGACCGAAAATACCGCATCTTCGCCGGGCTTCAGGTCTGCCTTGGCCGGGGTCATCTCCACCATCAGTTTTTGGGGCTTAAGTTTTGGCCCCACGGTTATTTTTGACTGCCCGAGGCCATTGAATTTGTCGGATCTGGCCCGGGCCACAATCCTTCCGGTTCCCGGAGTCGAGGCGGTAAACTTTCCTTTTTCATCAATTTCTCCCAGCCCGTCCGGCACCACCTGCCAGGATATTGCTGCTTCTGCCGCCGGGGCTCCGTTCAAATAACGGACCTCGGCCGAAAATTGTTCGGCAGCGCCTGGTACCAACCGGGCCGATCCCGGGATTACCTTGACGGTCAACCCAGCGGCTTTGCTGCCTGTGATCTTTATCAGGGCATGGCCTAAAATCATTTTATCGCCCTGCCGCACCGAGGCCCGCACGATCCCCTGTCCGGCGGAGCTTCCGGCTGTAAATCGTCCGACATCAGAGATGGAGCCCAAAGACGGGGGAAGCAACTGCCAGCGGACAGTGGCCGGTTCCCGTCCCGGCACCGAGAACTGGACAGTTCCATCGGTTGCGACATCGGCCGGGTTGGGCGATACTTCCAGCTGCTGGGCTGAAGCAAAGCCGGCGGCCAAAAGCAAGATTATTATAGCGGTGTTTTTCATGAGCGTTCCTCCAGCAGGTAAAAGCTCCAGCTTTTGTTGGTCTCCCGGCCGTCTCGGCCGGTCAGGGATACCTGCACCACGTGCTGGCCCGGCGCCATGTTATTGGGGGTGATGGTCAGATAATCTTCCTTCATCTGATAATGGGAGGAAGCCAGGGGACGTTCGTCAATGCTTACCTTTATGCGGTCGCTGGTTTGAACCGCCGGGTAAAAGGAGGCCACTATATTCAGATCCCGGCTCTCGGCTACATCCTGCTCCCCGGGCCAGACCGGATAGATCCGGCTGGGCTCAATGGCCTCCGGCGCAACGACGGCGATGTTTACTTCAGGCATACCGGTGACACTCTCCGGGGTTGTGGCGGGTGAAGGTGTTTGGATAACCGCCTGGGGGGCAAAAACATTTTCCGGCACCGGAGCCCGCAAGAACAGCAGCATCACGGCGGCGATCATCAGGGCCGAGGCGGCCAGGGAAAGCCGGGCCGGCCGCAATTCAAAAAACTTCGGTCTGGCTTCGGCCCGGTTTATCCTGGCCCAGAGCCTGGCCTGGAAATAAGGGGGAAGTTCAACTCTGGGCTGGTTCCGCAGCAGAGCTTCCAATCCGTCTTGTTCCGATGCCAAAGCCCGGCACTCCGGGCATTCCCGGACATGGCTTTGGGCCTGGGGCGGCAAAGCGGAGCCGGGATTGTCCCGGAAAAATATTTCAATTTGTTTGCAGTTCATTTTTTCCTCCCTGATTATTGGCGGCCTTCAAGCCGTTAAGCTTTTGAGCCAGGATCTGGCGGCCCCGCCACAAGCGTGATTTTACGGTGCCCGGGGAGCAGTCCAAAATTTTGGCGATATCGTCGCAGGCCTGGTCCTCAAAGTAAAACAGCACCACTGTTTCCCTGAATTCCGCCGGGAGCCCGGCCACCGCTTCCCGGACCGCCTTGTCCTGGGATAAATTTTCTATCTTTTCCATCTGATCCAGAGCCCCGGGGTCGGATACCTCTTCCTCCGGAGTTCTCTCACCCAGGCCGAAGAAAGACAGCACCTTCTTTTTCCTTAAATACCGGCGGTGATGGTTCACCGCTATCCGATAAAGCCAGGTAAAGAAATCGGATTCGCCCCGGAACTTGGAGTACTCCTTGTAAGCGATCAGGAAAACTTCCTGGGCCAGGTCCTGGGCCAGGTCATAATCGCCCGTCAAACGAAAAAGCAAATTAAAAAGCCGCTTATCGTATCGCTGGACTATCTGGTCAAATGCTATATTGCTGTTTTCCGTCATATTGCTATCAAGTTAGAGCCGTTTTAACCCCTCCCAGTTCCCGGATAAGAGCATTATTTGAACGAGGCATCCAATAAAGACCTAAAACGTTAAAGCAAAAGGACTTGGAGGACTGTTTTGCCCGGTTCCGGGAAACTCCCGGGGGAGGCTTAAAACCTGTAACCAAAATCAACCCAGGCCAGGTGCTGGCGGTACGATTTGGATTGGTCCAGACGGTCGCTCTTGTTAATCTGTTTGACGCCCAGCTCCAGCGAGAATTTGTTTCCCAGGCTGATGGTGTTCTTGAGATACCCCGTGTGCTTGAGTTGGTCGATGGTGTTCAGGTCATCCCGGATCTGATAATACTGGTAGCCGGAATTGATCTGCCAGGTTTTCCCGGCAGCGTAGTTCAGGTCAAGGTTGACCGATTGGGATTGGGTAAGCCGGTCGCTTTGGCTGGCGGAATAAGAATAGAGGGGCATGGCCCGGAGCCGTTTCCATTTTAAGCTCAAACTTGCTCCCAGGCTGCGGCTCTGATAGGTGTACCCGGTGTAAGGACGGAGATTGTAGTCGTAAGTAATGGAAAACCCGGAAAACCACCGGTCCGGGCTAAGGCCGGCCAACCGCAGCGAGGCCCCGGCCCTGTAACTGCTTCCGGCGGCGGAATCGGTGAATATCTTATAGGCCGAGGCGTAGGCCAGGGTGCTGAGTATTTTATTCCAGTCAGACTCCTGGTTCAGCGCCAGTTCATTTTTGGCCGCCTCGGCGTATGGGTTGCCGAAACTGTAGAAAGACTGGCCCAGCGAAATATACCGGGCCGCCCAAAGGTGCCTTTCCCGCCTGAAGCTTGCATTGGCCGAGTAACCGTGGCCGTAAATTGTTTTTCCGTTATCGGGGATCAGCCGGGTGCGGATGTACTCTCCGGACAGTAGCAGCTTTTTGAAAGGATAGGACAGGGAAAGCATCATCAGCCGGTTACGGCCGGGGTGCAGGGTGTCCACGGATATTATGGTATCGGAAATTCCCAGCAGGGGGTCGGTGTAAATGTAGGAACTGGTCTTATATCTGACCGAGTCCGGCAGGGAGGAAGGCTGGTCGGATCCGGAATAATACCCGGCCGATAGGACCAGACTGTCCTGCAGTTCCAGCGAGCTTTGGCCGCCGTAAATGTACTGGGCGAATGTCTGGTAGCCGGTGTCGGCCGGCTGGGAGCGGCAGGCCAGCAGGTCGATCTTTAAACTGCCGTTCTGATAGGTTCCGGCCCCGCCCAGAGGGGAGAGACCGGAAAAAGCCAGTTCCGAAAGCCCGGGGTAGAATTCTCCCAGGTTCAGTTCCCACCGCGGGTGGCAAAGCTGTAGCTGGCCGTGCGGATCTCTGTCGTAAGCCGGATCGTAGGACAGGTTGCCGGATAGATTGGCCCGGCCCAACGGTCCCGACAGCGAAAGTTCGGCCTGGGGCAGAAAACCGATGGGGTGGGAAAGGCCCAGCCCGGCGGTGTCGGCGCTGCAGTCAGAGTACCGGCATCCCAGCCCGGCCCAGATATCCCAGGGCAAAGTTTCTTCCGGGACGGGCACGGCTTCAGGGGCGTAAAACAGCCATCCGTGTGAAAAAACAGTGTCCTGGCCGCTCAGGGCAGTCAAAATTATCTGATGCGGCCCGGGCGGGGGGGCAAAGTCCGAAAGATAGTAGAGGTAGTCGCCGGTGACCTGGGCCCCGGCCGTGATGTCCTCGCCGTCCAACCGCAGACTGAGGGAAATATCCTGCAGGTCAGAAAGCAGCAGGGAGATCTCCAAAGGCTCGTCCGGGGAAAGGACGGAATCCGGCAGGGGGGAGAGAATGGTGATAAGATCAAAACCATCCCCGGCCGGAATATCTTCGGACAACTGGTTCTGGCCCAGGGCCGGGGAACAGGAGATCAGCATTATCATTATTGATGCAAAAAACTTGGACATATTTTAATGATGTCAAATTTCAGGCAAAAAGTCAAGGGGATACAAGCCAGGCCAGGAGATATTTTAACGGCCCTGAAATTGTTTGACTTTTTGGGAAAAATGTTATAAGGTACTGCTGGCGACGCTGCAATCATAAATCATAACAAATCCATGAACTCAGTTTACATCCATATTCCCTTCTGTCTGGCCAAGTGTCACTACTGCGGGTTCAATTCCCAGCCGCTGGGACAGCCGGCCGGGCTTAAAAATTATTTTCGGGCCCTGGCCCGGGAGATCGCCGGCCGAAGGGCAGAAATCAAAGACATAAAGACGATCTATTTCGGCGGTGGCACCCCCACCATTGCTTCAGCCGCTTTGATCGGGAAGGTTCTTAACGAGCTCCGGCCCTGGCCGTCTGACGCCGAACTGACCATAGAGGCCAATCCCGGAACTGTGACATTAGAAAAACTGAAAGCCCTGCGGGAAATGGGTTTCAACCGGCTGAGCCTGGGGGTGCAGTCCTTCAACGACGACCGGTTGAAGCAGATAGGCCGGGTTCACACCGCCCGGCAGGCCGTCAAAGCCTTTGAGCTGGGGGCCAAAGCTGGTTTTGCCAACATCGGCCTGGACCTGATCTACGCCCTGCCGGGGCAGTCGTTGGGCGACTGGAAAAATGACCTGGCCAAGGCTCTTTCGCTTGAACCCCGGCACCTGTCGCTTTATTCGCTGACCTACGAGGAGAACACCGAATTCAGAAGGCAGAAGGCAGAAGGCAGAATAATTCCCTGCGGCGAAGAGCTTGAAGCCGACATGTATCTGGAGGCCGTCGACAGGCTTGACCGGGCCGGGCTTAAGCGCTACGAGATCTCCAACTTTGCCCGAAAAGGATATTGCTCCCGGCACAACATCAATTACTGGCGGGCCGGCGATTACCTGGGGTTCGGGGCCGGGGCCCATTCGCACCGGGGCGGCAAAAGATGGAGCAATGTCAAGAATAGCGAACGGTATGTCCGGTCCATTAACAACGGCAAAAGCCCGGCCGGTTTCCGGGAGACCATTTCTCCGGAACAGCAGAGGTTCGAGGCTTTGTTCCTGGGCTTGCGGATGGCCGCGGGGATTGAGATAAAAAGTTATCAGCGCAGATTCGGGAGATCCCCCCTGGAGCACAAGCCGCAGGTCTGGCTCCGCTGGAAAGAGCGGGGCTGGGCGGAATGGGACGGCAGAAATTTGCGCCTTACGCCCCAGGGCCTGCTGCTGGCCGACGGCCTGGCGGTGGAGCTGGCGTAAGAGTAGATGATTCCCCTTGACTTTTGGCCCCGGATTTTGTATCGTTATCGTATCCGGCCATCAATAAAAAGGGAAGTAACCGTTCAGCCACAAAGCATGCACTGAGCAGTGCCGTGGTGGCACTAAGACACCAAGAGCATAGAATAATTATTGTAGCTACTATAAAAATGTCATTCTATAAAAAACCGCTTTCGGGGAAATAGATTTACGAAAGCGAAACTTGCAAAATAACTTTTAAAACGAACCAAGGTTTAAATCCCCCTTTTGTGCCTTGGTGTCTTAGTGGCACTGAACAGTTACAAAGGAAAAAGAAAATGGGCTTTGAAAGCGAAAGACACGGCCAGCTGGGCCACGAACTCTATTCCAAGGGGCGGTTCGGCGAGGCCGTGCAGGAATTTAAAAAAGCCATCAAGATCTCTCCCAATTTCGCCGACCTGTACAACCATCTGGGCCTGGCCTACCACCTGAACGGGGAATACGAACAGGCCATCAAGACCTTTAAGCAGGCCATCAGGCTCAATCCCCGGTATGTGGAGGCCCACCTGAACATCGCCATCACCCTGAACGAACTGGGCCGTTACGAGGAGGCGGTCTCCTTTTTCAGCCAGGCCACCGAGGCCGAGGACATCAAGGGCGGGATGACCACCGGCATCCGCAACAAGCTGTCCTCGGCCCATGCCGGGCTGGGTGACACCTACTGCGACATCGGTTACAATAACGAAGGGGCCGAGGAGTACCAGAAGGCGCTGAAGCTCAACCCACACCACCACGATGTCCGCTTAAAGCTGGCCAAGACCCACCTGAACCTGGAGCAGTATTACATGGCCATCGAGGAACTGGAGACGCTGACCAGGTCCCACCCCGATTACCTTGAGGCCATCATCTTCCTGGGGGTGGCCTATTTGAAGAACGGGCAGAAGGATAAAGCCCGCAAGCAGTGGCAGATCTGCCTGGCCAAGGACCCAAAGAATTTAAGGGCCAAGACCTATCTGACCCTGATGGCCCGGGCCGGGGAGAAGTAACGTTATTAGGTCCCGGCAACAAAAAGGACGAAGTTTTCACTTCGTCCTTTTTTCATGTTCTGCCGCCAGCAGTTTCAAAATATCGCTCCGGGAGTAATGCCAGAGCCCGCAGTCCTCGTCGGGGGGCTGGGCCAGGCAGCCGCCCAGGCACCAGGGCAGCAGCCCGCAGATCCGGCAGTGCTGCTGGCGGTAAGGGTTCCAGGCCATCCATTTGAACAACCGGGGGGAGAAGGGATCATCCATCTTATCGTTGATCCGGTTCTCCGGCCGGCCCAGGTCGTTCCAGCATTTGTAAAGATTTCCTTCCGGATCCACGATGAAACTCTGGGGGTCGGCTGCCTGGCAGCAGACCGGCTTGGGCCGGGGCAGGTTCAGGACCTGAAACCCCGAATTCACCAGCCCCTTAAGGACGTCCGTTTCATCGTCGCTGAACCGGGGGGCGCTCTGGCAGAACCCGGCCAGGTTGCGGCAGAGCTTTTCCGAAGGTTTTCCTGGGATCAATTTTATCGCCGCCGAAGGGGGAAGCTTGTTGCTGTTTCCTTCCAACCCGGCCAGGCTGGTCAGGTAAACTGCCCGGAGCGAGGGATCATTCACCGTTTCACCCGATCCCAGGTTGATGAACATCAGGTCCGGCCGGTTCTGCTTGTCCTTGAGGATCACCGGCAGGTGGTCCGGGCCGCCGTTGGTGATCACATGGTAAACCGCCCGGGCGTTCAGTTTCCGGCAGGCTTCATCCAGCCATTCCTTCAGTTCCAAAGCCAGGGGCCAGGCCAGGGAAGGCTCGCCGCCCCAAAAGGTCACCGAAAGTTCCTTAAGCCCGGGGCGCTCCAGCACCAGGGACTTGATCACTTCCACCGCCCGGGGACCCAGGTCCTGTGCCTTTTCCCGGTAAGGGCAGCCGGGACAGTTCTGGTCGCAGCGGGTGGTCAAACCTATCCACAGATCCAGCCGGCGGGGGGAGAAGCGGAAAAGGTTGGAGGCCAGCTCCAGCTCCTGCATCTCGTCGGCCTGCTCCCCGGCCAGGAAGCCGCCTTCAGTCAGAAGCTGCACGGTCTGCTCCACCGCCGGGTCCTTGAAGTTCATCAGGTTCCTGGTGATGGGCATCTGCAGGCCGCCGTAGATGGCCGCCTGCACCTGGTCCAGGGGCAAAAAACTCCGGCGGACGCAGTTGTAGAGCATCTGGGGCCGGCTCCGGCGGCGGATGAGGTGATTATAGCGGGAAGGCTTCATTAATTAAATAGGAAATAAATTAATAAATAGAAAATAGTTAAATTGGAAATTGGAACAGGGAAGGAGACAGGCAGGGGCGAGATAGTTTGCTTCTAAAAAGAAAAACCGGAAGTCAAATAATATATTTCCTGGTTTCATGCCTGTCCGCCGTAGCTTTAGCGCAGGCTGGGATTCCTAATAAAAATTCCCGGCACTTCAATCTTCGTCAATAAAAAACAAAAGGCCGGAAGATCCGACCTTGGCAAGCGCTTATTTATCAGGAAACAGTTTTGTCCGGAAGATCATTTTGCCGGCGGCACCTGGGCGGCCGCCCGGGCCATGTTGTTCTTCAGGTCGTCGGGGCTGTCGGTATGGATCAAAGCCTCGTCCAAAGTGATCAGCCGCTTGCGCACCAGCTCGGCCAGGGAATGGTTCAAAGGCATCATGCCCTGCTTGGTGCCCATCTGGATGGCCGAGGGGATCTGGCTGGTCTTGCCCTCGCGAATCAGGTTGCGGATGGCGCTGTTGATCAGCATCAGTTCGTAGGCCACTATCCGGCCCTTGCCGTCGGCCCGGCGGGGCAGCACCTGGGAAAGCACCGCCAGCAGGTTGCCCGAGATCTGCATCCGGACCTGGGCCTGCTGGTGGGGCGGGAAGACCTCCACTATCCGGTCGATGGTCTGCATGGAATCGGTGGTGTGCAAAGTGGAAAGCACCAGGTGGCCGGTCTCGGCCGCGGTGATGGCCAACTGGATGGTCTCCAGGTCCCGCATCTCGCCGATCACTATCATGTCCGGGTCCTGGCGCAGCACGCTCTTCAGGGCGTTGGTGAAGCTGTGGGTGTCCTTGCCCACCTCCCGCTGGTTGATCTCGGCCTTCTTGTCCTGGTAGATGAACTCGATGGGGTCCTCGATGGTGACGATATGGCAGTCCTGGTTGGTGTTGCGGGTCTCCACCATGGCGGCGATGGTGGTGGACTTTCCGCAGCCGGCCGGGCCGGTCACCAGAATCAGGCCCCGGGGCCGCATGGCCAGGTTCTTGCAGACGATGGGCAGGTTCAGCTCGTCCACGGTGGGTATCCTATTGGGCACCACCCGGAACACCAGGCCGAACTCATTCCTTTGGTAGAAAACCGAGGCCCGGAAACGGCAGAGGTTGGCGATGGAGCAGGCCATGTCCATCTCCCGCTCCCGGCGGAACCGCTCCAGCTGCTCCTTGGTCATGATGTCCACGGCAAAGCGCTTGGTGTCCTCCGAGGTCAGCGCCGACAGCTCCACCGGCACCAGGTTGCCCTGAAGCCTTAAGGCCGGCGGGGTGCCAACCTTGAGGATCAGATCGGAAGCGCCTTTTTGAAAGGTCAGATATAGTAATTCGGCCAGCTGCATCTTCTAAAATCAAACATCAAAAATTAAAAATAAAATAACGGAAGTTACCGGCTGATGGAAGTCTCCAGTTCGGCGGGGTTGGAGGATTTGGCCAGGGCGTCCTCCAGTGTCACCTGCCCGCTGGTCACCAGTTCCTTCAAGGCGGAGTCCAGGCTCTGCATCCCGAACTTGGATCCGGTCTGGATCAGGGAATAGATCTGGGGGGTCTTGCCGTCCCGGATGACGCTGCGGACGGCCGGGGTGCCCAGCATGATTTCGAAGGCCCCCACCAGTTTGCGGGTGCCCAGCGCCGGCAGCAGGGCCTGGGAAATGACGGCCTGAAGCACGGTGGCCAGCTGGACCCGGGCCTGGGCCTGGGATTCCTGGGGATAGGTGTTGATGATCCGGTCCACGGTCTGGGCGGCGTCGGTGGTGTGGAGGGTGGCCAGCACCAGGTGCCCGGTCTCGGCCGCGGCGATGGCCAGCGACATGGTCTCGTAGTTGCGCATCTCGCCCACCAGGATCACGTCGGGGTTCTGGCGCATCACATGGCGCAGGCCGGAGGCGAAGCTGGGGGTGTCGGAGCCCACCTCCCGCTGTTCGATGATGGCCAGGTTGTCCTTGTACAGGAACTCTATCGGGTCCTCCAGGGTGATCAGGTGGCTGCGGCGGTTGTTGTTGATGTGTTCCACCATGGCCGCCAGGGTGGTGGACTTGCCGGAGCCGGTGGGGCCGGTGATCAGTATCAGGCCCCGGGGAAGCAGGGACAGTTCCTTCAGTATCAGCGGCAGCTTCCATTCCTCCAGGGTCCGGATCTTAAGCGGGATCACCCTCATAATGGCCCCCACATAGCCCCGCTGCCTGAAAATGTTGATGCGGAACCGGGCCACCCCGGCCAGTCCGAAGGCAAAATCCAGCTCCAGGTCCTTCTCGTAGCGGCGCTGCTGTTCCTCGGACATGATGGAATAAAGCAGGCTCTTGGTATCCTCTTCAACCATCACCGGGAACTCGCTGCGCACCAGCTTGCCGCCGATCCGGTAAATGGGGGCCTCTCCCACCCGCAGATGCAGGTCGGAGGCTTCGCGCAGGACCAGTTCCTCCAGGAGCTGGTCCATCTGGGGGAGTTGAGGATTGCCGTTGGTCATTGGATATTAGAGATTGTTTGTGATTACATACTTCTTAACCCGAAGTGCCATTTTGATTATCATCAACCCGGTTCGGTCTATGTTCCCACCCTGGCCTGCACTTGGACAAGTCATGAAAAACAAGTTGCAATTTTTATGCCAGCCTATGCTTTTTTGCGGAGGATCAGCGTTATTCATGTAATTAATGATGGTGTATCATCTCTTTGGCGGAATCACTGCCGATATTTCATGTATCATATGGCTCTCGCCTTCGTTGCCCTGGGGCGAATTATAGTAAAATATAGCATTATGCTATGGCATCCTCCTGAAGTCAAAGCATAAAGCGAAGCTTGCTGCGAATAACATCCGGCGCTTCATATTGGCGTTGTGCCCGCCTGCGCCTGGTTTCGGCGGCCTACTGTCCAGCAGAGGATTATATGGTGTGGTGCCCGCCTACGCTAAAGATTCCTGGTACGCTTTCGCTTCGGCGGACTATAGTCGTTCTCTGGAGCATACATGGTGCCGGCGGAGGGAATCGAACCCCCATGGTATTGCTACCGGTGGATTTTGAGTCCACTGCGTCTACCAGTTTCACCACGCCGGCGGGTATATTTCTTTAAGCATAGCAAAAGATGGCCGGTTTGTCAACGATAAAACATACTATTTTACGTTAATAATACAACGGTTTACGGCCGGCGCAGGGCGTAACATAATTGGATGTTTTTTCACAATCTGGGGTTCCCCAAAACCATGAAATTGGAGTTGCAGCCAGCAGCAAGACCTCCATTTTTTCTTGACTTTACGGCAGGGTAAGGTTAAACTTATGCGTCATGAACAAAAACCTCAATCTTCCCAATATCCTCTCGCTGACCAGAGTGGCGTTGCTGCCGTTCATAGTGCTCTGCCTGAAATACAACCAGAACGGACTGTTATTTGCCTTGATGTTTCTGGCCGTGCTGACCGACTATTTCGACGGGTTCTTTGCCCGCCGGCTGGGGCAGGTCACGGATTCCGGGAAGATACTGGACCCCCTGGCCGACAAGATCTGCGTCAACACCATGGTTGTGGCGCTATGGCTGTGGCGGGGCTTTCCGCTGTGGGCGGTGATTCTTATCGTAGCTAGGGATCTGATGATTGTGATCGGTGGATTATCGGTCATGCGCAGGAAAAAAGCCGTGCCGGTCTCCAACTGGCCGGGGAAGTGGGCGGTGACGGTGCTGGCCGTGGCCATAATATTTTATTCCATGGGGTGGCAGCCCTGGGGCTGGTATATGCTTTTGGCTGGATTGGTTCTGGTCGGTGTTTCCGGGGCGATGTATGCAAAAAGGATGTTCAACTGAAAGGGCAATGTTATGTTCTTTTTCTTTTTTGTGCCGCCAAAATGAAAAAGAACCAAAAAGAAAAAAGCTCGTCGCCTAAAACTATCCGGGCCATGCTTACGCCAAGGCTACAGCAGGCCCGCGTTGCGCTTCTCGTTGCTGGCGGGCTTGTCTGAACTCGGGCTTTGGCCAAGCCCTCAAACATGCAGACAAGCTTTTTCCGCCATCAACTGCGATGCTCACTGATAGTTATAACGCGACAACCGGGGTTGGTCCCGGGTGATCATCCTATTCCTTTGAATAATTTGAGAAGCAGTTCAATTCATACGGATAAATCTGCGCAATGCTTCGGTAAACTCAGCAGAACGTCTGCGGATAGTAAACAACCTGTATTTAAAAGAGGTGTAACATGCCGGCCAAGGTTTATTTTTCCGATTTCAGCGAAAGCTCAGAGCGCAACATCTATGCCAAGCTGGCTGACATCATGGATAAGATGCCGCTTTCCGGCGTGGTGGCCAAGGACGAACTGGCGGCGGTCAAGGTCCATTTTGGCGAGCGGGGCAACACCGCCTTCGTGCAGCCGCACTTCGTGCGGGCGGTGGCGGACAAGATAAAAGCGCTGGGGGCCAAGCCCTTCGTCACCGACGCCAACACCCTGTATGTGGGCAGCCGCTCCAACTCGGTCGACCATCTGGAGACGGCCCACCAGCACGGGTTCACCTACTCCTCGCTGGGCTGCCCGGTGATGATCGCCGACGGCCTGCGGGGCGGGGCGTATGTGGAGGTCGAGGTCAACGGCGCCCACCTGAAGAAAGTGAAGCTGGCCCACGACCTGTACAAGGCCGACGCCATCGTCTGCGTCACCCACTTTAAGGGACACGAGCTGGCGGGCTTCGGCGGCAGCATCAAGAACCTGGGGATGGGCGGCGGGGCCCGGGGCGGCAAGCTGGCCATGCATTCCGACGTCACGCCGGTAATCAAGGCCGAGAAGTGCACAGCCTGCGGCAAGTGCGCCCAGAACTGCCCGGCCGATGCCATTACCATCGGCAAGTATGCCGTGATAGACCCCAAGAAGTGCATCGGCTGCGGGTCGTGCATAGTGGTCTGCCCCACCCACGCCGCCCGCAACGGCTGGGACACCGGCGCCCAAAAGATGCAGGAGAAGATGGCGGAGTATCTGGCCGGATTCGTAGAAAACAAGAAGGGCAAGATCGGCTATCTCAATTTCATCATGAACGTCTCGCCGGCCTGCGACTGCTACGGTCACGCCGACAACCCGATAGTGCCGGACTTGGGCATCTGCGGCTCGCTGGACCCGGTGGCGGTTGACGCGGCCAGCAACGACCTGGTGATGCAGGCCGGGGGGAACAAAAACTCGGCGCTGGAGAAGGCCCATAAACCGGGCAGCGATAAGTTCCGGGACATTTACCCGGAGGTGGACTGGGCCTGGCAGCTGGATCATGCGGAGAAGTTGGGGCTGGGGAGCAGGAAGTATGAGTTGGTGAAGGTGGGGTGATGAAAAAGAAACGAAATCCAATAATTGCTGCTTTGCTCTCGCTAGTGTTTCCAGGGCTTGGGCAAATCTATAACGGCCAGTTATTAAAGGCCGCAGTTTTTTATATATCATCCTATTTCCTTTCTTTAATTGCTGCTCCAGGTTTGTTCCGTACTTTCCCAGGGATGATAATAATCGTTGTCCTAAGTATAGGCTATTATTTGTTCATGGTTGGGGATGCCTTTGTCATATCCCGCAAACAAGTTGACTATGATTTAAAACAATGTAATAAATGGTACATATATATATCCTATGCCTTCGTGACACTAATAGTATCAAATGTTTTAGCTGATTTTATAAGGACAGAGATTATAAAAGCAAAATCTTTTAAAATCTATCACAGTGCTATGGCACCTACTTTAGAAAAGGGTGACTACTTTATAGCCGGCCTCAAAAATGACGAGCATAGAAAGGGGGATGTAGTTGTACATTATTTTCCAGGTGATAGCAATAAAACATTTGTAAAAAGAATATCAGCAATATCCAAAGACACCGTATTGATTAAAGACAAAATTCTGTTTATTAACGGTATAAAACAAGACGAACCATATGTTATTCACGAAGATTCACAGACTATCGGAAAAACGTCTGCATTTGGTTTGCAGGGTACTGAATATCAAAGGCAATGGGAGCAAGCAGGATTTGCAAATATGTTTTCTGTAAGGGATAATTTTGGACCAGTTGTGATCCCGGAAGGTTATTATTTTATGCTTGGAGATAACAGAGATTATTCGCTCGATTCAAGGTTCATAGGCCCAGTATCGAAAGAATTGGTGAAAGGAACGGCCCGTTATATTTATTTTTCCAAGCAAATGTCAAGGATTGGTAAAGACATTAATTAGTGATATAGTAATAAATAATCAGTGATGTTGCTTTAAATACCTCAATTGCGAACCTGCTAAATGTTATGAAAAAGTCAAACAAGAAGTCTTTAAAAACCAAACTTCCGGCCAAGCCCAGAAAGATCAGCGTTTCTTTAGAGCCGGTAAAAGAGGCAGAAATAACCCCAGCCAAGCTTTGCAAGAACTGCGGGCACCGGCTGCACGGGGAGTACTGCTCCCATTGCGGTCAGGAGCACACCGAGAGCGCGGTGCCGGGACACGAGATGCTGCGCGAGTTCCTGAAGGACGAGTTTCACTTCGACTTCAGGATCGTACGGACCATTATCCCCATTCTGTTTCGGCCCGGCTTCCTCAGCGCCGAGTATGCGGCCGGGCGGCGGGTGCGCTATGTGCCGCCGCTGCGGACCTACGTCTTCATCAGCATCATCCTGTTCGGGCTGATAGCGTCGCAGGCCAGGAAAAGCCCGCTGATCACCTCGGACAAGATAATAACCGGGACCGGAGTACATAAACCCAAAGAGCCGGTCAACCTTAATTTCACCTTCTCGAACGACACCGCCAAGATCGCGATCGAAGACACCCTGCTGACCGGCGAGCAACTGCGGGACTCGGTGCTGGCGGAGATCGAAGCCGCCATGGGAGACAGCGCCGGGCGCCAGGAGTCGGACTTCGAAAAGAAGGTCAAGCAGGGGTTGGTGAAACTGACGGAGGACCGGGAGAAATTCCTGGAACAGCTGCTGGAACGATCGGCCCAGGCCATGTTCCTGCTGATGCCGGTCTTTGCCCTGATCCTTAAACTGCTTTATATCCGGAGGAAGAGGCGGTACCTGGAGCATCTTGTTTTTGCCCTGCACAGCCATTCCCACGCCTTTTTGATGTTCCTGATAGTGGCTGCCGGGAACCTGGCCGGCTGGGCCTGGCTGCAGCCCTGGCTAAAATGGCCGCTGATAGCCATCCCGATATACTTTTTCCTGGGCATGAAGAAGTTTTATGGGCAAAGCTGGGGCAAGACCCTGGCCAAGTATCTGCTGCTGCTAGGGGGGTACGGTTTGGCCCTGTTTACCGCGGGGATAGCTGTGCTGGTGGTCTCGGTGATCTGGCTGTGATTAGTTTCAATAAAAGAAATATTTTGGTATTTTAATGACCCCTAAAAAATACCGGCTCACCAAAACCTGGCTGGCCATCACCGGCCCGCCACCCCAATATTATCCCTTAGCCCTGCGCCAACGCCAGGCCGGGGTGCTGACCGTGGCCGGAAAATGGGATCTGGCCGAACAGCTGTTGCGGCGCAACTTAGATCAGGCCCGGGAATCCGGTGACATGGCCGCAATAGCCGGGAGCCAAAGGGACCTGGGAGCCATCCTGTTCAAAAAGGGCGAGTACGATCAGGCCAAGGGATTGTACCTGCAGTCTCAACAGGCGGCCGAGACGATCAACGACCCGGACCTGTTGAGCGCGGCCCTCAACAACATCGGAACGCTCTATTTCAACCAGGGGGATTACGCCGGGGCCGCCGAATGCTTCGAGAAAAGGCGGGGCATAACCATGCAGACCGGCGACCGTCAGGGGTTGGGCGAGGCCCTCAACAACCTGGGCACCCTCCACGCCGACCGGGGGAATTATGACCAGGCCATGGATTGCTACCGCCAAAAGCTGGAGATAGCCCAAAGCCTGGGCGACCGGCAGGGCGAGGGCCTGGCCTGGGGAAACGTGGCCATGATCCATTACTATCAGGGAAAAATGGACCTGGTGATAGAGAACCTGAAAAAGCAGGAGGAAACGGCGGCGGAGATCGGCGACAAGCATACCATGGCGCTGTGCTCCGGCAACCTGGGGCTGGTGTACATGGACCTGGGAGATTACGAGCGGGCCATGGAGTACAACAATAAAAAACTGGCCCTGACCAGAGCCCTGGGCGATAAATCGGGGGTCAACTCCGCCGTTTCCAATATCGGAGTGCTGTACTATTACATGGGCCGTTATGAGGAATCGCTGGAATGCATGAGGCAGGAAATGGAAGGGGCCCGTGAATTGGGGGACAAGCTCAGCCTGGCCCTGGCGGAATTCAACGTGGCGAATATCTACAAGGATACCGGACGTTACCCTGAAGCCGGCCAGTACTACCAGAAAGCATTATCCGCCATTGAGGCCATGGATGTGAAGTATTACCTTTGCGATATCCTGATAAACAGAGCCGAACTGTATTTTTTGACCGGTGATCACAAGGCGGCCGGCGAGGCCGCTGACCGGGCGGCGCTGCTGGCCAGGGAGATCAAGCGGACCGACAACGATTTTTTCGGTGACATATTCAAGGCCAAGCTTTTGGGAGTATCGGACCGGACCGGGGCCATAGAAATGCTGATCACCATGCTGGGCCGTTACTCCCAGGAACCGGAGCTGGCCCGGATAAATTTTGAGATTTATTATCTGAACGGGGATCAAAAAAACCGGGACGAATCTTTGCGCCGCTACCGGTCGCTTTACGGCAGGACGCCCAAGGCGGAGTACAGGGACAGGATAATGGTGCTTCAAAAAAATGTTTCAGAAAACACGTGAAATATTTTGTTGTAAAGATTGAACAAACAATACACTCATAAACGGAGAAACCCCTTGAAAAAAACCTTAGGCAACCTGTTCTTCAAGTGGCGCAGCTACACGCCCATCCCGCTGCTTTTAGCGGCCCTCTATTTCGCCAGACCCACCTGGTGGTCGCTGGTCCTGGGCATCGCGGTCACCTTT
Source organism: bacterium UBP2_UBA5202 (assembly GCA_002412795.1). Taxonomy (GTDB): domain Bacteria; phylum Edwardsbacteria; class AC1; order AC1; family EtOH8; genus UBA5202. The sequence goes on along the minus strand of DHVS01000032.1, from coordinate 20,976 downwards.
GCCGGCGAGGCCGTCCGGATCTGGGCGCTGTCCTATGCCGGCGGCAGCACCCGCACCCTTTCCCCGGACGTGGGCCGGCTGATCACCGGCGGGCCGTTCGGCTTTGTCCGCAACCCGCTGTACGTGGGGAATTTCCTGGTCTCGCTGGGGGTGTGCCTGGCCGCCTGGCCCTGGATGCCCTGGATGATACTGGTCTTCATCGGCGCCTTCTTCCTGCAGTATGTGTTCATCGTGGCGCTGGAGGAGGAGACCCTGTCCGGTAAGCTGGGAGCGGAGTACCGGGAGTACTGCCAAAAGGTCCCGCGCTGGCTGCCGCGGCTCAGCCACTTCGGTCCGCGCTTCCCGGAAAAGGGCGACACCAGGGCGGCTTTCCGGGCCGAACGCCGCACATTGCAGACCCTGTGCATCACTTTGCTGGCGGTGGTGGGGATCTTCATGTGGCGGGTGATGAAGGGATACTGACAAACCTAACTCAACCCCTCCGTCCCCTTCTCTTGCGAAGAGAAGGGGCAGGGGATGAGTTTTTTTATTTGATAAACCAACTATGAACAGTGCTCTGTATCTGCATAACCAGTATCAGAAGCAAGCCGCATGGACCAAGGCCCTGCGGCTTTCTCTGTACCGCAAGGTCCATTTAACCAGGAAGAAGAACATCCTGGAGCTGGGCTCTGGCAGCGGGGTCATTCTGAGCGAGCTCTCGGAACGCACGGATGCCCGGCTTTGCGGCATAGAGGCCGACCCCCAAATGACAGCCTTGGCCAAAGCCCAATATCCAGGCATAGAATTCAGGACGGCCCGGGCCGAAAAGCTTCCCTTTCCCGAAAACTCTTTTGACCTGATAGTCACCCACTACTTCTGGCTGTGGCAGAAGGATCCCGAAGCAGTTTTGACCGAGGCCCGCCGGGTCCTAAAAAAAGGCGGGCACCTGGTTTCCCTGTGCGAGCCGGACTATGTGGGCCGAATTGATGAGCCGCCGGAACTGGGAGGGATAAGGGATCTGATTTTAGGGGCACTGGCCAAACAGGGCGCGGATCCGGGGCTGGCCGGAAAACTCGAAACTCTTATGACCAAGACCGGGTTCAGGACCGAAGCCGGGCGGCAGGAGGGCTGTTGGGACTGGCGGGAGTACCAGAAGCAGTTTGACCGGGAATGGGAATTCATCGGGCATCTGTGCGGCTCCGGGAAGAGGCTGGAGGCTTTGAAACAGAAGGACCTTCAGGCGGTGGCGGAGAAAAAGCGAAGGATGTGCATGCCGGTGCGCTGGGCGGTCGGGACTAAATAACATTTAATGCCTATTTAACTTGCTCCCGAAAAGTAGGAAGAATATAGGGGATTTGGCAAAAAAGCAGATTTTACCCGATTATGTTCTTTTCTTTTTGTGCCGCCAAAAAGAAAAGAACCAAAAGAAAAAGCTCGTCGCTTAAAACTCTCCGGGCCATGCTTACGCTAAAGCTTCAGCGGGCCCGCGCTGTGCTTCTCGTTGCCGGCGGGCTTGTCTGAACTCGGGCTTTTGCCAATCCCTCAAACATGCAGACAAGCTTTTNNCGTCAACTGCGATGCTCACTGATCGCTTTAACGCGACAACCGGGTTTAGCACCTATTGTTGTCCATGTCTCCTGAGCTGACTGGATAATCATAGCAAGGTTTATTGACTTTATGACAATGTGATACCATGATGACCCTTTGTTGGTCGCGAATGGTGAAATGTGAAGCGTGAATATTTTTGAGCAAAAGAAAACCGGCCGGGCCGGTTTTTTTGTTGTTGACAGAGCCCTAATTGCTTGCTATACTTACAGTTTATATGATGGGGCAGTGGGCTTTAACCAGTCACAAAAAATATCATTTTAGGTGAATAAAATGAAAAAATACGGCGTTATATTGCTGTCACTTTTGACGGTCTCCTGCGTCACCCTGCAGCCGGCGGTGGACAAAAAGCCCCCGGTCTCCCAGGACCAGCAGGCCAAAGACGAACTGCAACGTAAAAAAGAGACCGAGGCCGCCGGGCTTCTGGAAAAGGCCAAATCACTGTACTCGGAACACCGGACGGCCGATGCCGCCGAAGCCCTGCAACAGCTGCTGGCCAGGCATCCCGAAGCGCCAGCGGCCGCGGAGGCCCTCTACCTGACGGCCCTGTACCGCCTGGAGCTTAAGCAGGTCGACCTGGCCCTGCAGAACGGCTTCAAGCTGATCGAAAAATATCCCGATTCCGAATTTTGGGCCAGGGGCAAGAAGGTGCTGGGAGACTGCTACGCCGAGAAAAAGGATCACGTCAAAGCCGGCCAGCAGTATTTGGACGGCATGGCCAAGGCCAAAGCTCCGGAGGACCGTGAGACCATAAGGCTGCCGCTGCTGGCTCTGATCAACGAAAAGCTTTCCTCGGGCGAGCTGCGGATCCTTTACAAGACATATTCCAATGCAGAAACCGCCCCGGCCATGGGCCTCAGATTATGCAAGCTGGAATTGGAGGCCAGAAACATTCCCGAGGCCAAAAAACTGCTGGCCGATCTCAGCAAAAAATATCCCGCCAGCGGGGAGGCCGGAACCGCCAACCTGCTCTTATCGCAGCTGTCCGGAGAAAACGCGCTGGTCCCGGCGATCCCGGTGGAAAAAAAGATAGGCCTGCTGGCGCCCCTGACCGGCAAATACGGGGAATTCGGGCAGGCGGTGCAGAACGGGGTGGAACTGGCCTTTGAGGAATACAACCAGAAGGCCGCCGAAAAATTTAAAATAGTATCGGCCGACTCCAGGGGCGACGCCATCGATGCGGTCAAACAGGCCCGGCGTTTGGCCGACTCCTCCATGGTGATGGGACTGATCGGCGAAGTGCTCTCCACCGCCACCATCGCCGCCGCCGGGGTGGCCGATGTGTTGGGCGTTCCCCTGCTTTCGCCCACCGCCACCGACGACCGGATCTCGACCATCGGGCCCAACATCTTCCAACTGAACCCCAGCCTGAGCTGGCAGGGGCCGGCGGTGGCCCAGTACGCGGTGAAAGCCCGGGGCTTTAAGGCCCTGGCCATGCTGTACCCCGACGAGGGCGCCTGGGAATCAGTGGCCCAGGCCTTTGCCAGGGAGGCCGTCAAACTGGGGGCCAGGATGGTCTATGCCCAGGCCTACACTCCCGGCACCACCGACTTCAAGGCCCAGATCGACCAGCTGCGGCTGGTAAAGGTGGACGCCCTGTTTTTGCCGGTATCCCCCTCGGACATCGTGATGATCGCCCCCCAGCTGGCCTACAACCAGCTGAAGCTCCAGTTATTGGGGCCAGAATCCTGGGGAGACCCCAAGGTGTCGGCCCAGGGCGACGTTTACGTGGAGGGGGCCATCTTCGCAGTGCTTTCGGAAAGTTCCGAACTGGCCCAGTCCTCGGCCGCCTTCGAAGAGCGCTTTAAGAAGCGCTACGGCAAGCCGCCGTCCAAGCAGGCCGCCCAGGGCTACGATGCCGCTTCCATCATGATCGCCGCCCTGCAGAAGAACCCGGCCTCCCGCCAGGAACTGCGGACCTACCTGACCAGCGGCGATTTCACCGGGCTGAAACTCTCGGGGCAGGGAAGCTTCGGGCGGTTCGGGGCCCAGCCCAAGGCCAAGATGATGACCATCAAGAACCGGCAGGCGGTAAGCCTGGATGAAGCGGCTGCGGCCAAGGATAAGAAGACCCCGGCCCCGGTGAAGAAGGAAACCCTCCAGCCGAAGAAACCGTAATAGGACGCAGGCTTCGACAGGCACAGCCCAAGGATAGGTACTGTTTTTATTAGGAATCCAGGAACCCAGGAAATTTATAACTGCAATCTATTCTGAAATATTTTGTGAAACTGTTTTCCAGCATGGTCGGCCAGGAAGTGGCCAAGAAGATACTGCGCCGGTCCTTTGAGGAAAACCGGCTGGCCCAGAGCTATCTGTTCTACGGCCCTTCCGGGGTGGGCAAGGAGATGGCGGCCTTTGAGCTGGCCCAGGCCCTTAACTGCACCGGGGTGGAGGCTCCCTGCGGCGCCTGCAGCCAGTGCCAGAAGACAGTCAGCTTCAATCACCCGGATCTGCACTACGTCTTTCCGGTGCCCCATCCCTCCGGCGAGAGCGACAAGAAAAAACTGGCCGAGGAGATAGCCGAGCTGCTGGCCCGGAAGGCCGAAAAGCCCTACCTGTCGCTGGATTTCGACCGGCCGGTGGCCATCACCATCGACGACATCAGGGTACTGCAGTCAAAACTTTCGCTCCAGCCCTACCAGGGGAAAAAGAAGGCGGTGATCATAATCCGCCCTGAGGCCATGACCACCGAGGCGGCCAACGCCTTCTTAAAAACGCTGGAGGAGCCCTCCCCCACCACCAATTTCATCCTGGTCTGCGACAAGCCCAACGCCCTTCTTTCCACCATCCTCTCCCGCTGCCAGAAGATCCGCTTCATGAGGCTGGACCGGGCGGAGGTGGTCCAGAACCTGGAAGAGCGCCACGGACTGGACCCGGCCCAGGCCAGGATGCTGGCCTCCCTTAGCCAGGGCAGCCTGGGGCAGGCCCTGGAGATGATGGACCTGGACCTGCTGGAGGAGCGCCGGATGGCCGGGGACCTTTTGCGGGCCGGTCTGGAAAAGAGATACGCCGAGATGATGGAGGCCATAGACCTGGCCACCGGCGAAAAGGGCCGCCCCCAGCGGGTGCTGGAGATGATGTCGGCCATAGCGCTGGAGGCCATCCACCCCGAACCCCAGGCTTCGCCGGAGGTTCTGTCCCTGGCCCGGCTGCTGACCGGACCGCAGCTGAACCGGATCACCGCCAACATGGAACTGGCCCGGACGGCCCTGAGCCGGAACGTAACACCCAGGCTGTGCCTGATGGCCGCCTGCAGTCCCGATATAATAAAAGAGGAGCTATGAGCGAAAACCTGATAATGGTGCGCTTTAAGGAAGCGCGTTCCAAATACTACCTCAATCCCCAGGCCTACAGCCTGGTCCCGGGGGAAATGGTGATCGTCACCACCGACAACGGCGAGGAGCTGGGCGCGGTGGAGGGCGAGCGGGCCATCCTCAAGGAAAAATTCAAGGCGGCCGGAGAAGTGCTGCGCAAGGCGGTGGAGGAGGACATAGTGAAGTTCCAGGCCAACCGCAAGCGCGAGACCGAGGCCTACCAGGCCTGCCTGGACCTGATCCGCCGGCACGGCCTGCAGATGACCCTGGTGGACGTGGAGGCCAAGTTCGACGGATCAAAACTGACCTTCTACTTCACCGCCGAAAAGCGGGTGGACTTCCGATCATTGGTGCGGGACCTGGCCGCCATGTTCAAGGGCCGGATCGAGATGCACCAGATAGGGGTGCGGGACGAGGCCCGGCGGGTGGGCGGGCTGGGTCTGTGCGGCCGCCAGCTGTGCTGCGTGGCCTGGCTTAACGAGTTCGAGCCGGTGACCCTGAAGATGGCCAAGGAGCAGAACCTGTCCACCACCTCCAACAAGATGCTGGGTCTGTGCGGCCGCCTGATGTGCTGCCTGACCTACGAGGACCGCTATTACGAGGAGGCCCACCGCAGCATGCCCCGGGTGGGTTCGGTGGTCATCACCCCCAAGGGCCCGGGCACGGTCTACAAGGTGGACATCTTCAAGCAAAAAGTGTCAGTGCGGTTCGAGGAGGGCCACGGGGAATTCGAGGTAGCGGAGGTTTCCAAGAAATGAGAAAGTTCTACATCACCACCGCCATACCGTTCGTCAACGCCAAACCGCATATCGGCTTTGCGCTGGAGACGGTGCAGACCGACGCCTTGGCCCGCTATCACAGGCTGTTCGGGCGCCAGGTGCGCTTTTTGACCGGCTCGGACGAGAACAGCCTTAAGAACGTCCAGACCGCGGAGAAGGAGGGCATCCCCACCGAGGCGCTGGTCAAGCGTAACGCCAAATTCTTCGCCGACATGCATGATTACCTGTCGCTTTCCAACGATGACTTCATCCGCACCAGCTCCGAGGAACGCCACAAAAAGGGCGTGGAAAAGTTGTGGCAGGCCTGCCTGGAGAACGGCGACATCTACAAAAAGCGCTATCAGGGGCTTTACTGCGTGGGCTGCGAGGGGTTCTACACCCCGGACGAACTGGTGGACGGCAAGTGCCCGGAGCACGAGACCGTGCCGGAAAATATCGAAGAGGAAAATTATTTCTTCAAGCTGTCCAAATACCAAACGCAGCTGGAGGAGCTGATAGGATCCGACAAGTATCTGATAACGCCCAAGACCCGCAAGAACGAGGTGTTGTCCTTTGTCCGGAGCGGGCTGGAGGACATCTCGGTCTCCCGTTCCAGGGAACGGGCCAAGGGCTGGGGCATCCCGGTTCCCGGCGACCCCAATCAGGTGGTCTATGTCTGGTTCGACGCCTTGTCCAACTACATCAACGCGCTGGGTTACGCCGATCCCGGCCAGCTCTTTAAGGATTTCTGGACCGACTGCCCGGAACGGGTGCACGTCGTCGGCAAGGGCATCATCCGCTTTCACGCGGTCTACTGGCCGGCCTTTCTGATGTCGGCCAAGGTCGCCCTGCCCCACAAACTGCTGGTGCACGGATACATCACGGCCGACGGGCAGAAGATGTCCAAATCCCTGGGCAACGTTATAGACCCCGAGGCCATAACCAAGCGGTACGGCACCGACCAGGTGCGCTATTTCCTTTTGTCCGAAATATCGACCACCGGCGACGGCGATTTCAGCTATACCCGGGCGGAACAACGGATCAACAGCGACCTGGCCAACGATTACGGCAATCTGGCCAGCCGGATATTCAAGATGATGGATACATACTGCGGAGGCGCTGTCCCGGAAGCCGGGAAGCCGGGAAGTTCAGACGATGAACTTCTATCCAGCGCCACCAGCTTGGGTTTGAAGGTCAAGGATCTGGTGGAGAAATTTGATCTTAATGAAGCCATAGTCCAAACCCTGGACCTGGTGAAGCTCACCAACCGCTACGTGGAATCCAACGCACCCTGGAAGCTTTTCAAGGAAGGCAACCAGGAGCGGATCAACCTTGTCCTTTACAACGCGACCGAGGCCCTACGCATAGCTAGCATCCTTTTGTTTCCGGTGATGCCGGGCAAGTGCCGGGAGCTGCTGTCCCGGCTGGGAGTGGAGGAAAAGGACATCACGCTGGCCAAGGCCTCCGAATGGGGACTGCTTAAGGCGGGACAGAAGATATCGGCCGGGGAGCCGCTGTTCCCGAGGATCGACCGGAACGCCGGAATACCGAATACCGAAGACAGAATACAGAAGAAAGCGGGAAAGATGGAAGAAACAAACAAAGCTGAAAGCCAAACAAAAACTGGGGAAATAGGAAATGGGAAATCGGAAGTTGCCGCAGAGGAACTGATAGACATTGATTATTTCAAAAAAGTAAAACTGCGGACCGCCGAGATCATCGCCGCCGAGAAGGTGCCCAACGCCGACAAGCTGCTGCGCCTGCAGGTGAAGCTGGGCGGGGAGATCCGGCAGGTGCTGGCCGGCATAGCCCAGTGGTACACCCCGGAATCGCTGGTGGGCCAGCAGGTGGTGATAGTGGCCAACCTGAAGCCGGCCAAGATCCGGGGGCTGGAGTCGCACGGCATGCTGCTGGCGGCCCAGGACAAGGACGGGGTGGTGATACTGAATCCTCAGCGCAAAGTTGAGACGGGGTCGGAAATACGGTGATCACTAAAGGTATAAAGGCATAAAGGTTTTAAACGTTTAAATGTTGATGAGGTGAAAAATGTCAGAGATCATCAAAAAGATCATCGCCCTCAAGGATACTGAACGCAAGATACTGGTGGGCGACATCATGGAAAGCGAAAAGGGACTTAAAGAGGCCTTCTGCAAAATGCTGAACATGGCCGGGGAGCCCCTACAGGAAAAGTTCTACAAAAGCCTGCCCCAGGGCTGGGACGGTTTTATCAAGGAGCAGGCCAAGGGCGAAATCACTATCAGCCCCCAGAAAGAGGAAAAGGCCCTGGAAGAGATCTCCAAAATGATGGCGGGCATCGGGGCCACGATGGCCAAGCTGGAAATGAACACCGTCAAAGCCAAAAAGCAGACCCTGAAGTTCCGCGAGACCATGAAGGCCGGGTTCATCAAGCTGGAGAAGGTGATCTCGGACCAGACCAAGGGGCTGGAGCGCGGGCCGCTGCAGAAGGAATGCCCCAAGGACGCCGAGGTCATTGAACTGCCCAAGCCGGGCAAGACGGTACTAAAGAAACCAGACATCTTCGACTGCATCGGCGACCGTAAGAGCCGCCGCAAGTACACCGACGATCCGCTGACCTTGGAAGAGCTGTCCTATCTTTTGTGGGCCACTCAGGGGATAAAAAAGCTGATGGCCAACGGCAAGGTCGGCCTTCGCACAGTTCCCTCCGGCGGATGCATGCACCCGTTTGAGACATACCTGGCCGTCAACAACGTCACCGGTTTGAAAAAGGGAATGTACCGCTACCAGCCGGTGGATCACAAGCTGGTGAAACTTTTCACCGTGGGCTCGATGCCCAAAAAGCTGGCCAAGGCGGCGCTGGGGCAGGATTTTGTTGGCAACTGCGCGGCGACCTTCATCTGGAGCGCGGTGCCGTACAAGACGGAATGGCGCTATTCGCTGGAGGCCAAGAAGATCATATTGCAGGATTCCGGCCATCTCTGCCAGAACCTTTACCTGGCCTGCGAGTCCATTGGTTGCGGGACCTGCGCCATCGGGGCTTATAACCAGAAGCTGTTTGACAAGCTGTGCCAGCTGGACGGCAGGGACGAGTTCGTGGTTTACGTGGCTCCGGTGGGGCGGGTAACTGACCAAACAGTTGGAAATGTTGGAAACGTTGAAAACGTTTGAAATGGTTGATGAAGATGAATAAAAGTAAAAGACACATCTTTCTTTTTCTGCTCTTGGTGTTGGCCGTAGCCTCTTTTGCCAATGACAAGCCCGGGACAAAAGCCGCGCCCTCTCCGGTCTATTTCACCAGTGACATCTCGGGCCAGGGGGTGCTGAAGGTATTTGAGAAGATACGTTCCAATGTCAAAGGCCAGGCGGCGGTCAAGACCCATTTCGGCGAGGAAGGCAACCAGAACTACCTTAAACCGGAGTTGGTGGAGCCCCTGGTCAAGGCCCTGAACGCCACTTTGGTCGAGACCAACGTGCTGTACTCCGGCCCGCGGCAGAAGACGGAGTCGCACATCAAACTGGCCAAAGAACACGGCTTTGACTTTGCGCCGATAGACATTTTGGATTCCGAAGACGACAAGGCCTACGCCTGCAGCACCGGATGCTACACCCGGGTGATCACCGGTAGCCATATCCTCAGGTACCAGACCATTGTGATGCTGACCCACTTCAAGGGCCACGGACTGGCGGGCTTTGGCGGGGCCATCAAGAACGTGGCCATGGGCCTGGCTGCCCGGGCCGGCAAGCTGGCCATGCACGCCAACTACGTGCCGGGCTACGATACCACCAAGTGTATCCGCTGCGGGCTTTGCGCCAAGCAGTGCCCGGCCGGGGCCATCACCCTGAACCCGGTGAGGATAGATCCCCGCAAGTGCATCGGCTGCGGCCAGTGCCAGCAGGTCTGCCCGGCCAAGGTCTTCGAAACGGATAAAAGCCGGGTCAGCCCGGAGCTATTCAATAAACGGCTGGTGGAATACGCCAAGGTCCTGGCCGACAGCAACCACCTTTTGTACGTCAACGTGCTGGTGAACATCTCTCCGGACTGCGACTGCGCGGGGCGGGCCAGAAAGCCCTTTGTCAACGACATCGGCATCCTGGCCTCCACTGACATCGTGGCCATAGAGCAGGCCAGCCTGGACCTGGTGAACAAGGCGCATAAATGCAAAGACGCCTTCCTGAAGGAAGGCGGCCGCAGCGGCAACAGCCAGATAGACTACGCGGAGAAGCTGGGGATGGGAACAAGGAAGTACCGTTTGGTGAACCTGGATGGCAGATAGACCGGATGAAGAAGCTTCTTAACATAATCGACGGGCTGCCCAAGCCCTGGGTGATCATTGCCAGTTTTTTAATGGTGGTTCTATTGGGGCTGGTAGATCACTGGACCGGCCCTCTGTGGGCCTTCTCCGCCTTCGACTGGTTTCCGGTGGCCTTGGCCGCCTGGTTCATAGGACTGGGCTGGGGGCTGGCAGTGGCCCTGACCGGAGCGGCGGTGTGGCTTATCGCCGACATCACCGGCGCCAGCAATTACAGTCACCCATTGATGCCATTGTGGAACACGGCTGCCAGGCTGACCGCCTTTCTGGCAATGGCCTACGCACTCTCCGCCCTTCGCCGGACCCTGGGGGCCGAGCGGCACCTGGCCCGCAACGACTTTCTGACCGATGCCGCCAACAGCCGCTGTTTCTCTGAGGCGGCCGAAAGGGCCATTGAGCAGGCCAAGAGGGACGGGACCAAGATGGCCCTGGCCTATCTGGACCTGGACAACTTCAAGGAGGTCAACGACCGTTACGGACACAGCACCGGGGACCGGCTGCTGAGGATGATGGTGGACATCATCAAGGGCAATATCCGTTCCGGCGACCTGGTGGCCCGGCTGGGAGGGGACGAGTTCGCGGTGATCCTGCCGGACACCGACCGGAAGGAGGCGGAGGAGGCCATCGGCCGGATGAAGGCCATGTTCTCCCGGGAGGCGGCCAGGAACGGCTGGCCGGTGAGCCTGAGCATCGGACTGGTGCTGTTCCAGTCGCCGCCCGAGGACCCCGACCAGATGATCAAGCTGGCCGACCAGCTTATGTATCAGGTCAAGAACGGGGGTAAGGACGATATAAAGCTCCGGATTTATCAACAGATTCATTGTGATCTGAAAAAATGAAGGCCAGCCACCAGTTATCAAATATTCCGAAAGAAAAACAATATGAACCAGGTCCTTGAAACCATAAAATCCCGGCGCAGCATCCGCCAGTTCAAGCCGGAACCGCTCAAGGAAGCCGAGCTGGCGGCCATCATCGAGGCCGGGTGCTACGCTCCCAGCGCCATGAACGGGCAGAGCTGGCACTTTACCGTGGTCCAAAACCAGGAACTGCTGGACCGGATGAGCATCCAGGTGAGGGATCTATATAAAGACATCGACAGCCCCCGGATCAAAGAACGGCTGAAGGACCCCAACTGGCAGGCCTTCTACCGGGCCCCGGCCATGGTGGTGGTCTCCGGGAACAAGGAAGCCAGGTTCCACCTCACCGACTGCGCCGCCGCCACCCAGAACATGCTGCTGGCCGCGGCCTCGCTGGGCATAGGGTCGTGCTGGATAGGGATCATCGCCCAGCTGCTGGACAGCCCGCAGGGTGCGGACTTCGTCAAAGAGCTCGATATTCCTTCAGGATATAAGCCGCTGTATGCGGTGGCGCTGGGCTACCCGGACGGGGAGCCGCCGCAGGCCGCGACAAGGAAAGAGGATGCGGTGAGGTATATTAACTAGCATTTATTATGACTGATAGATTGTCAAAATCACAGCGCAGTGAAAACATGCGCCGTATATGTTCCAAAAACACAAAACCTGAATTAATTGTCAGGCGTTTGTTGTATTCTATGGGGTATAGTTTCAAATCAAATGATAACAGTTTGCCAGGCAAACCGGATATTACAATTAAAAAACATAAGATAGCAGTTTTTATACATGGTTGTTTTTGGCATCAGCACAAAAAATGCAATGAAGGGAGAATCCCTAAAACTAAAATTAATTACTGGAAACCAAAGCTTGCAGCCAACGTTAAACGGGACAAGCAGAATGCCAGCGCGTTAAAGAAACAGGGCTGGAAGGTGCTCAAATTGTGGGAATGTGAAATACAGAATGTAAATGCGGCAAAGGATAAAGTTGTAAAATTTATGAATTCATCGGTTGTGTATAAATCAGTAGAAATATGTACGGGTGCAGGCGGCCAAGCATTGGGTCTAGAACAGGCAGGTTTTGAACATGCTGCTTTGGTTGAAATTGAACCCATTGCTTGTGACACATTGCGTAAGAACCGGCCCCAATGGAATGTTGTTCAGGGCGATGTAAAATCATTTCAAGCGGATAAGCATCGCGGTATCGATCTTCTTGCAGGCGGCATCCCGTGTCCGCCATTCTCAATTGCAGGTAAACAGTTGGGGGCAAAAGACGAAAGAGATCTTTTCCCGGAGGTCATCCGTTTGACGCTGGAATGTAATCCAAAGGTGGTAATGATAGAAAATGTTAAAGGGTTGTTAAGTGATAAATTCGCCCCCTATCGTGTTTTTATAGAAGATGAGTTTAATAAAATGGGGTATAAATGCAACTGGAAATTGCTAAATGCCTCAGATTTCGGAGTACCGCAATTAAGGCCAAGGGTAGTCTTCGTGGCATTAAAGGATGAGTATGCACAATATTTTAAATGGCCCGAAGGAAAGAAAAACGGGAAAACGGTGGGTCAATCCTTATTGGACTTAATGAAAAGTAATGGATGGGAAAAAGCAGATAAATGGGCGGAGAATGCGAACGCAATTGCGCCCACCTTGGTCGGCGGTTCAAAAAAACATGGTGGTCCGGATTTAGGGCCTACCCGGTCAAGAGAAGCATGGGCGTTGTTAGATGTTGATGGTTCTGGTTTGGCAAATCAACCGCCCAATAAAGAATTTATTGGTAAACCGAAATTGACAGTTGAAATGACAGCTATTTTGCAAGGTTTTCCAATTAGCTGGAAAATTGCAGGCAGCAAAACCGCATCTTACCGGCAAATAGGGAATGCTTTTCCCCCGCCAGTAGCAAAAGAGGTTGGAATATCAATATTAAAGGCACTTAAAAAAGAGGTTTAATATGCCTGACAAAATTGGCTCAAGGGCAAAACTGCGTAATTATTTTCAGAAGCATGTTGGGAAAATACTTGATTCGGCAACGCTTAGAAAAGTGGCAGGGACAAGCGAGTGGGCCCGCCGGGTCCGGGAGTTGCGCAATGAAGAGGGTCTGCACATCATTACTCACAACGATAGAAGCGATTTAAAACCTGGGCAATACATACTTATTGACACAAAGTTATTGCCAGCCTTTGATCGAGGCATTTCAAAGGAAACACGTTCAATTGTGCTTGACAGAAATGGCTATACTTGCCAGATGTGCGGTGTAGCGGCTGGAGAACTGCACCCATTTGATGGGAGAAAAGTCCGCTTGCATATAGGTCATATTATCGATAAATCACAAGGTGGTAGTGATGATTCAGCAAACTTGCGAGCGGTTTGTTCTGTATGCAATGAGGGAGCATCTAACATAACAGTGAACAGGCCGGATTCGGTAAAACTTCTGATGCAGATAAGAAGAGCGCCAGGAAGTGAGCAATTGAAAGTGTTACAATGGTTGATAACAAAATTTCCCATACAAAGTAAAGAGTTTGTAAAGAAGTTAAAATGAAAAACTTTGCAAACAATATTGCAGAAAAAGGAACGTCAGTTTCTAATTGGCCATCGTTGCCTCCCCGATACGACCGGGCTTTGCGCCTGGCGGTGAGTTACATTCAAAAAAGGTTCAAGCCGACCGCCATCATTGCCTCAGGCACCATTATCCGAGGCAAGCCGCACGCCAACAGCGACCTGGACCTTTATGTCATTCACCGGAAGCCGTTCATGCAAAGGGTGCAGAAGCGTTTTAACGGAGTGCCGGCAGAGATCTTTGTCAACACTCCTGCTACGGTCATCAAACATCTCATGTCTCAAAGAGAGATGAGGCGTCCCATAACCGCCCACATGATCTCTACCGGTTTCGTACTGCTGGACAATGAACCGTTGCTGCCGAAGCTGACAGCCAAGGCCAAACAGATCCTGAAAAATGGGCCGGCCAAACCGGCCAAGCTAGACATCGTGCATGAACGCTATTTTGCCGGGTCGTTGTATGAAGATGCCTTGGACACGGCCCAGCACGATCCAGCTACCGCTGCCTTGATCCTTTTCCAGGCGGTCAAACAGATGTTGTTAATGGCAGTACTGCTGGCAGGCAGGTATGAACCCAGGGATAAAGACCTTTTACAGGCAATAAAAGAGATTGATCCAAAGTTGGCCGCTTGGGCCAGATCGTTTTACACTGCGGCATCGCTGAAGACAAAACTTGGTCTGGCTGAGCGCATTGCCGACCGAACCATCAAATGTCGGGGTTTCATTGAATGGGAGAGCAAGCCGGTAAAGGTGAAAGTTCTGGACGAGAGCAAATAGTCGGATTACTTCGCTTGTCCGGCGGGGAATGATCTCGTAATGACGTGTGGGAGAAAGAAAGAATGACAGATAAAACAGTATCACTGTTACATGCCCAGGAGATCCACCAACAGGCCAAGGCCGCAGGCAAGAAAGTAGTCTTCACCAACGGAGTGTTCGACATCCTGCACCGGGGGCATGTGGAGTATCTCGAGAAATCCAGGGAGCTGGGAGACCTGCTGATCATTGGCCTGAACTCCGACTCCTCGGTCCGGCGCATCAAAGGCCCCCAGCGGCCGCTGTGCAGCCAGGAGGACCGGGCCATCGTGCTTTCGGCGCTGGCCTGCGTGGACCACATCGTGCTGTTTGACGAGGACACCCCGCAAAAGCTGATCGAAGCTCTGGCGCCGGACATCCTGGTCAAGGGCGCGGATTACAGCGTGGAGCAGATCGTGGGCGCGGATGTGGTCTTAAAGAACGGGGGCAAGGTTTTGCCGATAGAACTAACGCCGGGAAAGTCCACCACGGGGCTGATCAAAAGAATAGTCGCCGCTTATGGGACGGGTGAAGACTGAATACAGAAGATAGAATATGGAATGGGGTCTTTGCGAGGATAACCCCTTGATATGCGAACAAAGCAAACTAACAATATAAAGGAATACGGAGATGAAGAAAGCCCTGCTGGCCGTGTTATTCGGAACGGTTATTTCTTCCTGGTGCCTGGCCCAGACCGACAGCCTGCCGGCCCCAACGGCCGAGCCTTGCCAGCCTGCGACATGCAGCGAACCATGCCAGCCAGGGGCTTGCGACATACCTTGCCAACCGGCCCCTTGCGCCGATCCGTTTGTGCCCAAGTGGGCGGTGGGGACATCTTTTACAAGGTTAATAGATGCCCCGGGTGCATTTGTTTTTGAGAGACTTTATTCTAAAAGTTCTTTAGAATATCGCTTATCAATGAGTATCGGAGGTGGACTATTATTACAAGATGGCAATGTGAATAGCTGGATTGAGGACGAAATATTAAGGCTTGGGGTAAACTACAAGAAGTTAATAGCTGGTGATAATAATATTTTAAAATTATACTTTGGTTTCGGTCCGGCTATTAGTTATGGCAGAAGATACGATTATCAAAGTGCTAACAATAAATTTGAAAGCAATAAATATGGCGCAGATTTTGTATTTTTTGTAAAGGCAAGTATTGTTAAGGATATTTTGGTTAAAAATATAAGAATACGCAACGAATTTGATTTTAAACCAGCACAAGCCAATATATTTTTTTGGTACGAGAAAAGTTGGCTTGAGGGAGAGGGCACGACGGAAATAACTTATGGTAATTATAAGCTATCGGCAGCATCTTCAGGTTCGGTTTCCTACAGCATAAAATACTTGTTCTAATAATTACAGGAGGCTACTTAATTGCTCTGGAGTAAAGCGTTCATACCCACGTTAAAGGAGGTCCCGGCCGAGGCCGAGATGATCAGCCACCAGCTTATGCTGCGGGCCGGCCTGGTCCGCCAGCTGACCGCCGGGGTCTACGAATACCTGCCCCTGGGCTGGAAGGTGATGCTGAAGGTGATGAAGATTGTGCGCGAAGAGATGGACAAGGCCGGGGCCCAGGAGATCTATCTTCCCGCGTTGTGCCCGGCCGAGATCTGGCAGGAGAGCGGCCGCTGGGAGAGCTTCGGCGACGAGATGTTCCGCTTAAAGGACCGCAAGAAGCGGGAATACGCCCTGTGCCCCACCCACGAGGAGGTGATCACCGACCTGGCCCGGGCCCAGCGCTTCAGCTACCGCGACCTGCCCCAGAACTGGTACCAGATGCAGGTGAAATTCCGGGACGAGCCCCGGCCCCGGGCCGGAGTGATAAGGGTCCGGCACTTTACCATGAAGGACGCCTACAGCATGGACCGCGACCAAAACGGGCTGGACCAGTCGTACCTGTCCATGCGCGAGGCCTATAAAAAGATCTTCGCCCGCTGCGGCTTAAAATACTTCATCGTGGGCGCCTCCTCCGGATTGATGGGCGGCAGCGGCTCCCAGGAGTTCATGGTTCCCTCGCCCTCGGGCGAGGACACCTGTGCGGTCTGCGAGGCCTGCGGCTACGCCGCCAACATCCAGATCGCCTCCTCCAAGCTCCAGGCGCCGAAGTATCAGGACCTGCCGCTGCTGGAGGTCTCCACTCCGGAAAAGAGGACGGTGGAAGAAGTCTCGCAGTTCCTGAAAGTCCCCGCCTCCCAGCTGATGAAGAGCCTGCTGTACATGGCCGACGGCCAGCCGGTGTTCATCTTGGTCCGCGGCGACGACGAGGCCAACGAGGACAAACTGCAGAAGGCCATCGGCAACGCCACCTTCCGTCCGGCCACCCCGGAGGAGGTGCTTAAGCACACCGGGGCCAACGTGGGCTTCATCTCGCCGGTGGGGGTCAAGGGCGTCAGGATCATCGCCGACCATCTTTTAAAGGACGCCACCGGGCTGGTCTCCGGGGCCTGCAAGGACCACTTCCACTACCAGGGCATCAGCGTCAACCGGGACCTCAAGATCGACGAGTACGCGGATATCAGAACCATCAAGGACGGCGAGCCCTGCCCCGAGTGCGGCAAACCGCTGGGCCTGACCCAGGCCATAGAGCTGGGGCACATCTTCAAGCTGGGCCTCAAATATTCCCAGGCCCTCAACGCCAATTTCACCGACGAGGACGGCACCCAAAAACCGCTGGTGATGGGCAGTTACGGCATCGGCATCGACCGGATAGCGGCCTGCGTCATCGAACAGAGCCACGACAAGGACGGGATCATCTGGCCGGCGGCAGTGGCCCCCTACCAGGTGCTGATCACCCTGCTGGGAGATCCTTCGTCCGAAGCGGGCCGGCTGGCCCTGAAGATCCACGACGACCTGATCCAGGCCGGCTTCGACGTCCTTTTGGACGACCGCCCGGAGCGCCCCGGCTTCAAGTTCAAGGACGCCGACCTGACCGGCATCCCGGTCAGGATCAACGTGGGGGAAAAGGGCCTGCGGGAGGGAATGGTGGAGATCCGCCAGCGCAAGGACGGACAGGTAAGCAAGGTCCGGCCCGAGGAGATCAAGCTCAAGCTGCAGGAGCTGACCGCCGCCCAGATCTGGCCGGGCCGATAAAAGGAGCGTTTATCCGCAGACGTTGTAGTGAGCCCTTCGACACTGGCTTCGACAATTGCTCAGCCCGGCGGCTCAGGGCAGGCTCTGCCGAACGTTTTACGCAGATTTTTAAAGTCAATTTCCCAACTACGATAGACCAGATAGCAATAACTATTATTGCTTGACAAAATCCCAATAAATGATTATATTTATTCGGCAGTCCGAAGAGATCAACCGGGGCTTTCTTAGGAACCCATGAACCCCAGGAACCCATGAATAACTCCTGCCTTCCTGGTTTCCTTATAAAAAATCCAGCAGATTTCCGTTTTAACTTAGGAGACGTTTAGTGACCGAGGAAAACAAGGGTAAAGCAATTTACCGCAAACTCAGGGCCAGGCTGAAGGAATTAAAGGAGAACGGTGATTTCTACCAGAGGATGGCCAACGAGAACTTTGACAAATACCTGCGGGCCATGGCCGATTGGGACAATTACCGCAAGCGCACCGCCAAGGAATACCTGGAGAAGGAGGGCGACGCCAACCGCAACCTGGTGGCCAAGATACTGCCGGTGCTGGACAACCTGGACCGGGCCCTGAGCTCGTCCAGGGAACTGTGCGAGCGGGACGAGAGCTTCAGGTCCTTCTACCAGGGCGTCCAGATGATAGACCAGCAGATCCACAAGATCCTGGAGGCCGAGGGCCTGTCGGTGCTCAAGAGCGAGGGCCAGCCCTTTGACCCCAACCGGCACGAAGCGGTGCTGACGGTGGAGAGCCGGGAGCACCTGCCCGACACGGTGCTCAACGAGGTGGAGAAAGGATTTTTGTTCAAGGATAAGATCCTAAGGCCCGCCCGGGTCACCGTCTCCAAGCCCCCGGCCGAACCTGGACCCAAAGAGGAGGAAAGGTCTGGCGGTCAAAACAATGAACAGCAAACCAACGATCAGATATAAAAATACTTTTTAATAATAGGAGACAAAGAAAAATGGGTAAAGTAATCGGCATTGACCTGGGAACCACCAACTCCTGCGTAGCGGTGATGGAGGGCGGAAACCCGGTGGTGATCCCCAACCAGGACGGGATGAGGACCACGCCTTCGGTAGTGGGCTTTTTAAAGACCGGCGAAGAGGTGGTGGGCATGGTGGCCAAGCGCCAGGCCATCACCAATCCGGAACGGACCATTTCGTCCATCAAACGGCATATGGGTTCTTCTCATAAAGTGTCGATCGACGGAAAAGATTACACACCCCAGGACATCTCAGCGATGATCCTGGCAAAGCTGAAGACTGATGCAGAAAGCTATCTGGGCGAGAAGGTGACGGAAGCCGTCATCACGGTTCCTGCTTATTTTTCCGACAGTCAGAAGCAGGCGACCAAGGATGCAGGCCAGATCGCAGGCTTGAACGTCTTGAGGATCATCAATGAGCCGACTGCGGCAGCACTGGCCTATGGGCTGGACAAAGATACGGAGCATCACAAGATCCTGGTGTACGATCTTGGCGGCGGAACGTTCGACGTATCCATCCTGGAACTGGGCGACGGCGTATTTGAAGTGCTTTCCACCAACGGAGACACGAAGCTTGGCGGCGATGATTTTGACAACCTGTTCATGAACTTTATGGCCGATCAGTTTGCCAAGGAGAACGGTGTGGATCTGCGGAAGGATAAAATGGCTCTTCAGCGGCTGAAAGAAGCAGCAGAAAAGGCTAAAAAGGAACTGTCCTCTTCCCAGACGACCAACGTAAATTTGCCGTTTATCACCGTGAACGCAGACGGCCCGCTGCATCTGAACATGGATGTGACCCGGTCGAAGTTCGATCAGCTGACCGGAGATCTGGTCAAGCGGACGATCGAACCGATGAAAAAGGCCATGGCCGACGCCGGTGTCACTACCGCAGATCTCGACAAGGTGATCCTGGTGGGCGGATCTACCCGGATCCCCGCCGTACAAGAGGCTGTAAAAAATACCACAGGGAAGGAACCCTTTAAAGGGATCAATCCCGACGAGTGTGTGGCGATCGGCGCATCGATCCAGGCCGGCGTATTGACGGGAGAAGTGAAAGATGTATTGCTGCTGGATGTAACGCCTCTGTCCTTGTCCATCGAGACGCTGGGTGGTGTAGCTACCCGACTGATCGAACGCAACACGACGATTCCAACAAAGAAGAGTCAGATTTTTTCAACGGCGGCAGACAATCAGAGTGCTGTGGATATCCACGTAATGCAGGGCGAACGCCAGATGGCATCAGACAATATCACACTTGGGCGATTCCAGCTGACCGGGATCCCGGCCGCGCCCCGGGGCGTGCCCCAAATCGAAGTGACCTTCGACATCGATGCCAACGGAATCGTCAATGTCAGTGCCAAGGATCTTGGGACAGGCAAGCAGCAGAGTATAACGATCACCTCTTCGTCGAAGCTGT
This sequence comes from bacterium UBP2_UBA5202, assembly GCA_002412795.1. GTDB lineage: Bacteria > Edwardsbacteria > AC1 > AC1 > EtOH8 > UBA5202. The sequence continues at coordinate 1,342 of DHVS01000032.1, read as the reverse complement.
CCGAGGATGAGATCAAACAAAAGGTCAAGGAGGCCGAAGAATTTGCGGAAGCCGACAAACTGAAAAAAGAAGAGATCGAGACACGCAACCAGGGTGAAACGCTCATTTACGAAACTGAAAAAAATCTGAAGCAGCTGGAAGGCAAACTGTCTCAGGAAGAAGTGGAGAAGATCACTGCAGCCAAAGAGGATTTGGCAAAGGTGCTGGAGAATGGTACACTGGAGGAGATCAAAGCAAAAATCGAAGCGCTGACCAACGAATTCCACATCATGTCTACCAAACTCTACGAGCAGGCTCAGGCCTCCGGCGCCGGAGCAGAAGCGGGGCAGGAAGAGTACAGCCAGCCTCAGGAAGATGCCTCGGACAATGTAGTCGATGCAGACTTCGAAGTGGTGGATGACGAGAAAAAAGACGAATAGGTCGAATAAAATAATAGCAAAATGAATCAGGGCGGCCCGAAACGGGCCGCCCATTGGAGATATGTATGGCAGACAAGAGAGATTACTACGAAGTATTGGGATTAAAAAAGGGCGCTGCGGAAGATCAGATCAAATCGGCATTTCGCAAGATGGCAATGAAGTATCATCCGGACAAGAACCCGGGCGATAAAGAAGCCGAAGATAAATTTAAAGAAATCAACGAAGCGTATTCCGTTCTTTCGGATCCCGATCAGAAAAATAAATACGATCGATTCGGTCATGCCGGTGTTGATCCCAATGCAGGATATGGCGGAGGGGGCTTCGGCGGTTTCGAAGGCGGCTTTGGCGGTTTTGAAGATCTGTTCAATATGTTTGGAGGCGGCTTCGGCGGCGGCTTTTCGCAGACGCGCAGAAACGGACCCAGAAGAGGGGCAGATATCCAGAAGCACATGACGATCACCTTCGAAGAGGCGGCTTTCGGAACCAAAAAAGAGGTCCGGCTCACGAAGGATGTTTCCTGTGCCGACTGCAATGGAAGCGGCGCAGCGAAAGGGACCGCAAAAACCACTTGTCCCGCCTGCGGCGGCTCGGGTCAGGTCCGGACGGTTCAGAGCACACCTTTGGGCCAGTTCCAGAGTGTGCGACCCTGCGAACGCTGCGGAGGCAGCGGCGAAGTGATCGATACGCCTTGTCCCAAATGCAACGGCTCGGGCAAGATCCGAAAGACAGTCACGCTGTCGGTGGAGATTCCTGCCGGTGTAGACAATGAGTCCGTGATTCCCTTCAGGGGACAGGGGCAGCCCGGAAGCAACGGAGGTCCATCCGGAGATCTGTATATCGTTCTGGCAGTCGCATCGCATCGATTATTTAAGAGAAAAGGCGACGATCTTTGGCTGGAGATCCCTATTACTTTCACTCAGGCC
>DHVS01000035.1 GCA_002412795.1 bacterium UBP2_UBA5202 | reverse complement strand
TTTTATTGATTTTGCCAAAGTTCAGCATTTAACTAAAATATTGCGTTTGGGGTTGATCGAAATGCCATCCCATATTGCCGCCAGAAGGCATTTCTAGCAAGGGTAGTGGTGGGAATACAGTGAGTAAAATACCGGTGTATAAAGTTATATTTTTTCTTGCATTGCCTTTAAAGTGGTATTTGGGTCCAACATAATAACCCCAGATACCACCACCAGCCTCAATATTCAGTGCGGGCAAAATAAAATAATCAACCGAAGCTGAAGCAATGAACGTTGGGCCGCCCAAATTGATACTTAAACCCAAAGGCCTTTTAATCCTCGGGTTTTCTTTCATGCCTTTGGGGATCTCTTGCGAATATAGGCTTGCGGTCAACGATAGCGCGGCAATCAGGAATAATGTCTTTTTCATTTGCTTTTCTTTTTCTTGCTGGGCGAAAGGCCTTTCGCCCCTACATTTTATTATAACCATTTCGAACGATTTCAAACATTTCTAACGTTTCAAACTGTCGTAAATTTCCCCCGCCGCCCTCCTGGCTGCTCCCGGCTCGCCCAGTATATCCCGGATCTTGGCCAGCTCCGCCATCACCATCTGCCGGGGACGGCCCTCGGCCAGCAGCACCTGGGCCATCAGGAAGATCGCCCCGGGCCGGGCCTCGCCCTGCAGGAACTCCGGCACCACCCTCTTTCCGGCCACCAGGTTCACCAGACCGATGTCCGGGACCTTGATCAGCCTCCGCCCGATGAAGTAGGTCAGGGGCGAGGTCTTGTAAATGATGATCATCGGCGTGCCGCTGATCCCGGCCTCCAAAGTGGCGGTGCCCGAGGCCGCCAGCAAAAGGCGGGAATGGGCCATCAGGTCGTAAACCGAACCTTCGACCAGCGCCACTTTCAGGCCGGAGACAGCGATCATGTCCTCGATCCGTTCCCGGTCCATGCCCGGAGCCAGACCCAGGGCGAACTGCAGGCCGGGATCCTTTTCCTTGAGCATCACTGCCGTCTGCAGCATCACCGGCAGGATCATCTCGATCTCCTGTTTGCGGCTGCCCGGCAGCAGGCCCAACAAGGGGCGTTTCGGATCCATCCCGTTGTTTTTATGGAACTGCTCCCTGTTTTGCCCGGGATTTACCGCATCCATCAGCGGATTGCCCACGTACCGGGCGTTGACCCGGCGGCCCCGGTAAAACTCCTCTTCAAAGGGCAGGATGCAGAGCATCTTGTCCACGAATTTGCGGATCTTGCGCACCCGGCCCCGGCCCCAGGCCCAAACCTTGGGCGAGATGAAATAGACCACCGGGATCCCGGCTTTTTTGACCTTCCGGGCGAACCGCAGGTTGAACCCGGGATAGTCAATCAGCACCACCGCGTCCGGTTTCCGGGCATAAAGCTCTCCCTCCAGTTTTTTCATCACCGAACGGATGAACGGCAGGTGCCCCAGCACTTCGACGATGCCCATGAAGGAAAGCTCTCTTACATGGTAAAAAAGCTCCATCCCACCGGCCTGCATCCGGTCGCCGCCGATCCCGAATATTTCCAGGCCGGGATCCAGCGCCTTCAGCTCCTTTACCAGCTGGCCGCCGTGGAGGTCTCCGGAGGTTTCTCCGGCTATGATCATCAGCTTGGACATAGTTTGATAGTATAGCAATTATTCTTATTATTATCAATAAAAAATGGGGGCTTATCAACATATTTCTTGGCCGGTTGCCAGGCTCGGATTTTATTGACTTATCTGCGGCCCGGGTGATATAATTAAAGTTTGGCGTTTTACGGCCGAAACCGTGAAGTTTACATTAAGACCATGGGGTAAAAACCGAAGAGGCCTTTGCCGCCTCAAAAAACTTGTTAGGAGTGAACATGCTGTTTCACAATAAAACCGTGACTGAAACCCTGGCTGAGCTGAAGACCGACATACTGGGCGGCCTTTCACCGGCCGAAGCCGGCTCCCGTCTGGACCGTTACGGCCCCAACCAGCTGACAGAGAAAAAGAAAAAGACCTTGTTGATGATGTTCCTGGATCAGTTCCGGGACACCATGATCCTCATCCTGATTGCCGCCGCCTTCATATCGGGCATTATCGGCGAGGCCTCAGACACGATTGCCATCATTGTGATTGTGGTGCTGAACGCTGTCATCGGCTTTGTTCAGGAATACCGGGCCGAAAAGGCCATGGCTTTGCTCCGGAAAATGGCCGCCCAGTCTGCCTTGGTGGTGCGGGGGGGGGAGCCCGTCGTCATCCCGGCCTCCCAGCTTGTCCCCGGCGACCTGGTCATTCTGGAGGCGGGAAAGATCGTGCCCGCCGACCTGCGGTTCATTGAAGCCATCCAGCTGAAGGTAGAGGAAGCCGCTCTGACCGGAGAGTCACTGCCGGTTGAAAAGCACGCCCATCCACTGCACGACGAGCACCTCTCCATTGGCGACCGGAAAAACATGGCCTACAAGGGCACTATCGTCAGCTATGGGCGGGGCAGGGGGATTGTAACGGTAACCGGAATGGCGACCGAGCTGGGAAAGATCGCCGCCATGCTGCAGGAGGAAGACGAGGTAAAGACGCCGCTCCAGAAACGGCTTGCATCCTTCGGCCAGAAACTGGCCCTGGCGGTGCTGGCCATCTGCTCCATTGTCTTTGGGGTCGGCATCTTGAGGGGGGAGGAGCCCCTGCTGATGCTCCTTACTGCAATATCCCTGGCCGTGGCCGCGATTCCGGAGGCCCTGCCCGCGGTGATCACCATTTCTCTGGCCCTGGGGGCATCGAAGATGGTCCGTCAGCACGCCTTGATAAGAAAACTCCCGGCCGTCGAAACGCTGGGCTCCGTCACTTACATCTGTTCCGATAAAACCGGCACCTTGACCCTTAATAAAATGACCGTGGAGGAAGCCTACATCAACGGAAACAACCTGGCGGCGGCGGACCTGCGGCCGGAAAAGAACGATGCCCTTTTCACCGCGCTGGCGGTGAGCAATGACGCGGAGGAAGGCGCTTCCGGCGGGGCCATCGGCGATCCTACGGAAATAGCTTTGTATGCCTTGGCCAAAAGCAAGGGTTTTAACAAAAAGGACCTTGAGCAAAGCCATCCGAGAATGGCCGAAATCCCCTTTGATTCCGACAGAAAATGCATGACCACCTTCCACCGGGGCTGGGACGGAAAATTCGTCTCCTTTACCAAGGGGGCCATAGATGTTCTGCTGGGCAAGGCGGCTGACATATCCGCCGACGGCGGGTTGAAGGCCATTGACCCCGGGGAATTCCACCGGGCCAACGAAAGGATGTCATCTGCCGGGCTCCGGGTGCTCGGGATCGCCATGAGAACCTGGGACGCCCTGCCCGAAGACATGACCCCGGAAAAGGTTGAAACCGGCCTTACCCTTTTGGGACTGGTGGGCATGATGGATCCCCCCCGGGAAGAGGCCAAGGAGGCCGTGCGGTTGTGCCAGACCGCCGGGATCAAGCCGGTGATGATCACCGGCGACCACCCTCTTACGGCCACAACCATAGCTAAAAGGCTGGGCATCCTCGGACAGGACTCCCTCTCGGTAATCACCGGCAGGGAACTCGACCTGTTAACCCTGGCCGAGTTTGAGCAACGGGTCGAACACATCCAGGTATACGCCCGGGTGGCGCCTGACCAGAAGCTCAAGATCGTCAAGGCCCTCCAGGACAAGGGCCAGTTCGTGGCCATGACGGGCGACGGAGTCAACGATGCCCCCTCCCTCAAGCGGGCCGACATCGGAGTGGCCATGGGCATCACCGGAACTGACGTTTCCAAAGAAGCATCCCATATGGTGCTTTTGGACGATAACTTCGCCACCATAGTCAAGGCCGTCAGGGAGGGCCGCCGGATATTCGACAACATCCGCAAATTCATCAAGTACACCATGACCAGTAATTCGGGCGAGATCTGGACAATATTCCTGGCGCCTTTTTTAGGCCTTCCCATCCCCCTGCTTCCCATCCATATCCTGTGGATAAACCTGGTCACCGACGGCCTGCCGGGCCTGGCCCTGGCGGCCGAGCCGGCGGAGAAAGGGGTGATGGAAAGGCCGCCCCGCCATCCCAAGGAAAGCATCTTTGCCAACGGCCTCGGAGTTCATATCGTCTGGGTCGGGCTTTTGATGGGCGCCGCTGCGTTGTTCACCCAGGCCTGGACCCTCAAGACGGGACACGCCCACTGGCAGACCATGGTTTTTACGGTATTGTGCCTGAGCCAAATGGGGCATGTCCTGGCCATCCGGTCTGAGCGGGAATCGATTTTCATCCAAGGCTTTTTCTCCAACAAGCCGCTGGTTGGCGCTTTTCTCCTGACCTTTGCCCTCCAAATGGCCACCATCTATGTGCCTGCGTTAAACCCGATATTCAAAACAGAACCACTTACACTGAACGAACTGTTATTGACCTTGGCCTTGTCCTCTGTGGTATTCTTTGCCGTGGAGATAGAGAAAATGGTGAAAAGGCGGCGTGCATAGTACGCTGATTTAAGTGCCCCCAGCTGCCCGCCGGCCGCTTACTTTTTGCCCCGGACGTTCTGGTTACCGTATCAATGAATTCTTGGATATGAAAGAACTCTTTAAGCTAAAAAACTATCTGGCCCGCTACAAATGGGCCCTGCTGGCCGGGTTCATCAGCCTGATAGCGGTGGACCTGCTGCAGCTGGCCATTCCGCTGTACATCAAAAAAGCGGTGGACGACCTGGCGGCCGGAGCAGCCTTGCCTGCCCGGCTGGCCGGCTATGGCCTGTGGGTCCTGGCCCTGGCGCTGGCCATCGGCCTGGGACGCTTTTTCTGGCGTTACTTCCTGATCGGCACCGCCCGGAAAGTGGAGCGGCATCTGCGGGACCAGTTCTTCTCCCACCTCTGCACTTTGGATTTCGTCTATTTCGACTCCACCAAGACCGGCGACCTGATGGCCCACGCCACCAACGACATCAACGCGGTGCGGATGGCCCTGGGCTTCGGCTCGGTGATCCTGACCGACATTTTGGTGCTGGGCCTGGCCTCCCTGTTCCTGATGTTCAGCCTTTCGCCACGGCTGGCCCTGTATGCCCTGATCCCCCTGCCCTTTCTGAGCCTGATCGTGGCCCTGTTCGGACGGGTCATCCGCCGCCGGTTCGAGGTGGTCCAAAGATCATTTTCCGAACTGACCGAGACGGTGCGGGAGAACATCTCGGGGATCAAGGTGGTCAAGCTGTTCGTCCAGGAACATTCGGAGAATGTCCGGTTCGACGGCGCCAGCCAGGATTACCTGGACAAGAACATGAAGCTGGTCTGGGTCTGGGGCGCCTTCTTTCCCCTGATCACCCTGGTGGCCTCGTTCTCCCAGGGAATCGCCCTGTGGTGGGGCGGGCGGCTGGCCGTCTCCGGCCGCATCTCCCTGGGCGACTTCGTGGCCTTTATGGCTTATCTGGGGATATTGATCTGGCCCATGATCGCCATCGGACGGGCCATCGACATTTTTCAGCGGGGAGCAGCCTCGCAGGGGCGTCTCAACCGGATATTCGAGACCCGGCCCCAGATCCGGGATCTGCCCGGCGCGGTAAAACTGGACAAAGCCTTGGGGAGTCTTAAGGTTGAGGGCCTGACCTATTACCACCAGGACCAGTCCCGGCCGGCCCTCCAGGATGTCAGCTTTGAGCTTAAGGGCCGGAAAATGCTGGGCATCACCGGTACCATCGGCTCGGGCAAAAGCACTCTGGCGCATCTGCTGATGCGGCTGTATGATTACCGGCAGGGGCAGATAATTTTGGACGGCCGGGAGATCACCGGTTATACTTTGGACTCCCTGCGCGAGCAGTTCGCCTTTGTGCCCCAGGACAGTTTCCTGTTCTCCGACAGCATCGCCGAAAACATCTCCTTTGGGCGCTGGCCCCTGCCGGAACAGGGGGAGTTGGAGCGGGTGGCCGGCCTGGCCGCGTTGCACCCGGAGATCCTGGGGCTGCCTAAAGGCTATCGGACCGTGATCGGCGAGCGGGGGGTCACTTTGTCCGGCGGGCAAAAACAGCGGCTGGCCCTGGCCCGGGCCCTGCTGCTGGACAAGCCCATCCTGATATTGGACGACGCCCTGTCGGCGGTGGATGCCGACACCGAGCGCAGGATACTGGACAGCCTCAGGTCCGAACTGGAGCAGCGTACCTCCATCGTCATCTCCCACCGCATCTTCGCCATCATGGACGCCGACCTGATCCTGGTGATGGACCAGGGCCGGATCGTGGAGCAGGGAAAACACCAGGAGCTGTTGGACCGCAGGGGCAAGTATTTTGAGATGTACCAGCTGCAGCAGCTGGAACGGGAGCTGGAGAAAGCGTAACTGATAGCTATCCACTATAGGCAATAAGCTTTAAGTCATCCCTACTGGCACCCGGTCCCAAGTATCTGATCCCGAATACCCACCCCAATTATCTAATTCCTAACAACCGGTTTACTAATTTATGCACATTATCTACATCGCCTTGGGCGGAGGCATGGGAGCCCTGGCCCGCTACGGCCTGTCCAAATTGGTCCATCTGAACGTCAACGATATTTTCCCATGGGGCACGCTGGCGGTGAACCTTACCGGCTGTTTTCTGATCGGCTTCTTCTTTGAATTGTTCGAAACCTTGGCCGTTCCGGCAGACCTGAGGAGTTTCATCACCATCGGATTCCTGGGGGCTTACACCACCTTCTCCACCTACAGCCTGGAATCGGTGAATCTTTTACGCGAAGGCCAGATCAGACTGTTCGTCACCAACATCCTTTTAAGCACCATCCTGGGACTGCTGCTGGTGGCGGCCGGGCTTTACGCCTCCCGTTTTTTATTGAGAGCAATAAGATAAGATAGGAGAAAACATGAAGCTGCCGGAACAAGCGGTACTGCTGCGGATATTCATCGGCGAAAGCGACAAACACCAGGGCCGGCCCCTTTACGAGCAGATCGTGCTCAAGGCCCGGGAGCTTAACCTGGCCGGGGCCACCGTGGTCCGGGGCATCCTGGGCTTTGGGGCCGACAGCCGGATCCACAGCTCCAAGCTGCTGGAGCTCTCCGAGGACCTGCCGGTGATCATCGAGATAGTGGATACCAAGGAAAAGATCGACACCTTGATGTCGTTCATTGACCAGACGGTGGCGGAGGGCCTGGTTACGCTGGAGGAGGTTAAGGTCATTAAGTACCGCCACTCCTGATATCTTCCATCTCTTAATTGTTCTCTGATCCCAATCATCTAACCACTAATCCCAAAGTCAATGTCCCCTCACGACCAACACGAATTTCACGAAGAAGCCGCCCTGGGCAGCATCTACGACGCCCGGCTGATAAAAAGGCTGCTGGCCTTTTTAAAGCCCTACCGGGTGAAACTGGCCCTTTCGCTACTGGTGCTGCTGGCCGTCACCGGCTTCGAGCTGGTGCTGCCCCACATCACCAAGGAGGCCATCGACCGCTACATAACCGTCTCGGGACGCAAGGCGGTGCTGGGCCGCCCGGTATCGGGGACTTTGCCCCTGGCCGGTGACACGGTGCTGGTGGACGTCTCCAGGCTTTCCTCCGGCGACCGATACCTGATGGCCCGCTGGCAGAAGCGGGGCCAGGCCGACAACACCCCCTATTATTACTTTGAGCTCAAAAATTTTCCCCGGCCGGAAACGGTTCTTTATCTGCTGGCTGACCACCCCGCCCTCTTTTCCCGCTACGGAGATTTAGTGCTGATAAGGCATTCCGACCTGAAGCAATTATCTCCGGATGAGATCCTTGCCCTGCGGGCCCGGGACTTTGCCGGGATCAAAAGGATCGGCCTGCTGTTCCTGGGGCTGATCGTGCTGAGCTTCGGCCTGAATTTCTGCCAGGTGTTTCTGGTGATGCTGATCAGCCAGCGCTTTATGCACGACCTGCGCCGCCGGGTCTTTGCCAGGCTCCAGCTGCTGGATATGTGCTATTTTGACCGCAACCCGGTGGGCCGCCTGGTGACCAGGGCCACCAACGACGTGGACGCCGTCAACGAGGCCTTCACCTCGGTGTTCTCCGTCCTGCTGCGGGATGTTCTTTTGACACTGGCCATCCTGGGGGTTCTATTTGCCTACGATATTAAGATGACCCTGGTGGTGCTGGCCCTGCTGCCCTTCATCGTGCTGTGGACGGTATTCTTCCGGATCCGGGCCCGCAACATTTACCGCCAGATCCGGGTCCGGCTGGCCCGGCTCAACGCCACCCTGCAGGAGAACATCTCCGGGGTCCGGGTGATCCAGATCTTCCGCCGCCAGGCCGAAAGCGTCCGCCGCTTCATGCTGGTCAATCAGGAATATTTCAAATCCTCCATGCAGGAGGTTCTGGTGATGTCCTTCTTCCGCCCCCTGGTGGAGGTGATCTCCGGGATCGGCCTGGGCCTGATCATCTACTACGGCGGCGGACAGGTGATAAGGCAGAACATCTCGCTGGGGGTGCTGGTGGCCTTCATCACTTATTTAAGGATGTTCTTCCGCCCCATCCAAGAACTGACCGAAAGCTACACCGTGCTGCAGTCGGCCATGGCCAGCTCCGAGCGCATCTTCCAGCTGCTGGACGAGCCGGTGACCATCAGGGACATCCCCCAGGCTTCTGTGCCGGAGCGGGCCAGGGGCAGGATAGAGTTCAAGAACGTCTGCTTTGAATACCTGCCGGGCGAGCCGGTGCTCAAGAACATCACTTTTACAGTGGCCCCCGGCGAAAAAGTGGCCCTGGTTGGTTCCACCGGCAGCGGCAAGACCACCGTCATCAACCTGATCTCCCGGCTGTACGACGTAAGCAGCGGCCAGATTCTGCTGGACGGAGCGGACATCCGGGAGCTGGGCCTTTCCCGCCTCCGCTCCTCGCTGGGAGTGGTGATGCAGGACGTGTTCCTGTTCTCCGGCGACATCAAGGGCAACATCCGGCTGAACAAGGAACTGTCGGACGAAAAGGTAAGGGAGGTCGCCCGCCAGGTCCACGCCGACACCTTCATCGAACGGCTGCCGCAGAAATACGAGCAGGAGGTCAAGGAGCGGGGGGTGACCCTTTCCTCCGGGGAGCGCCAGCTGCTGTCCTTCGCCCGGGCCCTGGCCTTCGACCCGCCGGTGCTGGTGCTGGACGAGGCCACCGCCAACATCGACTCGGCCACCGAGAAGCTGATCCAGGACGCTCTGGATATTTTGATGCGGGGACGGACCTCCATAGTCATCGCCCACCGACTCTCCACCATCAAGCACGTGGACCGGATCTACGTCCTGCACAAGGGACAGATCAAGGAAGTGGGCACCCACCAGGAGCTGCTGAAGAAGCGCGGAGTCTACTATAACCTTTACCAGCTGCAGCACGGCAAAGAGTCTGAGTAACCAGGTTTTTTATCAGGAGGCCAGGAAACCATGAAATTATTCCAGCATTCTTGGTTTCCTTATAAATGAAGAAAGGATTGTTGATGAATGTAACTCGAAAAGAAATCATCCGGGTTTGCCGAAAGTTGGACGTCCTGGGCTTCGTGCCCGCCACCGACGGCAACGTCTCGGCCCGGCTGGACGGCAAAAGCATCCTGATCACCCCTTCCATGCTGCGCAAGGGGGACATCCGTGAGTCCCAGCTGCTGGTGACCGATATGAATGGGAAGGTGCTGGCGGGACCGGGAAAACCCTCTTCCGAGATCAAAATGCACCTTTATGCCTATAAGATGCGGCCGGACGTCAGGGCCATAGTCCATGCCCACCCGCCCTTTGCCACCGCCTTTGCCGCAGCCGGGCTGGACCTGAAGTCTCCCCTTCTTCCCGAAGTGGTTCTGACCGTCGGCCCCGTTCCCCTGGCCCGATATGCCACGCCTTCGACGGAAGAAGTGCCCCGGTCAATGGCACCATTGATCAAAAAACACCAGGCCCTGCTTTTAGCCAACCATGGGGTCCTGGCCCTGGGCCGAAGCTTGGAAGAAGCTCTGCAGAGAATGGAGCGGGTGGAGCATTTGGCAAAAATTTCCTTTTTGGCACTGGCCCTGGCCCGGCCAAAATATTTAAATAAAAAACAATTGCAGGCGCTTCTTGACTTGTAATTGAAAATATAGTATATTTTTAGGATGCAATGTCAACAAACCACTAATTCAATAAAAGGAGTAACGGATGAAGCAATTCAAATTGTACTTGGCATTTGTTCTGATCGCTTTTGTGGCCTTTGGCTGCAGCAAGACCCCGACCGAGACAGACACCACCACTACCACCACCACAATCCCCGCCTCCCAGGAAGCTGCTGTGGGAGACCTGGCGGCGACCCAGACACTGGCCGGGATAGAACAGGTGCAGGGAAACATGGACATGCTCAGCGGTGGAGGCTTCTCCCTGACTTCAAGCCATAATGACGGCATCAAAAACCCCCCGGACACCAGCTGGCATTATGATAATGCAACCCACTGGTGGTGGCAGACCTTCAGCGCCCAGTACCGCTGGGGCGTCCACCTGATGCCCGACCCATGGAGCGATACCCTGGTTGCCAACCCCGACAGTCTTGAATTTAAGTACGAATGGCTTGACACCACCGCCTACAACTTTACCTATTACTACACCATCGGTTGGCAGACCAAACCGAATACCGTGCACGGCCTGTGGAAGTATGATATCCCGTATTATGTGCTCGGGGTTAACTACGGATATTACTGGCACCTGACATTCGACAATGTCGGGGTCAACGACCACAGCGGCCATTTCGTCTACTCCGGAACCTACCCGGTGGCAACAACTACAGGCTATGTTATGGCTGCCATTACCGGTGAGATCACGCTGGTCGCGGACGGATCGGGTGACGGATCGGTATCGGCCGGAGGGGTTGAGTTCTGCCGGATACATTTCAACGCCTATAATGCCAGCCCTCGCGGATACTACACCTTGCTGTCGGAGAACTGGGCTACCCACCACGATTTTAACTGATAAAATCATTTTGTCCCATAGTAAGGCAAAAAGGCAGGAGATTGCTCTCCTGCCTTTTTTAATTTGCAGCCATGGCCTATTCTCGTTCCGGCCACACCTTTCGTCCCCCCACGTAAACCTGCACTATCTCCCGCTGGTCCCATTTGAATATCAGATCGTACAGCAGTTCCTCCGAGCAGGGATCGTGAATGTCCGATAGTCTTATCACCGAAAAGTCGGCCTGCTTGCCGGCCTGCAGGCTGCCGATGCTCTTTTCCAGCCCCAGCGTTTTGGCCCCGCCCAGGGTGGCAAGGTAAAATAACCGGGACAGCGGCATCATGTTGACATAATAGGCGTCGCGCATCACATCGAACATGGAGAAGGACGGCCCGGCACCCACATCGCTGCCCAGGGCCAGCCGGGGATAATCATACCACTGTTCCAGCGGGAACCGGCCGGAGTGCAGAAAAAGGTTGGCGGACGGGCAGTGCACCATTCCGCATGCCCGTTCTTTGATCAGCTGCCTCTCGCCCCGGGAAAGATGGATGCCATGGGCCAGAAGCGTTTTGGGGGTCAAAAGTCCCGCCCGGTCGTACACCTCGGCATAACTTTTGGATCTGGGAAAAAGTTTTTTTACCTCGGCCAGTTCCTGAATATTTTCCGAGATGTGGGTCTGGACGCAGACATCCTTCTGCTGGGCAAAATACCCCAGGGCCTTCATGAACCCTGGCGTGCAGGACGGCGCAAAGCGGGGATTGATGGAAAAGCGGAGCCTGCCGTCCTTTTGGTGGTTATTGTCGAACAGCTCCCGGCACTCGTCCAGGGTTTTTGATGGTTCCTGTTTTAATGCGGACGGAACGTTGCGGTCCATCATGGTATAGCCGATGACGGCCCTGATCCCGGCCCTGTGCCCTTCGGCGAAGGCGGCTTCCACTCCCGCCTTGAAATTGGTATACAGCGCGGCGCAGGTTATCCCGTTGGATAACAGCCGGTGGTAGAATTTTTTGGAGACCCGGGAGGCGTGTTTGGGGTCTTTGAACTTGCGCTCGGCCGGAAAGATGTGGTTCTTAAGCCAGCCCAAAAGAGTATCCCCGCTGCGTCCCCGCACATAGTACTGGGAAAGGTGGGTGTGGCAGTCTATCAGACCGGGAATCACAATGGCGTCTGCCGGAGCGCCTATCTTGACTGAGCCCAGCAGTGGCGACTGTTTACGCTGACCGCAGTACAGGATATGCCCGTCTTCATTGAAGATCAGGGTTCCATTTTTTATAAACCTGCATTTTTGCGGGCTTTCCGGGTTCAGTATCCCGCCATTTATCATGTATGTTTTAGTCATTTTAAAGTCATCTCAACCTGATTTTAGGTTGTTTGTTTAGAGAGAAATAATCTGCGTGAATCTGTGAAATCTGCGGATAAATACCATTGGTAGAATCATCTGGTCATTTCAACATTATTACGAACTCGGATTCATCAATTACCTTCACTCCCAGCTTCCTGGCTTTGTCCAACTTGGAGCCCGGTTCGCTTCCGGCCAGCACCATTGAGGTTTTCTTGGAAACTGCGGAGGCCACCTGCCCGCCCCGGGCGATGATCAACTCAGTGGCCTGCTCACGCGAATAGTTCTGCAACAAACCGGTCAAGACCACGGTCATTCCGGCGAAGGTCTGCGGAACCTCGGCTTCTACCGACGACTCCAGGTTGACCCCGGCCCGCTTAAGTTTTTCCAGGACCTGCCGGTTCTTTTTGTTGGCAAAGAAATTCTCCACCGAACCTCCCACCGCGACGCCCAGCCCGTAGATCTTTGAAATGTCATCGCAGGTGGCTTTCTGCAGGTCGTCCAGCGACCGGTATCTCTGGGCCAGCAGCCGGGCCGCCTGGGTGCCCACGTTGTCAATACCCAGTGCCATTAAAAGCTTCCAGAAGGGATTGCCTTTGCTTTTTTCTATCCCCTTCAATAGGTTCTCGGCCGACTTCTTTCCCATTCGTTCCAGCTTTATCACTTGCTCGCCCCGGAGAAAATAAATGTCCCCATAATCCTTTATCAGCCCTCCGTTGACCAGCGTTTCCACCATGGCCGTGCCCAGGCCGTCTATGTCCATGGCTCCCCGGGAAGCAAAATGTTCTATCCGCCCCTTCACCTGGGCCGGACAGGATACGTTGAGGCAGCGCCAGGCCGCCTCTTCCGGATCGCGGGCGAGGGGCTCGCCGCAGGAGGGGCAGTTCCTGGGCATCTTAACCGGTTTGGCCTGGGCCGGGCGGTTTTCCATCACGACCTTGATTATCTGGGGAATGATCTCCCCGGCCTTTTCCACAAAGACCGTGTCCCCGTAGTGAATGTCCTTTTTAGCCAGCTCGTCCTCGTTGTGCAGCGAGGCCCGGGCCACGGTGGAGCCCGACAGCAGCACCGGTTCAAGGATGGCCACCGGTGTCACCACCCCGGTACGGCCCACGCTAAACTCCACATCCTTAAGCACTGTGGTGGCCTGCCGGGCCGGGAACTTGTAGGCCATGGCCCAACGCGGGCTGTGGGCGGTGGAACTTAGGGTTTTCTGCTGGGCAAAGGAATTGACCTTGATCACCATCCCGTCGGTCTCGTAGTCCAGCTGGTCCCGCTTGTTCTCCCACTGGTTGCAGTAGTCGATCACGCTCTGGATGTCCGGGCACAGTTTGATGAAGGGGTTGACCTTGAACCCCGCCTGTTTGAGGGCTTCCAGGGTGGAGAAGTGGTCACGAAGCGGCGCCGGGGCCTGCCCCACCCCGTAGATGAAGACCGAGAGGCGGCGCCGGGACACGGCCCGGGGGTCCAGCAGCTTCAGGGTTCCGGCCGCCGCATTGCGGGGATTGGCAAAGGGCGCCTCGCCCGCCTCCTCCTTCTCCCGGTTGATCCGCAAAAATTCCTGGCGCGGCATATAGACCTCGCCCCTGACTTCCACTTCCTGCAGTCCGGCCGCCTTGGGGGGCAATGTGAGGGGAACGGCCTTGATGGTCTTTAGGTTGGCGGTGACATCGTCTCCCTTGGTTCCGTCGCCCCGGGTTGCGCCCTGATGTAATCTGCCGTTCCGGTATTGCAAAGACACCGCCAAGCCGTCGATCTTCAGCTCGGCCACATACTCGTATTTTTGTCCGTCCAGGATCCTGGACACCCGGGCGTCGAACTCCCTCAGCTCGTCCGCCGAATAGGTGTTATCCAGCGAAAGCATCTGGGTCTGATGGTTCACGGTCTTAAAGGACTGCAGGGGCCGGCCGGCCACCCTCTGGGTGGGCGAGTCCGCGGTGACCAGCTCCGGAAAATCGCTTTCCAGCCCCTTCAACCGCTGCATCAGGGCGTCGTACTCGCGGTCGGAAACGGAGGGGTCGTCCAAAACATAGTAGCGGTGGTCGTGCCCGTCTATCTCGGTCCGCAGTTTTTTTATTTCCTTTTCGGCTGTTTCCCGATTCATGTTTTTCCGTGTTTGTTATGTTCCGTGATCCCGTGGTAAGGCGCCATGTTTTCCTTGACACCAATAGCATACTAAATTATAATGATTTCGTCAAGACACAAGATGCACCTCGCCACCAAGCTTGTCCTGAGCATGGCCGAAGAAATACAAAGGCACTACTTCGTTAATCATAATTCGTTAATAGTATTTGATAATCATTAAAAGGCACCTCCGGAAGTATACGTTATGGTGTATACTTCAGGTATCATCAAACCCCAAAATTACGGAGGTGCGCCATGGGTTACAGCATTGGAATCGATCTGCATTCCAACAATGCGGTGCTGGGCGTTCTCGATCAGCACGCCCAGCGGGTTTTCTCGAAGAAACTTCCCAACGACCTGGACATCATCCTAAAGACGTTGGCCCCGTTCCAGAGTCCCCAGTCCGGTGTAGTAGTCGAATCAACTTTCAACTGGTACTGGCTGGTTGACGGGCTCCGGGAGCATGGCTACACAGTCCACTTGGCCAATCCGGTGGCATCGCGGCAAAAATACTCCGGCCTCAAATACACCGACGACAAAGACGACGCCTATTGGTTGGCCCAATTACTAAAATTGGACATTCTTCCCACCGGTTACATTATGCCAAAAGAAGAACGGGCAATCCGGGACTTGTTGCGGAAACGCTGGCACCTGGTCAAGCTCCGCAACTCAATGATCCTGAGCTTGCAAAATATCGTGTCCAGAAACACCGGTCACAGCGTATCCGGTGCCAGGATCAAAGAAGAAGCCTTTGAGAATATTGCCCCGCCGGCTTTCGTCAACCAACACATTCAGTTGGCAGGCCAGGCCAGCAAAGAAACCATCGATTTCCTGAGCATTCAAATTGACCGCTTGGAAACTGTCATCCTCCGGTCATTGACGCCGAATACCCATTATCATCGTCTGAAGACCACCCCTGGCGTTGGAGTAATCATCGCCTGGACCATTTTGTTAGAAACAGGGCCGATTGACCGATTCCCGTCCCCGGGCCACTACGCTTCATATTGCCGGAAAGTGGGAAGCGCCCGCATCAGCAACAACAAGAAAAAGGGCGTCGGCAATACCAAAAACGGAAACCGGTATCTGGCTTGGGCCTTCTCAGAGGCCGCAGTTTTCGCCAGAAGGTACTATCCCGAATGCCAGAAGTTTTACGACAACAAACTAAGGAAACGCAACGAGCCGGTCGCCCACAATGCCCTGGCTCATAAACTCTGCCGGGCCGCCTATCACATTCTGAAAGACGGAACTGAGTTTGATATGAATAGATTATTCCACCAACCGGTTGCAGAGAAAGCGACAAGCCAGTAGAAGACACTTGTCTTAACCATAATTTTGATTGGCTGCCGTCTTTCTCCAGGGCTCGCTCTTTTGTTCGGTTGTCCACGCCATGAGCCACAACGACACTGGCGATTTAAGCCAGGCATTATTTGACTGGACACGGCCTGGGACTGATTGATTTTCTGGGCCGCCATTCGGCGGCAGGAGCGCTTTCTTTACCGCCGCATAGTCGGATAAGTTCGCGCTTTGAACCTGATGGGTGTATGGTGCAGCCGAGCCGGCTGACTCCGTTTTCAGATCCATCCAGCAATCATCGAACGTCTGCAGCGAGTAGTTTCCAGAGATCTATCTTAACGACATCGGATAAACTGCACGTTGCGTTTACCATGGGGGAATATTTTTCTCTTGACTTGTGCCTTTTAATGGGTGTGTCTTAGTGTCTTAGTGGTAAAAAATAACTGATAGATGAACAACCTTTCCAAAAAACAAATATTCACCATTCTGATCCTGACCCAGGTCGTGATCAGCGCCACTTACATGATGGCCAAGTTCGCCCTGCGGGAATTCTCGCCGTTCTCCCTGGGCGTCTACCGCTTCCTGCTGGCCGGGGCGGTGTTCGCCGGGCTTCTGCTTTGGCGCCGGGAATTAATCCTGCCAAAAAGGGAAGACCGGAAGACCTTTCTGCTGCTGGCCTTTCTGGCCGTTCCGTTAAACCAGGGGCTCTTCCTCTACGGCATGAAATACACCTTCGCCGCCCACGGCGCCCTGATGTACGCCGCCACCCCCATCATGGTGCTGCTGCTGTCATCCCTGTTCCTGGGCGAGCGGCCCACCGCGCTTAAGATCACCGGGATATCCCTGGGATTTCTGGGCATCATCCTGGTGCTGTTCGACCAGGGAATTCACCTGTCGGCCAAAACCATCAAGGGCGACCTGCTGCTGATCGTGGCCGTCATCACCTGGGCGGTATACACCATCATCAGCAAAAAACTGCTGAAGAAGTATCCCCCGCTGGTGGTCACCGGGTACGCCCTGGGCCTGGGCGCGCTGATGTTCGTGCCATTCGGACTGCCCGCGGTGATACGGCAGGACTACGGCCAGATAACAAGGACCGGAATCCTGTCGCTTTTGTACCTGGCTTTGATGACCTCGGTGCTGGGCTACCTGGTCTGGTCCTGGGGACTTTCCAAATTGGAGGCCACCAAGGTCTCTGTTTTTTCCAACCTCCAGCCGATCGTGGCCGCCCTGCTGGCCTGGACCTTTCTTGAGGAATCCATAACCTTGAGATTTGCCGTCGGCGCCGCGGTGGTGATCGCCGGGGTCTTTCTGACCGAGAAGGGATAACTCTGCACGTCATCGCGAGAGGACCCTAAACATGGCCGATGAAGCGATCCAACTTATTGCCAGTAAAAAGCCGGAAAATTATTCCGGTTTTTTTTATTTTTTTGTCTTGCATAAAGTTGCATGTTGTAGTAACATAAATTGTTATATAGTTGACGGCCTGTTATCTTAAATATTATGTCCGCAAAACAGTTCCTCAACGGCCACATACCAGACCCCGGTTGTGCCTTGATCAATCTGGGCGAGGCTATGGTCTGCCGCATACCGGAGCTAACAACTCTCGCCCGAGGCAAGACCCGGCTGGTCGGCACCCTACGGAAAAATATTGCCCGGGGGTTCCCGACCCTTTACGGTTTTATTCCCTGGATACTGGCTCAGTTTCTGGTGACACTGTTTACCAGAACCCCTGCCGTCGTCACGAATAAAATAACCTATAACCCTTAAGGAAGGCCCCCAGGCTGTCGCCATTGCTCAGCGTCCTGGGGGTTGCATTTTTATAGAACACTGTGATTGGTCTGCGGCAGACCAATCACCAACCAAAACCTATGGAGGCATTATGAAAAAATCCCTGCTGGTTCTCGTTCTTCTGGCCGTTGTCCTGGTTCCGGCCGCTTGGACGGCCAAGCCGGCCGCGCCCCGGGATAATTTCCGGTTTGCGGTGCTGGGCGACCGGACCAACATGGCCAATCAAAAGGCTTTTGAGATGGTGCTCCGGGACATCGAGCGGCTGAAGCCAGATTTCGTGGTCACGGTGGGAGATCTGATTCAGGGCTACAAGGATTCGGCCGGCACGGCCGGCGATTGGGACTCCATCCTGCCCTGCCTGAAGGTACTTTCCTGTCCCATCTACCTGACTCCGGGAAACCACGATATCACCACCCCAAACGTCAGGAACCTCTTCACCCTAAAGACTGGGCGCAAACCGTATTATTCTTTTGATTTTCAGAACAGCCATTTCATCATTTTAGACAACACCCAGTCACCCTATGCCGACAGGATGGATCCGGACCAGATTAAATGGCTGGAGAAGGACCTGAAAGCGCTGAAGAACAAGTCTGGGACCTACGTCTTCATGCACCGGCCCTTCTGGCCTTTCGGGGTGGGAGCCGGCAGACCGGACAAACTGCACGACCTTTTCAAGAAACACCAGGTGACCGCGGTCTTTACCGGGCACTGGCATAAATATGCTTCAGACGTTTACGACGGGATCCGCTACGTGGTGATGGGAAGCTCCGGGGCGGAGCTGCGGGGCGGGGCCGAAGAAAATGTGAGCCTGGCCAACTTTTACCAGTATCTGTGGGTCACCGTCCGGGACGGCAAGTTCAGCCCGGCCCTGATGAGGGCCGGGAACACCTTCGATATAGGCTGGGTCACCCTTAAGGAGGAAACATTTGCCCATAACCTGGCCGGAAAGGCCGTTGAACTGAGGGGGCCTTCATTCCCGGAAGGAAAAACCCCCAGGGAATTTCAGGCCGACCTGAAACTGATTAATTTGACCGACAAGCCAATCAAGACCGAGGTGCTTTGGGAGACCGGCAATAACTGGCAGGCCGTGAGTCCCGGGATCGAAGTGGAGATAGCCCCGGGCGATACGTTGAAAAGATCCTTTAAGTTCAAAGGCCCAGGAACATTGTACCCCCTGCCGATGATGAGGGTTGATTATCCCTTCGGCCGGGACAAGGTCTATACCATAGGAAAATACGCTCCGGAAGTGGCCAAGATCATCGAATGTCCCTGGGCCAAAAAGGCTCCGGTGATGGACGGCAGCATTGAAGACAGCGAGTGGTGGGGCTCGGCCAGGGCGTCGGAATTCTGTGATTACAACAGTCAACCGGCCAGGACCGACTCCACTTTCTTTTATTTCCTTCACGATGCCGAGAATCTTTATGTGGCGGCTGTTTGCCGTGACACCGCCCTGGAACAGCTCAGGGCCTCAAAGACGGTCCGTGACGACAAGATCTACGACGACGATCATATCGGGTTTTTCCTGGCCTCCGGCCGGGACACCGTTTACCAGATCTATGTCAACCCCCTGGGCACGGTCTGGGATCAGCTGGTGGACAACGGCAAAAATACCAAAGACGAAAAATGGAACGGCCATTACCAGATAAAGTGCGGGCGCAATGAAAGGGAGTGGACCGTAGAGATGCAGATACCTCTGAAGGAGATCGGGCTGGCGAAGCTGGCCAAGAACAGCCAGCTTCGGATGAACCTCCGCCGCAAGCAGCAGCTCGGCAGGGAAACTGCCCTGTGGATATTCAACTGGGATTACCTTACCCAGAATTACGGGATCTTAAAATTCAAATGATCCACCGGCAAACGCGCTACGGAGAACAACGTGCTGATAGCCTTTAACAAGCCTTACGGCGTGCTTTCGCAGTTCACTGCCGACGGCTCCCAAAACAGGACCCTGGCCGATTTCCGGTTCCCCAGGAATACCTACCCCCTGGGCCGGCTGGACGCCGACTCCGAGGGCCTGTTGTTTTTATCCGATGAACCGGAGCTGAACGCTCTTTTGCTGAACCCCGATCGCGGCCACTCCCGCACCTACTGGGCTCAGGTGGAGAACATCCCTTCGGCCCAAGCCCTTAAAAAACTTCAGGCCGGAGTCGTTATCGGGCAACAGGAAACCCTGCCCTGCTCGGTCATGATCCTGTCGCCCCGGCCGGAGATCCCCGCCCGCATCCCGCCCATCCGGGTCAGGAAAAGCATCCCCGACTGCTGGCTGGAGATCACTTTGACCGAGGGGAAGAACCGCCAGGTGCGCAAGATGACCGCGGCGGTGGGGCATCCCACCCTGCGGCTGATCAGAATCGGCATTGGTTCCTTTTTGCTGAGGGGGCTGGAATCGGGACAATGGAAGATAATTAACGGTCGGGACCGGAGCAAAATATTTAACCCTCAATAAAGGATCTATCATGACCCGCAAAATCATATTTTTCTTCGTGGTTGCTTCTTGCTCTTTGTTTTTGGGCCTTTATCAGGCAAACGCCCAGCCGGCATTAAAGGGCCGTTTACGCCTGGCTGATTCCAGCTTCGTACAGATAGTGAGAACCACAGACGGATCCAGCAATGTGGGCCGAATCACTCAGATCGACTCGGTTTATATCCTGCTGCAAACCGACGTTACGGGGATCACTATTCCCATTGCCAAAATAATCGAGATCAAGGAATCACCTTTAGGTTCGATGATGAACGGGGAATATTGGTTTTCAAATCCAAATGCCACCAGACTGTTCTTCGGCCCCACCGCCCACATGCTCAAGGCCGGGGAGGGTTACTTTTCCGATACCTATATCTTCTTTCCCCAAGTGGTGGTGGGGATCACCGATTTCCTGACCCTGGGCGGCGGAATGTCACTTTTCCCGGGCGGGGAGATGGATGGACAACTGTTCTACATCATGCCCAAGATTGGCCTTGCCATGGACGAAGGCTTCCACCTGGCCGGAGGAGCTCTGATCATAAACATTCCCGGTTTCGGCAATGATTCGTACAACGTGGGGGTGGTATATTCGGCTGTCACTGTCGGAGACCGCAACCGGAGCTTTACCGCCGGACTGGGTTACGGTTTTGCCGACGGGGAGTTGGCAGACAGCCCCATGGTAATGCTGGGTGGAGAATACCGTTTGTCCCGCCGGGTTTCTTTCGTTTCCGAGAACTGGCTTTTCCCGGGGATGGATCAACCGTTGGTTTCTGGCGGGTTGCGTTTCTTCGGCGAGGGACTGGCGGTGGACCTGGCGCTGATCAATGTGCTGGGGGATGACATGCTGGTACCAGGAATTCCGTTCATTGATTTTGTTTATAATTTCTAGTGTTTCCTGCTGCTGACCGCAGACAAAAACCAACCCTCTTTAAAACTCAAAATCTTTTCCAAAAATATTTTTCGCCGCTAAAAACTAAGTTATATGGATCATACTCCTAAAACGATATTCCGGTTGGCAGTTTTTTTGCTGGTTTCCGCCTCCGCAGTATTCCTGTTCAAGGCTTACCAAAAACACCGGGTGAATGCGGAACAGACAAGCCGGCTGAACCGGGCGGTGGAACTCACCAATTTGGCGGTCGGGCTGTCGGACCGCGGAGAATACGCCCGGGCGGCCGGGCTGCTGAAACAGGCCCTGCTTCTGGCCCCCGGCGACTCCGGCATCAGGGCCAACCTGACCACTGTATATGGGAACACCATGACCGTTGATTTCCAACGGGGCGAGATCGGCCGGGTGCTGGAGACGGGGGCGGCGGCCAGGCGGGACTCGCTGAAAAGCATTGCCATCTTTTACCTTAACTCTCGGGCCTTCAGCCGGGAAGGCCAAAACGATTCCGCCCTTGGCCTGCTGGAACAGGCCGACCGGGAGTTTCCCTTTGACCCGGATATTGCCCGGAGCCTGGCTCAGATGAAGAAGGAGATACTGACCGAACAGGGGTTTGAACAGGATCGCAGCGGTTATTTTGATATCCGGTTCGAGGGGGCCGAGAACCGAGAGGTGTCCGGTCAGGTGCTGATGCTGCTGGAGGAGATACGTGACCGGGTGGGAAGCGAGCTGGGCCACCGCATCCGGGGCAACACCAGCGTCATCCTTTACAGCGACCAACAGTTCCGGGACATCACCCATCTGGCCTCCTGGGCCGGGGCCGCCTTTGACGGCAAGATCCGGATCCCGGTGGCCAATTACCGGAACGACCGGGAGCTGATGAAAAATGTGCTGACCCACGAATTCACCCACGCCGCCGTCTACGACCTGACCGGCGGACGATGTCCCGCCTGGCTGAATGAGGGCCTGGCCATGCTGCTGGAAGGACTAAAACCGAAGGAACAGACCTATGTTCCGCTGAAGGAACTGCAGAAGCCGTTTACCGGGCTGGAAGCGGACCAGGCCCTGCGGGCCTACCAAGCCAGCCTCTCGGCCACGTTTTACCTGACCAAGCAATACGATTGGGCCTTTGTCCGTCTGCTTTTTTCCAAAATGCAGCAGGGAGCTGATTTCGGCCCTGCCTTTAAAGAGATTTACGGAATAAGTCCTGAAGACTTTGAGCAGCGCTGGAAAGAAAGCTTTACCAAATAAATTTTCGGAGGTAGTACCATGTTGCGAAAATATTGTCTTATGGCCCTGGTGGCCTTGTTGGCGCTAGCCCTTGTCTCCTGCACCAAGCGCAAGCCGGAGGAGGTGGACTATGCTCCCGATTCCCCCTTCAATCCCTACCCCCCGGACAGCGCCACCAACATCGACCACACTACTTTGGATGTCACCCTGCGCTGGACTGCCACCGACCCCAACTCCGGGGATTTGTTGACCTATGACGTCTACCTGGACACCTTGAATCCCCCCTTGGTCAAAATAGCCTCCGGCCTGACTTCGCCCAGTTACTTTCTAACCGGATTAAGCTACAACACCGCCTACTGCTGGAAGGTTTTCGCCAAAGACAACCAGGGAGTTATCACCGCCGGCCCGGTCTGGTCTTTTACCACCCTTCCCCACTCCAACCAGGCCCCATATGCTCCGGTATACCTGGCCCCGACCAACAGTGCTGCCGGAGAATATCCCACCCTCTATTTTAAATGGACCTGCACAGACCCCAACGGAGACGATACCCTCTATTATAATTTTTATTTGGGAAATACTGCAGCGCTCCCGGCTGCAGATCAGCCGTACTTCCAACAAAATTACCTGGAGAAAACCGGTTTGGCTTATGATACCAAATACTATTGGAGGGTTATCGTCCGCGACAATCACTGGGCTTTTACCGAAGGCCCGGTTTACAGCTTTACCACCCGCACCTCGCCCTGGGTTTTTAAAAACAGTCTGCCGTACGGACGTTTTGGTTTCGGCACGGCCTCAATCAATGATAAGATTTATGTGGTTGGTGGAACGAACGGATTGGGGCCGATAGATCAGGTGGTGGAATATGACCCCCAAACCGACAATTGGACCGTTAAACGCAGCATTCCCTTTCCCCGAACTGATTTTGCCACTGCGGTTTGGAACGATAATATCTATATTTTAGGCGGGTACAACTACGGCAATCTTTACAATAAGGTAGACGTATACGATCCGGCCGGCGACACCTGGGACAGCTTGGCTTCCATGCCGGAAAAGCTTGATCTTCTTACCGCCCAAGCGGTCAACGGGAAGATCTATGCCCTAGCCAGCTATTTTGTGCTGGAATATGATATCGCATCGGGCCGCTGGTGGGATACTATCATGGTTCACAGTTATACCGACTCTGCCACCGGAGAAGTTTATTATGACTCTTCATATTCCTACATCAAAACTATACTTCCTGAATATCGTTCACGTTTTTATTACTCCACGGCCGTAGGTAACAACAATATATACCTTTTGGGCGGCACTAGCGGTCCCGAATATTACCCGGTCGTAGATGTTTATTCCCCCCTGTCCAACACCTGGACCAGCGCCGGCAATATGATGGCCCCGGCCAGCGGCTTGGCGGTTGATACCATTAACGGCAATATCTATGTCCTGGGCGGGTACGATGGCATGGTTCAAAAAAGAGTCAGAAAATACAACCCCCTTACCAATGTCTGGGAGATCCGCAGCGACATGCTGACTCCCCGGGGTTACCTGGGAGCGGCTATCCTGAACAATCGTATTTATGCCATCGGCGGGGCCAATGTTTTTCCACTGGCGACGGTTGAGGAATACCAGCTAGACCTGGACCCAAAACGCTAACCCAACAAACTGGAGGACAACATGAAAAGCGTCCGGATAATTAGGTCCGTTTTGGCCATGCTTTTGCTAAGCCTCCCGGCCCTGGCCCTGCCCGGCTCCATCAAGGGTAAGGTTTACGACCAGGCCAACCATGAGCCGGTGATGGGAGTAACCGTTACCTTGCTCAACACCCCCTTCGGGGCCATCAGCGACAGCGGGGGGATTTTTACCGTTTCCAATCTTCCCCCCGGATATTACAACCTGCGCTTCAGCCGGATGGGGTACAGGGTCATCTTAAAGAACCGGGTGCTGGTGCGCTCGGCCATGCCCACCCTGCTGGAAATTGACCTGGGGGTAAAGCCCTTAAGCATGTCCGGGATGGTGGTCAAGTCCACTTATTTTGAAAAGACCAAGGACGCCGTATCCTCTTCCCATCGGATGGATTTTGAGGAGATCACGGCCCAGCCCGGCGGCTACTTCGACGTCCAACGGGCGGTGCAGGCCCTGCCCTCGGTGGCTTCGGTGGCCGACCAGAACAACGAGATCATCGTCCGGGGAGGGAACGCCGGCGAGAACCTTTTCCTCGTGGATAATATTGAGGTCCCCAACCCCAATCATTTTTCCAAGCAGGGAGCTTCGGGCGGGGCGGTGGGCATCATCAACACCGATTTCATCCGCCAGATGGATTTTTTTACCGGGGCCTTTCCGGCCAAATACGGCAACAAGGTCTCTTCGGTGATGGACATCAAGCTTCGGGACGGCCTGAGCGAAAAACAGCGGGTCAAAGCCGAAGGCGGGATATCCGGGCTTGGCCTGACCTGGGAGGGTCCGCTGAATCCCGTTTCTACTTTTCTGCTTTCCTATCATAAAAGCTATCCCACCTTTATCCGGTCGCGTTTCGGCATCACCGGCATCCCCCATTATTCCAATCTTCAGGGCAAATATGCCTATGACATCGATTCGCGGCATAAGTTGACGGTGCTGGCTCTTTATGGCATTGACGATTACCGGCTGGATTTGGAAAACGCCCTGAAGGAAGATTATCAGCACTCTGTAAACTACAATTCCTGGCAGTATACTTTGGGGGCCAGTTTTCATACGGTATATCCCCAGGGATACACCATTCACACCGTCTCCCGCAACTTCAATAACTGGACCCAGACCGAGGCCGACACCAGCGGAATTGAAACTTACCGGGCTTTCGCCAACGAGGGCGAAACCTCTTTTAAGATGGATATGGGGTTTTATCTTTCTTCCGACAAAAAGAACGAAATCGGGCTGGGCTTTGTGATCAGGAATACCCTGGTCAGCAATGACATCTGGCTTAAGGCGGACACCATGCTGATCTACGACCCGTACACCGGCGCGGTGACAGACACCACCAGCTACATTTACGACCTCCGGGTCCATAAATATCCCTGGCCCTGGCGCTATGCCGGCTACCTGCAGCACAGCTGGACGCCGGTCTCATTTTTTACCTTGCGCAGCGGAGTGCGCTTCGATTATGTGGACTATACCGCCCAGATGGACATTTCGCCCCGGGCCGGGACCAGTTTCCAGATTTTTGAAAACACCTCTCTTAACTTTTCCTACGGCCGCTGTTACCAGCCGCCCGACTGGTACCAGCTGGGAATAGATACCGCCAACCGCCGGCTGGAGAGCAAATACAACGATCAGTTTGTGGCCGGACTGGAGCATATTTTTGCCGAGGACATCAAGGGGACCATTGAGGCCTATTACAAGACCTTCCGCAAAGTTCCCATCCAAAAGGTTCTGACCACGACCGATCCCTCGGACCGTTCCAATGTCTACATCAATCAGGGGCAGGGTTATTCCCAGGGGGTGGAGCTCTTCCTGCAGAAAAAGGTCAAGGAGAACTTCTGGGGAACCCTTAGTTACTCCTACTCCACCTCCCAAATGGAAGACCCCCGCTATCCCGGCACGTATTACGACTGGGATTATGACTACCGGAACATCGCCACCGCCATCGCCGGATACCGCAACAATTTCAATGACCAGCTGTGGTATGTGGACATGCGCTACAAATGGTGGTTCCTGCCCCTGTCTGTCATTCCCGTTTTCCCGGGGGACGAGACCGAGTATTCCATCCGCTGGCGCTATCTGGGGGGGCGGCCCTACACCCCGATGATCATGCACCCCGAGCTGAGGCTGTGGCAGATCGATGAGCAGGGTCGGCTGAACACCGAGAGAGCGGACCCGTACAACCGGGTGGACTTCCATGCCCAGCGCCGCTGGTTCTGGGACCGGGTGGGCCTGGTCTCATATTTTGAGATCGACAACCTCACCAACTACCCCAACATCTGGGAATACCAGTACACCTGGGACGGAAAGCGCAAGCCGATCTACCAGTACGGCCTTAACCTGACCGCCGGGATAATTATTGAATTCTGATTCCGGAAGGCCGCCTTTTTTCATCGGGAATTGGGACAGCGGAGCCGCAGTTTTGATTTGGATGATAACTCCGGACAAAATGTCTTGGGACCTTTAATATGAACAAAAGCGGCCGTCTTAATAGACGGCCGCTTTTGTTTCCCCGGTCATATTCATGTGATTAAAAACCGAACAGCACTCCCGCCCCGCCCCGGACCATCAGGTTGTTCTTGTCTGCCGATCCGGCATTGACCGTGTCGGCCATCATGTAGCCGGCCGAGGCGTCGGCCAGGATGCTGACCCTTTCGCTGACGGCAAATTTTACCCCGGCCCCCAAAGCCCCAAATATGGCGGTGCCGCTGGTTATGGTCGCCTCTAACAGCTTGTTCTGCCAGAACACCGCCCCGGCCTCCACCGTGGCGAACGGCGTGATTTTGGATTCCGGCAGGATCATGAAGCGGCCCAGGGCCGCCGCCGGAACCGCGGTGGTGTTGTACTGGTCGGCATTGAGTTCCCATTCCATGGGATTGAGGCCGGCCTGGCCGTAGCCGACCGCCACCCCCAGCCCCCAGAATCGGTTAAGATTGTAGACCAGTTTTATCCCGCCCAGCCCGCCCAGGGCCGAGGCATCCACCTCGCCGCCCATCAGCTTAAGCACCCCGCCGGAAAGGGAGACATCCACCGTCGGGGTGGGGGCGCAGAATACCTTGAGGCTGGCAACGCTTTCATTCCCGGCCCGGTCGGTGGCGGCCACGGTGATCACGTTTTCCCCGGCCTTCAGCAGCACCAGTTCGCTGAAATCACCGGCAGCCGAAAGCAGGGCCGGCTTGCCGTTGACTGTCAATTCCGTTTTAAGGTCGGTGGACCCGTCCACCAGCAGTTTCAGCTGGTTTACTTTTTCGCCCATCTTGGGGCGCCCTATCCGCAGCCCCGGTCCCTCGATCTTGCGGACCAGCCTCAGGGTACGGGTGGGCCAAGGCTGTCCTTCCAACCCAATTTCATCTATGGCTGTCAGCATCCAGTAAAATACGTCGTCGGTCTTTCCCGGTTTAAGGCTGAAGAATTCTTTTTCGGTGATGATGTCGGCCACCACCTCCCTCATCTCGTAATCCCGGGCGACTATCAGATGCGTCCGGGCCCCCTCGATCTTGTTCCAGGAAAACTTTATGCTTTTGGGCTTGTCCGGATTGTAGAAAAAAGTGTCGTTGGCCGCCGGGGTTTTGGGCATGGGCGGCTTGGGCAGGTTTTCCGCCAGCTCCGGGTGTTGGCCCGGCAGGCAGCGGCTTCCCTGGGCGGCCGCGACCGGCTTGTCTATAGAATTGGCGGCCCGGCCCCGCCACGTCGCATTATCCTCCCACACCGAAAGCAGGGCGGTCCGGTCCGGCTTTGATTCCACCACAAATTCGGTGCCCCGCCCGGCCACCGCGGCCGGCGTTCCCAGCCAGAAGCTTTCTTTTTTGTCCCCCAGCTTGCTGATCCTGGCATAGGCTTTCCCGGCGATCAGGTTCAGGCCGATCTGAGCCTTTTTGTTTCCCGTCTCCCAGGACTGCTCCTCTATCACTAGGTCCGAGCCGGGGTTCAGCCTCACCCGGGAACCGTCGTCAAACGTGATCTCGGCCCGGCCGGCGGAATCGGTGACCACTTCGTCAAGGAGGGTCAGCACCTGGCCAGCGGCGGCCGGCTGGAAGCGGCTGATGCCCTGCTTGCGGGTAAAGACATTGCCCTGGAGATAAGACAGCCTGGCGGTGCGGATCTTGGAGAGCACCGTTATTTCCACCCGGCGGTTCCTGGCCCGGTATTCTTCGGTCAGGTTGGCC
Organism: bacterium UBP2_UBA5202; assembly: GCA_002412795.1. Classification (GTDB taxonomy): domain Bacteria; phylum Edwardsbacteria; class AC1; order AC1; family EtOH8; genus UBA5202. Next base: position 93,807 of record DHVS01000035.1, on the reverse strand, counting down.
ACCAACGGGATCAGGTCGCCGTAGCCCTTGGCCGTCAGCTGGGAGGAAGCGATCCGGTGTTTGGTGATCAGGTAATTGCAGACCGACCGGGCCCGCTGCTGGGACAACCTTTGGTTGGTTTTTTTATTGCCGACGTTGTCGGTGTGGCCGGCCACTTCCACCTTGGCCCCGGAACGCATCAGGAACTGGCCCAGGGTGTCCAAGGCCGGCAGGGTGGCGGTCTCTATCACCGCCGAGCCTGTTTTGAACCGGATGTTGGAGAACTCAAACTTGATGGCCTGGGCAAAAAGCAGGGCAGGCAGCAGGGCCAAGGTCAACAACAGCGCGATTTTCCGCATGATGACAACTCCTTAGGGTTTTTGTTGCGTCGGATGTTTTCTTTTCGTTCTGGGCTTCCCGGGGACCGGTGATTTGTCAAAGGTTCCTGTGACTATAATATACAAAAATTAACCGAAAATATCAAGTAAAATGTTTTGTGGCTTTACCGGGCTGATCCTGTTTTTTTCAAATGCACCAGCAGAACCCCGATGTCCGAGGGGGTGATCCCGGAGATGCGGGTGGCCTGCCCGATGGACAGCGGTTTGATGAGCGCCAGTTTTTGCCGGGCCTCCCCCGACAGCCCGTAAACGGCGGAGTAGTCCAGACCGGCCGGTACCGCCTTGTGCTCCAACTCCGCCGCCTTGTCCGCCATCTCCCGCTGTCTTTTGATGTAGCCCTGATATTTTATCTCTATCTCCACCCGCTCTGTGATCTCCCGGTCAAGTTCCGGTCGGTGCTGGTCCAGCGGCAGAAGGGATGCATAGCTTATTCCCGGGCGCTTCAGCATGTCGTCCAGCCGGCAAGCCCCGGACAACGGAGCAGTATTAAGCGTTTGCAGAATATCGTTGGCCTGCTCCGGATATACTGTTTCCTGGCTCAGCCGGATCAATTCCCTGCTGATCTTGTCCTGCCGGCTTTGAAAACGGCCCCAGACATCTTCGCCCACCAGCCCTATCTGATGCCCCGTTGGCAGCAGCCTTTCCGGGGCATTGTCCTGGCGCAGCAGCAGCCGGTGCTCGGCCCGCGAGGTGAACATCCGGTAGGGCTCTTCGGTGCCCTTGGTCACCAGGTCGTCTATCAGCACCCCGATGTAGGCCTGGTCCCGGCCCAGGATCAGCGGCTCAGTGTCTTTTATTTTCAGGGCGGCGTTGATCCCGGCCAAAAGCCCCTGGGCGGCGGCCTCTTCGTAGCCCGAGGTCCCGTTGATCTGCCCGGCCAGGTAAAGCCCCCGGATCTGCTTGGTCTCCAGGGTGGGGAAAAGCTGGGTGGGAAAAACGTAGTCGTATTCTATGGCGTATCCGAAACGCATGATCCGGGCCTCTTCCAGCCCGGCGATGCTGTGGATGAATTTTTCCTGCACCTCCTCCGGCAGGGAAGACGAAATTCCGTTCAGGTACAATTCATCGGTGTCAAGCCCTTCCGGTTCGATGAATACCTGGTGATGGCTGCGCCCGGAGAAACGCACCACCTTGTCCTCGATGGAGGGACAGTAGCGGGGGCCGATCCCTTTTATCTTTCCCGAGTACAGCGGCGAGCTTCCGATGTTCTCCAGAATTATTTTGTGGGTGGCTTCGTTGGTACTGGTCAGATGGCAGGGCACCTGTTTCAGCTTCGGCCAGATCCTCCTTTTTTGCCCGGTGCGGGGACTGATGGTCTCGTAAACTTCGGTCCGGTTGGAAAATCGTTGGGGATCATCATCGCCCGGGTGCAAGGACATCCTGGAAAAATCAACCGACCGGGAACTTACCCTGGCCGGAGTGCCAGTCTTAAGCCTGCCAATACGTAACCCGTTATCCGTAAGCGACTTAGATATTTCGGTGGCGGCCGGCTCCCCCGCCCTGCCGGCGGGAAAGGTTTTGGGGCCGATGTGGATCAGTCCGTTCAAAAAAGTTCCGGTGGCGATTATCACCGCCCGGCAAAAAAATTCCCGCCCGCCGTCGGCCGCTATCCCCCGGATCGTCTTGCCGGAGCTATCCTCGTCCACCAGCAAACTGATGGCCGTGCCCTGTTTGATCTCCAGATTATCCTGGCACTCCAATGCCTTTTTGGCTTCGGTGGAATATACCTGGCGGTCGCATTGGGCCCGCAATGACCACACCGCCGGACCCTTGCTTAAATTGAGCATCCGGAACTGGATGCCGGCGGCATCGGCCAAAAGCCCCATCTCTCCGCCCAGCGCGTCTATCTCTTTCACCAGCTGGCTTTTGGCCAGCCCGCCGATGGAGGGATTGCAGGACATCCAGCCGATCCTGTCCAGAGACATCGTGAACAGCGCCGTGCTCAGGCCCATTTTGGCGCAGGCCAAAGCGGCTTCTATTCCGGCGTGCCCGCCGCCTATCACTATTATATCGTATTTATTTGACATCTTTGAAATATTATGATACCATATTATGGTCTTTAACGCAAGGAGGGGTTTGGAATTATGTAAAAATCTTCTTCATCCGGGAACCAAAGCCTCTGCTTTTGCATCTAATCTATATCACCAAGAATAATTTGGAAATTTAAAAAGGAGGAAAAAATGAAAACCATACTCAACATTGCTTTAGTCCTGGCCATAGCAGCCCTGGCCGGGCCGGCCATATCGGCCGAGAAGAACGACTCTTTGGCCGTTAAGAACAAGATCTCGACCCAGAATGCCGGAGAAGAGCAGCAACTGCAGATCCAGAACCAACAAAAGGCAAAGCAGGGAGTTTTGGCCGATTCCGGGGACGGAGAAAAGAAGCAGCTTCAGAAAAAGGAGCAAACCAAGACCAAGGCCCAGTATAAGGATGCGGACGGCAACGGCGTGGGCGACCAGGAAAAACTCCAGAAAAAAGAACAGAAAAAGACCCGGACCCGCACCAAGGCCAAGAAACAGACCGGCGAGTGCAACGGAAACATGGTTCCCCAGGAAGGCGGCTCCGGCAACCGGCAGGGACAGGGTTCGGGCTCGGGAACGGGCAACGGAAATAACTAATTTTACCGCCTGAAGATTTTTGGCAAACCGCAGGTTTAATTATACTTAAACCTGCGGTTTTTACAGTCTAAAGGCCAAACCAAAAACAGGCTTAACCGCGGAGACGATATGAAAAACATTGTGCTGGTAACGCTTCTGTTGGCTCTGTTGGCTGCCGGTGCTTCTGCCCAGTTCTCCGGCACGGCCGGGGCCTGGACCGACTACAACAGCAACGCCTTTTCCGATGCCTCCGGCGGGGGCACCCTGACCCTGGGGGCCTTTTTAGATATGGGGGCCGACCGGCCTTTCGGAAACTCCCCCTTTTCGGTCAGCGCCGACTATTCGGGAAGCTACAGCGCCTATTTAAGTTATCTGGGGAGAAGCCATAACGACCACTGGGCCGATGCTTTGCTGGTGCTGGAGATAGGAGAAGACGGCTACGCCGGGCTGGGCGGGTCATTTGGGGCCCAGTTGAATTCGGCCGACCGCAAATATTATGACAATGCTTCGGCGGCGGCGGTACTGGAGTCCAAAATATACCTGGCCGCCCCCCTGCTGTTAACGGTTGATGGGTCTCTTGGAAAAACTTCTTTCAGCTACTTTACGGATTACGATTTCAGCAATAGCGGAGTTGCCGGATCGCTGAGCCTCTTTATGCCCTCCCAAACGGCCCTGATCGGCCTGGCCGACTACAGCCGGAAGGATTATTCTTCGGGCAACGACACCCTGGCCCCCCGGGACATAGTTTTTTTCAGCCCCCGGTTTAAACTGACCCAGGCTTTAGGGGAAAATGCCGGGCTGGCTCTGTCTTTTGGCTCCCAGCAAAATAATGTCAATGCCGCCAGCTTTTACCTGCCCGACACCCTTTTACGCGAAGTGGCCGAGTATTTTGACTACCGGGGGGTCAGGGCCGAGGCCCAGCTGACAGTTTTAATCAACGGGGGAAACAAGTTGGTGGCCCGCGGAAGTTATAATAATAAGGACTTTTCAACGCTGTACGCCTATGAAAAGGCTTCTCGCGACACTTCCAGCCCCTTTACCCGGACAAAAAGCGAAAACTTAAGAAAAGACGCCACTACCGAGATTGGGGCGGAGCTGACCCTGGGCCTGGACGGGTCGGGGGACAAGAACTCCCGTCTGGTGCTGGGGGGCAATTATCTGATCAATTCCTCCAATGACCCCTATTATGATTTTTCCCGGCTGCTTCTCTCGGCCACCCTTGAATATAATTTCTAATGTTTCACGTGAAACAATTTCAGGCATCCCAAAAATTGGGATGCCCTTTTTGTTTCCCCTTGGCCGATTGTTTCACGTGAAACAATCGGTGGTTTTTGTTTGACATTTAATGGATTAAGTTTTATAATTAATTATCCCGTCACCTTTAATCTTTGAGGCGCTAAAATGAACATTCAAACCACCCTGCTGCCAAAAGAAAAACTGAAGGCTCTCTATTCCGACCCATTAAAGCTCGCCTTCGGGCGGACCTTTACCGACTATATGTTCACCATGCCCTTCAACCGAAAGCTGGGCTGGCACAATCCCGAGATCAAGCCCTACCAAGCGCTGGCCCTAGACCCGGCGGCCAATGTCCTGCACTACAGCCAGGAGGTGTTCGAGGGACAGAAGGCCTATAAGTCGCCGGACGGCAGGATCCTGCTCTTCCGGCCGGAGGAAAACGCCAAACGGCTGAACAACTCCATGCGCCGGATCTGCATGCCGGAGATCCCGGTGGAGGATGTCATCCAGGCCGTCAGCGAGCTGGTAAAGCTGGAGGAGCGCTGGATCCCCACCGCCGAAGGCTGCTCCCTCTACGTCCGGCCTACTGTGATCGGGACCGAAGCGGCGCTGGGGGTCAAGGCCTCCGATGAATATCTCTTCTACGTTATCCTCTCGCCGGTCGGTCCCTATTTCCCCGAGGGATTCAACCCGGTGGGACTGTGGGTCTCGGACAGCTTTACCCGGGCGGCCCTGGGCGGCACCGGCGAGGCCAAGACCGGCGGCAACTACGCGGCCAGCATGCTGGCCTCCCAACAGGCCAAGGACCGGGGATACAGCCAGGTCTTATGGCTGGATGCCAAGGACCACCGTTATATTGAGGAAGTGGGGGCCATGAACATCTTCTTTGTGATCGAGAATGTGCTGGTCACCCCTCCCCTTTCCGGCAGCATTTTAAGCGGCATCACCCGCAAGTCGGTGCTGAAGCTGGCCGAGGACATCGGCATCCGGGCCGAGCAGCGGCAGCTGACGATCGACGAGCTGGTGGACGGCATCAAGTTCCAGAAGGTGACCGAGATCTTCGGGGCCGGGACGGCGGCCGTGGTCAGCCCGGTGGGCAAGCTCAGTTACAAGGGCCAGGAATATGTGGTGGGCAAGAAGGCCGGCCCCTGGTCCAAAAAATTCTTCGACACCCTGACCGGCATCCAGACCGGAAAACTGCCGGACAAGCACGGCTGGGTGCACCAGGTTAAATAAGACCATTTTGGTCCTATTTGTCACTTGGCCACAAAAAGCACAGAGGACACAAAACCAAACCGTTAACTTACGCTTTTGTGATTTATGTGCTTTCTGTGGTAAATTAATGGTCCCGGGGACACAAAAAGAGGGCGGAAGTCATTTCTTCCGCCCTCTTTTCATTTGGGCCAGTTCTTCGTCCGTGATCTTCCGGGCCTGGCCCGTCTCCAGGTAGCCCAGCTTGACCGGGCCGAAGGAGATCCTCTTCAGTTCCAGCACCTGGCGGCCCACCGCCCGGAACATCATCTTGACCTCGCGCTTCTTTCCCTCCCGGATGGTTATCTCTATAAAAGAATTCTGTTCCCGGGGGTCGTAACGCAGCACCTTGGCCGGGGCCGGGGCGTACTGCTCGCCCTCGTATTCCACCCCCTGCTTCAGCCGGTCCAGCTCGGCCTTCTGCACCAGGCCCCGCACCCAGACCACATAGGTCCGCTTGATCTGGTTGGAGGGGTGGGTGATCTGTTCTATCAGTTCGCCGTCGTCGGTCATGATCAGCAGCCCTTCGCTGTCCAGGTCCAGCCGCCCGGCGTATTTCATGTTTTTAAGGTAGAAGGGCACCACGTCGTAGATGGTGGGCCGGCCGTAGGGGTCGCCCCGGCTGCAGAGATAGCCCTTGGGCTTGTTAAAGACCCAGTATTGGTGGACCTTGGGCGGATTGATGTGCCTGCCGCCCACCTTGACGGTGCTGCGGGAGGGAAGTATCACCGTGCCCAGCTCGGTCACTTTTTTCCCGTTGACCGTGATCTGTCCGGCCGCGATCATCTCATCGGCCTGACGGCGCGAGGCCACCCCGCACTGGGCCAGGAATTTATTGAGCCTTATTTTTTGTTCCATGGTCATAGGATAGCATTTTTAGTGGGGTTTTGCAACATAAAAGAGCGAGGGAGCACAATGTGCTCCCTCGCCTTTGCTGCGAAGAATGTTCTGCCCGACTATCTGAGAATCACCAGTTTCTTCGTCACGTCTTTGTTTTCGGTCTGTAGACGATAGATATATATACCAGATGACACTTTGTTCCCGCTGTTGTCCCGGCCGTCCCATTTGATGGTATGCGGCCCGGCGGAAGTCTGCCCGCTGGCCAGGGTCTTCACCAGCTGTCCGGCGATGTTGTAAACTTTTAGGTTCACCGGTCCCGGCTTCGCTAGTTGATAATTGATCGTGGTCAGTTGTTTGAACGGGTTGGGGGCGTTTTGGTGCAACAATAGGGAGGTGGCGGCAGTCTCGCTTGGGGTTCCTTCTACGCCGGTGGGTGTAAAACTGTAAGCGTCGCCCTGACGCGGAGGAATGGGGCCGGAGGAATAAATGCTCCAAACATCGCCTTCCTGGGGGTGGGTGGCCCAGGTCATGTCCTGACCAACTGTGGTATGTGCCGGATTTTTAAAGAAAAACCGCATTCCGCATATATTCATGAATTTACGGTAGAGATTAGAAACATTTACTATATACCTTCGCCCTAATCCGGCGCCAGTTCCGCCCAGATTCCAGCTGGGGGCGGTAACATTATTTAATCCAGTAGAGTCATACGGCACCTGAGTATTATAGGTCACATCCCACACCTCCGGCCACAAGGTATCGCTGGGATAGGTTCCTGTTACGTGCCACCGTATCTCATAATCACTGTTCAGCTTGGCCCACCCCAGATCGGGTGAAGTTATGGATGACCACCACAAAGTATCGGTAGAGGGGTCTGTAGCGGGTCGAACCACCGAATCAAACGCGCCAAGACTTGGTTTAAAGGTCGTGTCTCCGCAAAGTACGGCAAAGCCGGACCAGGGCTGGCCCGGACCGTCTTTATAGTAAAATAAACTGGAATAGGTCTCCGGTATGATCCAGTCGGCCGAGCATATAGAAGAACCGGTTACGTCCCAAAGATCATATTTGTAACTGGCGGCGTATTTGCCGTAAGTGCTGTTATATGCCCCCCGGACAATTCCTTTAAACCGGGCTTCGTAGCTGTGGCCGTTGATCAAAGGTGGGTTGTAGGTGTACCAGGTAACCGGCATGGTGCTGAAGCCGGTCACCGAGCCGGGGTATTGCACTCTTTGATTAAATAACTGGTAATAGTTTATGGAACTGTCCGTGGTGGTTGCCTGGCCGTCATAACATACGGTCTTTAACTTATAGTTGGCGTTAAGCATGGTGTCTGTATTCCAGGTATAGTTGTATTCCAGCCACATCTGAGTGTTGTTGGGGGTGGATGAAAGCGTCTCGGCCACTTCTTGCCAGGCGCCGGTGCCTTCCCGCATTACATAATGGCTGGCGTATATTTCATCCTGGTCGGCGTCCCCGGCCATCCATTTCCAGGCGTAGTCACCGTTAATAACTGTGTCGGGCACCGCCATCAGCAGTTCCGGCGCGGCATTGCCCGCGTTGTTTACCACCAGGAACGAATCACTGACCGAGGAAGCCAGTTTTTGCGGACCATGTAGTACCGCTGCAATTTTATACCTTATACCATCCGGCCCGTTGGCGGTGTTCCAGCTGTAGCTGCCGGTATTGGGCCGGTTGATTGCCAGGGTGTCCCAGATATAGCCGTTGGTGCTGTAATACAGGTCCACCGAATCGGTGGCCAGGGCGTTGCCGCCGTAGGTCCAGTTTATGGTCTGGGTTCCGGAAAGGACTGCTCCGCCGGCCGGGGCGGTCAAAGCAATTTGGGTTAGGTTTTGTTCAATGCTGTTTTCAAAAACTATTTTTGCCGTCCGGGCCTTTTCCCTCAGTTCCCTAATGGCCAGGGTGTCGTTGATGTTTAGGTAGGCATAATCAAAATTGGCGCAGATCATGCATACTATCACTTTGGCGGTCTGTCCCGGCGCAATGTCTATGGGGCCTGTTGATTCAATGAAACGGCAGTCTCCGGGCGAGGGTTTGGGGTCATACGGCACATAGTCTCCGGTCGTATAATTATAGCCAGCCAATTCCTTGTATTGGTCGATATTTGTTAACGGATCTACAGTAATATTGAGATTTTTAAAATGTGTTAACCCCAAAGTATCCCCGGCATATATCTGTCTTGCATCTGGATAGATGTAATTTTTAGTGGCAATAGGCCCTCGTAAAAAACTAATACCCACACAACCCGGTGCCCGGCTCCAGCCATCTTCTGTAGAATCAACTTGATACTGGTAGGCCATATTGGTGGTGGTGTCGTAAAAACAGACATCATTCGCCGAGGTGCCGGATTCTTGTCCGATGTCACAGTCGGCGGTGGGGGCCAGGTAAACATCAAACAGGCTGTCGGTCCCGGTGTTTTTAGCTTCAAACAGAAAATATATGATGTCCTGAAGCATCGGGACATTCCACTGATACGTTGTTTGGGTTACTTCAATTTGCATTGGCCTGCCGCCGAAGGCGTGAGCAGTTGTAAGGTAATCATTATATTTGCAATAGGTGTCACACATGGATATTATGCTGTCCTGCCCGTCGGTCTTCTTTAGCGGCCAGCCCGCTTCGGTAGAAATATAAACCCGTGCGCTGGGGTCTGCCGGATCCTGGGCCACACCGCCCACGACTGCGCCGGGTGCAAATTCATAAGAACCGTTGTTTGGGTTATAACCTATGGTAACCAGCGTGTCCAATGAAATACTATCTAGGCTCCGTATTGTTTTTACCCGCGCGCCAACCCAGAGACCCCAGCCGAAAACGTAATTTTGGGTATAATAGGATATGGGAATCTCGTCTCCATCCCATGGGGCACAGGGCCAAAAAGTACCGGCACCGCCTCCGCCCTTTACCTGACCAAGCGGCCCGTGGTTGGTTGCGCTGCTAGCTAAATAGTTGGTTGTTAAAAATTGCCAGTCATAAATCGCCAGCGCCAGGGATGGTAGAATCAACAGCGCCAGCAAGACAGATATTACATTTTTCTTGTTCATGGCCGGTCCTTTCCCTGTATTGTTGGAAACGCCCCATTTCACATAACTGTAATACTTCCGGGGGCTGTTGTCAAGAAATATTTGTATTTATTTTGACAAACGCTCGGGCATAAAGTATAATTCCCATACTATGTTAAATTTATTATACTCCGACACTTCCGGCCGGATCTACGATACCCCTGAATACCAACCCCTGGGCCTTTCCGGCGGGGACTTTGTGCCCATCCCGGAAAACGAGCTGGTGCCCCTGCCATTGGGCAGTGAGATCTTCGTGATAAAGAAGGGGATCGTGGTGGCTTCGCAAAATGGGGCCACGGTATACCTGGAAAAACTGCGGGGCAAGAAAATCTTTCCGGTGGCCGCTTTCATGCCGGCCGGGTTCACCAGGACCTTGCTTCCGGGCTATGTCGAGAAGACCGAAAAACCCTTTCTTCCACTATGGTCTTACACCGCTTTAGCCTGGCACAAGGGAAGGATCTGCGGAGCGGCCCGCCTGGTGGCCAAAAATCCCAAGGCCGATCCCGAACTGCACAGCCCCAAGCAGGATGTGCGTCTGGTCAAATTGGTCCAACAGCGCCTGAAACAGGAACCCGAAAACCGTTTGCTGCGTCAACTGGCCCGTTGTGCCCTGGAGTATCACTGCTTTGCCGGAAAGAATACTTTTTACAAAAGGTGGGAACTGCCCCTGCCAACTTCACCCGTGTGCAATGCAAGATGCCTGGGCTGCCTGTCGCTGCAGCCGGGGGAGTGCTGCGCCAGCCAGGAGCGGATAACCTTTGTCCCCACTCCCAAGGAGATAGCGGAGCTGGCCGTGCCCCATCTGCAAAAAGCGGAGTCGGCCATCGCCAGCTTTGGCCAGGGCTGCGAGGGGGAGCCACTGCTGCAGGACAAGACCCTGGAAGCTTCGATCAAATTGATAAGAACACAGACGGACCGGGGAACTATCAATCTGAACACCAACGGCTATTCCCCGGAGAAGATCAGGCGCCTGGCCCGGGCCGGCCTGAACTCGGTGCGGATCAGTTTGAACTCATCGCTCAAAAAGAGCTATGACGCCTACTACCGGCCGGTCAACTACAAGTATGCAGACGTGCTGAAAAGCATCGCCACGGCCAAGCAGAACGGACTGTATGTGAGCATCAACCTGCTGGTGTTTCCCGGCTACACCGACCGGGAGCGGGAGGCGGAGGGGCTGGTTAAACTTTTCCGCAAACACAAGGTGGACATGGTGCAGATGAGAAACCTGTCCATCGATCCCTGGTGGTACATCCGCACCGTGCCAAGGCCCAAAGGGCACAGCATCGGGATCTCGGCGCTTCTTGCTTTGTTTAAACGAGAGTTGCCCAAGACCAGGATCGATTATTTCAATATCCCTGTGCGGTAGGACCGAAACGCCAAGAGGGGTTCGTTTTTACGAACCCCTCTTTTTATTTTGCCATTGTCATCCTGAGCCCTGCACCCCGCTTGGCAGACCGAAGGATCTACTTTTATTCCGCGCCCCCCCGGTCACATGTTCATTCTTTTAAATATCGCCTTCAGCGATTCTCCGTCCGGGATCAGCAGAAAGTACCCCTGCAGGTTGATCTGCTTGTCCATGAACCGGAACTCGTTCTTGATGGAGATCACCATGTCCCCGTGTTCCTTGTGGGAGGAGAACGACTGGCCGCCGGCTTCCCGGGGGTCCCGGATCTCCAGGGCCGGGGCGGTGGGTATCACCATCACCCCCAGCAGTTCGCCCAGGGCGTTCATGTAGGCGCAGGTTAAAATGTTGGAGGTCTCCTTTAAGGCCGACTCCTCCAGCTGGCCCAGAGCCACCGGTTTTATTGATTCTTCCCGGCCCAGCACCCGGTTGGAGAATTCCACCGCGTCGCGCTCGGTGAACAGCAGCAGGGATTCTCCCTTGATGTCCCCGGAAAGCCCCACCGCCACGCAGGCGATCTTCTGGCCGGGGGCGGCCAGTGCCGTCAGCACTTCGCCCAGCGGCTTGACCTCGATCACCGGCACATCTATCAGAATGATCTGGTGGGCCAGTTCCGAGAGGGCGGTGGCGGCGTGCCCGGCTCCGATATTGGACACCTCTTTGAGGGCGTCCAGGTGCAGGGGGTCTAAATTTTTAATGTCCATGGATAATAGTTTATCTTAAAAACGGGGAAATATCAACAATTATTTTGTTCTCGAAACTATGTTTCCGCCGCCACCACGCCGGCTATCAGGATAATGCCCCCGGCTATCAACCCCACCGTTGGGGCTTCCCGGATGAACACCAGCCCGGAGATTATGGTCACCAGCGGTATCAGATAGACCAGGGCCCCCAGCCGGGCGGCCTCGGTCTTCTTTAAGGCCCAGGACCAGACCAGAAAGCCGAAGATGGTGCAGACCAGGCTCAGGAATACCAATGCTCCCCAACCTTTCGGAGAAATGGCAGCCATAGTATTTACGGAAGGCATAAAGAACACCAGCGGCAGACTGCCCCAGATGATGGCCGACATGGTGATCAGGTTGGGATCGTGGCGGTGGACCATTGGTTTTCCCACTATGGTGTAAACGGCCCAGGAGAGCGGGGCCCCGAAGGTGATCAGCACGCCCAAAAGATAGTTGAAGTTGATGGCCTCCCCGGCCCCCCAGCGGACCACGATGAACAGCCCGATGAAGGCCGCGATGATCCCGCCCAGTTTTCTGGCGGTGATCTTTTCCTTGAGCGCCAGGTTGGAGGCTATCAGGGTAAAAATGGGGGAGAGGCCCACTATCAGGCTGGCGGTCCCGGCCGCGATCCGGCTCTCCCCGTAGTTCAGGGCCAGATTGTAACCCAAAACCCCGGTGATTCCGTAAAGAGAAATTCCCAGCCATTCTTGGCGCCACACCGAAAATATCTTCTGCGGTTTGTAGATCACGAACATCAGAACCAGCAGCAGCACGGCCGCCGGCAGGTACCTGAGGACCGTCAGCCGCATGGGGTCCAGGCCTTCAACGTCCAGCAGGTATTTAATGGCCACAAAAGCGTTGCCCCAGAAGACCACCACCAGGGCCAGCAGCGTTATAAAGATAACCTTTTTCATTTTTCCTTGCTTTGTCCTTTTACCTACGACCTGGTTGATTTCCTGTTTTCTTGGGTTCCTTATAAATATCGGACCATCGGGTTCCTATTCCCTCCCCAGTTCCGAAGCCAGCATTCCCATCATTATCAGCCCGGCCCCCAGCCACCCCAGCCAGGGCATCTTTTCCCCGAAGATCAGAAAGGCGAAGACGGCCGCAAACAATGGTTCCAGCGTGTAGATGACGGCGGCCCGGGCGGCCGAGGTCTGTTTTTGAAAGTGGGATTGGATCACCAGGGAACCGGCGGTGGCCAGGACGCTGGTTAAAAAGAGGTCTAGCCAAAGCGAGGGCACAAAGTGAATGGCCGGTTTTTCCAGCCACCACATGAACAGCAGGCTCAGCACGACGGTGGTGATTATCTGGACCATCACCATGTTCATGGCCCCGTGCTTTTGGGTGTAGGTCTGGACCAGTATTATCTCCACCGCAAAACAGGCCGCACAGAGGGCGGTCAAAATATCTCCGCGGTTGAAGCCCCCGGAGTCCGGCCGGGACAGGAAATACAGGCCTACCGCCGCCAGGGCCACCCCGGTCCAGATCCACGGCCCCACTTTTTTCCTGAGCATGGTGATGGAAAGCGGCGGCACCAGGATCACCGACAGCCCGGTGATGAAGGCCGAGCGGGTGGCGGTGGTGTGCACCAGCCCCGCGGTCTGAAAGGCGAAACCGCCGAAGAGGAAAGACCCCAGCAGGATCCCGTCCCGCCACCCGGCAAAGGACAGGGTTTTCAATCCCCGGTAACAGAACGGCAGTAGAATTACCCCGGCCAGGGCAAAGCGCACCCCCATGAAGGCCAGGGGGGTGGCGTGGAGCATGGCATCCTTGACGGCTACAAAGGTGACGCCCCAGAAAAAAGTGGCCAGCAGCAGCCAGAGGTCGGCTTTAAGGTGTCGGTTGATCATAGGTCTCCATTATAACACAAAACCGCCGCGGTGTTAACCCCCGGCGGTTTTTCTAAATGAGACACCTTGTGCCTGGTGCTTTATGATTCCGTTGGATAATCGGCCACCACCCGCCGGTCCCGGACCTTCCGCAGAAAGTCCACGGCTTTAATGTGTTCGGGATGTTTCTGGTAGGTGTCCAGGTCTTTCTCGTTCTCAAACTCGGAATAAAGGGCCAGGTCAAAGGCATCCTGGCCGGTATTGATGTTTATGCCGATCTCCAGAGACCTAATTTCAGGGATGCTTTCCTTCAGCCCCAGCAGTTTTTCCCTGGCCAGTTCAATGTTCTCCTGCTTGCTGCGGCCTTCGGCCTGGGGCCTAAAACTCCACAGGACAATGTGCTTTATCATGGCTCTCCTTTGCTGGTGAAAATAAAAAAGGACGTAACATTTTTTGCTACATCCTTTTATTCTGCCTGCTGTTATTTATTCCGGCAGGCGGATGGGCATGATCAGATAGACCAGTTTGTTGTCGTCCTTTTCCTGGCTGGGCCGGACGATGGCGGCCGCCAGCGGCGCGCTTAGATAGATGTTCAGCTCGTCTGATTCGACGTTTTTGATGATGTCCAGCAGATAATTGGCGTTGTAACCGATCTCCATTTCCTCCCCGCCGTATTTGGCCGCCAGGCTTTCAAAGGCCTCGCCGATGTCGGCGGTGCGGCTGGAAAGGTCCAGGGAATCGGCCTTGATGTTCAGCTTGATCATGCTGGTAAAAGTGTCGGAAAACACCGATACCCGGCGCACCCCGGCCGCAAATATCTCGGTGTTGACGGTGACGATCTTGTCGTTGCTCCAGGGTATGAACTTGTCGTATTCGGGATAAACCCCTTCAATGTGCCGGGCGAACAGCTGGGTATTGCCCAGGATGAACTGGGAATAGTTCTCGTCGAACTTCAGGATGATCTCCTGGTCGCTGGAACCTATCATCTTGTTGACCAGGTTCAGCCCCTTGGGCGGGATCAGCAGTTCGCTTTTCTGCGAGACCGGCGATATCAGGCTTTCCATCAGGGCCAGGCGCCTTCCGTCGGTGGTCACCACCCGCAGCTTGTCGCCGTTGACCTGGAACAGCACCCCGCACAGGGCCGGCCGGGAGCTATCGTTGGCCGCGGCGAACAGGGTCTTCTTGATGGCGCTCTGTAAAAGGGAGGCCGGAAGCTTGATCTGCTTGTCCTTCTTGATCTCGGGGATCTTGGGAAACTCGTCCTTGGGGATCCCGATCAGGTTAAAGCGGCTCTTGTCGCACTTGATGGCTATCTTGTTCTCGTTGACCTCTATATCCAACGGCAGGGAAGGTAGCTGTTTGATGATCTCAAAGAACTGCCGGGCCGGAATGGTTATGGCGCCGGGGTTGGTGACCTTAGCCTCGGTCTCGGTGACGATGGCCACTTCCAGGTCGGTGGCGGAGAATTTTATCTTGTCCTTGGTGGCCTCTAAAAGCACGTTGGCCAGTACCGGAAAGGTGCTTTTGGTGGGAACCACGCCGATTATGCTTTGAAGGCTGGAAAGGATCTTGTCCTGTGAGATGGAAATTTTCATTTTAAGATATCTCTCTGTAAATGAGAATGTTTCTTTAGATGATTAGTTTATTATGATATATCTAATTAACAGTAAAAGTCAATAGTAAAGTTGGTAAATCTTGGGATAAGTCAAATTAACTGCGTGGGCACAAGCTGTCAACGATTATTTGGTGTTTTGACAGGGTTGGAAAAGGTGTTGACAACAGGAGGTTTTATCCACAGTGATCCACAACTAAAAAAATAAAAAAAACTTATCCCCTGGTTATTCACCCTTTATAGTCTTGGTTATCAACTCAACCTGACGGGCAGTATCCTGGTCTTTTAAGATGTCTTTGTTCATTTTGTCTATGGCGTGATGAACGGTGGAATGGTCCTTGCCGCCAAAACGTTTGCCGATATCGTTCAAAGACGCCGGGGTCATGGTCCGGGACAGATACATGGCGATGTGGCGGGGCAGCACCAGTTCCTTGGTGCGCTTACTGGAGCGCAAAGCCTCGTCGCTGACGGAGAAATGGTTGGCCACCGCCCTCAGGATGGAATCGATGGAAATGCTTTTGGTCTTCTGGGAGATGATGTGTTTAAGGGCCTCCTGGGCCAGATCCAGGGTCAGTTCCCGGTCGGCCACCGAGGCAAAGGCCGTGACCCGGACCAGAGACCCCTCCAGTTCCCGGATGTTGGACTTGACCGCTTCGGCCATGAAATAGATCACATCGTCGGGAACCGTTAAGTTGTCTATT
Source organism: bacterium UBP2_UBA5202 (assembly GCA_002412795.1). Classification (GTDB taxonomy): domain Bacteria; phylum Edwardsbacteria; class AC1; order AC1; family EtOH8; genus UBA5202. The sequence continues at coordinate 78,166 of DHVS01000035.1, read as the reverse complement.
TCGGCCTTCTTTTTTAAGATGGCGATCCTGGTCTCCAGATCGGGGGATTGGATGTCGGCCACCAGCCCGCTTTGAAAGCGGGAGACCAGCCGTTCCTCCAGCTGGGAGATGTCCTTGGGCGGCCGGTCCGAGGTCAGCACGATCTGTTTGCGGGAATCGTAAAGGGTGTTGAAGGTGTGAAAGATCTCTTCCTGCATCCCGGTCTTTTCAGATAGGAACTGGATGTCGTCTATCAGCAGAACGTCAAGGTTGCGGTAGTGGTTTTTGAAATCAAGGATCTTGCGGTTCTGGATGGCGGCCACCATCTCGTTCATGAAGTTTTCGGCCGGGGTGTAGAAGATCTTGGCCTTGGGCTTCTTGGCCCGGACATAATTTCCGATGGCGTGGGTCAGGTGGGTCTTGCCCAGTCCTACGCCGCCGTATATGAAGAAGGGGTTATAGACCTTGCCCGGTGCCTCGGCCACGGCCCGGGCCGCGGCGTGGGCAAACTCGTTGCTTTTCCCGATCACAAACTTGTCAAAGGTATAGCGTTCCCTCAGCTGGCTGTCGCTGTCAATGGCAATGGGCAGGGGAGGGGGAAGCTGTTTTTCGGACAAAGAAGGCTTGGGTTGTTCCGTGGGCGCCGAAAAGATCACATCCAATTCTCTTAGGGCTGTTTCTTTTATGGCTTCTTTTATAAATGGCAGGTAATGTTGTTCCAGCCATTGTATGAAAAACTGGTTGGGAACCCTGAGGGTTATGGACGTGTCCCCCATGGAAGCCGCCTTGACAGGCCTTAGCCAGGTGTCATAGCTGCCGGAGCCTATCCGTTCTTTGATTTTTTCCTGGGCCCGTGCCCAAAGTGCTTGTGCTTGTTGGCTCATAAGATATCCACAGCGCTAAAAGGCTGATATTTAAGGGTAGTTAAAGGATGGCGTTTATAAAGTGCGGAAAATCAAGGCTTGGGGATTATTCACATAGTTGTCAACAGGTTGCGAACAACAGCAAGACGTTAACCGGCAAACAGTTGCGAAAATTAAACAACATTTACAAAAGGCTTATCAACAATGCAACAAGGGTGTATAAAATATCTATTAACAAGGGGTTATAGAGTGTCCTTGAAGAGCAAAGTTATCAACAGGGTTTTCCACAGTAAGGGCTATAAAAAAGAAAAAGAAACCACGGTTTGTCTGCCCCGCGATTTCATAAAGAAAAACATATAACGGTGCTCTTGGTTGAGCCAGGATGTAAATATATCAGGTTGCCGAAAAAAAGTCAATAGCGTTTTACGAAAAAGAAAAAATAAAGAGAAGAAAATTTTCAATAAATGAAATTTATCTTGAAATAAATCTGCTTTTAGGTTAAAGTTTGATAAACCCACCAATAAAATATTTTTTTCGAACTAAAATGACAGACCAACGTCTTGGTTTAAGCATAAAGGGATCGGCGGAGACAATAGGGTTGGAAGTCTCTCCCGGACAGATCCAACAGTTGGAACAATACGCCCGGTTTGTTTTGGACTGGAATCAGAAAATAAATCTGATCTCCCGCCAGAAAGCGGAGCAGACCGTGGCCGGACACATCGCCGATTCGCTGGCCGCCCTGCCGCTGCTGGACGAGGCCGCCATATCCAGCCCGGTTCCGATGACCGTCATGGACCTGGGCTCCGGCGGCGGTTTTCCCGGTTTTCCGCTGAAGATCTGCCGGCCCGGCATCAATTTGACCTGTGTGGAGGCCACCCAGAAGAAAGCGAAATTTTTGGACCTGGCGTCCCAGGAGCTGGCCTTGCAGAACGTAACGGTGGTTCCCCAGCATTCCCAGGAGCTGGTCAAGGAGAAGGAACTGCTGGGCAAATATGATGTGGTGCTGTGCCGGGCGGTGGCCGGGCTGAAGGAGCTGGTCAAGAGTTCGTTTCCTTTCCTACGGCCCGGAGGGGTTTTGCTGGCCTTCAAGGCCCAGAAGGCGGAGCAGGAGATAAAGGAGGCGGAAAAAGAATTGGCAAAAACGCACCTGCGAGTAAAAACCATCAAGGAATATGTCATTGACGGGAAAAGCCGGCAGATAATTGTACTGGAAAAACAATAACCGTGATCAGCAACAAATACACCCATTTGGTTCTTTTTGACATCGACGGAACGCTGGTGCACTGCGGGGCCACACCCCGAAGGGTTTTCAAGCAGGCCCTGCTGGATGTCTTCGGCACCGCCGGTCCGATAGACAACTGGATCTTTGACGGCAAGACCGATCCCATGATCGTGCAAGAACTGATGGCCGCCGCCGGGGTTCCCTGTTCTAAGGAAATGACGGAAAGAGCGCTGACCCATTATTCCTCGGTACTGCAGGCAGAATTGCCCAAAGCGCCGGACAAAAAGATCTATCCCGGAGTGCGGGAACTATTGGATGAACTCAGCAAGTCACCTGTTTTGCTTGGTCTGCTGACCGGAAACATCAAACCCGGGGCCCGGGCCAAACTGGAGTCGCTGGACCTGTGGAAGTATTTTTCCTTCGGGGCTTTTGCCGACGACTCGGCCGTCCGGAAGGAGCTGGCGGACATCGCGGTGCAGAGGGCCTTTGAACTTTCGGGGCAGAGATTCACCGGCAAACAGATCGTGATCATTGGCGACACGGAGCACGACATCAAATGCGGTCGGCATTTGGGGGTCAGGGCCATCGGGGTGGGAACGGGCAGGAGTTCGGCCGTTCAGCTGTTGGAGCACGGGGCGGACCGGGTTTTCGAGGACTTCAGCGAGCATCAAGAGGTAGCCAGGGTAATATTGGAAGCATGAATAACTGTAAAAGAAAAGCCCCGGGACGTTTACGACCCGGGGCTTTTCTACAACCGAGCATTAAAACAGGGCGTAACCAACCATCACCGATATGACAGAGTTTTTCCATTCGGGAGTTACACCAAGAATCTCTTTTGACACGGTCTTTAAGCCCATCGTATACCTGGCATCCAAGGTAAGTTTGACAGGGGTTTTTAGATCTACCCCAAAAACAAAACCCAGATCTGAGCCCTCTGTGTAATCTTTCACGTCTAACTCTATACCCAAAGCTTCCCAACTTGCTCCCGAAAGCAACCCAAAAGAAGGGCCGATATAAATGCTGGGAACAATGATCTTTCCCAGTGGGAATTTTAACAAAACGGGGATTTCCAGGTAATCATAGTGCCCGGTCAAGGTAATGCCGGCTTCTTCCTGCTTAAACCCCTTTTGTGAATATAACAATTCCGGTTGGATATTGACGAACATCAGATCAATGGTGGCGTAGGCCCCGCCAATTAAGCCGGATTTTATTACTGGGGAACCGGCATCTGCCCCGGTAATGGAAGCCATGTTCAGTCCGCCCTTGACCCCGATGGTCAACCCCTGGGCCAAAGCCATGGACCCCAGGCCCAACAAAAGCAGCAAGACCAATAACTTTTTCATAACCGTAACTCCATTTGTTTTTTTGTGCGGTTGATAACCAACATCTTAATGGGTGAAACAATAAATGTCAATAAAAATCTACAGGTATTTTAGTCTAAAATAAAAAAGATATTTTTTGCAGATTTTATAATTATTATGGTATAATAAAAAGCTTGCAACAATGTTTTAATCAGAACAGACCCTTTTTAAATGACAAAAATAATAGCCATAGCCAACCAAAAGGGCGGGGTGGGAAAGACCACCACCGCCATCAATCTGGCCGCCAGCCTGGCGGTGCTGGAGAAGACCACCCTGCTGGTGGACCTGGACCCCCAGGCCAACGCCACCAGCGGGCTGGGCCAGGACAAATCGCAGGTGGAGCGTGGCATCTACGACGCGCTGATGGAGGGGATCCCGCTGGCCGAAATCATCCTGCCGACCGCTTTGCCCAAGCTGATGCTGGCGCCATCACAGATAGACCTGGCCGGGGCCGAGGTGGAGATGGTGGAGCGCCAGGGCCGGGAATTCCTGCTTAAACCTTTGGTGGAGGGGGAGGCCGAAAAGTTCCAGTACATCATAATAGACTGCCCGCCCAGCCTGGGCCTGCTGACCATCAACGCGCTGACGGCCGCCCACAGCGTGCTGATCCCGCTCCAGGCCGAGTACTATGCGCTGGAGGGACTGGGCCAGCTGATGAACACCTTCGATCTGGTGAAAGAAGGTCTCAATCCGACGCTGGAGATGGAGGGGATCCTCCTGACCATGTTCGACAGCCGGCTGAACCTGGCCCAGCAGGTGGCCGACGAACTACACAAGCACTTTCCGGAAAAGGTCTATAAGGCCGTGATCAACCGCAGCGTGCGGCTGGCCGAGGCCCCGTCCCACGGCAAACCCATCATCCTGTACGACGTGAACTCGCAGGGGGCCCAGGGCTACCTGAGCCTGGCCCGGGAGATTGTGAAAGCCGCCAAAACAACTGAAAATCAGCCACCGCTGCAGCGGGGTGCCGCTGTTACGGCAAAGGCAGAAAACAAATAAACGGAGGGCGTCATGGACCTGAAAAAACTTTCGTCCAAACTTTTGATCAAGCCCGGCAAAAAAGTGAACCTGGCTAAGATCAAACCCGGCGACACTTTGGGGTTCAAGGACAAGGAACAGGCCGTAAAGCTTTTGGAGAAGAACCAGAAGCGGATGGCTGAGCTTCAGTATCTGCTTTACGCCCAGAACAAGTACGGCCTGCTGATAGTGCTGCAGGGCATGGACGCCTGCGGCAAGGACGGCACCGTGCGCCAGGTGATGCGGGGGGTGAACCCCCAGGGCTGCAAGATAGTCTCCTACAAGGCCCCCAACTCGGTGGAACTGGACCACGACTACCTGTGGCGTATCCACCACAACGTGCCGCCCAAGGGGGATATCGGCATCTTCAACCGCTCGCACTACGAGGACGTGCTGATAGTGCGGGTCCACAATCTCGTTCCCAAGGAGGTCTGGTCGGAACGCTACGGCCAGATCAACGATTTTGAAAAAATGCTGGCCGGCAACAACTACGTGGTGCTGAAATTCTTTTTGCACATCAGCAAGCAGGAGCAGAAGGAGCGGCTGGAGGCCAGGCTGCAGGATCCCACCAAGAACTGGAAGATGAACCCCGGGGACCTTAAGGAACGGGCCAAATGGAACGACTACCAGAAGGCCTACGAAGCGGCCCTCTCCAACTGCAGCACCAAGCAGGCCCCCTGGTTCGTGATCCCGGCCGACAAGAAATGGTTCCGCAACCTGGCCATCTCCCAGATCATCGTGGAATCGCTGGAGGGGCTGAACATGAAGTTCCCCAAGCCGGATTTTGACCCCAAGAAGATCGTGGTGAAATAGGACATGGCTTAACGCAGCTTAACGCGGATATTTAATATAATATTCGTTCGAAGCAAACAGTTCTATAGACGGAGCAATCAATGACTGCACCAAAAAGAAAATCGGTTCTGTGGACCGCAACCGCAATGCTGTCTGCACTGCTGTTTTTGCCGGGGTGCGCCACCCTGGACGAAGTTTTCAACGCCATGTCCAACGTCCAGCGCCTAAAATTCAAGGTATCCGGGGTTTCCGGGTTTGCGGTGGCCGGGATAGATATATCCCAAAAACAAAAACCGGCAGACCTTACCGTTATGGACGGCATCAACCTGATGACCAGCTACAGCCGGAAGAAACTGCCGGCCAGTTTTGTGCTCAACGTCGAGGCCTTAAACCCCAACGACGGCACCGGGGGCTCCCCCCGGACCAGTTCCACCCTGAACAGCTTCGAGTGGCGCCTGCTGATTGACGACAAACCCACCATCACCGGGAACATCGACAGGCCGATCGAGATACCGGGCACCGGTCAGGCCACGGTCATCCCGCTGCAGATCAGCCTGGACCTGATGGAATTCTTCAAAGAAAAGGGCTACAACGACCTAATAAACCTGGCCCTGGCCCTGGGCGGGGCCAAAAGCGACATCGCCCGGCTGACCATAGACGCCCAGCCCCGGGTCTCCACCCCGCTGGGCGAGATCACCTACCCCGGAAGGATCACCGTCATTTCCAAAGAATACCGCTGACGGACCGGTAACGAAGGAGCCGCGCAGGCCCCGCCCCGCCCCGAACATCAACAAAAAACACAGGGACAAACTATGCAGGTCAAGGGAACGGCCATCGCCGCTTTGCCGAAATTCATCGAGGAAAAGCACGGCCCGGAAGGGCTGAAGAAATGGAAGAACTCCCTGGCGGCCGATGCCAGGAAGGTATTTGATGACGGCGTGATGCTTTCGGAATGGTATCCCATCAAAGAGTTATACCTGGAGCCGACCGCCCAGCTGTGCGAGACATTCTATCAAGGCGACACCAAGGCAGCTCTGGAGATAGGCCGCTATTCGGCCGATTATGCCCTGCGCGGAGTCTACAAGGCCTTCGTCAAGCTGAGCTCGGTGGGGAACTTCATCAAGCGGGCCAACGTTCTGATGGCCACCTACTACAAGCCCAGCGCCATGGAGGTCGTCACGGTTGACCCCCGCCGGCTGGTGCTGCACATCACCGTCTTTCCCGCCCCCAGCCAGCACGCCGAGCTGAGGATCGCCGGCTGGATACAGCGCAGCCTGGAGATCCACGGCTGCAAGGAGGTCGGATGGGCCATTCCCAGGTCGTTGGCAAAAATGGACCCGCTGACCGAGCTGGTATTCACCTGGAAATAAGGCCCGGCATATAGCTGCCATCTGTAAGCAATATGCTGTTTGAGGCAGTCTTTAATGTAATCACACCACTCCAAACACCACGGAGCACAAAGGCCGGCACCCAAACGCGCACTGGGCAAGGGGCTTTCGGCCCCGGCAGAGAACCTGCACCGGGATAATCTGAACGCCATGGACGAGTCCCGGGGATACAAGCGGCTGATGCGGGAATTCCCGCTGACCCAGGAGGCCGTCTCCAAGAAAGTCGGCCGGGAGCGTTCCGCAGTGGCCAACAGCCCCAGGCTTTTGACCCTGCCGGCCGAGGCCGAGGATGAAGACCAGAAAGCAGACATCATGTTCTATCAGCACCGGCTGGCCGGCGATAAATCTACTCGTCAAAGGGCCAGCGAAGCATATCGCCCACTTTACGACCGAACCCCGAAGATAGTCTGCCGCCACGCCCCGAAGGAGCTGGGGTATAAACCGATAACAGCGGACTTAAGATGACCAACAAGGCCGAGGAACGCCGCCTGCTGACCATCCTCTTCGCCGACCTGTCGGGCTTCACCGCCCTGTCGGCCAGGCTCGACCCCGAGGAGGTGCGGGAGGCGGTCAACATCTCCTTCGAGCACCTTAACAAGCTGATCGCCGCCGAGGGGGGCACCGTCCTCAAGTACGAGGGCGACCTGGTGATGGCCGTCTTCGGCCATCCCGCCTCCCACGAGGACGACCCGGAGCGAGCGGTGCGGGCGGCCTTGGGCATGTTCCAGCGCCTGCCCGATGTCAATCGCGACCTGGCCGCCCGCCTCAGGATCGAGGGAGGGGTCGGGCTGCACGCGGGCATCAACAGCGGCACGGTGGTGGTGGGTGAGATCGGGTCGGCGGAGAAGCGGGAGCACACGGTGATGGGCGAGGCGGTCAACCTGGCCTCGCGCCTCAAGGATGCGGCCAGGGACGGCGAGATCCTGGTAACCCAGCCGGTGTTCCGCGGCACCAGGTATCTGTTCGAGTACGAGCCGAGGCCCAAGATCCAGGCCAAGGGGTTCGACCGTCCGGTGGCCGTCTTCCGTCCGGTCAAGACCAGGGAGAAGCCCGAGCCCAAGCGGGGCATCGCCGGGCTGGCGTCCCCCATGGTGGGGCGCGACCGGGAACTGGCGGCCCTGCTGGAGGATGTCCGCGGGCTGGAGCAGGGCCGGGGCGGTGCCACCTTCGTGGTGGGCGAGGCCGGGCTGGGCAAGTCCCGGCTGCTGTCCGAGTTCAGGAGCGCAATAGCCGAAAAACGGATGGCCGTGGAGTTGCTCGAGGGACGCTGCCTGACCTATGGCCAGAACGCGGCCTACTGGCCGGTGCTGCAGGCGCTGGAGGGAACGCTGGGTATAAGCGACTCGGATGAGCCTGCGGCGGTGCTGGAGAAGATTTCCGGGCGGTGCCGGCAGCTGCTGGCCGGGGACTGGATGTTGGCCGCCCCGTATCTTGCCAGGCTGTTCTCCCTCAAGCTTCCGGAGGAGATGGAGGAGAAGGTGGCCCACCTAGACGTCAAGGTCCTCAAGGACAGGACCCACCTGGCCCTGAAGACGCTGTTGTCGGCCCTGGGCTCCCGCCGTCCGGTGCTGCTGGTGGTGGACGACTACCACTGGGCCGACGAGGCTACCACCGATTTCCTGCTGCACATGTTGGGCCGGCCAGCCCCTCCGGTGCGGCTGTTGGCATTAACCCGGCCGGAACGCGACTCCGGCGGCCGGCAGGCCAGGGAGCGGTTCCAGGCCCTGCTGGGAGACAGCTATAAGGAAATAGTGCTGAGCCCGCTGGACGCCGTTTCCGGCACCAGCCTGGCCTTCAACCTGCTCAACGTGCCGGGCATCGGGCAGGGCTTCAAGGACATGCTGCTGGCCAAGTCTGGCGGCAATCCCTTCTATCTAGAGGAGATCGTCCGCTCCCTGATAGACTCCGGCACCCTGGCCTACTCCAACGGGGTCTGGCGGCTGACCGGGGAGGTCTCAGAGCTGGCCGTTCCCGACACCGTCCAGTCGCTGATTGCCGCCCGGCTGGACCGGCTGGAGAGCGATCTGCGGGAGACCCTGCAGACGGCCTCGGTGCTGGGCCGCAGCTTCCACGTCCGCCTGCTGGAGGCCCTCTCCGGCCTGGACGACATGATGCTCAACCTCTACCTGGCCACCCTGGAGGAGTTCGACTTCATCTCCGAGACCAGAAGGGAACCGGAGGCCGAGTACGCCTTCCGCCACCCGCTGTCGCAGGAGGTGGCCTACCAGACCATGCTCAAGAAGCGGCGCCGTGAGCTGCACCGGCTGGCGGGGCAGGCCATCGAGCGGGCCTACGCCGGGCGTCTGGACGATTTCGCCGAGATACTGGCCCACCACTATTCCAACAGCGACGACCAGGCCAAAGCCCTGGAGTGGCTGGGCCGGGCCGGCCGCAAGGCCAGGGAGAGGTTCGCCAACCGGGAGGCCATCTCCTTCTTCCGACCCCTGGCCGAGCTGCTCGAGTTGCAGGGGGGGCGCCAATCTGAACTCTGCCAGGCCTGCTCGGCCCTGGGCGAACTGCACTCGCTGTTGGCCGAAATGGAGGAGGCCGACGCCTGGTACCGCAGGATGGAGCAGCACGCCGGAGGCGACAAGGCCCTCAGGTCCCAGGCCAAGCGGAAGCAGGCCGACGTCTCCCAGAAACAGGCCCGCTACGACCAGGCCCTGGAAACGCTGGCCTCCGCCGAGGCCGATTTGCCGGCCCTCAGCGAGGCGGAGCTGCTGGAGCAAGCAGAGATCCGGACCCTGCGCTCCTGGATACTGCGCATCAAAGGGGACACCACGGCGGCGCTGCGGGAGGGCGAGTCGGCGCTGCGGATACTGGAAGCCGACTTGGCGGGCGCCGGGAAGGGGGAGCTGGGGACGGACATCGCCAGGGCCAGGATAAAGGTGCTCAACAGCCTGGGAGGAATCTGCTACGTGCAGGGGGAGTACGACCGAGCTATCGGGCAGTTCCAGGCGGCGGCTGGCATCTCCCGGGAGCTGGGGGATCTGAACCACCTATCGACTTCGCTGTGTAACACGGGGATCATGCACTACTGCAAGGGGGAGCTGGCCCGGGCCATGGAATACTACCGGGAGTTCATGCAAATGGCCGACCGCATCGGGAACCGCAAGGCACTGGCCACCGCCTACGGCAACATGGCCATCATTCATCAGGAGCGGGGCGAGTACGGACTGGCCCTGGACCTTCACCAGAAATCCCTGGAGATAAACCAGGAATCCGGCGACCGGATTGCTGTGGCCATGAACTTCGGCAACATGGGGCTGGTCTACAAGTCCCGGGGAGAGCTGCAACGGGCGGCCGAGCTCTTCAACGCCTACCGGGACACCGCCCTGGAGATCGGGTTCAAACAGGGGGTGGGCATCGCCGGGCTCAACCTGGCCAATATCTGCAACATGGAGGGCCGGACCGATCTGGCCGAAAGTAACTTCCGTGAGGCCGAACCGATATTCGTCGAGGTGGGGGACAAGGCCTCGCTGTGCGAGGTGTACACCGGCCTGGCCGACATCAAGGGCGCTAAAAAGGAGACGTTGCCCGAGGCCTTGGAGCTGGCGGGCCGGGCCCGGGCCTTGGCCCTGGAACTGGGCTCAGCCGTCTGCACGGGCAACGTGGAATGGACCTTCGGCAACCTCAGGGTGCAGGCGGGAGAGCACCTGAAGGCGGAGGAACATTTCGGGAAGGCCCTGGCCGCCTTCGAGGAGGCCGGGCAGAAACGGGTGCTGGCTGACCTCTGCCACGACTATGCCAGGATGCTCCGGAAATCCGGGCAGGACGCCGGGGGCCGGGCCGGAGAGCTTATGAAGAGGGCTGGAAAGATTTACGCCGAGCTGGGGCTGGAGGAACGGGCGGCCCAGTGCGGGTAAAAAACACAGCATCATTTTTGCTAAAAGAGCATTTTATTGAATAGAATACGGCCACTTGTTACTCCGGCAATTAAATATGTGAAGAGTTATGCGGCATAGGAAGCTTTGGGTTGCTTAAAACAACTCCGTACATGATGGGGCCGCTTTTGCAGGCACTTTAAGAACGAATAGACTTTATGCGTCAAGTCTTTCTCAGAACGAGCCGGATAACCTGAATGAACCTTGATCTTGAGGTTCCCATTGAGGTATTCGTCGGGGTTAAGTTCCGGCGAATAAGAAGGCAAGTAAAAGACCTCGATCTCGTCTTTGTGTTCTTTGAGCCATAATTTGACGTCTTTCCCATGATGCGCCCGCAGGTTATCCAGAATTAAATACACTTTTGCTTCGGAATCTTTTACCAGGCGCTTCATAAACTGTATCAAAAGTCCGCTGGTCATGGCCTTCTGGTACACCATAAAGCGGACTTTGCCCTGATTGTTAATGGCCGAGATCGTGCTGACGCTGTTCCGCTTCACGTTCAATCGCACCACCGGCGTTTTCCCTATGGGAGCGTACCCGCGATCAGGGTAAGCGTCTGTTTGAATGTAATCACACCATCCCAAACATCACGGAGTTCTTATGGCAACACCCAAGCGCGGTTTGGGCAAGGGGCTTTCGGCCCTGATCCCGGCCAAACCGGCAAAAACATTGCCCGTCAGCCACCCCGAAGGACTGGAGAGATTTCTCAAGGTCTCGGACATAAAGCCCAACCGTTTCCAGCCCCGCCGCCAGTTCCGGGAAGCCGAGATGGCCGAGCTGATCAATTCCATCCGTGAGAAGGGCGTGATCGAGCCGGTGATAGTCCGGCGCAGCGGCGCAGGCTACGAGCTGATCGCCGGGGAGCGCCGCCTGAGGGCCTGCCAGAAGCTGGGATACCCCGAGATCCCGGCCATCGTCCGCCAGGCTTCGGACCAGGAGGCCCTGGAAATAGCGCTGATCGAGAACCTGCACCGGGACAACCTGAATGCCATGGAGGAGTGCCGGGGCTACGAACGTCTGGTGAAGGAATTTTCGCTGACCCAGGAGGCCCTGGCCAAAAAAGTGGGCAAGGAGCGTTCCACCGTGGCCAACAGCTTAAGGCTTTTGACCCTGCCGGCCGAGGTCCAAAAGTTATTAGAGGACGACAAGCTGACCGCCGGCCACGCCCGGGCCATACTGACTGCGGTTGGCGCGGCCCGACAGTCGGCGCTGGCCAGGGAGATCGTGGCCAAGGGGCTTTCGGTGCGGGAGGCCGAGGCCAAGGCCAGGGGCGAAGTTGGAAAACAGACACCCAGTCCCGTTCCGGCCAAGAACAAGAACCTGGACCAGCACCTGTCCAACATCCAGAACGAGATGCAGCGGGCGCTGGGGACCAAGGTCCGGTTGGTTCCCAAGGGCAAAGCCAAAGGGAAGATAGAGATCGAGTACTACTCGGCCGAGGACTTTGAAAGGATCATGGAGAGGCTGAAGATAAAAATATAGACCCCTCCCCTGCCCCTCCCCGATTCGGAGAGGGGGGAGTGGTCGGGAGAATGCATGGAAATCAAGACTGTTCCCATCACCAAACCCGAGGATGTCAACTTTATCCTGGGGCAGACCCATTTCATCAAGACGGCGGAGGACCTTTGCGAGATACTGGTCTCGGCCGTGCCGGGCATCAAGTTCGGGCTGGCCTTCTGCGAGGCCTCGGGCGCCTGCCTGATCAGACACGAGGGCACGGACGATGAGATGGTCAAGCTGGCGGCAGACAACGCCAAAAATATCGGGGCTGGCCACAGCTTCATCATCTTCCTGAAGAACGCCTATCCCATAAACGTCCTCAACGCCATCAAGAACTGTCCCGAGGTCTGCCGCATCTTCTGCGCCACCGCCAACCCCTGCCAGGTAATCATTGCCGAAAGCGAACAGGGCCGGGGCATCCTGGGCGTGATTGACGGGTCCTCCCCCAAGGGAACGGAAGACGAGGAGGGGAAAAAGTGGCGGAAGGAACTACTGAGAAAGATTGGATACAAGAGATAATTGCCAAGCTTTGGCAAAAACCGGAAAATGTCACCTTGAGATTGCCGCAATGTTTGACAAACCGAAAAGGTAACATTGTCATCCTTCAGCCTGAAATGCAGGGTGTATTCTCAGGACGACAACTGCACCGGCAGTATGAAATATGCCAAAACCCACCAACAAGTTGAATCTGCATAAGGATCAAATTGTACATTAAAGACTACAACAAAACCGCCCTGATCTACCGGGGCCAAAACATATCATACGCCCAGACCATAGAGGCGGTCAAAAAATTCGCCGCCGGATACCAGTTGAAAAAAGGCGAACGGGCGGCCATTTTTGCCGAGAACCGTCCGGAGTGGGTCTATTCGCTGTTCTCGGTCTGGGAGAAAAGCGGGATCGCGGTTCCCATAGACTACCTGTCCCCGGCCGACGAGGTGGGCTACATTCTTAACGACTGCCGCCCGGAGATAGTCTTCTGTTCCGCCAAAACCAAAGATGTTCTTATTGCCGCCGCGGACGGACTGAAGGACGGGTACCGCCCAAAGATAGCCGTCTTCGAGGAACTGCCGGGGAACGATTCCGCGCCGTCCCTGGAACCGGTCAGCTACGATGTCCACGACACCGCCATCATCATCTACACCTCAGGCACCACCGGCAGTCCCAAGGGGGTGATGCTGACCCACGACAATCTGCACTCCAACATCGAGGCGGTGGTGGACGGGGCCAGGATCTATTCCGGCCGGGACCGGCTGCTGGCCATCCTGCCCTTCCACCACATCTTCCCGTTGATGGGGAACATCATGGCCCCCCTGTCCTGCGGCGGCACTTTGGTGATCCTGGAAAAGATATCATCCGAGGACATCCTTAACGCCTTCAGGGAACACAAGATCACCATCGTCATCGGGGTGCCCCGGCTTTACCGGCTGTTCCACAAGGGGCTGATGGACAAGATCAACGCCAGCCCGGCCGCCAAAATATTATTGAAAATTTCCCGCAGTCTTAAGTCACTGTCCTTCGGCCGGCTGGTATTCAAAAAAGCCCAGGAAGCCTTTGGCGGCAGCATCACCTATTTCGTCTCCGGCGGGGCCAAGCTGGACGAGCGGGTGGGCAGAGACCTTTACGCCCTGGGCTTTGAGATACTGGAGGGTTTCGGCATGACCGAGGCCGCCCCCATGATCACTTTCACCCGGCCGGGTCAGGTGAAGATCGGTTCGCCCGGCACCCCCACCAGCCAGACCGAGGTCAGGATAGAGGACGGCGAGGTGCTGGCCCGGGGCCGCAACATCATGAAGGGCTATTACCACAAGCCGGAAGACACCGCCGCCATTCTTAAGGACGGCTGGCTGCACACCGGGGACCAGGGATACCTTGACCAGAAGAACCGGCTGTTCATCACCGGCCGCAAGAAGGAGATCATAGTACTCTCCAACGGCAAGAACATCAACCCCGAGGAGATCGAGAACCGCATCCTGTCGATCTCCCCGCTGATCAAGGAGATCGGGGTCTATCCCCGGGACGAAAAGCTGGGGGCGGTGATCCACCCCGACTTGCAGACGGTCAAGCAGGAACAGGTGGTCAACCTGCGCGAGACCATCAAGTGGCTGGTGCTGGACAAATTCAACCTGACGGTTCCCAGCTACAAGAAGATCCACCATTTCACTTTGGTCGGCAGCGAACTGCCCAAGACCCGGCTGGGCAAGCTCAAAAGATTCCTGCTGCCCCAGATGGACACCAAGACCGCCGAAACCCACCAGGCCAAGCCCGACCCCGACACCGTGGAATACAGGGTCTTAAAGAACTATCTGGAAAAGGCGCTGGACCAGCAGGTCTGGCCCCAACAGCATCTGGAGTACGACCTGGGTTTGGATTCGCTGGGCAAGATAGAGCTGGATCTGTTCCTGGAAAAAAGTTTTGGAATGAAGTTGGACGACGAGGACTCGGTGGCGCATCACACCGTGGAAGAGCTGAGCCGGCTGATAGCCGGGCAAAAATCCTCGGTCAATGCCGAAAATTCCGACTGGCACAGCACCCTGCAGGAACAGGTAAAATTTGAACCGCCCCAAAGCATGTTCATGCAGCAGTTCCTGAAGGTGACGGCCGCCCCGCTGTTCCGCCTCTACTTCAGACTCAAGGGAACCGGTCAGGACCGCCTGCCCCCGGCCCCGTTCATCCTGGCCCCCAACCACCAAAGCTTTTTGGACGGGCTGTTCCTTTCCATACTTCTGCCGGACAAGGTTCTCAAAAACACCTATTTCCTGGCCGCCGGCAAGCATATCAAGACGCCGCTGACCAGGTTCTACGCCCGCCACAGCAACATGCTGGTGATGGACATCAACCGCGACCTGAAGAAGACCCTGCAGCAGGCGGCCGCCGCCATCCGGGAGGGCAGGAACCTGGCCATCTTCCCCGAGGGGGCCCGCAGCCGGGACGGGAATCTGCTGGAATTCAAAAAGACCTTTGCCATCCTAAGCCGGGAACTGCAGGTGCCGGTGGTGCCGGTGGCCGTCTCCGGGGCCTATGCCGCGTTCCCCATCGGGCGGAAGTTTCCCAAGGCCGGGAAAATAACGCTGAAGTTCCTTGAGCCGATCCACCCCGGGGAGATGGACTACCAGCAGATCGCGGACAAAACCAGGGAGGCCATTGCCGGGAACCTTTGATCAGTGATATTAACCAGAGCACTTAATTAATTGCATAACAGCCGAAGACAAATGGATTTATTCTATAAGGAAGCTCTGCCTTCGCTGCGGCTGCGGCGGACAAGCAGGAACGCAGGAATCGATAGGGTTTTTACAGTTAAGTGTTCATAGTTCGGCACTTCGGCAGGCTCAGCGCAACGCACACTCACTACAAGTGGTTTCATGGATTCCTAATAGAAATGTTGCTTATATACTGACCCCATTAATAATTCCCCCAAAACAGGAACCAAACAATCTGTCCCCTTTAGTCTATGCGCTGTTGTGTAATATATTTTTCCCAGACCGGGAACACCCGCCAGGTGGCCGAGACCATCCAGGAGACTTTGGCGGCCCAGGCCGGTTCCTGCGCCTTGGTGCGGCTGGAGGATGCCGATCCGCTGCTGGTGGAGCGCTATGACCTGATAGGTCTGGGGGCCCCGGCCTTTTACTTTAGGGAGCCGTACAACGTCCAGAAGTTCCTGGAGGAACTGCCGGACCATTCGGATAAACCCCGCCCCTTCTTCTTTTTTGTAACCCACGGCGGGACCCCGGGAGCCATAGCCTCAAGGATTAGCGGCCTGGCCGCCCGCCGGGGCTTTGTGGCCCTTGACTTTTACCAATGTTTGGGATATGATACATATCCGCCGTTTGCGTCCAGGGTCCCTCTTTCGGGGGCGGGACACCCCGACCTGCAGGACCTGAAAAACGCAGCCGCCTTTGCCGAGAGCGTCCTGAACAAGGCCCGGATATTCGTCGAAGAGCATCGATCCGAAGGATGCACTACCCCCAATGGTCTTTTGAACCGGGCCATTGCCGGAATGTTCAGTCACCGGGCCCTGCTGAGGCACATGAGAACGGGGTTGCTGCCCCGGAAAAATCTGTTCAAGGAATCCTGCACCAAGTGCGGGCTTTGCGCCGAACAGTGTCCCACCAACGTCATCAGCCTGGACCCGTATCCGGTCTTCCGGGAGGAGGACTGCATAGCCTGCTACCAGTGCGAGCGCATCTGCCCGGAGCGGGCATACAAAAACAACTGGGTTCCTTTCAAACTATTGACCGGAGAGTATCTCCGTCAACTTTTGTCAAAATTATTTCACGGACAGAAAAATCCCAAACCTTAGGAGCGGTTTAATGTCTTTAAAAACAAAGGGTCTCATAACCAAAAAAGAAACAGCCGAAGCCCCCAAGCCCAACCCCACCCTGGAACTGGTCAAAAGGCTGACCCAGGTCTCCGGCCCCTCAGGCTACGAAGCCCGGGCGGCCAGGGTTGCCCAGGCGGAACTGAAACCGTTTGCCGACCAGGTGAAGACCGACAAGATGGGGAGCGTGGCAGCCTTCAAGAAAGGCTCGGGGCCCAAGGCTTCCGGCAAAAAGATACTTCTGGCCGCCCACCTGGATGAGATCGGCCTGCTGATCACCCGGATCGAGGAGGGCGGGTTCCTGCGTTTTACCGAGATCGGCGGGTTTGATGTCAGGGTCCTGTTAAGCCAGGAGGTGCTGGTTCACCCGGTGGGCCGGCTGGGGCCGGGCACGGACAAGGTCTTTCCCGGGATCATCGGGGCCAAGCCGCCGCACTTTCAGACACCAGAGGAAAGCCGCCAGGTGATAGCCCTAGCCGACCTGTATATCGACCTGGGGATGGAGGAAAAGGAGGTCCGGGCCAAGATATCGGTGGGCGATGTGGTGACCATGCGGATGCCGTTCATCAACCTGAAGAACGACCGGGCCGCCGGCAAGGCCATGGACGACCGGGCCTGCGTGGCGGTGATGGTGAAGACCCTGGAACTGCTAAAAAATGTGCGCCACAGCTGGGACGTTTACGCCGTGGCCACGGTGCAGGAAGAGGCGGGCTGGGGCTGCCTGGGCGCGCTGACCGCAACCTATAATGTCAACCCGGACATCGGCATCGCCATTGACGTGACCCACGCCGACATGCAGATGACCTACGAGTCCGAAACCTTTCCCATGGGCAAAGGGCCCACCATTGCCATGGGGCCCAACCTGCACCCGGCGGTGGTGGAGAAACTGAAGGCCGTGGCCAAGGCCGAAGAGATACCATACCAGCTGGAGCCTGTGGCCGGGGTCACCGGCACCGATGCCATGGATATCCAGATCTCGCGCGAGGGAATTCCCACCGGCCTGGTAGGTTTGCCTCTGCGCTATATGCACACCCCGGTGGAGACCCTGGCGGCCTCCGACGTGGATCGCTCGGCCCGGCTGTTGGCCCGGTTCATTGCCGAGCTGGATGACATCAAGCTGGAGTGGAAGGACGAGGACTGAAAGCAGACTTCCTTGAAAACGGCAGGCAATGGGTCAAAGGAGTTGCAATGAAACTGAATTTTGAGTGGGATGAAGATAAGGCCAAAACGAACATCAAAAAACACGGTGTCAGTTTTAATGAAGCCATAACGGTTTTCCTAGATCCCTTCTCAATAACGATACCTGACCCCAATCATTCCGCAGATGAGCAACGGTATATTTCCATAGGCAGTTCCGGCCAAGGCCGGGTGCTGGTGGTGGTTTATAACGAGCGCAGTTTAAGAACACGTATTATCAGTTGCCGCAAGGCAACTCCAACGGAACGAAAACAATATGAATAAGAAGAAGACCAAAACAGTAAAGGCAGAGGTCAACGATATGCGCGCCGAATACGATTTTACGGGGGGCGTTCGCGGCAAGCATTACCGGGCCTTGCAGGCCGGATATGCGGTCACCGTTCATAAGGCTGACGGCACAAAGGTTGTTAGAGAAGTTAAGCCAAAGGCAGGCGCGGTTATTATTGAGCCGGACATTCGGACATATTTCCCGGATTCAAAAGCCGTGAACAAGGCCTTGCGGTGTTTAATTCCCTTGCTTCCCCAAAAGCAGAGGACAAAGGCGAATAAAGCCCAATAGAGCATACTTTCCAATGAAAGAAAACGTCCGGCCAGGTTCATTGGCGAGTTGGATGACATTAAGCTGGAGTGGAAAGTCGAGGAATAGAATGGCCGGGCAAACAATGGTGATACAGTTGACCAACCAGTGGGCCAAACAATGATGGATATTCACGAAGAAATTCCAATAAAGTCTTTTTCGATTGCGGCCTACGTATGCCGGATCGAAGGCGGCAAAGGCCGGTACCTCATCCTTAAGCGCAAATCATCGTATTTGTCTAATTCCTGGCAGATGGTGTCCGGCAAGATAGAGAAGGGCGAAAAAGCCTGGGAGGCCGCCCTCCGAGAGATCACCGAAGAGACAGGGTTGGTTCCGGATAGTCTCTACTCGGTCAATAAATTGGAACAATTTTACGAAGCCAGCCAGAATTGTATCAATCTTGTGCCGATATTCGTAGGTTTCGTAGATTCGGACCAACCGGTCAAACTCTCCCCGGAACATAGCGAATATAAGTGGGTCTCGCCCGAAGAATCAAAAGAGTTTCTGTGTTTTGAACACCAGGCAGAAACCATGCGCGAGATCGAAGCCAAGTTTGTAAAACAGAAACCGTTGGAGTTTTTAAGAATTAAGACAAAATGAAATGGACCCTCAGTTACCCTCAAGGCCTATATGTTTAGACTAACCAAGAGGGATGTCAGGTGAACAAAGAAAAAACAACCACTTTTCCCAATGGGCTAAAGGTTGTAACCCTTCAGATGCCGGAGAAAAAGAAAATCGGCATGATGGTTGCTGTCGGCGTTGGCTCCATCCATGAAACCCCGGAAACAGACGGGGCAGCGCATTTTACGGAACACCTGCTGTTCAAGTCGAACCGGCAGAGAACCAGCAGCCAGCTACTCCAGGATATGGAATGGAAAGGGATCCAGCCAGGAGCGTTTACCGACCGCGACTGTACCGCCTTTCGTGTCACTTCACCATACCAGGCATTCACCGACGCCATCCAGATCGCTTATGAGGCCTACCTGAATCTTGATTACCGGCGCGATGAGTTGGAAACGGAACGCGAGGTGGTGAATACGGAAATTAAGAGATGCGCGGAAAGTCCGGGATGCCATGTGATACATAATTTACTGATGCCCTACTATTTCAAAGATACCGATCTTGAGAGGAATGTCTTTGGTCAGGTGAATGCGATCACCAACATTACCCACGAAGAGATGGTCTCGTTCAAGGCCAAGCATTATATACCCCAGAAGACAGTGATCTCCATCGCCGGCAATTTTGACCAGGAAGACGTCCTTGATAAATTAGAAAAGACCTTTGGCCGTATCCCGGCGCCCCATTATACCGGGGCAAATTACAACACAACGGTGACGGCCGTTGCCAAGGAGCCCCTTTATGAAGTAAGAAAAGGCGTGGGGCAAGTGTATATGGCCCAAATCCTGAAAGCGGCCGACCGGTTCTGCGGGGAGGAATATTACTCGCTACGTTTGCTGGAAACTGCCATCGGCAGGTCAATGTACTGTAGAATGTTCAAGGAGTTGCGGGAAAAAAGGGGAATAGGCTATGACAGCTGTTCCATGTACCAGGCCCATCCGGAGAACTGCATAATTTTTTGGGTCGGGGGCATTGATCCTAATCGTTTAGGGGAGGCTCGGGATGTCCTGGATCAAATCATCAATGACATTGTTAAGAATGGCCTCCCAAAGGAAGAAATAGAAGGAGTCAGAAACAAAGCGTTATCTCTGTTGCAGGACCGATTGGAAAATCTGGACGATATCACCATAGATCTCTTCAGAAAAGGAATGTATGGTTTTCCCTGCTCCATTCTTGGCGAAGAAGAAGGGTATAAAAGTATCTCAACAGAGACCCTGACAAAGGCGGCCAATAAATATCTGACCCAACCGAGGATCGAAGCCGGAATAAAACCCGAATAATGAACCGGCTAATACATATTTAAGGAAACAATGATCGACCTTAAACCGATAGAACAACCAACCAACGCCCGGGACGTAAGCGGCAACGAGAACCAGGTGCGCCGCTCACTGTCGTTGTTAAGCTTGGCCGTTAGGCCGCAGGCCGAATACTAAGCACATATCGAATAACAAATTCCATATTTCACAAGTTGTGTTTGGTTTTTCGGATAAAATAGCCAGTTAATTACAATGCATATCCAATATATTGAATAATGTATTTAACATATCGCAATGCGCATTTTTTATATCGGATAATGTATTTAACACATTACAACGTGTACTCTTTATATCGGATAATATACCCAACATATTGCAACATGTAATAAATAAATTGGATAATATATCGCATAAATCGGATAAAATATCATGCTTTCCTTCAATTTTAGCAAGCTTTTCATCGTTCGGGGCATAACCCAGCCCAGCCGCTACCTTTTAGACCAGGGTTTTTCCCCTAACTTTGCCACTAAAATCGTCTTTTCCCGCTTTGAGCGGATAGACCTTAAAAGCCTGGAACGGCTTTGCGTTCTGTTCAATTGCACCCCCAACGATCTTTTGGAATGGACCCCGGACGCCAAGTCCGAGGAAAACCCGGACCACCCCCTTTACCCCTTGCGCAAACCCGATGAAGCCAAGGCGCTGAAGCTGGCCCAGACCATCAATTCCCTTCCATTGGACAGCTTGGACGAGGTTCAGCGGGCGGTGGAGAGCATTAAAGAGAAAAAGAAAGCCAGACAACAGACCCCAGACCTGCCATCCTCCTGAAACAGCAGACTATCCATGATGGCCAAAGCAATGAACCGTCTAATTTATATTTAAGGAAACAATGATAGACCTTAAACTGATAGAACAACTGACCAACGCCTGGGGCGTCAGCGGCAACGAGAACCAGGTGCGCCAGATCATCCGGAAACAGATAGAGAAGAATGTCGACGACATCCGGGTGGACGCCATGGGCAACCTGATCGCTTTCAAAAAAGCTAAAAGCTCTAAGCTAAAAGCCATGAAGGTGATGATCGCCGGCCACATGGACGAAGTGGGGCTGATGGTGACCTCCATCGACAAAGCCGGCTACCTGAAGTTCGACAAGGTGGGCGGGATAGATAACCGGGTGCTTTTGGCCAAGCGGGTGCTGGTCGGCAAGGACCGGACACCCGGGGTGATCGGGGTCAAGCCCATCCACATGCTTTACCGCAAGGGCGAGCACAAGAAGGTCTCCAGCCATGAGGACCTGTTCATAGACATCGGAGCTTCCAGCCAGGAAGAGGCTCAGCGCAGCGTCAACCCCGGCGACTACGTGATGTTCGACACCCCCTGCGAGGACTGGGGCCGCCTGATAAAGGCCAAAGCCTTCGACGACCGGATCGGCTGCTACATGATGATAGAACTGCTGAAGAAAAGGTACAGCTTTGACCTTTACGCCGCCTTCACCACCCAGGAGGAGGTGGGCTTAAGAGGCGGCCGGGTGGCGGCCTACCGCCACCTGCCGGACATGGCCTTCATCCTGGAAGGGACCCCGGCCGGGGATTTCCCGCAGTCGCAGGTCAAGGACGTCAGCCGGACGCCGGCCCTGGGCAAGGGTCCGGTGATCACGGTGATGGACCGCACCGTCTTCTGCGACAAGGGGCTGGTCAAGCTTTTGACCGACACCGCCAAGGCCAATAGGATACCGGTTCAGATCAAGCGGCCCGGCACCGGCGGCACCGACGCCGGCCGGATCCACATGACCAAGGAGGGGGTCAAGACGGTGGTGCTGGCCATCCCCTCCCGCTACATCCACTCGCCGGTCTGCCTGATAAGCAAGCGGGACGTGGCCGCCGGGATGAAGCTGATGGAAGAGACCTTCAAGAAAATAAGGTAAGGGCAATTCATCCAACTACGCCACAAAGCTGCTACGTCGGACACGTGAATTGCCCCAACTGTAAAAAGATAAAACAAAAATCACTATAAAGGAAAAGTTCGATGAAAGACCTGATCAAGCGGCTGACCGAGACCTACGGCCCTTCGGGCAACGAGGACCTGATCCGGGAACAGATCAAAAAGGAGATCAAGGGCCTGGCCAGCGAGGTGAAGACCGACGTGCTGGGCAACCTGATCGCAGTAAAAAAAGCCAAAAACTCCAAGCTTAAAGCTCTAAAAGTAATGGTGGCCGCCCACATGGACGAGATCGGCTTCATAGTCACCCATATCGACAAGCAGGGCTTTTTGCGGGTCTCCAACATCGGCGGCATCTACCTGCACAACGTGCTGGCCCAGCGGGTGATCTTCGCCAACGGCACGGTGGGCACCATCAACGAGGAGCGGGCCGAGACCCCCAGCGAAGCCAAGCGGATGGACAAGCTGTACATCGACATCGGCGCCTCCACCAAGCGCGAGGCCGAGGCCAAGGTGGCGGTGGGCGACGTGGCCGGGTTCCACCGCTGCTGCACTTTTTTGGGCAACCGGGCCATCGCCAAGTCCATGGACGACCGTATCGGCTGCGCCATCATGATAGAAGTGATGAAAAAACTGAAGAGCTCGTCCAACGAGATCTACTTTGTCTTTACCACCCAGGAAGAGGTGGGCCTGCGCGGGGCCACCACCGCCGCCTTCGGGGTCTCCCCGGACCTGGGGATCGCGGTGGATATCACCGGGGCCTTTGACACCCCGGACGAGAAGCCCAAACTGCCTTCAGTTCTCGGAGGCGGCGCGGCCATCAAGGTCAAGGACGCCGGCCTGCTGGCCCACCCGGCGGTGAAGAAGCTGATGATCGAGACCGCCAGGGCCAACAAGATACCCTACCAGCTGGACATCCTGGAGGGCGGGACCACCGACGGCGCCGCCATCTACAAGACCAAATCCGGGATCCCCACCGGCGTGATCTCCGTTCCCACCCGCTACGCCCACTCGGCCTCGGAGATGGTGGACATGGTGGACGTCAAGGCTTCGGTGGACCTGCTGGTGAAACTGCTTTCGCTGAACCTGCAACAGAAGGGCTTTTAACCAACCAACCCACGAAAGACACGAAAAGGTTGTTTTTTTCGTGATAGTTAGTGGGCAAGTTTTCGGACACCAATGAAAAAACGGGAAAGATACGTCTCCATATTCATCGTTCCGCACCACAAGGGCACCCAGAAGGAGCTGGAGTTCTCCTACACCGCTTTGCGCTGGCTGGGTATTTTGGGCGCGGTTCTTTTGTTGGCCGCGATCCTTTTGGTGGTCAATTACGGCCATATTTTCTGGCGGGCAGGGCAGTATGAGCTGATGAAGAAGCGCCAGGCGGAGATGGAGGCCCAGTTTGGCAAGTTAAACGAACTCAATGCCGAGATATCCAGGCTGAGGTCGGTTGAAAACAAGCTGAATGTGATGCTGGGGGTTCCCCGCCAGCCCGACACCCTTAAAGTGGAGCAGATCACCGCCCGAGTTCCGGCATCCGGGGATACGGCCGCAGCCGGCCAGACAGCGGCTGTCCTCCCGGCGGCATCCCGGCGCAGCAATGTGCCGGCCATCATGCCCTGCAAGGGATGGATCTCCGCCGGGATGTCGCCGGGCCACACCGGGGTGGACATTGCCGCCCGGGAGGGTGATCCGGTGTGGGCTGCGGCCGACGGGGAGGTCACTTTAGCCGGCTGGGACAACTACTTTGGCAATAAAATTGAGATCAAGCACAGCGAAAAACTAACCACCCTCTACGGGCATAACGCCAAGCTGTTGGTCAAGGTCGGAGATAGGGTAAAGCAAGGCCAGGTAATAGCTTTGGTGGGAACAACCGGGCAAAGTTCTGGACCTCACCTGCACTACGAGGTTCACCTTAACGGACAAGCGGTTGATCCGGCTAACTACTTGGTAAACAAATAGATAAAAGTTAAACAAGCAATAATTTACCGTTCCGGCAATGATTGTTAAGTACTAAAGCCTTGATTAATAACGTCATACAAAAGCCGCTTTTCACAACGAAAGGCGGCTTTGTCTGTTAATGCTTTGTTCATCAAAGAGTTGCAGAAATTTTACGATAGAACGTCTATCTCTATGCAGAAAAATAATTCTTGACAAAAGAAAAAAAAAGATATATACTTAAGTCCTTAATATTGAAGAACTCCGCTTAAATAAATAGTGGCGGTGTTTTTATTTCAGAAATCGGAGGTGATTTAATACGAAGGTTACCATTCGCGACAGCGATTCCTTTGAAAAGGCATTAAGAATCTTCAAACGCAAGTGCATTAAAGAAGGTTTACTTGCCGATATGCGCAAGGGTGAGTTCTTCAGCAAGCCCAGCGTCAGGAAAAAAGTCAAATCGGCCAAGGCCAGAAGCCGCAAAGCCAGATTTGGAATGTAGGGATCACCAAAACAATATAAAAACGGTGTCTTAGTTGCTAAGACGCCGTTTTTTCATTTGTCCCGGTCCGGGCCAATGTTACAAATATATCGCCAGCCAGACCGTGATCACATAAATCACCAGATCCCCCAACAGCCAGGCATCGGTCAAAAGCGCCAGCTCCGGGCTTTGGCCCTCTTCTTTCTTGTATATCAGGTAAAGGTACCTGAATATCCCGTAAAGCACGAAAGGAATGGTGTATTTAAGGTTGCTGTTGCCGAACTTGGCGGTGGTCTCGGGGGACAGGGTGTACAGGCTGTAACAGACCACGGCGGCGGCGGTGACCACCGAGATCATCTGATCCAAAAATTTTTGGGGATACTCGGTCAAAACCGTCCGGTGGCCGGGAGCCTCGGCGGTCAAATGAACCTGTTCCTGCCGCCTTTTGGCCAAGGCCAGGAACAAGGCCAGCAGGATCACGCAGATCAGCAGCCATTCCGAGATCGGCACCGCTATGGCCTCGGCACCGGCCACCGCCCGCAGCACGAATCCGGCGGCGATCACGAAGACGTCTATGATCACCAGTTTTTTCAAAACGAAGCTGTAGAGCAGCATCAAAATAAAATAAGCCAGGGCCGACAGTCCGAAAAGAAAATTAACGTAAAAAGAAGCGGCCAGGGAGAATAAACTTAAGCTCAATCCCAGCAGCAAGGCCGTTTTGGCAGGCAGGGCCCCGCCGGCCACCGGCCGCAGTTTTTTTTGCGGGTGCAGACGGTCACTTTCGATGTCGGCCAGGTCGTTGAACAGGTAAACCGCGCCGGACAACAGGCAGAACAGCAGGAAGGCCAGGATGGTCTTGATCAACAGCCCCGGATGGCCCAGGTTCTGGGAGAATATCAGTCCGGCAAAAAGCACCAGGTTCTTGGTCCATTGTTTGGGGCGCAGGGCGGTTAGTACTATTTTGGGGCTCATTCTTGGGTCTCCTTGGTTAAAAGGATCATACATAAGACGGAGAATTCTTTATAAGGAAACCATGAAACCAAGAATAATTCCTGTCCTTCTCTGCCTACGTTTCCACTTCCTCCTCCATTGCAACTACGGCGGACAAGTCGGCGGAAGCTGGGTTCCTTATTGATTTCGGTTTATCCGGGTTGGTTTTTTTCAAAACATTCATACAGTCTGGCAAATTCGGACAAGGAAACAGTCTGGGGGCGCCGGCTTAGGTCGATCCCGCTCCTGGCGGCCAGGGGGACCAGACCGGAGTCCTCGATCTTAAAGGCCTGGCGGAAAATGGCCCGCAGCATCTTGCGGCGCTGGGAAAAAGTTTTTTGGACGAATTTGAAGAAAGCCTCTTCGTCCTTTACTTTTACCGGAGGATGTTGGTACGGGGTCATCCGGATGACGGTGGAGGTCACCTTGGGCGGGGGGAAGAAGGCTCCCGGCGGCACTTCGAACAGCTTGTCCACTTTTGCGTGATATTGCACATATACGGAAAAGGAGCCGAATTCGGCGCCGGGCCGGGCCGCCATCCGGTCGGCCATCTCGCGCTGGACCATCACCACGATGCTTTCGATCCGGTCCCGGACCAAAAACAACCGCTCCAGTATGGGGGTGGTGATATAATAGGGCAGATTGGCCACAACTTTGAATTTTTTGATGCCTTGATCATCCAGTATCTGCGGCAGGTCCAGCTTCAAAAAATCCTTGTTCAGGATCGTAAGGTTCCGGCAGGAAGAAAACTCTCTTTTCAGTTCTTCGGACAATCTGGAATCAACTTCCACCGCCAGCACAGAGGCGGCATTAGCTGCCAGCAGACCGGTCAAAACCCCACGGCCCGGGCCGATCTCCAGCACTGCGTCCGTGGGGCTTAGGGCAGCGGCATCAATTATCTTCT
Organism: bacterium UBP2_UBA5202; assembly: GCA_002412795.1. Lineage (GTDB taxonomy): Bacteria > Edwardsbacteria > AC1 > AC1 > EtOH8 > UBA5202. The sequence continues at coordinate 51,949 of DHVS01000035.1, read as the reverse complement.
GAACCGCATCCGGCGAGATCAAAAAATGCTGGCCGTATTTTTTGAGCGGAGCCTTGGCGGCATGTCCAAAATTGGTTCTATTTGTGTTTTTATTCATAAATGTAAAAGCGGGGAAGCAGGGCAATATAACTGGAAGTTTACCCCACCACGTCGTAATGCCTGATCCGGATGCCAACGCCAAGCTCCTTGACAATTGTCTTACAGGCTTCGATGTCCACACCCGGCATGTCCATGACGGTGACGGTGGTCTTGATGCCGGCCTTGCGGCACTCCACCGCAAAATCCTTGACCGCCTGGAAGGCGGCGCTCCCGAACCGGCTGGGGCAGATCCTGTCGTAGGCCTCGCTGTCGTGGACATTGAGGCTGATGGATATTTCGTCCACCAGGCCATTCAGCTCCGGCACGATGTTGCGCCCGGCTATCAGGTTGCCCTGGCCGTTGGTGTTGATGCGGACCCAGGCCTTCCGCTCCTTGAGCCAGCCGGCCGTTTGTTTGACCAGGTCCAGCCGCAGCAGCGGCTCGCCGTAGCCGCAGAACACCACTTCCTTGTATCTGGATGGATCGCCGATGGCGCCTATTACTTCCTGGAAGTCGGGCTCCCGTTCCAGCCTTAAATTATGCCCCTTGATGAAGTCCGTCTTCTGGCGGATGCAGAAGACGCAGGCGTTGGTGCAGCGGTTGGTGATGTTGAGATAAAGGGAGTCCCTGATCTGGTAGGCGATCTTGGCGGGGTCAATCTTTCCTATGTTGAAGAATTTCTTGGCGTTCAAAGTGCTTACCCGGCAGACATCGTCAACGGTCAGGGGCGCCAGCAGTTCAGCGATCTTCCCGGCGATGACGGGCAGGTTGGCCGGCTCGTTGCGGGCCCCCCGGTGCGGTTCCGGAGCCAGGTAGGGGCAGTCGGTCTCCAGCATCAGGCTTTCCAGTTCCACGGCCTTCAATACCTCGGGCAGATGCTTGGAGTTTTTGAAGGTCACCGGCCCGCCGATTGAAAGCAGGTATCCCCGCCGCTTGGCCTCTTTGGCCATCTCGGCATCGCCGGCAAAACAATGGAGCACCACCTTGAGTCCCGGATGATCCTTCAGGATGTCCATGGTCTCCTGATGCGCCTCCCGGTCGTGGACCACCACCGGAAGGTTCAGGGTTTCCGCCCAGTCCAGCTGTTTTTTGAAGGCATCAATCTGAATTTCTTTGGGCGACAGATTCCTATAGAAATCCAGTCCCATCTCGCCGCCGGCCACCACCTTGGGGTTTTTGGCCAGCTCGCCCAAACGCTGAAAAACTTCCTGGTCAAGGGTCTTGGCATCGTGGGGATGAACGCCCACCGCGGCGTAGCAGCAGTCGTATTTCTCGGCCAGCTCCACCGCCCGGTGGCTGGACCTGAGGTCGTAGCCGATGTTGATGATGTATTCCACCCCGGCCTGCCGGGCCCGGTCTATCACCTGGCTCAGGTCGTTGCTGAAGTCCTTGTTGTTCAGGTGGGCGTGGGTGTCTATGATGGCAGTGTTTGGCATCGGGCTTTTATACCCTTTTTAATATTTCCATGGTTGCGTTTCTGACGTGCTTGAACCGGTCGGCCCCCAGATGGATACCCCCGTACCAGCGGGTGACCACGATGCAGAGGTTCTCGGCTTTTTTCTGACGCATGATCTCCAGCATCATTACCCCGGCGCCGGTCTCCTTGGACGGCGAATTGTAGCCGTCGTTCTTATACTCCAGCAGTCTGCCCTCGGGGCTTAGGATGCGGTAAGCCGTGATGTTGTGGTCGGCGCTGCGGAATTTCTTGTCCTTCAAAAGCAGTTTGAGCTTTTCCTTGAAATCTTCCTCCGATGTCACCGGAAAAGAGGTGACGGCGTATTTGGACTTGCGGTCCACCGCAAAGGGGTTTATTTGATTAAAAGCTTGTTCCACGGCGGTCGTTTTTCAATTTGAACCAAAAGCATACCACGTAAACGCAAGGGCTGTCAATTGAAATTTACAACCGGAATCCCGGCGCGATCGGCAAAAGATTTCCTCTTTACAAAGCCCGCGGTTTGTGCTTTAATTAATAATTACCGGCCCACTAAAACCCACTAAAAAGACCAAAACAATTTGATCCGTAACCGGGATCAATAAAAAACGAAGATTGTGATTCATGCACCGTGGACATAGAACTTAAGAACATAGATGAACTGTTTCCCCAGGATCTCACCCCGGATCAGGTGAATTCCGCCAAGACGCTGTTCCTGAAGGAGCTTTCATTAAGCCTGCACCGGCATTACGGCGGAAAGATGATGACCCTGCCCAAGGCCGGGCTGTACGGGAACAATTGGTTCAACCTCTGGTACACGCCCGGGGTCTCCGGCGTCTCCACCGCCATCCGGGACGACCAGCAGGCCTCCTTCGACCTTTCCAACCGGGGCAACCTGGTGGCAGTGGTCTCGGATTCCACCCGGGTGCTGGGCGACGGCGACTGCGGCCCGGCCGGCGGCCTGGGAGTGATGGAGGGCAAGGCTTTTTTGATGAAGTACCTGGGCGGGGTGGACGCGGTGGCTTTGTGTATGGACAGCAGAGATAAAAATGGAAGGCCGGACGCCCAGAAGATCATCGATTTTGTGAAGATGGCCCAGCCCAGCTTCGGGGCGGTCAATCTGGAGGACATCTCCCAGCCCAACTGCTATCAGGTGCTGGACACCCTGCGCCAGGAATGCGGCATCCCGGTGTGGCACGATGACGCCCAGGGCACCGGCTGCGTGACCCTGGCCGGGCTGATCAACGCCCTGAAGCTGGCCGGCAAGGAACTTTCGGATGTCAAAATGGTGTTTTACGGGGCCGGGGCCGCCAATACCACCATCTTCCGGCTGGTGATGGCCGCCGGAGGGAAGCCGGAGAACTGCGTGATGTTTGACGTTGACGGCGCCCTGGGCCTGCACCGGCGGGACATCAAGGATGATCCCAGATACTACCGGCAATGGGAGATCTGCCAGCAAACAAAAGTTGCAAATGACATCAAGGTGGAAAAGGCTTTAAAAGGGGCGGATGTCCTGATCTCGCTTTCAAGATCCGGGCCGGGGGTGATCCAGCCCGAATGGATAGCAGGGATGGCCCCCAGATCGATCGTCTTCGCCTGTGCCAACCCGGTGCCGGAGATCTATCCCAGCGAAGCACTGAAAGCCGGGGCTTTCATCGTGGCCACCGGGCGGGGCGATTTCCCCAACCAGGTCAACAATTCGCTGGGCTTTCCCGGCATCCTCAAAGGGGCACTGCTGGCCAGGGCGTCCAAAATCACCGACAACATGGCCATCGCCGCCGCCCGCGCCATCGCGGACTTTGCCCAGGAAGCCGGATTGACCCCGGAGCGCATAGTCTCCTCCATGGAAGAATGGGAACTTTTCCCAAAAGTGGCCGCGGCCGTGGCCGGTCAGGCCGTCAGGGACGGAGTGGCCCGCGGTTCCATGACCAAAGAAGAAGTTTATCTTAAGGCCAGACAGGACATCAGCGAGGCCCGGACGGTCATCCACGGCCTGATGGACCACGGGTTTATCAAAAAACCGCCGATGGAACTGCTGGAAAAGGCCCTGGAGAAGGCGGTGGCCCAGGTCAGGGCCGGAGTGGCAAAATGAGGGCCATTGGATGCGAGGCCATCGCAACTGCGGTGGAGAAGATGTGCCGGGAGGCCAACTGCGTTCTGCCCCAGGACACAGAACAGGCTTTGGGCAAGGCCCTGAAACAAGAAAGGTCTCCGCTAGGTCGGGACATTCTGGAACAATGTCTGCTTAACGCCAAAATTGCCGGAACCCAGAAAATGCCGGTCTGCCAAGACACCGGCCTGGCGGTGTTCTTCATAAAACAGGGAAGAGAGGTTGAGATAAAAGGCGGTCCGCTCCATGACGCAATAAACAAAGGGGTGGCCAGCGCCTGTGGCAAAGGTTACCTGCGCGCCTCATGCGTAGATGACCCGGTCTTCAACCGAAAGAATACAGGAAACAATGTTCCGGCCATCATCCATATTGAGCAGGTTCCCGGCAGTCGTCTGGAGATAAACTACATGCCCAAGGGCGGCGGGGCCGAGAATACCAGCCGGCTGGCCATGCTAAAACCTTCGGACGGCCAGCAGTGTGTCATCTCTTTCGTGTCAGAAGCAGTGATCCAGGCTGGGGCCAATCCCTGCCCTCCGACGGTGGTGGGAGTGGGGATCGGCGGGAATTTCGAGCGCTGCGCGCTGCTGGCCAAAAAAGCGCTGATCTGGCCGGTGGGAAAGGCTAATCCGAACAAAAAGTACGACCGGCTGGAAAAGAAGATCCTCAAAGCGATCAATGCCTCGGGATTGGGGCCGCAGGGCCTGGGCGGGACGGTCTCCTGTCTGGGCGTGCACATAGAACACGAGCCCTGCCACATGTCCAGCCTGCCGGTGGCGGTGAACATCAACTGCCATGCGCACCGGCACCAGACGGTGGTATTGTGATGAAGGCGAAAAAAATATCCCTCCCGCTGGGCGGGGCCGAAGCCAGCCGGCTTAAAAGCGGCGACCGGGTGCTGGTCTCGGGCGAGCTGTTCACCGCCAGGGATGCGGTACACCAGAAGTTCCATAAGCTGTTAACTGCGGGCGGTAAACTTCCCATAGATCTTAAGGGCCAGACATTGTTCTACGCCGGGCCGGCCCCGGCCCCCAGGGGAAAGGTGATCGGCAGCATCGGGCCCACCACCAGCGGAAGGATGGATGTCTACACTCCCTTGCTCTTGGCTAAGGCCGGGCTGAAGGCCATGATCGGCAAGGGCCGAAGAAGTCCCGAGGTCATTGAAGCGATCAAAAAGCACCAGGCGGTGTATTTTGCCGCCACCGGCGGCGCGGCGGCCTTGCTGGCCCAGACGGTGGTCAGGGCGGAACCGGTACTTTTCCCGGAACTGGGACCGGAGGCAGTGCTCAAGTTGACGGTGAAGGATCTTCCGGCAGTGGTGGCGGTGGACTGCCGGGGCCGGGATGTTTACGAAGAAGGGCCGAAGAAATATAGAAAACTATAAACTAACCGGAACGCAGATTCTCGCAGATATTGATCGATATGTTCTTTTTCTTTTTTGTGCCGCCAACTAAGAAAAAGAACCAAAAAGAAAAAAGCTCGTCGCTTAAAACTCTCCGAGCCGCGCTTCCGCCAATGCTTCAGCGGGCCCGCGCTGCGCTTCTCGTCGCTGGCGGGCTTGTCTGAACTCGGGTTTCTGCCAAACCCTCAAACATGCAGACAAGCTTTTCCCGCCATCAACTGTGATGCTCACTGATCGTTTTAACGCGACATACCGGGGTTGGCACCGGGCATCCAACCGGTTTCCCAGCTAATTAGATAGGTAATCCGCGAAAATCTGCGTCCCATAATGGTTCCCAAAAATCTATCTGAGCTAAATGAATAAACCATCAGAGGTCATACTTATCCAGACGCTGGGCGTGCCCCGGGAACTGGTGCAGCAGCGGTTTGCTGAGATCCTGCCAGATCATATGCTGGTCTGGAAAGGTTCCGAGCTGGCCGAAGGCAAGCCGCTGGCCGAGCTGGTGGGCGGCGCCAAGTACCTGATCACCGGCAGCCTGCCGATAGACGGCCAGACCATTCGGAACTGCGCACTGTCCATGATCTCCATCTCCTTCACCGGGTACGACCACGTGGACCTGGCGGCCTGCCGGGAGAAGGGGATAGCGGTCTACAATACGCCGGGGTATTCCACCGACTCGGTGGCCGAACTTGCATTGGGTCTTGCTCTGTCACTGCTTCGTAATATTCCCAAAGGCGACGCCCACGCCCGCCGGACAGATGAGAAGTTCTTTGCTTTCCCGGACGGGGTGGAGCTGAGAGGCAAGACGGTGGGCATAGTGGGCACCGGGGCCACCGGGCTGGCCGCGGCCAAACTGTTTGCCGCCTTCGGCTGCAGGGTGCTGGGGTACAACCGGGTCAAGAAAGATGAGTTTGAGAAACTGGGCGGTACCTATTGCAGTCTGGACGATCTGTTAAAAGATTCGGACATAGTCTCCCTGCACCTGGCGCTTAACGCCGAGACCAAGCATATAATGAACGCGGAGCGGATAGCCAATATTAAGCCCTCGGCGTATTTGATCAACACCGCCCGGGGCGGTCTGGTTAACGAGGCGGCTTTGGCCCAAGCGCTCAACGACGGAAAACTGGCCGGCGCCGGGATGGACGTGTTCGGCAGCGAGCCGCCCAGCCAGGACAACCCACTGCTGACAGCTCAGAACACGGTGCTGACGCCGCATTTGGGTTATAAGACCCAAGAGGCGCTGTTGAGGAAGTTGGAAGTGACGTTCAGGAATATTGCGGATTTTGAGAATGGGATCAAGACCAATAGGGTAGCGTGATATGATTACAATTGATATAAAAGAAAACTTCAATAATTATATTCCCCCTTTTAACACAAAGAAAACTATTAACACTTTATTAGAATATACTGATCCCCAATATTTATCAGGCTTAAAAACGATTATCCTTAACAATGCGTCTTCATTATCCCATGATCGACGGCGTGAAACAACGTGGTCTAAAGGCCATAAAGTAAAAATAGTTGAGTCATTGGGGTTATATCACAAAACACGAAATGGGATACCCGCAAGCATAGAGCTGTTCGTTGACAATATATTTAAAGGGTACACACGAGGCGACATATTTCTAACAATTGCAAAAGAAACAATTTTTGGCGAAGTATTTTTTCATGAACTTGGTCATCATATACATTATTCACAGCATCCAGAATACGCTGAACGTGAGATAATTGCCGAGAAATATGCCAGAAAACTATTTTTCGAATTTCTAAAGAAAAAATATTGGTACTTATACAATCTGTTGAAATTAATTACTAAAATTAAAAAACCAAAAATAACAAAATACCATGAACATTCACGAATACCAAGCCCGCCAGCTGCTGCGCGACCACGGGATCCCGGTCAAGCCGGATTTCATGGCCACCAGCGTTGACGAGGTGGAGCAAAAACTGTCCCGGCTGATCGGGCCGCCCTGGATCATCAAGGCCCAGGCCCACACTGGGGGACGGGGCAAGGCCGGCGGGGTCAAGCTGGCCAAGTCTAAGGAAGAGGCGCTGGCCCATGCAAAGAACATCCTGGGCATGACGCTGGTAACGCCCCAGACCGGGCCCAAGGGAAAACTGGTCCGCCGGATAATGGTGGCCGAGGACACCCGCATCGCCAAGGAATACTATCTGGGCTTTTTGGCCGACCGGGCCACCGCCAGCTACATCTTTATCGGCTCCACCGAAGGCGGAGTGGAGATCGAAAAAGTGGCGGCGGAAACGCCGGACAAGATCATCAAGGTGGCGGTCGATCCGGTGTCCGGCTACCGCGCCTACCATGGAACGGAGATGTCCCGCCGGCTGGGATTCAAAGGCGCTTTGGCCAAGCAGCTCAATCAAGTGATGTCCGGAATGTACCAGCTGTTCATTTCCAAGGACGCCTCATTGGTCGAGATCAACCCGCTGGTGCGGACGCCGGAGGACACCCTGTTCGCGCTGGACGCCAAGGTCACTTTCGACGACAACGGCCTGGCCCGGCATCCCGAGATCGCCAGCCTGCGGGACATTGACGAGGAGGACCCCAACGAGGTGCTGGCCTCCAGGCACGACCTCAGCTACATCAAGCTGGACGGGACCATCGGCTGCCTGGTCAACGGGGCCGGCCTGGCCATGGCCACCATGGACATCGTCAAGCATTACGGCGGCAGCCCGGCCAACTTTCTCGATGTCGGAGGTTCCGCCTCGACGGAAAAGGTGACCGAGGCTTTCAAGATAATCCTGTCCGATCCCAACGTCCGGGGCATATTGGTAAACATCTTTGGCGGGATAATGAAGTGCGACGTGATCGCCGAGGGGATAGTGGCGGCCTCCAAGACCCTTGGCGTGAAAGTGCCGATAGTGGCCCGGCTGGACGGCACCAACGTGGAACAGGGAAAGAAGATACTGGCCGGCTCCGGCTTGAAGATAATACCGGCTTCGTCACTGGGCGAGGCGGCCCGGCTGATAGTAAAGGAGGCTACCTCTCCCTAAATCCCTCTCCCGCCAGGCGAGGGACTTGTTCGCAAGAAGAAAAGAAAGGAATATATGGCAATATTAGTTGATAAAAACACACGCCTGATCTGCCAGGGCTTCACCGGGCAGCACGGCACCTTCCATTCCCTTAAATGCGCCGAGTACGGGACCAAGTTCGTGGGCGGAGTGGTGCCCGGCAAGGGCGGCACCATCCACGAGGGCTACCCGGTGTTCGACACCGTGGCCGAGGCGGTGGAGAAACAGAAGGCCAACGCCACCATGATCTTCGTTCCGGCCCTGTACTGCCGGGACGCCATCCTGGAGGCGGTGGACGCCGGGCTGGAGCTGGTGATCTGCATCACCGAAGGCGTGCCAGCCAACGACATGATGTTCGTCAAGCGCTACCTGCAGGGCAAAAAGACCCGGCTGATAGGGCCCAACTGCCCGGGAGCCATCTCGCCGGGCAAGGCCAAGGTGGGCATCATGCCGGCCGCCATTCACCAGGAGGGTTCGGTGGGCGTGATCTCGCGCTCCGGCACCCTGACCTACGAAGCGGTCAACCAGCTGACCAAACTGGGCATAGGGCAGAGCACCTGCATCGGAATCGGCGGTGACCCGGTGATCGGCACCAATTTCATCGACGCGCTGGAGCTGTTCAAGGCCGACAAGCAGACCAAGGCGGTGCTGATGATCGGAGAGATCGGAGGCTCGCTGGAGGAGGAGACCGCCCGCTGGATCAAGAAGAATTTTCCCAAGCCGGTGGCGGCCTTCATCGCCGGGGCCACCGCGCCGCCGGGCCGGAGGATGGGCCACGCCGGGGCCATCATCTCCGGGGGCAAGGGAACCTATGCCGAAAAGGTTAAGGTGCTGAAAACCTGCGGCATCAAAGTGGCCAGGACCCCGGCCGAGATGGGCGAGACCATGAAGAAGGCCATGGGCCGGTAGTTTTGGGACAAGCGATCTGATCCACCATCTTTTGAAAGGAATATGATATGGCCTGGCTGGCGGATAAGATGAAAAAATGGGCGGCCCAGATAGACCGTCATGCCCCCGGTAAGGGAGACTCCGTGATCGCGGGCTATGACAAGGTCCCGGACCGCCCGGAGGAATACGCGGTCTGGTCGGAACAAGCCATGAAGCGGCTGGAGACGGCCGTTCCGGAACAGCAGGCCAGGGAGGAGATCATGCAGGGCCGGGCCTGCGTCTTCACCGAGGAATTCGGGACCGGGCCGATAGACACCCTGGCCAAGCTGTATGCCGAGACCAAAAGCGTGGACCGGGTGCTGGAAGCCATGGGCGCGGACAAGGGAAAATTCGGCCATCCCTACCGGGAGGGCAATGTGATCTACGAGATCCGCAGCCCGCGAGATCCGGAGGCCTTTGCCAAGGCCACTACGCCCTATGAAAAACAAATGGCGGCCTGTTTCTGCCCCCTGATTCGCGCTACAAAAAACCGTATTTCCAAGGAATACTGCCACTGCAGCGCCGGCTGGTACAAGGGGATCTACGAAGGGATCTTCGGGACCAAGGTCCGGGTGGAAGTGCTGGAGGCCATCATCAGCGGGGACGAGCACTGCAAGTTTGCCATCCATCTGCCCGGGGACTTGAAATAACGTAGCCACAGATTTCGCAGACACCGTCGTGAGCCCTTCGACACCACTCAGGGCAGGCTCTGCCGAACGATTGACGCAGATTTAACTTATCATATAAAGCGCTTCCTTAAGAATGGAACAACAGAAGAACATTATCTTGGATCTTTTCATCTCCCTTGTTTGGGCATTGCTGCTGGGTGGAGTGCTGACCATTCTGATCATCCCCGGCACCAGAGAGTTATTCGTAGCCGCCACCCGGGCCCATCCCTATCTGATGGGGATGGGCAAGTTCATTTTGCTGGGAACCATGGGCGAACTGCTGAGCCGGAAGGTGGTATCCGGCAAGTGGCGGTTGGCGGGGATCCGGCTGTGGCAGCGGGCCCTGGTCTGGGGACTGCTCGGGGTAATGATGACCCTGGCCTTTCCCCTGTTCTCGGCCGGGACGGAAGGCCTGCTGGACCAGGGCTACCTGCCGGGCCGGGGAGTCCCCTGGCTGACCGCCTTTTGGAAATCATTTTTCTTCCAGGCGGTGTTCGGCTTTCCCTTTATGACCTTCCACCGGATCACCGATACCCTGATCGACAGCAATAAGCTGTTCTCCAGGTGGCCGCTGATCGAGACCTATCGGAACATAGACTGGGAGAATATGTTCAGGATAGTGGGCGGGTCGATCATCTGGTTCTGGCTGCCGGTCCAGTCGGTGAATTTCATGCTGCCCCCGGAGTTCCGGGTGGTGGTGGCGGCCCTGCTGGCCATAGCGCTGGGACTGATCCTGGGTCTGGCCAAGCAGAAGGCGAAGAAGAAAGCGATCTGATCGGATCGATTCACCGGAGCAGACAGGATTAACATGATTTTAGGGGGTAATATTTAACTTCTTCCAAGCTTCACGGAGTCCTTCAAGAGAATTTGGGCAACAGGACAAGGGAATTCTTGACAATTTGATTTAAAAGAGTTAATATATAAATCAAATCTCCCAACATAAAAAACAAACGGTTCAACCTAAATTTAAGGGGATGGTAAAATGAAAAAGCTTTCCGCGATCTCTCTGGTCCTGTTAACGGCCGCTACCTCATTGTTCGCCCAGGCCCAGGTGGTGCAGGAGGGGGCCGGACGGCCGGTCAACGTCAGCATTTCCTTCGGCACCTGGATCATCAAGCTGCTGATGTCCCTGGGCTGGATACTGACCGCTTCCATCGGGTTCGCCCTGGGGGTGGGGATCGCCATCAAGGTTTTCGACGCCCTGTCCGTCAACATCGACGAGTGGGAGGAGATCAAGAAAGGCAACTGGAGCGTGGCCCTGATCCTGATCAGCATGATTGTGATGGTGGGACTTTTGGCCATCTCGGTGCTGCGTTAATCACGCGCCGCCCTACCACCACAACCATTATAAGGAGGCCTGAACATGAAATGGAAAATCGCGATAGCCGCAGTGCTGCTGCTGATGTATGCCATTCCCGGAGGGGCATATATCTACAGGGACGGCAGCCTTTCCCGCGGCCAAAGAATATACCTTGACATCGAAATAAACTCCACCGGGAATTACCAGAGCCTGGCCTACATGAGTGCCAACGGGACCTTGGACGCCGACCTATGCATCTATTCGCCTTACGGCAACAAGATATTCACCATGAGCGGGTCGGCCGAACAGAAGCCCCAGATGGTCACCTTCACCTATTCCGGGACCTACCGATTTGAAATAGTCGGATACAGCGGCTCCGGCAGCTATATGCTTTTCCTGGGGGACAAGAATGAATGGGAACAGATAGCCAACCGGCAGTGAGAACTGACAATTTACGGGGAGGCAGAAATAACTGCCTCCTCATTTGCATGGGACCGGAAGATGAGAGGCGTTTAATAATTTGAAAACCCAAAACGGGCATTCGCTTATCTTTCTTTGTGCCGTTCTGGCATGGCTGGCCGTTTCCAGCGGATGCCGGCAGGAATCTTCGCCCCAGCCCCCGGTGACAAAGGAATCCCGGCCGGGCAGGCTGCAGCTGGCCATCGGCGGGGCCAGGCTGTGGGTGGAGGTGGCCGGGGACGAGGCCGCCCGATCCCAGGGACTTATGTACCGCCGGCAGATGCCTCAGGACGAGGGGATGCTGTTCGTGTTCGAGTATCCTCAGCCGCTTTCATTTTGGATGAAGAACACGTATCTTCCGCTGGACATAGCATTCGTTTCAAAGGATGGGACCATCCTTAACATCCTCAGGATGGAACCGCTGAACGAGGTTCCACGTTATCTCTCCCGGAGTCCGGCCCTTTATGCCATAGAGGCCAACGCCGGGTGGTTCCAAAAGAACGGGATCAAGGCCGGTGACAGGGTCCGGTTCTAAAAACAGTAAACAAAAAATTGCAAAGGCCGAGGTCATGAAAAGAATCCTGAAAAAACATTGCGGCACACTGCTCTTGCTGGCGGTCCTGCTGGGTTTGGCGGCCCCGGCCCCGGCAGTACTGGTGGAAAACTCGCCCATTATCCTGGTACAGCCTGACGGGCAAAGCCTGTGCCTGTTCCTTACCGGGGATGAGTTTCATCACCGGGTGTACGACAAGGCCGGGTATACCATCGTCAAAGATCCCGCCAGCGGAGTTTATGTTTACGCGGACAAAGAAAACGGCCGGCTGATTCCCGGTTCATTGGTGGCTGGCCGCGACGACCCGGCCGGAGCCAAGCTGGTGCCGGGGCTCGATGACGATCCGTTTATATTGCAACAGGCCAGAGAAGCATTGCCCTACATGGCCGGCCAGGGCGCCAAGACCCCGTCCATCGGGAACATCAACAACATTGTGGTGTTCGTCAGCTTTGCCGATCAGACGGAGTTCCCGGATACTTCCGGATCATTAAACCACTACGGCCGGACCTTCAACGACAGCACCGGAACCACCAACTCTCTTCGGAATTATTTTTATGAGGTCAGTTATAAAAGACTCACGGTAAGATCCACCCTGTATCCCTTGTCGGGAGATACTTTTGTGGTTTCGTATCAGGATATTAACAATCGCAGTTATTACTGCCCCTACGATTCCACCACCAACCCCGGAGGGTATACCGGCGGGAATAACAGCTATGACCGGGCCACCAGGGAACACGCCCTGCTTAAACGCGCCATTCAAACCATCTCAAGTCAGGTGCCGGCCGGGCTTGATATCGATGCCGATGACGACGGATACGTGGACAATGTCTGCTTTGTGATACGCGGCCCTACCACGGCCTGGGCCACCCTGTTGTGGTCCCACCGCTGGGCAATTTATTACGAGGATGCCTACATAAACGGGAAGAAGGTCTGGGACTATAATTTTCAGATGCAGTCGCAGTTCAACGTGGGGGTGCTGTGCCACGAAATGGGCCACTCGGTGAGCTATCCCGACCTATATCATTATTATAACGGCACCAAAATTTCACCCACTGGCCGTTGGGACGTGATGTGCTCTGCCCCTGATCCGCCGGCCCATTCTAGTGCTTACCTAAAAAGCCGTTATACCCGTTGGCTGGATACGATTCCGGAGATAACTAATGCAGGTATCTATTGGCTTAAACCATTGGCTTCCGGGGATTCTGGAGTTTGCTATAAAATTGCCTCACCCAACTCGATTTCCGAATATTACGTGGTAGAATACCGACGCAAAACTGGTGTTTTTGAGAATTCCCTCTACGGCTCCGGCCTTCTGGTTTACCGCATCAATACAGATTCCGACAGCATGGGTAATGCATATTTTGACGGTAATAGTGTATTCGACGAAGTTTACCTTTACCGGCCTGGCGGCACGTCCGACACAATCGCCATTGCTAACGGAACACTGGCCACCGCATTTTTCTCGGAGGGCTCGGCCCGGAACGCCATCAACGATGCCACCAACCCCACCGGCTTTTTGCACGACGGGGCCTTGGGCGGGCTGGACATATATGACATCGGGGCCGCCGGGGACTCCATCTGCTTTACGGTAGGTTTTCCCGCCGGGGTTTCCGGGGGACCCGGCCCGGCCGCTTTGACCCATGGAACCAGGTTCATTTCCTGCGGGCCTAATCCCGCCGAGGGTTTTGCCAACATCCGTTTTGAAACAGAAAAACGCTCCACCGCCAGGCTGGATATCTACGCCATCAGCGGGCACAAAGCGGCCAGCCTGGAACTGGGCAGCCGGGAACCAGGCCAGCATTCGGTAAAATTGGATTTGCGGGACAATGACGGGAAAAGGCTGCCGGCCGGGATATATATAATTCGTCTGTCTTCAGGAAACCTTAGGGCCACGGGCCGTTTAGTGGTGATCAAATAATTTGTCAGGCAAACAGAACCCCATTCTTGATATCCCCTTCCCGGGTGCGGAAGGGGATATCAATTTAAAGGGAACAGAACTCCATAAATCTGGTTGCTTTATCCCAAAAATAAGGTATAATATTGGGGCGTGTCACATTGGAAAAACCATCATTTAATGAACAGCAAAAACAAAATAATCCTGCCTCCGGCAGCCTTTAACTCCGGGCCTCATCCCGGCTATGAGTTTCACATCTCGGCCGCCGCCAGAAAGAAGTATGGCTGCGACGAGGGCCTTTTTTCCATTTCCGGCAATGTGATACTGGCCGATCTGGGCGCCGCCCGGCAATTGGCTTATAAAATGAACCGGACCGGTGTCAAGGTTACCGCCGGGCAGCTGGCCGCCATGGGCCTGATCGACGAGCTGCAGCACTATGTGATAGCCCAGTACCGGGCCCGGGTCAACCAGAAGGTATTTTTCCAGGCCCTGGCGCACCTGGACCGGGAGCTTTCCCCGGCTGACACAACAGGCTGTCTGACCGAATTCGTCAAAACCTTCCCCCCGCTGCTGGTGCACCGCCGACAGATCACCCTGACAGAATACCTTAAAGGCAGCACCGCCAAGGTGCCCCACCAGGAGATCTCCCTGGAGGAAATGCTGCTGCTGTGGACCGCCAACCAGAACCCGGCCCTGGAGCCGTTCGGCGAATTGTTCGGCGACCTGCCGTTGCGGCAGAACAGCCGGTATCCGGAGTTAACGGAATCATTAAAAACCTTTTTCTCCGGACAGCCCGGGTTCGGTCCCTTCAGCCAGAATCTGATAGACCTGCTGCTGGCCCCGGCCAAGGCCCACCCCCATTCGCTGACGGACCAGCTTAACTACATCAAACTCTATTGGCTGGAGATCCTGCCGGCCGGCGCGCTGGACCGGCTGTTCCAAAAACTGCTGCTGACGCTGGACGTCATCAGGGAAGAAGAGCGGATGCGGGGCGGCGGCCCGGGGCCGTCTCAAGTAATGGATTTCAGAGGGGCCGCCTCAGGCGCCAAAGCCGGTCCGGAGTATGAGCCAAAAGCCTTTTCCCCGGACCTGGACTGGATGCCCAACGTGGTGATGATGGCCAAGAACGCCCCGGTCTGGCTTTTCCAGTTGTCGCAGAAATACGGATACCCGATAACAACGCTGGACCAGGTCCCCGACCGGGAGCTGGAGCTGCTGTCCCAGCGGGGCTTCAACTCCCTGTGGCTGATCGGCATCTGGCAGCGCAGTTCCGCCTCCCGCCGGATCAAGCAGATGGCCGGGAACCAGGAAGCGCTGGCCTCGGCCTATTCGCTTTACGATTACTCCATCTCCCACGACCTGGGCGGGGACCCGGCCTACTGGAACCTGAAAGACAGGGCCCAGCGCAGCGGGATAAGGCTGGCGGTGGACATGGTGCCCAACCACACCGGCCTGTATTCCCGGTGGATAGTAGAGCACCCCGACTGGTTCGTCCAGACGTCCCAGCCGCCGTTTCCCGGCTACGCCTTCAACGGCCCCGATCTTTCGGAGGATCCCGGCATCGGCCTTTTCATAGAGGACGGCTATTGGAACCGGCGGGACGCGGCGGTGGTCTTCAAGCGCCTGGACCGGGGGTCGGGAGAGGTGCGCTACATCTATCACGGCAACGACGGCACCCACCTGCCATGGAACGACACCGCCCAGCTTAACTTTCTGCTGCCCGCGGTGCGGGAGGCGGTGATGGAGAAGATCCTGAACGTGGCCCGTTATTCCTCCATCATCCGCTTCGACGCGGCCATGACCCTGGCCAAGCGCCATTACCAGAGGCTGTGGTTCCCGGAGCCGGGCTCGGGCGGAGACATCCCCTCCCGGGCCGGCCAGGGCCTGTCCCGCCAGGATTTCGAGCGGGCCTTCCCGGCCGAGTTCTGGCGGACCGTGGTGGACCGCATCGCCGCCGAGGCCCCCCAAACCCTGCTGCTGGCCGAGGCCTTCTGGCTGATGGAGGGGTTCTTCGTGAGGACCCTGGGGATGCACCGGGTCTACAACAGCGCCTTCATGAACATGCTGAAGAAAGAGGAGAATTCCAACTACCGGACGGTGATCCGGAACGTGCTGGAGTTCAACCCCGAGATTCTTAAGCGCTTCGTCAACTTCCTCAGCAATCCCGACGAGGAGCCGGCCGCCGCCCACTTCGGCAGGGGAGACAAGTATTTCGGGGTCTGCGCCATGATGGCCACCCTGCCGGGCCTGCCGCTGTTCGGCCACGGACAATTGGAGGGCTTTAGCGAAAAGTACGGGATGGAATACGGCCGGTCCTACCAGAACGAGACCGAGGATCTCGGGCTGATGGAACGGCACCAGCGCGAGATCTTTCCCCTGCTTAAAAAACGCCATCTGTTCAGCGGGGTGGACCAGTTCGCCTTTTACGACGCGGTCTCGGAGCAGGGCCACATCCATTCAGATATTTTCGCCTACTCCAACGGGCAGGGGCCGGAACAGGTACTGTTCATTTATAACAACCGGTTCCAGTCCGTGGCGGGATGGATCAGGGAAACGGTCAAACAGCGCCGGGACGAGAACGACAAACAGGCCGGGAAAAGCAGTCTGGCCCAGCGCCTGCAGCTGACGCCCGGCGGCTGGTACCTATTCCGGGACGAAGTCTTGGATCTGGAATACATCCGGTCGGCCGATGAGTTGATTGAGAAGGGATTTTATTTCAGCCTGAACGGTTACCAGTACAACCTGCTTTCTTCCTTCCGTAAGGTTGAGGGGGAAGAATACGGGAATTTGTGCCGGCATCTGTCGGGCCGGGGCGTGCCGGACATGAGCCGGGCCTTGTGGGAGCTGAAGCTGGACGGGGTGCTTAAAGAAGTGACAGACATTTTCCTTCCCCTGGCGGCGGCGGACTTCGGCCGGGAATACCTGGCTTCTCCGGAAAAGCAGTCAGTCCTGATATTGCAGCAAAACTCCTCCCTGAAAAGATATTTCACAGAAGCCGAGAAGGTCATAGGTTCCCTGTCCGCATCCGATGATGTCATCCGGCAGGCGGAGATACAGACCGGATCGATCTCCAGACTGGTCACCGGGCCGGAGATCGAAAACATCAGCGCCTCGCACCTGGGACAAAAATATTTAAAGGCTATTCCCGAAGCGGAACTGCCGTTTACCCTGCGGGACGATGCCGGATCCAAGTTCTTATACGCCTTACTGCTGCAGAAGGCACTCCGGCAGGGGCTGGGGGACGCAGTCTCCACCGGGCTGTTCGGGGAAAAGGCCACCGGATCACTGCAGGCTGGGGGTGTGGCCCGGGAAACAGCCTCACAAATGCGCTGGTTGTGGGAGAATCTGGTTTTCCCCGAAGCGTCCATGGGCAAGATACTGGAGGACGGCGAAAAGCTTAAAGCATTCGTGAACCGGCCCCGGACCCGGGATTTTCTGGGATGCAACCGGCACCAGGGGATACTGTGGTTCAACCGGGAAAGGTTCATGACTCTTTTGTACTGGCTGACAACGATCTCCCTCATGCAGGAAAAGCCGGGATTCAAGGCGGCCAAGCGACTGTTGCGGATATTGAAGCTGGCCGTAAAACTTTCTAAGACGGCCGAAGAGTCCGGTTATGATCACGGCAGGTTTATGGAGCTGATCGGGCAATGACGAGGAAGATAAAAAATAATTACCAGGGAATGATCCTGGCTCTGGCGGCAATCATCGTTGCCGCCCTGGGTATCAAGTTATTTTGGCACAATAACCTTAGGGTTCACTGGCCCAGCTCTTCCTCTGTTTCTCGTGCGGCCGGAGGACTAAAAGCCTTTGCCGATTCGTTGTACGGGCTAAAGAACGACAGTTTGGTGGTCCGGCAACTAGCGGTTTTCCCGGACTCGGGAACCTGGTATCAGATAGCGGCCGGCAAGAATGTTTCCTATATCCTGCTGAACCTGCGTCTGAGCCGGATGGCAGGATCCTGCGGGCTAAAGACCGTGGCGGCCGAAGAGGACAGCAAAAAACAGACGATTAAGCTGAGCTACGCCCTTCAGGAGACGTTGACGGTAAATATCCTGGTGAAAAGGAAAAGATCCGAGGCCGTTCCGCCGGCCGCAAAACCACGGATGGTTATCGTGATATACAACTGGCCCCCCCGGGATACCAAGACAGCCCAGGAATTCCTGAACTGTCCCCAGGCGGCAACCTTGATAATCAAGGCTTCCACCAAAAATATCGCCAAAACGGTTTTGGCGGCACTGCCTCTGGAGCCCAAGGGATACCCCCGCCAGGACCCCGGCCCCGGCACGATCCTGGTGGATGACTCGGACCTTAAGATCAAAAACAAGATGGATCAGGCTTTAAAGCTTTACCCCAAGTCCGCCGGTTTTTATGCCGTGGCCGGATCCCGGGCGCTGGAGGATTCCCGGGTCTGCAACATTGTTCTTAAATACTGCCTCCAAAAGGGGCTGATCTTCATGGAACCCCAGCCCTCCACCCGTTCCCTGGCTTATGAACTGGCCGGCCAGCTGGAATGCCGGTACCTGAAGCCGGATATGGTCATAGAATCCAAGACTTCCCGCACTTCCGCCGCTGGGCAATTGAACAAAGCGCTGAGCGCCTGCCGGGAAAAGGGCCGCTATGTTGTCCTGGCCCCGGCCAGTCCGGCATTCATCAAGGCGCTAAAGGAAACGGCGGGAGAAAAAACTAAAAAGGAGTTTGACTTTATTCCGGTCTCCAAGATTGGCCAATGAAATCGTCCGTAAGAATGAGAAAAATACTGGCCATAGTTATCCCCGGCGCGATGCTTGCGGGGGCGTTGATCACTACCCCGGTCCGGGCGCAGAACGGTCCGGCCATCCGGTTCTGTCTGGCCGGGGACATAATGCTGGGCCGGGGCGTCAAGAGGATGTCGGACAGATACGGCACAGGCTACCCCTTTGCCGGGACCTGCTCGCTGACCGCCGGTGCCGACATTACCATCGGCAATCTGGAATCCCCTTTGACCTCGGCGGAGTACCAGAGCAGCAGTCCCTGGCATTTTAAGGGCGACACCATCACCGCCGCCCAGGAACTTAAAGCAGCCGGGTTCGACATGGTGTCCCTGGCCAACAACCACGCCCTGGACTGCGGCAGCCAGGGCCTTTTTCATTGCACAGAGGTGCTGGACACCGCGGGCATCGCCTACGGCGGGCTGGCTTTAACAATGGTTGAGACATCAGGAGATACCGTGATCCTGGCCCGGCCGTCATATCGTTGGGTCAAAAATAAAAAGATCGGACTGGTGGCTTTTTGCGAACCTTATCTTTTGGACATCGCCAAAGATCACAGAGCCGGGAATATCGCCCCGGCCGACTCGGCCTGCGTGTCCCGTTCCATCGCCGCCACCCGCGATTCCTGCGACATCATCGTCGCCTCTTTCCACTGGGGCACCGAGTACAAGGATCATCCCACCCGGACCCAGAAAAAACTGGGCCGGCTGGCCATAGACTGCGGGGCAAAAATAGTGCACGGCCATCATCCCCACGTTTTGCAGGGGGTGGAATTTTACCGGGACGGACTGATCGCCTACAGCCTGGGGAATTTCATCTTCGACCAAAGGGAACAGATCTGCCGGGAAAGTGCCCTGCTGTTTGTGGAACTTAAGGGAGATTCCCTGAAGGCGGTCTCGATGCTTCCTCTGGAAATAGTAGGTAACAGGCCGGTACCGGCCGGGAAAAAGAAGGCGCGGACAATCGAAGCCCGGCTGCGGCAATTATGCCGGAAGCTGGGGACTATGGTCATAGGTACGGGGAGAACCACTGAACTCCGGCCAACTGTCCCCAAAAACAAACCAGCACCTTGACAAAAACGGCATCTGTGGTTATATTGTTTATGGGCGGTTCTTAAGGAATCGCCTTCTGTTTTGAATACAATAGGGGAAGCAAATAAAATGCGTTTGGACAAATTCACCGTCAAATCCCAGGAAGCCATAGAGGCCGCGTCCCAGCTGGCCGAACAGGCCAATCAGCAGGAGATAGCGCCGGAGCACCTGCTGGCGGCCCTATTGGACCAGCCCGAGGGCGTGGTCATTCCCCTGCTCCAAAAGATGGGGGCCAACCCGGCCCTGTTAAAAGACAGGGTGGAAGCCGAGATTCAGAACCTTCCCAAGGTCTACGGCGGGGCCTCCCAGCCCTATCTTTCCAACGCCCTCAACAAGGTGCTGCAAAAGGCCCAGGCCGAAGCCGAAAAGATGAGGGATGAATACGTCTCCGGAGAACATCTGCTGCTGGCTTTGGCCGAGGAACAGGGCAAAGCTTCCCAGGTTCTTAAGAACTCTGGAATAAACCGGGACCACATTCTAAAAGCATTGGTGGATGTCCGGGGCAGCCAGAGGGTGACCGACCAGGATCCCGAGGGCAAGTACCAGGCCCTGGCAAAATACAGCCGCGATCTGACCGAACTGGCCCGCCAGGGCAAGCTGGATCCGGTGATCGGCCGGGACGATGAGATCCGCCGGGTGATCCAGGTCTTGTCCCGCCGCACCAAGAACAACCCGGTCTTGATCGGCGAACCGGGGGTGGGCAAGACAGCCATCGCCGAGGGCCTGGCCCAGCGGATAAATTCCGGCGACGTGCCCGAGACCCTGAAGAACAAGAAGGTGGTGTCGCTGGATCTTGGCGCCCTGATCGCCGGGGCCAAGTTCCGGGGCGAGTTCGAGGAACGCCTGAAGGCGGTGCTGAAGGAGATCGAGGCCGCGGCCGGCTCGGTGATCCTGTTCATTGATGAACTGCACACTTTGGTGGGCGCCGGCAAGGCCGAGGGGGCCATGGATGCCAGCAACATGCTGAAACCCGCTTTGGCCCGGGGTGAATTGCGTATGGTCGGCGCCACCACCCTGGACGAGTACCGCAAGAACATCGAGAAGGACCCGGCTCTGGAGCGCCGTTTGGCGCCGGTGTTGGTGCAGGAGCCCTCGGCGGAGGATACCATAGCCATCTTACGCGGCTTAAAGGAACGCTACGAGCTGCACCACAAGGTGCGGATCAAGGATTCGGCTTTAGTGGCGTCGGCGGTGCTTTCCCAGCGCTACATCTCCGACCGCTTTCTGCCGGACAAGGCGGTTGACCTGATAGACGAGGCCTCCTCCCGCCTGCGGATAGAGATCGACAGCCTGCCCACCGAGATCGACGAAGTGGAGCGGCGGATCATGCAGATGGAGATCGAGCGCACCGCCTTAAAAAAGGATCACGACGCGCTTTCCAGGGAACGGCTGGCCAAAATAGATTCCGAGCTGGCCGAGCTGAAAGAAAAATCCTCCACCATGAAGGCCCACTGGCAGAACGAGAAGGCCATCATCAAGAAGATCTCCGACATCAAACAGCGGGTGGAGAATTCCAAGATCGAGGAACAGCAGGCCGAGAAGAAGGGCGATTACAACAAGGTGGCCGAGCTGCGATACGGCACGCTGGCGGCCCTGCAAAAAGATCTGGAGCACGAGAATAAACATTTGGCCGAGATCCAAAAGTCCCAGAAATTCCTGAAGGAGGAAGTGGACGAGGATGACATCGCTGAGGTGGTGGCCAAGTGGACCGGGATCCCGGTCACCAGGATGCTGGAGGGCGAGACATCAAAGCTTATCAAGATCGAGGAACGGCTGAGGGAAAGGGTGATTGGGCAGGACGAGGCCTTAAAGTCCATCGGCAATGCGGTCCGGCGGTCCCGGGCCGGGCTGTCCGACCCCAACAAGCCGATAGGTTCCTTCATATTCCTGGGCCCGACGGGCGTGGGGAAGACCGAGCTGGCCCGGGCCCTGGCCGAGTTCCTGTTCGACGACGAGCGGGCCATGGTGCGGATAGACATGTCGGAGTACATGGAGAAGCACACGGTCTCCCGTCTGCTGGGCGCGCCTCCGGGATACGTGGGCTACGACGAGGGCGGCCAGCTGACCGAGGCGGTGCGGCGCCGGCCCTACTGCGTGATACTTTTTGACGAGATAGAGAAGGCCCACCATGACGTGTTCAACGTCTTATTGCAGGTGCTGGACGACGGCCGGCTGACCGACGGCCAGGGCCGGACGGTGGACTTCAAGAACACGGTGATCATCATGACCTCCAACATCGGTTCCCAGTGGATCAGCGAGCTGGGGGACGACGAGGGCAAGATGCGGGAAAAGGTGATGGAGGCCATGCGCCAGCATTTCAGGCCGGAGTTCCTTAACCGGGTGGATGAGACCATCATTTTCCACCGGCTGGACAAGGCCCAGATCACGGACATAGTGGATATCCAGCTGAAGCACCTGTATAAAAGGCTGGCCGACCGGAAGATAAAACTGGAAGTAGCGGAGAAGGCCAAGGAACTGCTGGCCAACGAGGGCTACGATCCGTCCTTCGGGGCCCGGCCGCTGAAGCGGGCCATCCAGAGGTTACTGCAGGACCCGCTGTCCATGAGGATATTGGAGGGCGAGTTCAAGGAAGGGGATACGGTCAAGGCGGAGGCCAAGAGGGGGGAGATAGTTTTTACCAAAGCCTGACAGTAGATCGCCAAACATAATGCAACTAAAAACCCAGGCTTTAAAGCCTGGGTTTTTTTATCACCGGTAAATATTCCATCTTGGGGTTGGTGATGGCTTTTAAGACATTGGCCTTGATCTTGGGGTTTTGCTTTTCCAGTTTATTAACCAGGTCCTTGATGAAAACTCTTTTGGAGTCCTTGCTCCCCGGGCATTTGAACTTAGGCAGCTTGCCGAACCGTTCCCCGGCATAAAGGTCAATATCCTCTTTCCAAATCAGGGCCAGCGGCCGGATCAGGGTTAGCTTTTCCTTAAGCACAGTCTGTTTGGCCGACATGCTGGAAAAACGCCCCTGGTAGAACATATTGAGCAGGGCGGTCTCCACCAGGTCGTCGGCGTTGTGCCCCAGGGCTATCTTGTTGCAGTTTTCCCGCTCGGCCAGATCGAACAGGGCCCTGCGCCGGGCCATGGCACAGTTGAAACAGTCCTTGAATACGGCATCCTTCAAAACCGAGCTTGACATTGCAAGCTGCAAGCAGTATGCTTTAACGATCCCCCTCAAAAGGGTTACAGGGAAGATCTCCTTTCCCCCGTAACTGCCGGGAATGTGTCCCGTGATCAAGGTCAGGCCCAGTTTTTGGCCGATCTTTTTCTGTCGCTCGGCCAGCAGGTCCAGCATAACTAGGCTGTCATTACCGCCGGAAACGGCCACCAATATCCTGTCGCCTGGTTCCAGCAGACCATAGCCCCGGATGGCCTTTGTGGTCCGGGGTAAAAGTTTGTTCCAGCTTGCCGGGCGTGGGTGGATGGTAAGGTCGTTTTTCAAAGTCGGAGTATGGTGTTATTTGTAAAATGTCAACAGATGGGGCTTCGATACGGCCAATACGGCCTACTCAGCCCGCGCTAAGTTTTAAACACAGGTGTCTGAGTTACCGCCAGCGGCGGTTGTACCGAAGATACCGAGACGAATAGTTATTATCGCTGTAATAGTATAGAGCAAAGAAACACTGTCGTCAATACAAATAATAAAAAACCGCCCCGATTCTAAGGGCGGTTTTTTCCTTTTCCGGAATATTTACCTTAAAAGGGTCATTCTCTTTACAAATGTCCTGTTGCCCAGCACCAAACGGCAGATATAGACCCCGTTGCCGGCCTTGGCCCCGCTTTGGTTCAGCCCGTTCCATTTAATGGAATATGTTCCCGGGGCCTGTCTGCCTTCAAATAATGTTTTGACCAGTTGGCCTGAGATGTTGTAGATATTCAGTGAAACACTTTTTTCGTCCTCTCCCACTTGATAACGGATAAGGGTGTTTTGGCTGAATGGATTCGGGTTGTTGGCCAGCAGAAGATCTTCTTGTGACAGAGGGGATGCTGCACTTGCCTGAACAGGGCCGTGATAAATTGTACGGCCGTCGGTCAGCAATTGGGCCAACCGGTAGTAATATGTCTGCCCGGCCTCGGCCTGATCATCGGTCCAGCTGTACTCCTGGGGTTGTCCTGACGGGCCCCGAGCTTGTATTCTGGACGTTGTTTGGTAAGGTTCTTCAGCTCCCGAAGATCTTTCCACCAGCCACTGGTAAGCCCGGCATTCGCTTTCGGTGCGCCAGGAAATAGTGATCACGCCTGTTCCGGCGGA
Organism: bacterium UBP2_UBA5202; assembly: GCA_002412795.1. Classification (GTDB taxonomy): domain Bacteria; phylum Edwardsbacteria; class AC1; order AC1; family EtOH8; genus UBA5202. Next base: position 27,993 of record DHVS01000035.1, on the reverse strand, counting down.
GGCGGCAAAATGGGTAAGCTGCACCGGCAGTGGGTTGGCGGCATCGCTTACCGTCCACTGGGAGAAAGAGGTCACGGTCTGGGTGATGGCGCGGCTGGCCGAAGCGTCAACCACCGTACCCGCCCCGGCCCAGCTGGCTCCTCCATCGGTGCTTTTCCAAAGCTGGGCGGAGGTCAAACTCCGGCCGTTGTCGTCGTCTGACACCCAGGACAGGCCCAGGTCGCGGCCGGCCGAGGGCGGATTGGCTGAAGAGATGATCCACTTCCGGGCGATCCCTGTGTCGGCGCTGGCCCCGGTGATGCTGGCCACCACCCGGCCGGCCGGACCGGAGATCCGGGTTACGTTGACAGCGCCTAGGTCATCTGTTCCTGAATTAAGCGATACGCCAATACCACCGAAGCTTGAACTCCCGGTGCCTACGGTTCTGGCGGTCAGAAGTTTGCCGATCACATAGCGTCCGGCCTGCTCCCCGGTCATGGCAGCGCTTGAGCCCAGCATCAGAGAATCTATCCCGGTGTTCAGATTGCCGCTGGTCATGGTCAGGGAATTAGTGACGGTGGACGAGGTGTCCATGGTGACGCCGGCCGGGGTGTTGATCACGATGTTGGGCACCGAAGGCAGCAATTCATGCCTGGTGTGCTGGGCGGCGGCGGCGGCATATTCCAGGGTGGCGCCGGCATCATAGCGCAGTATCCCGGTGATTATCTGTCCGGAGACCGAGACGCTTCTAAGATACGCTCCGTTGTTGATCAGGATGCTGTCGCCGGAGATGTTGGAGCCGGTCATGACCAGGGTTCCGTTGACCGTTACCTTGCGGCAGACGGCGGTGGAGGTTGAGGTGCGGGAGATGCTTCTGGCGATCAGAGAGGCCCCTGCGTTTACCGCCAGTGTGCCGGTGGAGGCCAGGCCGGAGTCGGCCCGGACATCCTGCCCCTTGAAGACCCCGGTGCTGATGATGATGTCCGAAGCCTTGATGTTCTTGGTGGCCGATCCGGTATCTCCTGCGGTCAAAGCCACCTCCATCCGCCAGCGGGTGCCGTAGGCCCCCCAGTTCTCGCCGAACAGGGCCCGTTGGCCGCCCACGAATTTCAGCCTGCCCGAATTGGACCGGATCAGGTAATCATTGAGCGTCACACCGTCGGCGTTCAACGATCCATGGACAGAAAGAATGTAGTTGCCGATGTCCAGACGGGTACCAAAGCTGGCGCCCAGAAAAACTGCGTTTTTGCAGGAAGCATTGGCAACCACGGTAATGGTGTCGGTGCTCCGGATGAGTATATTGTTGGTAGAACAGGGCGGCTGGCTGGGGACTCCCCAGACCGTGCCATTATAGGTCTCCCAGGCTGTCAGGTCGGTCCAGCTGCCGGTCTTCAGAGACCGGTAATCTCCTGTTTCAAAATGTTCGGTGGTCAGCTGGCTGCCGACGGCTGGATTCAGGGTCAGGTAATTCTCGGTGCCGCCCGACCCGTTGTATTCGTAGACCGCAAAATGGTAGGTGGTGTTGGGAGCCAGGCCCAGGATGGTGTCGCAGTTGCCGGAGGAGGAATAAACGGTATAGTTTCCGGTCCCTATCTGTTGGCCCATCCCGTAGGTGGAGCTGGGGAAATAGGAACCTCCATCCAGGGGATCGGAATTCACGGCACTTGCCTCATGGATCAAAACAATCCGGGCGCTGCCGTTGCCGCTGGTCCAGCTGATGATCATCTGGTTCTCGGATACTTCGCTGAAGGCGATGTTGCTGGCCTGGACGGTGGGGGCTCCTCCGATGGCGCTGAAGCTGATGGTGGTGTCCGGAACCAAGCCGGAGGCAGCGGCCTCGATGCTCAGGCCTGATTCGGCCAGATCATACTGCAGATCGCTCCAGGTTCTTATTCCCGAGGAAAGGTTTTGAGAGAGACCGGCCACCGAGGTCAGATTCCCAGTCCCGCCCAATAAGGTCAGGGTGGTGCTGTTGCTTACATTCAGGTCGCGGTTGCCATTGCTGTCGGCGGCTTCCGCCGACAGGCTGAAATCCACGCCCACGTCCACCGAAACCGGCGGTTCGGTGGCAATATTTAGCCTGGAGGCGGTGACGCTGACGGCGTTGTTGGTGCTGCCGGACTCCACCGCCGTGCCGGCCCCGCTGGCAAACGGCGTGCCGGCCGCGTCCACGGTGAAACTGGTGCGGTCCACCTTAAAGGTCAGGTTGCCGTTGTCAATTGTGGTCTTGAGCGCACCCAGATCGCTTTTTAGCCACAGCTTAAGCTGGTAGGTCTTGCTGCCGTTGTCGGTCACTTCGCCCAACTTGCCGGAGGAATGGTCCATTCCTGAAAACACCAGGCTGTCTGCATAAACAATACCAATGGCCGAATCGGCCGAGCCGTCGAACAGCTTGGCCCCGTCGATGACATTGGCCCAGTTAGCCAAGTCGTTTCCGGTCCCCTTGGCGATGACTATCTTGTCAATCAGGGTGTTCAGGGCGTCATCGCCGGTGGAATCGTCCTTGACCCGGAAGTCGAAGTTCAGCACCTTCTCGGCATCGGAGTCCATCAGGGCGGAGATGGAGGCCGGCTCGGAACCAACCCCAATGCTGACATCGGAGCCCCCGGAGACGGCGGGATCTATGTCGGACCAGCTGAGACCGATCCGCAATCCATCGATATAAGCATTGGGAGTTCCTGAAGCTTGCCGGATAAAAAAGCCGGCTATGGTAAGGTCGCCCCCGGTGGAGTATGCGGTCATGGCGGGTGCAGGCAGGCCGCCTCCCAGTGTAGGGTTGATCCAGACTTTGACGGTATCATTGGCCGTGCCGGCTACTATCTCATAATTTATCACTATCAAATGGCTGGTTGCAATGGTGAGACCCGATGACCATGCGGCAACTGTGGTGGAATTTTTTGATACGCCCAGATTGAAAGTGTTGGTGCCGCTTACCTTCCGAATGTACAAGCGGGTGGCAAAGTTTGCGGTACCGTTGCCAAGCATGGCGAAATAGGCACCAGTAGTATTGAGTCCCAGAGTGTCGGTCAAGCTAATAATAAACGAGGCATATACCTTTGTACCGCTCGCAGAAAGTGAATCAAAAGACAGTTTGTCATCGTCTGCTCCGGTTCGTAGCAGTTGTACCTGTCTGCCGGTGGCCGGCATCTGATAGCCGGTGTAGCTTAAGTTCCCGTCAACCACGTTCAGGTCGTTGGCGGTGCCGCTGATCCTGGTCCAATCGGTTCCGACGGTCCGCAGCTCCCCGGCGCTGTAGTCAAAGTGCTCGGTGGCCGGCAGGGATCTTTGGGCCCAGGCAGCTGGTCCGAAGACAATTGCCGCCAGGGACAGCAGGGCAAAAAACCTTGTTTTCATGGCATCTTCCTTTATATGTCGATGATTTTATTTTATCAGTATCAGCTTGCCTTGATATGTTTCACCGCCGCCGGTAAGGCGGTAAAAATAGATCCCGCTGGCACAGGCCTGGCCGTTGTCCTTCAGGCCGTTCCAGAAAAGATAATGCCGGCCGGCCGGCTGGGAGCCGCTGTTCTGGCTATTCACCAGATGACCAGAGACGTTATAAATATTAAGCTCAACCCGGCCCGGCCGTTCCAGCAGGTAACTGAAAGTGGCCGTCCTGGCGAAAGGATTCGGGCTGCAGCTTACAGGGTGCAGCCCCGTCCGGTCGGAGATATCCGGACCGGTCATACCCGTCACCGGGCCGTGAACCGCAATGCTTCCGTCCAGCCCAAACTCTTTAAGCCGGTAATAATATATTTGAAAGGGCTCCACGCTGCTGTCGGTCCAGCTGTAATCGTTTTGTCCGGAGGCATTGCCGGAAGCCGGAAGGGTAGATTGTACCCGGTAGCCGGAAGATAAACTCAGGGAGCGTTCGATCTGCCACTGGTAACAGTTAAGCTCGCTGGCGGTGGCCCAGCGCAGGACTATCATTCCCGGTTGGCTGATGGAGGTGAAGCTGGTCAGTTCTACCCCCAGCGGGGCGTTGTTCCATGATGTGTCGATCTTGATCTCGTCCAGCTTGAGGATCGGGCCGGTGGTCGATCCCCCCTGCCTCAGGGCCACGGTGCCGACCGAGGCCGGGTCGGTGCTGGCGGCTCCCAAAGGCCCGACGGTGGCGGTTGATGGCTCGCTGCCGGGGATCGTTCCGCTGATCACGAACAGACTTACCGAATCATCTATCGTCCCGGCTCCGATCTTGTATTTCAGTACCAGCAGGTAGGTGGTCTTCTGGGCATAAGAATAGGCGCTGTAGGCGGCCCCCTCGCTGGCCTTGGCCAGTCCGAAGGACAGGTTATTGGATGCATCCTTGCGGACATAGACCCGTCCCACGAAGTACGAGGTATTGAGGGGCGAAGCGGAGAGATGGAAGAAATAATCGCCGGCGGCGGTGGCGGAATCGACCTTCGCTAAGAATGAAGCATAGACGGTGCCGGAGCTTTGGACGGTAAAGCCCCGGTTTACATCCTGGCCGGTCACGAACAGCGAGCAGGCATTGCCGGCGGCCTTGTTTTTATAACCCCCGTAGCTCAGACCCGGCGCCACCGCCCGGATGGGGTTGGTGGTTCCGCTATGCAGGGTCCAGTTGTGGATACCATTGATGCTGTCGCCGACCGGGTAGTCGAAGGGTTCGTAGAAAAAGGCGCTGCCGCCGATGGAGGCGATGGTGGCAAAAGTGTTGTCCCCGGAATAAGTGGGCCCGTTGTTCATTGGATCCACCGAAGACACCTTATAGTGATAAGTAGTGGAAGCCACCAGCCCGGACAAAGCTATCGAGTGGCTGGTGACATCGCTTTCGTTTTTGATGGTATCAGAGTAGGAGATGGTCAGGCCGTAATAGACCCAGGAGTTGGAGGCCTCGTCGGTGGTCCAGATGACGGTGGCCGAGGATGAGCTGATGCCGGTGGCCGAGGGGCCGGAGGTTATCACCGGGGCCGTGACATCGTCGTTATCTCCCAGGGTCAGGGTGAAGACGCTGTCGGCGCCGATGGCGGCGCTGGTGCCGCCGGAGACATTGCGCAGCTTGAAGACCAGGGTCTCCGTTCCTTCAACCAAAGCGTCGTCGGTGATGGTGATGCTCACAGTCTGGTTGGCCGAAGACCCGGCCGGGAAGTTCAGGGTCTGGGTGGAATAACTGTTGATGTCGGCCGCTGTGCCGGTGCCGCCGGTCAGCACCACCTGAACAGAGGTGGCGTTGCTGGCGCTGGGGGTGGAGATGGAAACAGCGATATTGAACGGAGCGTCTCCCTCGGCTTTGGTGACGGAAGAGGAGGCAAAGTAAACGCTGGTGTTCAGGTATTCCGGAAAATAGCAGCGGTCCACCAGGGAGCTGTCGATCACGAAGGGATTGGGCTTGTTCTGCTGGTAGGCGGCGATCTTCCAGGTCCGGCTTTTTTCGGTGGAGTCCGAAGGATCACCGTCATGCCAGGTCCTCAGGTCGTACTTCTGCCCGGTCCACCAGGCATCCGAGGTGTCGCCCAGCTGGTACATGGTCAGCATGTAGAACATGGCCCGGGCGGTGTTGCCCTGCTGGATTTCCCGGGGCTCGCAGCTGGTGTTCAGGATGACCTCGGCGTAGGCGTCGATGTTGGAGGATGGAATGGAGGTGCCCCGTTCAAGGCTCTTATAGTACCAGTACTGGGTGCTGGCGTCCGGGATCTCGGCAAAGGGCGAATTGCCCCGGTCGCCGTTGACCAGCATCTTGGTGGGGAACAGGTGGTGCATGTCGCAGGTGGGGTCCGGTGTTTGTGGGGCCAAAAGGCTCTGGGGCCAGGTGTGCTCGCAGTTGATGTCCCCGGCAGTGGCCCAGGCGGTGGGGTCGGCGGTGGGGCCGCCGGATATGGTCCAACCCGAGTAAACGCAGGTCAGGCTGTCTCCCTGGATGTCTATCTCCCCGTACATCTTGTCCCGGGCATTATCATAACTTAATACCGTGGTGGTCTTGTAATATTTGCGCAATGAATCGATCAATGCCCGGCCGGTCACGCCGGGGTATAAAACAACCGCAGAGGAAATGCCGGCCTGCAACAGCAGACTTATAAAAAATAATATTTTGAAATGCTTTTGCATTAATACACCAAATATTTCAATAGTGCCATTTTGCCCCAACTAAAGCTATATTAGCAATTTTTATGCCACCAAATTTAAAACATCAATATTCGCAACTTATAGCCAGGCAATGGATTATATACGTAAACGGGTTGCCCCAACTTATAGCTCAAATACAAAATTGCATTGGCAAAAGCTAAGTCATTGACTTGTTTGTTGTAAAGACAAATGGCAGGTTTGCAGGCCAAGGTAAAAATTGCATCAAATTTATGATAACACCTGAATATTATCACGATATATCGTAAAAGTAAATAGCTTCTTAAATGCAAAAGCGTCCCGCAGTTACCCTCCATCTGTTTTAAGGCAGACCTTGGCGGGTAGGACCGCGGGACACTTTTATTACCGGGACTATTTTACAAAACGTCCGAAAAGCCTTCCAACCGTTTGCTTCTTGACGGGTGGCGCAGTTTTCTTAAAGCCTTGACCTCTATCTGCCGGACCCGCTCCCGGGTGACGTTGAACATGGTGCCCACTTCCTCCAAAGTGCGGGGGCAGCCGTCGTTCAGGCCGAAGCGCAGGCGGACGATGTGCTCCTCGCGCTTGGTCAGGGTGGAGAGGACCTTCTCTATCTGGTCCCGCAGCATCAAAAAGTTGGCGGTGCGGGCCGGGCTCTTGGCCGAGACGTCCTCGATGAAGTCCCCGAACACCGCGTCCTCGTCGTCGCCGATGGGCTTGTCCAGGCTGATGGGCTCCTGGGCCACCTTGATGATGGCCCGGACCTTCTCGAAGGGCATCTCCATGTGCTCGGCGATCTCCTCGCTGGTGGGCTCGCGGCCGTAGTCCTGGACCAGCTTGCGCGACGCCTTGGAGACCTTGTTGATGGCCTCGATCATGTGGACCGGCACCCGGATGGTGCGGGCCTGGTCGGCGATGGCTCTGGTGATGGCCTGGCGGATCCACCAGGTGGCGTAGGTGGAGAACTTGTATCCCTTGCGGTAGTCGAACTTTTCCACCGCCCTCATCAGGCCGGAATTGCCCTCCTGGATCAGGTCCAGAAACTCCAGCCCCCGGTTGATATAGCGCTTGGCGGTGGAGATCACCAGCCGGACGTTGGATTCCACCATCTCCTTCTTGGCCCCGTCCCGGGTTTTCTGCTTCTGGCGGATGTTCAGGGAAAGCTCCATGGCCAGCCTGGGGTCCATCTTGAATTCATGCCCGATCCGGTCCATCTCCTTGGCGGCCTGGTCGTATTCCTCCCTGAAGGCGGCCAGCTTTTCCTTGTTGACCTTCATCTTGGCCTTGATCTCGGGCTTGGGTTTTTTCCCGGCCTTGTAGGACGACAGGGTGGATTTCATCTCTTCGTAGCTTAATCCCGACTGGTGGAGGGCCCGGTCCTGAATGTGCTTTTGCTTTTTCATCTGGTGGTCGGCCTGGTGGATCTTCTTGACCATGCCGATCAGCAGATCGGGGTTCAGCCTTAAGGCCAGCAGGCTGACCGCTATCTTCTGCCGGTGCTGGACCACCTTGGGCAGGGCCTTTTCCTGGTTCTTGAGGGTCAGCAGGTATTCGATCTGCTTGTATTCCTTCTGGATCCGCTTTAAAAGCTGGATGATCTTCTGGCGCTCCCGGTTGGAGGAGTAATTGGGCATCCAGCCGTCGATGTCGGTCTGGACCAGCTCCTCCATGGCCAGCTCGTGCTTCTGGAACTTCTTGGCCAGGTGCAGGAAATCCTTCATGTTAAAGGGGGCGGTAAAGGCCAGGTTCAAAATGTCGTACTGGCATTCCTCGATCTTCTTGGCGATCTCGATCTCCCGTTCCCGGTCCAGCAGGGGGATCTTGCCGATCTCGTGGAGGTACATCCGCACCGGGTCGTCGTAATGGATGCCAACCGGGGTCTCCACCTCGTCCTCCTTGGACCTGGTCTTGTCCCGCAGTTCCTTGATCTGCTTGAACTCCTCCTCGGAGTTCACCACCTCCACCCCGCTCTGGGCCAGCATCAGGATGAAGTTCTCCAGGTCCTGGGCCGAAACCACCTCTTCGGGCAGCATCTCGTTCAGCTTGGCATAGGTGATGTAGCCCGAGGCTTTGCCGCAGGTGATGATCTGTTTGATCTTTTTCTTGACGTTCTTGTCGTCCATGGACCCTCCTTGGCTTTCAGATTTTTAAGCCCGTTATATATCCGCAGAAATAAGTTACTAATCACCAACCCAGCCAACCACAGAAACACGGAAACCGGAAGGCACGGAACAGGCAACCTAAATAATAATCCCAGTGGTTCAGCTGTTCAGTGTTTCCGTGGTAGGAATCTAAGTAAACTTTTGATTATAGCACAAAGTCAGGCTTTTTTGCCAGCATAAATTTGGCGTAGTTCCTGGTACTGGGCCAGCAGCAAGCTGACTTGCTCCTTTTTTCCGGCCTTTTCCGAGACCCTGATCTGCTCCTGCAGTTCCTTCATCCGGGGCTTCAGTCTAAGCTCTTTCAGCTTTTTCAGGTAATCCCTAAGCACGGTACGGTCCTTGTCCGCGTCGTCCAGGGTGTCATCGCCCTGGTGGGAGCGGGCGATGATGGCCGACAGCCGGTTCTGCTCTTCCTGGTCCACCAGGTCCTCGAACAGCTTGGCTCCTTCGATCCGGCCGCTCTGGCCGTACTGGGTCTCCAGCCGGGCCAGCATCCCCTGAAGCCAGGGCGAAGCCAGGTTTCCTTCTTTCAGCCGGGGCCCGAACTCTTCCAGGAACTGGGGCCGCTTTATCAAAAGCGCAAAGATCTCGTGCTCCCAGTCGGTCTGGGGCAGTTCATTTCCCGGGGCCGCCGCCTGTTTGGGCGAAAGCCCCTGCTTCTTGCGCAGCAGGTCCAGCACCAGCGCCTCGTCCACCCCGCAGAGGTCAGCGGTTTCCTTGATATAGTGCGACCGGGAAACGGTGTCTTCCACCTTGACCATCAGCCCGGCCAGGTCGTTCACTAATTTGCTTTTTTCAGAGATCTGGGAAAGGTCCTTCTGCATACTGGCCCGCATTACCAGGAATTCCACAAAGGTAATGGCATTCTTGATCAAGGCCCCGAATTCCTCCGCTCCCCGTTCCCGGATGAAGGCGTCGGGGTCCATGTTGGGCGGCAGCAGGGCGGCCTTGACGTCCAGGCCGGCTTCCAGCAGGGGTTCTATGGCCCGCTCGGTGGCGGACTGGCCGGCCTGGTCCGGGTCGTAGCAGACCACCACCCGCCGGGCATAGCGGGAGAGCAGCCGGGCCTGGTCCGGGGTCAAGGCGGTGCCGGCGGTGGCCAGGATGTTCTTATAGCCGGCCTGGAAGGGGACGATCAGGTCAAAGTTGCCCTCCACCAGGATGGCGTAACCGGCGTCGCCGATGGCCGACTTGGTCTGGCTGAAGCCGTAAAAGCCGCGCCCCTTGTGGTAGATGGGGGTCTCGGGAGAGTTGAGGTACTTGGCCTGGGGGCTCTGTTCCAGACTGCGGCCGCCAAAGCCTATCACCCGCCCGCCCAGGGAGAAGAAGGGGAAGATGATCCGGTGCCTGAATCGGTCGTAAAAACCGCTGCCGGTCTCCCGGGCCACTATCAGCCCGGATTCCTGCAATAGCGGCAGGGACAGGCCGGAGCGCCCGGCGTATTTTATGAAGCCGTCCCATTCGTTTGGTGCGTAGCCCAGCCGGAACAGCTCCCGGGTCTCTTTGGTTATTCCCCTCTTTTCCAGGTACTCCCGGGCCGAAGCATTCTTGGGGTCGGCCAGGTTGTCGGAAAAGAAGCGGGCGGCCAGCTCGTTGGCCTGGTACAGCAGGTCGTGCTGGCCATCCTTATAGTCGGCCCGGGTCTCGGGGATCTTGATGCCGGCCTTCTGGGCCAAAGTGCGCACCGCCTCCACGAACGAGACCTTGTCGTACTCCATCAAAAAGGTATAGACGTTGCCGCCCTTGCCGCAGCCGAAGCAGTGCCAGATCTGCTTCTGGGGGTTGACGTTGAACGAAGGGGTCTTTTCCTGGTGAAAGGGGCAGAGGGTCTTGTAGGTGTTGCCCATTTTCTTCAACGGCAGGTACTGGCCCACGATGTCCACTACATCGCTGGCCTGGCGGATCTCGTCGATTATGTGTTCGGGGATCTGGGCCATCTAACTGAATTACGAATTACTAATTGTGGAATATAAAAAACTAAAAAGAAAAAATCAAAAATTCCTAGGCACTGTCCTTATAGCTTAAAGCTGATAGCTATATATAACCAAAATAACCAGATTTAGCAAGGGGTTACACGCAATATATTGAACTCAAAGTATATTTATTTATTAAAAGCTGTGGAGTAAGTAAGCAATATACCTTTAGTATTTTCCTCTCCCAAATGATTGCATTTAAGAACAATGCCATTTAGCAGTTCAGAAAAATCAGAAATATTAATATCAATAAAATACGGTTTATATTTGTGGCAATTATTTGTGTATATCTGTAATTCTGTTAATTCTTTTGATTTAAACAATCTTCTCCTAAAAGCAATTCTTGTGATATCTGAATATTTCAGCAAGTAAGTTTGTTTTTTTGAAGACAATGACATGTTTTCATTGTCCAAGGATACTTTGTATATCGTGTTATCTTTAAACCTCTTCCACTCAAAAAGGAAAAAGATACCACAACCCAAAATTATTACTCTCATAAAGGAGAATTCAAAAAATAACACAAAAATATTTGTAACAATAAGAACTAAAGCACAAATCAAATATATTGCGTTGGATTTGTTAATGAATTTAGCGGCAATAATATGTTCTTTCATTTGTCCCCTATTCTGTGTTTCCGTGGTAATAATGTTGTTTACTTATCCTGAAATTCTTCTTGGGGCTTTATCAGCTCCGGGCCTTCGTTTCTGGTGGAATTCACCCTGGGATCGGCAAAGTAGTCCGTCAGCTTGTCCTTGTCCAATGGCGTGAAGCAGGGCACCAGGCTCTCATAGTCTGCTATTGACGGGTCCAGCCACTGCTTTTCGCCGGGCTTCTCCAGTATCACCGGCATCCGGGGGTGGACCTTCTTCACCAGTTCGTTGGCTTCGGTGGTTACGATGGTGCAGGCTGCCTTATCATCCTTGTCCACGGCATACAGCCCGGCAAAGGCGAAAAGTTTTCCCTCTTTCAAAATATATCGTACCGGGCGCTTGGTCTTGCCCACCGGAAGGAATTCGTAGAAACCGTCGGCCACTATCAGACAGCGCTGCTTTTCGACCAGCTTGCTGAATGAGAGCTTTTCACTCAATGTCTCCGCCCGGGCGTTGAACAGCAGGGGAGCGGTTTTGCCGGCGGTCTTAAAATGCGGGAGCAGGCCCCAGTGCATGGTCTTTAAGCGGCGGCGACGGCCGTCGAACAGCACTACCAGCACGCTGTCGGCCGGCGCGATGTTGTAGCGGGGGAGATACTCTTCCTTGAGCCTGAGCACATCCTCGCCGTCAACCTCGAACCGCTCGGCGATCTCTTCCAGCCGGACCGTCAATGTGAATCTTCCGCACATGGGGCACCTTTCCCACGAAATACACTAAATGGCACTAAAACCAGAGCTTGCTTAATTATTTTTCGAGAGATTTCATGCTTCCTTTGACTTTGCACTTCGGCATCGCTCAGTGTAGCAGTCAGGACAAGCTTTAGTGGACAGAATTCGGGGCACCTTTCCCACGAAATAAACTAAAGGCACTAAAACTAGAACTTACCTAATTATTTTTCGAGAGATTTCGTGCTTTTTCGTGGGCAGCGTGTTGGCCCCTTCAGCTCATCAGCCGCTGTTCGCCCTGGAGCTGGCGGATGTCCTCCACGTTCCTGGTGCACTCCAGGCAGCCCAGATATTTTCCGGTTTCGTCCCGCAGGGCAAAGAACTCGATCAGGATCATCTGCTTCTGGCCGCCGGGGCCCAGCGGGAGCTGGATCCAGAACCGGCCCTTGTCCCGCTTCTTCTCCCGGAACTCGTTGACGATGGCCTCCACCTTGGGCAGACTTTCCTTGGGGTGGCACTGGCGGAAATTGATGCCCATGCTGCCCATGGGGCGCTTGAAGAGCCTTGTCTCGTGCTGGTTCCAGCCGATGACCTCGTCGTTATGGTCGATCACGGTCAGTTCGTAAGGAACGGTCTCCAGCAGGGCTTTTACCACCCGGTCGTTCATGCGGTCGAACATGGGAAAACTCCTTATACTATAGTTTCAGCTTCATGGTCAGGGCCACCTCGCCGTTTTTGGCGTCATCGTTGGTGTAAAGGGAAAGGTCCACCCCGTCTATCTGGTAGCCGTGCCGGCGGTAGAATTTGACGGCCGGATAGTTGGTGGTCTGGGTCTCCAGGGTTATCACCCGGGCCTTCTGGTCCCGGGCCGTCTCTAAAACCTTTTCCAGCAGCATCCCGCCCAAACCCCGGCCCCGGAACTCCGGCATTACCTCTAGGTCGTGCAAATGCAGGGAATTGTTCCAATGCCGCACCTCCAGCAGCGCAACACCCACCAGATTTTCGCCGGAGAAGGCCCCCCAGGAAAGGCCGCCTTCCACTATCGCTTTCTGCATCACAAGCTCATCCTGGAGGCGGTCCCATTTCTTGACGTAGGGGCTGTCCCGCTTTTCCAGCCTCAGGCTGATGACAGTATTGTCTTCGGTCTCGGACTTTTCAACCCGGTACACCCGGTCCGACTCATAGCCGGTGAAGGAAAACCCGCCCCGCTTTAGGTCGTCAATGCTTTTCAGCCGGCGGATCTCCGCGTTCAGGTCCGTCTTGGGTCTTATCATGATGCCGTCACATTATCCGGTCAAATGATTTCATCGCCCCGGCCGCCCGGAAATCCACCTCCTTCAGTTCCTTCTCTTTTTCGAAGATGATGAAGGTGTGCTTATTCACAAGGTTTTTGGGGTCAAGGTTCATCCGCAGCTGTTCCCGGTAGACCTCAAGCACCCGAGCTTTTGGGATCTCCCGATGCCGGGCCAGGTTCCGGAAATATCTGAAATACGAACTGAGCAGTATCAGCGGATAAAAGAAGGGGAGCAGGAACAGCGAGCCCTTGCTGAGACGGACATATTTGAGCTCCCTGATCCTGAACCCGGCCAGCTTTGCCAGGATCCTTAAGCGTTGCAGGCCGATCAGGAAGATGTGCCCGTGGTAGATCTGGCTGGATACGCTTTTATCGGACATCCAGATGTCGTCGAGCTCGTTGGGCGGCATCTGCCGGACGGTCTCGCTTTCGAACAGCAGATGGCTGAGCTTGGCGGCCAGGCTGGAGGCCGAGGGGGTGGTCAGCAAAAGCCTTCCGTTCGGCTTCAGCACCCGGTTAAACTCCTTAAAGGCCTTCAGCTGGTCGCTGAAGTGCTCGATCCCCTCCTGGCAGACCAGCATGCCGGCGTGGCCGTCGGCCACCGGGATCTTCTCCATGATGTCCGCCCGCTTGCACTCCACGCCCTTGAGCATGAAATACTCGGGGAACAGGTCAAAAGGCTCGACCTTGGCGCCGTGCTCCAGCAGCAGCTCGGTGGTGGCCCCGTTCCCGGCCGGAACGTCCAGCACGACCTGATTCCGCAGCTGGTCTTTTTGGCCGTCCAGATATTTTTTGACGTAATATTTGGGGCTTTTGGGATTGTTGATGTGGGCGTCGATCATGGTTCCTGTCTATCGGTCGGGGCAATTCATGAATTGCCTTTACGTGTTATATATTGGGGCTTCTCACCCGGTCAGGTGAGTTGCCCTTGCAGCTTCAGGTTATTGTTATGGGTTCTCTGTCGAGGGCGGGCAGTTGAACATGCTGGGCCGGGGGTGGATCCTCAGGAACTCCCCGTCGCGCACCAGCACCAGCGCCGAGGCGATGCCGTTCACCGCCACGTCCACGTGGATATGGTCACCGCAGTCCCGCTCTCCGCGGTATTCCGTGTTCTTCCAGGCCCGGATCCACATGTCGTCATCCTTAAGGCCCTTCTCCAATTCCTCCCTTTCCCTTTCCCGGTCATAGTTCAGGAGCTCTTCTTTCAGGGCGGGATCCATCTCCAGTTTTTCCAGGATGCCGATGCCGGCCTGCATCTTCAGGATGGATTTGGAGTCGCCGTTCCGGTGGGCTTGGGAGTAAGACTTAATGAACTCCTGGGCGGTGGTGCATTCGGTCTTGACCCCGCAGCCGGCCAGCAGCAGGGCTGCCAAAAGAACGGGAAGATATTTTTTCATCTCACCTCCTGTTAAGTTGGGGTAATTTATCCTACTACGTTTAAACTTCGTCGGACGCGTGAATTGCCCTTACGGTTATCTTACTCCACCACGAAGGTCAGCCTTATCAGTCCCGGTTCCACTAAGTTCCAGGTGCGGATATGCAGGTGCCCTATCTCCGAGGTGTTTTTCACGTGCGGGCCGCTGCAGGGCGTTACCACCTCCTGGCCGATGCGCACCAGCCTTACATTCTCCGCGCCCTCCGGCAGGCGGTGCAGGGAGCAGTAGGCGGCGGCCTCGGCGGCGGTCATCTGTTCAAAGGCGACGTCATGGTTCCGGGAGATGATCTCATTAGCTTTGGTCTCGGTCTGCCGGATGATCTCTTCCAGGGGCAGGTCGCTTTGGACTTTGAAATCGCAGCGGACCTTGGTGCCCTTGAACCTGGTGTCCAGCAGCCTGCCGTTAAAGAGACGCCCGAAGACCGCGGTCAGTATGTGCTCGGCAGAGTGCTGCCGGGGGTCGGTGGCGGGCATATTACTCCTGAAGTTTATTTATCCTGGCTTCATGAAGGGCAGAGGGGGTCTGGCCCGCCGCAAGATTCAAGGCCTCCAGGGCCTCCTGCCGGTCCCGGGCAGTTCCCCGGATCTCCCACAGACAATAAAGAACTTCGGCCCTTTCGGCATCGGATCCGGCCCGGGCCAACAGCCCGGAGAGCCCAATGATGGCCGCCTCGGGGTCGGTTGTCTTTTTTATCAGGCATTCCAGCACCCGGCCGTCAAAAACGTAAATCCGGTCGTTGTATTTTTCGGCCAGCTCCAGGAACTTTTGGCAGTGTTCCATCGCCTGTTCTCTTTGGCCCCGGAGGTTCGAAAGCCTGGCCAAGCCCCGGTAGGCCCCCATGTAAAAAGGCTCCTGGCTGTCCTCTTTTCCCACCGCGATGGATTTGTTGAATGACTTTTCCGCCAGGCCCAACTGCCCTGTCTCCAAATAGCAGTCGCCGGCCTTTTGCCACAGCGAAGGAAGGGAGAGCCGGGATCCCCTTTTTTCAACCAGATCTATGGCTCCGATGAAAACCCCGGCGGCCTCCGGGTATCGGCCCTGCAGCAACATGATCTCGCCCGTCTTCTCGTCGGCGGTTACTATCATGTTAAGGTTGTTCATGGCCACGGCATGTTCCCGGGCCAGTTGATAGCTTTTCAGGGCCAAAGGATAGTCGCCGCGCGAGGCCTGAAGGTCCCCCAAGCTGCCCAGGGCCTGGCAGATTCCCAGCCGGTCGCCCATCTCCCGGGAAAGATCCAGTTTCTGCTGGAGATGGGTCTGGGCTTCTTCGGGTTTTCCCGAATACAGCAGGGCCAGCCCCAGGTTGCCGTGGGCCAGGGCCACTCCGGCCAGGTCCTCCAACTTTGCCGATGATTCCAGCAGGCGGCGGAAATAATCCAGGGCGGTCCCGAAGTCGCCCCGCATGGCGTATATTATGCCGATGTTGCCGTTGGCCCGATTCTCCGAGCGGTGATCCCCCAGACGGCGGGCCAGGTTCTGCCCGGCGGCGTAATATTCCAGGGATTTGTCCAGGTCCCCAAAATGCTCGCAGGCATAGCCCAGGTTATAGAGGACCGAGATCATGATCAGGCTTTCCGGGCGTTCCGAGAGGATTTGGTGGGCCTGGTGCATGCTCTCCAGCGCCTCGTGCCGCATTCCCCGGTATGATAAAATATTTCCCAGCTGGTTTAGGAAAAGCCCTTTTTCGTATATTCTGCCAAGCCGTTCACAGGCCAAAGCTCCATGACGGCATAGGTCCTCGGCCCCGGACCACATCCCCCGCCGGAAATGGATCTCAACGGCCGAGAGTCTTAGCCGGAAGGGATAAAAATCCCCCGCCTCGTCCCAAATCCATAACAGGCTGCGCCTGTATTTATGCCTGGTCCGTTCCGGGCCGCCCGTCATAATAAGACTTCCTTTATTTTGTTGGGGCAATTCATCCTACTACGTTTAAACTTCGTCGGACGCGTGAATTGCCCGTACTGTTGGGGCAGTTCCGGTGTCACTGCGAGGATTGCACAACAACGGGTAAACGAAGCAGTCTAAGTTAGTATTATTAGTTGGATCACTTCACCTGTAAGGCAGGAGTGCATATCCCTTCGTTCACCAATCAAGCAGTATGACTCGGGACAAGCCTGGTGATGGCTAGTTGGGGGCGGTCAGTTCCTTGGCCATGATGATACTGCGGAAATCCACCACCTCCCATTTGACCCGGTCCACCTGCTTAAAGCCCCAACGTTGGTACATCTCTATCAGTTCCGCCGCATCCTGGCAGGTGTCCAATGCCAGGTATTTGACGTTGTTCTTTTGGCAATGGTCCTCCACGGTCTGGTACAGCCTTTTGCCCAGGCCGGTGCCCTGCAGGGCGGGGTCCACCCCGAACTGCCCGAAAAAGTTGACGTCTTCCCGGCGGTAGAATTCGGCCGGGGAGTCCCTGTCCGGGCCGTAGACCGAGATGGTGCCCACGATGGCGCCGTCCCTGACGGCCAGAAAGGAGGTTCCCGTTTTAAGCCGTTTCTCGGTGACGGCGTCGTCCTGGCGGGAGGCCCAAAATCGGACGTCCTGCCCGGCCGGCCTGGCGTAGGCCCGGTGCAGGAGGGCGGTGATCTCCGGGATGGAGTCGTCGGGCTGATATGGGCGGATGAGGATGTCCATAATCTTGATCATTTTGGGACACGGATAAACACGGATCTTTTATGACCGTTACTTAATAAATCTGTGAAAATCCGTGTGCTATTAATCAGCTAATATTTCGGTCTTTTGTTTTTCGTAAAGCCCTGAATTCGTTGAACGAGACAAACCCGAAAACCAGGAATCCCAAAAGAATGAACATAAGCTTATCATTCTTATAGGGGTCGTTCACCGGCAGGTTGAAGGCGGGATTCATCTTTGAATAGACGATATCTACAAACGATCCTAGGGGCAGGGCCTCGTAATCGGGAAGGCGCACCCGGGTCATCTTGGGGATCAGGCCAAAGAGCACTTTCCTCTGGTATCCTGTCTCACCTGACTGGAATTTGTAGGCTATGTAATACGCCCTTCCGGTGCGGCTGGTGGTGGCCTTTTTGCCAACCACTATGGCCGGGGCTTCGATCCTGCCGGCGGCTATCAGGCCCTGGGTAATGATCTTGTCGGCGGCGAACAGGGCCAGGCCGAGGGAAGCGATGAGAAGGATATAGGCAAAAGCCTGTCTCATGCCTGGCGGCATGGGCTTTGCGGCGGCGCCCGCTTGAGCGCTATTTTGCGATCCGGTGGTGTTTTCCATTGAACCTTTTAAATAGTGACAATGGTTTAGATAATGATCAAACTAAAGGGCTGTCTATCTTGTGCAGTAAAAGAATGAATAATGTTGATCTGACAACATTGCTTATTTACACGGTTATGTTCTTTTCTTTTTGTACCGCCAAACAGAAAAGAACCAAAAGAAAAAGCTCGTCGCTAAAAACTCTCCGGGCCGCTCTTACGCTAAAGCTTCAGCGGGCCCGCGTTGCGCTTCTCGTTGATGACGGGCTTGTCTGAACTCGGGCTTTGGCCAAGCCCTCAAACATGCAGACAAGCTTTTTTCCGCCATCAACTGCGATGCTCACTGATCGTTTTAACGCGACATACCGGGGTTGGCACCGGGTGTTCAACCAGTTTTCGGAGTAAGTTAGATGATCATTTTAAAATTATTTCCAAAGCTATGTCGTGGGGTTCGGTGAACTTGAATTTACGGTAGACCGGCTCGCCGTCCTTGGTGGCGTGCAGTTCCACCTTGTCCAGGCCCCGCAGTTTGGCCTCTTCCAGCAGTTTTTGGAAAAGCGACGACCCGATCCCGTTCTGGCGGAATTCTCGGAGTGTGAACATGTTCAAGATGTAGCCGGTCCGGCCGGTGGGCAGTTCAAAGTTGCCGGGCTGCTCCCGGATGACCATGCCGCTGAAACCGACCGGCTTGTTTTCGTATTCGGCGATCCAGGAAACGAAAGTGTCGTTTTTAAACGCTCCGGCCAAATATTGCCGCAGGGACTTCCTTACGGTAGCCTCCAGTTCGGGGGATGGGTTGCAGTGGACCTCTTTTAAAAAGATGATCCGGTGCTCGATGAGGGTCTCGATGTCGGCGGAAGAAGCTTTGCGGAGGGAGAGTTTGGTTTGGTCGAGTTTCATGTAATAACGCCTGCATGGTTATTTGACGGGTTGTTAAGGTTGTGTATTTGCCAAGGCTATGCAACAAACAATTCATACCTTCTTGCAAGTCTGTCACGGTCAGGATAATCCGTTTTTCTTGCGGGTAAAATTAACGTCTTTCCTTCCATTGATTGTAACCCGTATTTAAGCATCGGGCCGTCAATTTCACTTAAAACATTTTCTCTTACTTTTATAGTGAAATCGGGGGTTATCCCAATTATATTATTATCATAAGCAGCATGGTGTATTTTGCACAAAGATAAACCATTTTGTACGATTGGCACTCCATCCTTTTCCGAGTCTGGTATTATATGAGCAGCATCAAGTAACTCTACATGTTGGAGTTTACACATCGTGCATTGCCTGGAATATGCATCTAATACAAATTCCCTAAAGGCTGTTTGGTGGAGTCGTTGTTTTGTTACGGCGGTTATATATCTCCGAACGCCAATATCCGATTCCCGAATATTAAATGCGGCACTGTTTACGGGTTGTATTTCTGGTTGTAAATAATTAAGGGCAGGATTTATTGCGGCTTTTATTTTAAGGTTAATAGGATCGTTTGAAACGATAAATAAAGGCCACACTGCAACATATTTACCGGGTTTGATACTGTGAAAGTAGATAAGTGGAGTTCTCTGTTCAAATGCTTTGGTTAAACCAATGTTGTCTCGGTGATCTGGATTAGTGCCCCTATAACGATATTCAAGTAATCCTTCGGAAGTAAAGCCGTCGTCGTAAGGACCCGTACTAGTCGTAGTTATGGATATTGGTATTGTGAAGCCTTTTGGGAACCAAATTCCAGAAGCACCTATTAATGTAATATTCTGACCATGGTAATAAAATTTGTTTATAAGGTCGTTTCTTTCGAAGGCGCCACCATTAAGTTTGGTTTGATCTTCTAACCATGCAAATGCTGCTGCACGAATTTCTTCTTCCTGATTAGCCACAGGTTTATCCTCAAGCTATTTGTTTTGTGAAAATTATTCTAATAAGCCTCGTTACCTTATCACATCCATCCCCATGAACGGCCGTAAAACCTCGGGCACGGTAATGCTGCCATCGGCATTCTGGTAATTCTCCATCACTGCTATCATGGTCCGGGGCAGGGCCAGCCCCGAGCCGTTCAAGGTATGCACGAACTCCGGCTTGGCTTTGGGCTCCCGGCGGAACTTGATGTTGGCCCGCCGGGACTGGAAATCCCCGAAGTTGGAGCAGGAGGAGACCTCCAGCCACTCCTGGCAGCCCTCGGCCCAGATCTCAATGTCGTACTTCTTGGCGGCGGTAAAGCCCAGGTCGCCGGTGCACATCTTCAAGATCCTGTACTTAAAGCCCAAAGCCTGCGGGATCTTCTCGGCATCGGCGATCAGTTTGTCTAATTCCTCGTTCGACTTCTCCGGCAGGACGAATTTTACCAGCTCCACCTTGTCGAACTGGTGGCCCCGCTTGATGCCCCGGACATCCTTGCCGGCCGACATCTTCTCCCGCCGGAAGCAGGCGGTGTAGGCCACGTGGTTGACGGGAAGGAGGGAACCGTCCAATATCTCCTCGCGATACATGTTGGTCACCGGCACCTCGGCGGTGGGCACCCACCAAAAGTCCTCCTCGATGTCCCGGTAAACGGTATCGGCGAATTTGGGCAATTGGCCGGTTCCCACCAGGCATTTTCCGTTGACCATGTAGGGCGGATAGATCTCGGTGTAGCCGCTCTGCCGGGTGTGGACGTCCAGCATCCAGGTGATCAGGGCCCTTTGCAGCCTGGCCCCGGCGCCTTTCAGCAGATAGAACCGGCTGCCGGAGATCTTGGCCCCGCGCTCAAAATCTATGATGCCCAGCTTTTCGCCCAGCTCCCAGTGGGGCTTTAAGGCAAAGTCATATTTCTTCTCCTGGCCCACGGTGCGGTCCACCACGTTCTCGGACTCGTCTTTTCCAATCGGCACCGAGGGGTCCGGCATATTGGGCAGGGAAAGTGTGGCCTCGGACAGCTTCTCTTCGACTACCCGCAGCTCGTCGTCCAGCGCCTTGATCCGGTCGCCCACCTGGCGCATCTCCACTATCTTCTGGTCGGCCAAAGGCGACTTTTCCTTCTTCAGCCTGGCGATCTCTTCGGAGACGCTGTTACGCTGGGCCTTTAGCACCTCCACCTCCTGGACGATGGCCCGGCGTTTGGTGTCCAGTTCCAGAAACGGCCCCAGGTCGGCCTTCTCGCCCTTGTCGGCGATGGCCTTCTTGACCAGCTCGATGTTCTCTCGGATGAATTTGGGATCCAGCATAATGCCTCGTGTATTGGTAAATGTTTGTTTGTTTTGTGACGTAACCCCACCCTATTTCCCTCCCCTCGAGGGGAGGGATGCCGTCAGGCAGGGAGAGGTTGATCTTAGGGCAACAGCCCGGCCAGCGCCCCGAAGTCAATATCCAGGAACGGCACATCCCGCTCGATCTTCTCTTTTCGGCCCTTCATGAACCCGGCCACCCAGGGGTTGTCGATATTGTTGACGTCGAAACTGCGGTGGATCACGGCGTACAGGTCTATCTCCCGGATCTTCAGAAAATGCGGGATCTCCTTCAGCCACTTGGGATCCAGCCTGTTCTCTTCGGCGTAGCCGGACAAAAAGTGGGACAGGAATTCCCCAACCGAAGCGATGTCCGGCTCCTTGCCCGCGGTCATGTAGAACAGCACTATGGCGATGTCGCAGACGAACCAGGAATGCAGGCTGTCGTCGAAATCGAACAGGCAGAGCCTTCCGTCATTGTCCACCAGCATATTGCCGCTGTGGGCGTCGTAGTGGATCAGCCCGAAGGACTCTTTGTCCCGGGGCAGGGCGGCCACCTGCTCCATCACTTTCCAGTACCTTTCCCGGACCAGGGACTCCGTTTCCGGCAGATGCTTGACGCACTCGGTGTTGGCGGAGCCCTCCCATTGGGGCCGCTTGGCCAAAGGATCTTTCGGCTGATAGTTCTTGGTCAACACGTGCATCTTGCCCAACAGTTTTCCGTAGGTCCGGTAAAGTTGCGGGCTCCAGCCGGCCTCATGGATGGGCCGGCCGTCGATCTTGTTGAAGGCGGTGGCCAGGAAATGCCCGCCATGGCCGTCATCGATCGCCTCCACCAGGTTTCCATTTTCCGACATCACCGCCCCGGCCACCGGCACCCCGCCTGCGGCCAGGTAGTTGATCCAGTCGGCCTCGCCCCGGATCAGTTCTTCGCTGCGGCGCAGGCTGTGGCTGATCCGCAGGATGTAATGCCCGGAATCCCGTTCAAACGAATGGATGAAGCTCTCGAACCCGCCCAGTTCCCGGATCTTTCCCTCGGCCACGGCGTAGCGCTGCATGGCCTGGGCTAGGATATTTTGATTGAATCTTTCCCTGATCCGGCTTTCCACGATCCCTCATTCTCCGTCTGGTTTAAGGGGACATAACTCTTAACATTATCATAAAACATTGTCAAAGTCAAAAGCAAAATACTTAAAAACACCCCCGTCCGGCCAGGGTTAAAACAAAGAACGGGCGCACCGAAATGCGCCCGTTCTTAATGGTCCTCGATAGTTTACTTAAGCCAAACCAGCTTGCCGGTGGCGGTCCTGTCCCCGGCCTGGATACGGTAGAGATACACGCCTCCGGGAACGTTGTTTCCCTTGGCATCCCGGCCCTGCCACACCACCTGGTGTTTTCCGGCAGGATAGCTGCCGGAGGCCACGGTGGCCACCTTCTGTCCGGCCAGGTTGTAGACCGAGAGCATCACATGGGATGCCTTGTCCAGGCTGAAGTTCAGCCGGGCCGAGCCCCGGGCCGGATTGGGCCAGGCCGGAGCCAGGGCGAACCTGTGAACCAGCGGCTGGTCAACCGGCTGGCCGGACACCCCGGTGGGCGTAAGGCTGCCGAATAGGATGAAACTATGGTCGGTCACGCCTGGCCAGGCCGTGCTTTTGGGAATGTATCCGGTGCCCATACCGAAGCCATTTCCCGGATTGTACCAAAACCCCTCGTAACTGCCACGCATATTGAAGTCGGCTTGGTTCATATACCATTGTCCGCCGGCATCAAAGTTCATCTGGGATTGGAAGGCCATCCACAGGCCGGGGTTATTACCGTACACCTTGACCTGTTCCGGGAACCGGACCCTGAAACTGCCCAAGCTGTCAGTATAGTTGGACGGGGTATAATATCCCGACCACAGGGGCTGGCTGAAAGCCGGGAAGCCGGGAGCCCCGGCGCTGTCAGGCATGATGATGAACTGAATGCTGTCCAGGGGTCCGGTGGAGCCGTACGACCCAAATACATAGATGGAATCCAGCCATAATGAATCCGGTCCGGAGATCCAGAAATCATCCATCAGCCAGCAGTCATAATCGTCGTAGGAAGCCTCAAAATTTTGGGCAGCGTTGCCGCTAAGGTAAGCATTATGGGCCTGGTACCAGACCGCATCCTTGATCTCGGTGGTGACCGTCACGGTGTCGTTGGCAGTATTCTGGTCCAGGCTCCAGTTGACATAGGCCTTGAAAGTGTGGATGGTGCCGGGGGTCTTGGCCGCCGGCCAGTCGGGGAAGATTATGGTGGAGGTGCCGGCAGAATCCAGGTCGCACCAGCGGTTCAGATTATACACTACGGATCCGGCGCTGTCGATCTGAAGGGTCACCGGAACGTTGTACTGGCGGTGCGGCCCGTTGTTCCGGACGTTTACATAGACCGGGACCACCACTCCGTAGTTCCCCAGATACTGGGGGATGTCGATTTGGGTGACCTCGGCATCGTTGACCACCGGGGCGTCGGTGGCGCCCTTCTCGGCGGCGGCCCGGTAGGCTCCGCTCCAGCCGCCCAGAACGTAGGCGTCATTGCCCACGGCCGCCACTCCGACCGTGCGCCGGCCGAAGGTAAAACTGGTGTCTACTGACCAGGGGGTTCCCCCGGCGGTGTCGGCTTCTGGTGTGTAATATTCCACGGTATTCAGGTAGGTTCCCCAGCCCCCGCCGAAAACGTAGATCCTGCCGCCAATGTTGGCGGCTCCCAGGCCGCCCCGGCCGGTCAGCATCGGGGTCTTTGTGGTCCAGGTTCCGGCGGCCGGGTCGTACATTTCCACCGTGGTCAGATCAGTAGAGGACCCATATCCGCCCAGCACATATATCTTTCCGTTCACCGTCACGGCGGCGGAAAATTGTCGGCCGGTCGGCATGCTGTCCTTCATGGTCCAGGTGTTGTTTTCAAAATTATAGGCATAGCAGGAACGGGAATAAGTGGAGCCGTTCCATCCGCCGAAGACGTAAAGCGTGTCCTCCACCACGGCGCAGGAAGAGCCGTACCTTGCTTCGGGCATGCTGTCGTATCCGGCGGCATACCAGGAGTTGGCCCACTGGTTGTACCCCTGCAGTATCCTCCGGGGGGCAACCCCGTCATATCCGCCGGGGACGAACAACTGGTCCTGGTATTCAGTGGCGCACATATTGGACATGCCCACCACCATGGAGGCCCTGTCTGTCCAAAGGCCGGTGGCCGGGTCATAGCGCTGGAGCCAGCCCAAACGCAATGGACCAGAAGCCTCGCCGCCCAGGCGGTAAACCTTGCCCAATGAGGTAGCCGCCGCCAAGCGCGAAGCGGCCGGGTTAATGGAATCGATAGTTGCCCAGGTTATGACCTTGGGCCCGGCCGGGGCTTTTGTTGCCGCCGGTTGTTCCGGGGCCTGGATCCGGGTGCTGGTGCTACTGGTGGGAACCGCCGCCCATAGGGGAAGTCCCAGAGACATCACAGCCAGTAAAAGAACCATGACTTTGAGCTTCATGAACAGCCTCCAAAAAAGAATTAATATTGGGGTGATTTTCAGGTTAAATAGTAAGGCTTTTTACCGGTAAAGTCAAGGGTCAATCTGAAACAGATTATTATTATGCCCGGACGATCTTTTCCATGGCATTCACCATCTGCTGGGCGGCGAAGGCCATCAGGTCCTTCTCGGTCTGGCCGAAGGAGATCTCCTCGGTGTAGCTGTTGATCACCATCACCCCGAAGATCCGGCCGTCCTTCTTCAGCGGCACCCCCAGCCAGTTGACGAACGGGGTGTCCATCTCCTCGAACCCGCCCTGCTGCAGCATCTGGGAGTAGGTCTCCTGGGTGGCGAACAGGGCCTGGCCGGTCTCCAGCACCTGTTTGACCAGGCCCTTCTTAAGTTTCTGGGGGCCGGGGGCGGCCGAGAACTCGTCCACGAAATAGGGGAAGGTCAGCTTGTCCGCCTCACGGTCGTACAGGGCCAGGTAAAAATTACGGGCGTAGATCAGCCCGCCGATGATATTGTGAATATCGGCGCAGAGGGTCTTCAGGTCGGAAGCGGCGGCGGCCCTGTCCGAGATCTTATAAAGCGCGGTCATGAAGGCCTGGGCCTGTTTTTTGGCGGTCAGCTCCTCACTGGTGGTGATGATGGCTACCGCATCCCCCCGCTTGTTCTTGACCACGTCCGAGGTCAGCAGGGCCTCAAAGGTGGTGCCGTCCTTGCGGAGATTGATGGCCTCGCGGGTCAGCCGTTTTATCTTCTTGGCCTGTCCGGGGTCCAACGGGCTCCAGCGGCCCTGGGGGGCGAAGATCTTGACCTCCTGACCCAGCAGCTCCTGCACCGTGTAGCCGTGCATCCGGGCCTCGGCCGGGTTGGAATAGAGTATACTTCCTTCCAGGTCCGAGATGGTCACCCCCATCGGCAGGCTGTTCACCATCTGCTCCAGAGCCGCCAGCTTTTCGTGGGTGCGCTTCAGCTCCAGCTCCAGCACATCGGCCTCGGCCATCCGGATGCGTAGGGCGTGCAGCTCGCCGATCAGCTGTTCCTTGGATTTGGATTGATCTTCCATCGGGGCCTCCTTTGATCTTTAGCGGGAATGATTTTTATATCTCCAGTTCCAGCCCGATGGGACAGTGGTCCGAGCCCATCACTTCTGGCAGGATATAGGCGTTCCTGATATTGTTCTTCAGATTCCCGCTGGCAAAAAAATAATCTATCCGCCAGCCCACATTGCGGTCCCGGGCCCGGCTGATCACATCCCACCAGGTGTATAGGCCGGGAGAAGGGTTGAACAGCCTCAGGGTGTCCACAAATCCCAGTTCCAGGAACCGGTCCACCCATTCCCGTTCCTGGGGCAGGAAGCCGGAGGTCTTGGAGTTCTCCCTGGGCCGGGCCAGGTCTATTTCCTTATGGGCGGTGTTGACGTCGCCGCAGATGACGATCTTCTTATCCTTCTTCAACAGCTTTTTCATCTCCAGCAGAAAGGCTTCATAAAAATCCATCTTGTACTGCAGCCGCTCGGGCGAGGCCTTGCCGTTGGGGAAGTAGATGTTGAACAAAATGAATTTGCCGTAGTCGGCCTGGAGGATGCGGCCCTCGTCGTCGAACCTGGGTACCCCGAAGGTCGGCTTGACGGACAAGGGCTTTTCTTTGGTGAACAGCGCCACCCCGCTGTATCCGGGCCTTTGGGCCGAGGAAAAGTGAACGTGATAGCCCCGGATCTGCTCCAGCTCCTTCACCACCTGCTCCGCCTTAGCCTTGGTCTCCTGCAGGCAGAGGATATCGGGGCCGGTTTTGGCCACCCAGGGGGCAAAGCCTTTTTTGAAGACGGCCCGCAGGCCGTTGACGTTCCAGGAGAGTAGTTTTATGCTCATAGTTTTAGGCTCTTTATCGGACGCAGATCAACGCAGATAATCATTTATTGGAGGGTTAATGATCAGAGAAAATCTGCGCATATCAGCGTCCTATTGTAAGGTAACCGAGGCTTCCGGGTCAAACGGGTTGTGCCGCACCACCAGCGAATACATATAGGGATACGATTCCTTCAAATGCCCGGCGTAACCCAGCCACTCGCCCAGCAGCAGGCCGTACACCCGCTGGATGTCACCGGAGAGGTGCTGATGGTCAGCCGGAGGCAGGTCCTTCAGCGAGGCCCTGAACTGCAGTTCCTCGGTCAGATGGGTCACGGCCCACAGCAGGTCGGTGAAGGTGGCGTGCTCCAGCAGATTCTGGTTCTCCAACAGTCCCAGCACGAACGGGCGTTTTTGGCCAAGGAAGGTCTTGAGGTCTTCCAGCTCGGCCCGGCGGGAATCTATCTGGTGTTCCGTCTCCGACAGCCGGCGGCGGGCCAAGGCAAAGTCCTCGGCCTTCCATCCCGGGCCGGGCCGGGCCAGGGGCGCCAGGTCACTGAACTCCGGATCATACCGGGCCAGGCTGGTTATCAGCTCGCTGCCCATCTCGCTGAAAAAGGCCCCGATCACCATGTTCATCTTGTTCAGCAGGGCCTTCTTCTCCCGCCGGACCATCAGATCGTTCAGGATCAGGGTTACCAGCAGCACCTGGATGGGGACGAAGGCCAGGTCCTGCAGCATGTAGAAGAGGGTGTCTTGCGGCTTGTGGAATATCATCACCTGGGCCAGGTAAAAGGATAACGAGACGGCGGCCAGCAGTACGGCCAGAAAAAGATACCAGCGGGAAAGTTTCATGGTTCCTCCATAGGTTAACAGCTCAAATATAGCATTAAAACAAAGCGGCTGCAACAATAAATTGAAATAATTTGAAGGAGGCTTGACATTCCCGGGAATTTGTATTATCATATCAAGATATCTTGATATGTAAACAGTATCTCCGACCCCGTCCAAGATTGCTTCGTTTGCCAAGCGGTGGGAGATCCCTTCGACTGCCATCCCTGGCGGACCGCTCGGGACTTGCCTCGCAATGACGGGACGGGGATGGTCGTTATCAAACGGGAAAGAAGATAAATGAAACAAGCCGTAAAAACATTCAAGGCCCTGGGCGATCCCACCCGGCTGCGCATAGTCAAACTGCTGGAAAACGGTGAGCTGTGCGTCTGCCAGCTGATAGCGGTGCTGGGCATGGGCCAGTCCCGGATCTCGAGGCACCTTTCCATCTTAAAGGGAGCCGGGCTGATTGCGGACGACCGGAAGGGCAAATGGGTCCACTACCGGCTTTGCTGCCCGGATGCCTCAAAGAACATCTGCGCCTGCCTGAAGGGCCTGAACGAAGACCGGGCGGTCAAACAGGACCGCCGGGCGGCCAGGGGGGCCAAGCC
Source organism: bacterium UBP2_UBA5202 (assembly GCA_002412795.1). Taxonomy (GTDB): domain Bacteria; phylum Edwardsbacteria; class AC1; order AC1; family EtOH8; genus UBA5202. The sequence continues at coordinate 585 of DHVS01000035.1, read as the reverse complement.
GCTGGCGCCCTGCAACTCAAGGACGAGCGATACCTCTGAACATCGCGCCAAAGAGCCCGGGAAATATGCAAGGAATAAGCAATATGGCAACGGATAAACCTAGTATCAATGCATATTTCGGCAATAAAGGCTTGTTTATAGCAGGCATGACGCATCTTTCAGGAAACGAGGCCCTGGAGACCGCCATAAATGGCGGGCTGTTCATAGATCTTAGGGCACAGATAGAGACCGACTACAAGAAATTTGACGTGCCCGAGGTATTGTACCTCCCGGCCCCTGAACTCATGTCCCGCCTGGCCGAGCTGCCGAAAGACCGCCCCCTGATAATAGCCGACTCGGTGGGCCTGCGCAGCAGGGAGGCGGTAAGGTTTCTGATGGACCAAGGGTTCACCAATGTCGCCAACCTCAACGGCGGGATACTGGACTGGGAGCACGACGGGATGCCGATCAAGATTGACAACAGCAAAAAGCTTTCCGGCTCCTGCACCTGCCGGCTGCGGCCGCCGGGAAAGTAGATGGTACGAAACCACGGAAACGGGAACAAAAATAAGTGCTTTAAACTATTTACTGGACTTTGGCAAAATC